>JBGSIM010000016.1:0-109271 GCA_041742535.1 Cyclobacteriaceae bacterium | reverse complement strand
GGAGAGGCTTTTGTAGAGAGCATAAAAATCTGCAAGGTTTTCGATATAAAACTCTACTTTCTTGCAGATTTTTTCAACTAAAATCAATTCATATTCTCATTAATCTTAACCCTTTCAGCTTTTTAAGGGCTGACTAATTATCTGTTTTGTTTTCATAATTGTTATTTTTTAGAAAAAAGATTTAATTCTTTCTGGAGTCTTTTTCCTTGTAAAGTTTCTTCCAATCCTCTTCCTGCTCTAATTCATCAAGGAACGATTGAGTGCTATATTCATATACTCCACGATGGGTTGAAAATTTGCCACTCCGTTGTGTTCTCTTTGTTTTTGTTTTCATGACCGACTCGTTTATTGTTCTGGACACATTACTTAAGAAGTAACAATCATACCAAGTAGCAAACCCCATAAAAGCTGCCATTTAGCCTCATTTTAGGTTTCTAAAATGTGGAAGATTTTTCACCGTGAGGAATTCGTGTGGAAAGATTTTCTCTATCAAATACAGAAAAGTGTGCTTAGGGTATAATTTCCCGGGTTTTGAAATGGCATTAAAATTTCTGCTGAAGAAAATAAACCAAGGGGTATGAATTCATTGCCAAGCCAGAAACTATCGAACGAACATGGTATTATGTTCTTTCGAAATTTAAGAAAGAAGCTGAATGGAACACCGACATGGAAAATGATTTCCATTGTTCGGATAATTCTTATCAAGCTAAGGGGTTCATTCTCGTTTCAGCAGTTTAGTGACACACCCTCCTTTGTTCAATGGCTTGTGGGGCACAATCAACAACATGAAGAAATTCGGATTAAACATTTGGATGAATTAGTAGAATTACTGATTGCTGAAGATCAACGATTGGGTACACGATTATTTATATCAGAAGTCGAAACACTCCGTATTGTTATTTTAATTCTGACACAAATTCAGATTTTATTTGAAAAAATTGGCATAAGTATTTTGCCCTATACAATAGAGCGAGAATTGCAGGGGGCTATGATTGAAGAGTCTACCTATGAGTTTTAAATCAAATGAAAATCTTATCATTTATAGCTGTTGCATTTTTTCTCTCTAACTGTACAGCGATTGTTGTAGATAAACCAACAAGGCCAAACGTAGTGGTGATACCAGATTCACCGGGGCCTGCTTATGTTTGGATAAGCGATTCGTGGAAATGGAATAGACGAACTCGCACCTACACAACAAAACCTGGGTATTGGGTAAAGCCAAACAAAAAATCAATGGTTTGGGTAGACGGGCATTGGGTAAACACCCGATCCGGTTGGAAATATGTGAAAGGACATTGGAGAAGTGTTGGCTAGGTAAGCACTTAGAATAGAGGAATTATTTTCTCTTATCACTTTTCAAAGGATTTATGGAATTCTTAATGCCATTGGAAAGCGACTTCCACCACAAGTTAAAGACAAAACGCTTGCGATCGCGCTCAATATCAATTAATCCATGCTTGGTTTGAACTTTGTCATTATTGATAACTAAATTAATGAGTGAACTTAAAGTTTCGTCTTTTTTATTGGACGAGTCTAATACTTTCAATTTAAAGTCTTTATACTTCATCTCCACATCTCCCTTTGCCGTATAGGTGTCATAATAAAATGAAAACTGTAACTGTTGTAATGTTCCCTTTTCAATTGTTATTCGCCCGATGTTTGTTAGAATGGAATTCAGGGATGATAATGATAGATTGGTTACAGAACCGATAGCCGTGTGTGGCACTTTAGTAATCAATGGAATTTCAAATTTTGCATCAATTAAGCCATCGTTCATAAATTTAGAACTGGCAACAAGGGTAGCATATTTTCTATCATTCGTTGCAGAAGTGTTGATCCCACTCATACTGGCTTGAAGATCGGCAAAAATTATTTCAAATGTTTTTTCTGATGTCTCAGGTTGTTCTTCATAAACAATCTTGGAGTTTTTGATAAGAATGGAATCAATGACCAAATCTATTGGTAATTTTCTTAAGAGATCTGCTGGTAAATCCCTTCGTTGATTTTCATTGAAAGGTTGTCGCTTATCTCTAAAGGAAGAAACTCCGGATGAGGGAATTTCTATACGTGAAATCGAGAGTAGCGAATCTTTTAATGAACTACCCGAGAAACCTGAAATGAGAATTGAAGGAATCGTTATTTCTAATCGATCCGTTTGAAATCCAGCCTTTTTTCCAAAAGCAGCCTTCGAATAATTGGGTGTTACTTTTAACGAATCTACTCTCAAGCTATCGGTTGAAGAATTGAGAGATAATGATCGCACCTGAATTGTATGCAAACTATCCTTGGGAGTGTAGGTGAAATCTTCAATCAAAGCGTTAAAGCTTTTTAATGAGGGCAACAATTCACGTGTAAGCTTAAAATCGGTTAACTCAATATCGGCCGTTGTCTCTAAATGGCTTTTGCCCGATACTACAAGGTTAAGCTGCGATATTGTGAGCGTATGGATTATTATTTCTTCTAAGGCTGAGTTGGATGATTTACTTTCTTGAATTGTGTCAGAAAGAATGGTTCTGATCACCGAAGCATTAGTAATCAAGACTTCCCCAACTTCTACCTTATTACGGGTAAAAAATTTCAGAACTCTAAAAGATGATACGGATAACCGTTCAATGTGAATTGAATCATTATCCTTTTGATAAATGATATTTTGAAGTGAAGCAGAGCGATTAAAAAGGTTGAGCGATAAATTCTCAGACTTTATTCCTGCTGCTTCTAACTTATCTTGAATCTGTTTGTTTAAAATTTTGGTAGCAATAAAAATTGCTACCAAAATCACCCCTATTATAATGAGGAACCTTTTTAAGAAAGTTATGTACATAAGGCTCCTTAAAATATTATCTTCTACCGCGAATGAGCTGCAATAAAATTGAAACTACTGCAATTACAAGAAGTACGTGAATGATACCGGTTAAACTGTAGACAAAAACTCCTAACAGCCAGCCGATGATAAGTACTACTGCGATTAAATAAAGTAAGTTATTCATAAAAATTGTGAGTTGGTTTTGTATGCTAATGAAAACGCTATGCCAGTGCATTCTATCCCCTAATGGGCATTAAAGCAGGCCGGTCTGTGGAATAATAGCCTGATAACCGGGGTATTAACGCCCCAGTTTTGGGCTTGAAGAGGCATCTATTAAGCCGGTTGGATTGGCATGGTTTTCAAGTTATTTTCCCCAAACAGACATTCTATGGAAGCTTTTCAATTTATAGTCTCATTCGTAATATCCTTTATTTTGGTTTATTTAGTGGGTATGATTTCACTGGTGGCGTTGTTTAAACTTTTTTTTAAAGTTGAGCAAGGGGATCCTTATGCAACAACTGGTAGAAAAAGTAGCTCAATCAAGTAAATACAAAATTTAAGAGATGACAAATGCGTTGATTGTTGAAGATGAGTTGGATTTGTGCAGATTGCTATCCCTTCAACTAAAGAGTCTTGGAATTTCAAATGAGTATGTAAATACCATAAAGGATGCTAAACTAAAGATTCAGGACAATCGCTATGATTTGATGTTCCTGGATTTGAATCTTACGGATGGGAGCGGCTTTGAAGTCCTTTCATTGGTTAACGATACAAAAAAAGATTTGAATGTTATTGTAGTAAGTGCCTATGATGTGGAACGGAAAAAGGCGCTAGATCAGGGAGCTGATTTTTTTATTGCAAAACCATTTACAAAAAAAACGATTGAGCACGTTGTTCAATCAATTCTACAAAAGTAAAACCTAATTCAATTCTATTTATGCCTGAATTAATTCTTATTATCGATGACGATAAAGACCTGTGCAAGGTGCTTTCAACATTTCTTACCAAGAAGGATTACACAGTTGAGGTAGCTCACACTGGTGAAGAAGGAATTAAAATGCTGCGCGACCGGGAATTTGATTTAATTCTATGTGACTATCGCCTTCCTGATATTACTGGAGTAGAGGCTCTTCGAAAAATTAAGGTAATCAATCCTAAGGCGGCAGTTGTTATCATCACTGGTTACAGCGATGTACGCACCGCAGTAGAAACTTTTAAATATGGGGCAAGTGATTATGTTACAAAACCACTGTATCCGGATGAATTACTTGTTACCGTAAAAGAGACAATTCAAAAAAATAAGCAGCGATCCGGACAAGTTGAAAAAAACGAGGCCGAACCAAAAACCACTAGATCCAATCATACTACAGATAGATTTATTAAAGGAACAAGCCCACAATCTGTAACTGTTCAAAAACACATTGAGCTAATAGCTCCGGCAGATATGTCGGTAATTATTCATGGTGAAACAGGAACCGGTAAGGAGTTCGTTGCTCAATCAATTCATAAACTTAGCGGCAGAGCAGATAAACCTTTTATTGCAATTGATTGTGGTGCATTGCCAAAGGAACTAGCGGGCAGCGAATTGTTTGGTCATGTAAAAGGATCATTTACAGGAGCTGTTAATGATAAGCCGGGTAGTTTTGAAATAGCCAATGGAGGCACAATCTTTCTGGACGAAATAGGAAACCTGAGCTATGAAAACCAGATTAAATTGTTGCGTGTAATTCAGGAAAGAAAGATTAAGCGGATTGGCGCCAACAAAGATACAGCTATTGATGTACGCATTCTGGTAGCTACCAATGAAGATTTAGGCAAAGCACTAAAAGAAGGTCGCTTTCGTGAAGACTTATATCATCGTTTGAATGAATTTAAGATTTCATTACTCCCTTTGCGGGAGCGCAAGGAAGACATTTTAACATTTGCCAATCATTTTCTTAATAATTCAAATGTTTCACTCAATAAGGAGGTTGAAGGCTTTTCGCAAGAAGTGATTGATTACTTTTTGAATTATGAATGGTATGGCAATCTGCGCGAGTTGAATAACGTGGTGAAGCGTTCTGTCTTGCTAACAACGGGTAAAATGGTTGAGGCTGAAAGTCTACCAGACGAGATAACCCAGCCGAGTGCTGATAGTGATGCTGCTTATGTGAATGATGATAACATGCTTAAATCAGTGGCGGGTAATGCAGAGCGTCAAGCAATATTGGATGCCTTGGAGAAAGTAAACAACAATAAGTCAAAGGCTGCAGCTGTATTAAATATTGATAGAAAGACTCTTTATAATAAACTGAAACTCTATAAAATTCAGGCATAAAAAAAGGGATCATTCGATCCCTTTTTTACTAGGTTTCTTTTGATTCTATTTATTACCGCCAAGATTAAAGGCTACATAAAGTTGTGCATTTGAATTCTTGGAATCTCCAAGAACATCTTTTGCTGCATTGCTACTTGCAATCTTTGCTAATCCATAGTTATATCGGGCTCCTACTTGCATTGCTCCGAAGTTAAGACCAAGCCCACCTGCAAGACCATAATCAATTGTATTTAAATCATCACGATTGATATCATCCGTACCATTAGCAAGGTCACCATCATACTTTACCTTGGCAGATAAAAGATACCCTACATATGGGCCGGCATGAATTTCGGCTGTCTCGCCAAGTTTAAAAACTGCCAATACCGGAAGATCAAGGTAATTGATATTTAAATCGATACTTTGATTAAGCCCTGCTCCTGCATAGTCCCACTTGGCTCCTTTAGTGGAATAAAGTAATTCGGGTTGAATCGCAAATACTTCGCTTGATAAGATTTGACCATACAATCCAAGGTTAAACCCAAATCGTGCATTTTCATCATTTATGTCATTTTGGTAGATATTGGTTGCATTTAAACCACCTTTTATCCCCATTCTTCTGCCATCTTGAGCTTGCGCTGATTGTGCAATAAGTATAGAACTGAAGAGAAAGAGTATTACTGCTGATGTTTTTAAAGTTTTCATAATTAGTAAGTTTAATTTCCTCTATCAATGACAAAACTATACCAAGCTGAAAAACAGGTTAATTTGCCCAATGAAGAAATGCTAACTTGCCTTTTGTGGAAATTACGGGTGTTAGCTGTCTATTGTGTAGAGTAAGTGCCACAGTAGTTTTGGCCTACGCACTTGCAAAAGCTGGAACATTAATTGTCCATACTAATTTTTAAGAAATCAACTTATGAACCTGACCAGAATCCGAATTATTTTTACAGTAACCCTGGTTGTACTTATCTCTTTATGTTTTTTAACCTATCGTAATTTGGATAACTACATGAAAGAAGTATCCAAGGTACGATATACAAATGCGATCATAAATACTACCCGGCAAATACTGTCCTCCATCAAAGATGCCGAAACAGGTCATAGGGGATATCAACTAAGTGATGATAAAGAATATCTTAATCCATATAATCAAGCTCGGATTGCTATTCCGGAAATGTTTAAAGCATTAGATAGCCTTTCAATAGGCAATGATGTTTTAAGAGTGAAAGTTGATACGCTTGGATTGTTAATTAACAATCAGTTTCGGATAATAGCAAGAATCCTAACCACCAGTAACCGCAACAATCTTATTTTACAACCGAGTGAACTAAAATTATTGGCCGAAGGAAGAGCCAATATGGATTCGATACGTAGATTGAGTAATCTTATCGTGACAGATGAGCAAGTAAAAATGGTAGTGGCATTGGAAAATGAAGGTGGCTTTAAAGACCTTGCGCCTGCTACATTTTTAGCTACTGCCTTAATTGCCTGCGGAGCAGTCTTTTTACTTTTTAGCAGAGCTGCCCTGTTGATTCAGGATCGAGACAAAAAATCAAAAGAGCTTAGTGCTGCGCTCGATGATCTTCAGAAAGAGGTACAAGTAAGAAAGTTTACTCAAACCCTGCTTCGCAATGTGTGGGATAATTCGTTGGATGTCATTCAGGTTTTTGGCGCCCTTCGCAATGATGCTGGACAGATATACGATTTTAAATTTATTATAGCCAACAAAGCGGCAACTCGATTGCTCAACCAAACTGAGGAGTATCTATTAAGTCACACACTACTGGATGTCTATCCAGACTATGAAAATGATTTGATTGAAGAGTATAAAAGGGTGGTAGAAACAGGAGTTGCCTATAAAAGAGAACAGCAATTTGAGGTTGATGATGAATCAAGATGGTTTAAGTTGATAGCTGTTCCATTTGAAGATGGTTTTATAGTTACGTTTTCGGATATAACAGAAGACAAAGCAAATGAGATGCTCATACATAAGGCTGAAAGATTATCAATGACGGGTAAGATAGCGCGTACAATAGCGCATGAAATCAGAAATCCGCTTACTAATTTAAATCTGGCCTTAGAAAACCTGAAAGATGAAATGCCGGAAAATGAAACTACAAAAACATATTCTGATATCATTAACCGGAACTCAAATAGAATAGAGAAATTAATCAGCAACTTGTTGAACTCATCAAAACCCAAGGAACTTCAACTTGAATTGATATCGGCCAATGACCTCTTAGAAGATACATTGTTGTTGGCAAATGATAGGATCAATCTTAAAAATATAAAACTTTCAAAGTCCTTTGCTTCAGAATTACCTCGCTTGTATGTAGATCATGAAGAGATAAAGATTGCTTTGTTGAATATCATTATTAATGGTATTGAAGCCATTGATAAAGAGCATGGAGAAATAAAGATAAAGACCGAACTGGTGAAAAATTCTATTCGCATCACAATTAGAGATAATGGAATTGGGATTGAAAAATCTGAACTTAATAAGTTGTTTGATCCCTTTTATACAGGCAAACCAAATGGTTCGGGCCTGGGGTTAACTTCAACACTTAATATACTCTCAAGTCATAATGCTACTGTTTCGGTGGATAGTACAGTAGGAGTAGGAACCACCTTCACATTGCAATTTAAGTTAGCTGAAATGTAAAGACCGTCTCTTTAAATTAAGAGACGGTCTTTGTTTCCTTTGATTGGTTCTTGCTATTTCTTAAAGAGCGATCCTCCAAATACTAATGCAAGTACAAAGAGAACAATAAAGACAAAGAATAATATTTTGGCTATCGATGCAGCCCCTGCTGCAATACCTCCAAATCCAAAAATCGCTGCGATTATAGCGATTACAAAAAAAGTTGCTGCCCAACGTAACATAATTTTAAGAGTTTAGTGTGAAAATCATATTTAATAAGACCATATACATCTTCATGCCAAGTTGAATACATTGGTTTTATTGATTTCTAAAACAAAACACTTCTGGTTTGTGGAATAATTGACACAACTGTCTCAGATTTTCCCATGCTAACAAATTAGATTTCGGCTATACTCCCCATTAACAAACAATTTGAGAGTGGCATGTTATTTACACTATCATATTCGAATGCATGCGAGGTGTGTGCTACTTAACTTTTAAATTTTAAAATTATGCAAAGTCAAAAAAGCTTAATCGGTGGAGTTCTTATAGGTGGTGCAATAGGTGTTGTGGCAGGACTTTTATTAGCCCCGCAGAGCGGTCAACAATTAAGGAAGAAAATTTCCAGAAGAACAAGAGACCTGAAGGATGATATGGTTGATAGTGTATCGGAAACTATTGATACCATGCGTACTCAGTTCAATGATAAGGTGAACCAGTTGGCTGCCAATGGTAAGGCAGCTCTACACGCTACAGATAAAAAGTAAATAAATTCTAAACTAAAATTAAAATAAATCATGGCAACAAGTAATAATCTCAAGATTAAAGGTAACTGGAATGTTATAAAAGGTAAACTCAAGCAAAAGTATGGAGAGCTTACAGACGATGATCTCACCTATGTGGAGGGTCAAGAGGACGAACTTTATGGAAGAATTCAAAGACGCCTGGGCAAATCCATTAGTGAATTGAATCAGGAATTGGAGTCCCTTTAATTAATTGAAATATAAATCCAGGGATACCCATTCGGTGTCCCTTTTTTTATCACTTAAAATAGTAGACAAATGAAACGAGTAACAATAATTTTAATTGCGGGCATAACAATGTCCTCAATACTGATGTCTTGCGATAAATCAGCAAAGCATGAAGAACATTCAGATACTATCTCTGAAATTCAAAAAGATTTTGATAAAGAGAAAGCTGAACTTTCTAAAAACCTGGAAGACATGCGTGATGAAATCGATCAGGAGATTGACGCGATTTCTGATAGGTTGGAAACTGCAGATGAAAAATCAAGAGTTAAGCTGGAGGAATTTCAACGAGATCTTACTGAACAACGCAATCGGATTGATCAGGCTTTAGAT
This sequence comes from Cyclobacteriaceae bacterium, assembly GCA_041742535.1. Classification (GTDB taxonomy): domain Bacteria; phylum Bacteroidota; class Bacteroidia; order Cytophagales; family Cyclobacteriaceae; genus ELB16-189. Next base: position 100,167 of record JBGSIM010000016.1, on the reverse strand, counting down.
GATGTTAATGATTCAACTAAAGACTCTTGGGATAATCTTAAAAATACCTTGAAGAAGACAGGCGCTGAGATAAAAGAAGAATGGCGAGATTTGAGAGAGGATATTAGTGAATCACTAGATAAAGTTTAATTCAAGAATTAGATCAATTAAAATTAAAGGCTATCCGTAAAGCGGATAGCCTTTTTTATGGTTAAATAAATAGGATGATTTTTTAATCACTTATACTTTTGGCTTGGACGGCTTGTCAGCTAAGAGTATACCCCAGGGTTTCATTTCGGGAACCCGATCAAACACTACCTTCATAACCGCTAATCCTGGAATAGCCAGAAACATACCGGGTATACCACACAAAGCACCCCCAACCAAAACTCCAATGATGGTTACCAGGGCATTGATCTTTACTTTAGATCCAACAATAAGAGGCATTCCAATATTGTTATCAAAAATCTGAACGACTAACAGGACAACGCCTACCCAAATTGCTTCCGTAGGACTATCCGTACTCACCAGTGTAACCAACATGCATAAAAGGTTAGCTACCAGCATACCTGCGTACGGAACAAGATTTAATAATGCTGCCAGCAATGCCAAAAAGATGGAATACTTTATGCCAATGATTAGAAAGCCAATAGCGTTAAGACCAAAAACCAGCGCGGTTTCCAGGCATAAACCTAATACGTATCGTTGAGCAACATTGGTTGATTCAACTATTACCTCTTTAACTTTATCTTCCGAGCCATTCTTAAATGTGGTAATCAAAAACTGTTTTATTGTACTTCGATAATACATTAACAGAAATGTGTAAATAGGTAACAACACTATATAACTAATAATATCAGTAAGCGTTGCCACGGTGCTTCCTAATATACTTGAATTTCCTTTCTTGATATTTTCCGTTAAATCTTTGATGTATTGATTTTGTTTCGTGATCGTAACTTTGGTTTCTTGCTTAAACCAGCGCTGTATAGAAGTAAATAGACTGTTTATTTTTTGCTTAATCTCAGGGAGATCATCAAAAAAATGAACCACCTGATAGGAAAGAAAATAAAGCACGCAGCTAAAAATTATTAAGAATAAGACTAATGGAATTAAAATAGACAGAGACTCTGGCCATTTTTTTCGCTGAAGATATCGGGATGCAGGGAGTAGGAGCGTGCCCAACAAAATAGCAAAGAAAATTGGGAGCAGTAAATCTTTCCCAATGTATAATACAGCTCCCAGTATAGATAGTGTAATTAAGTTTGTGCTTAGCCGCTGATGAAAGGCAGGTTTGGTAATTTCCATGCCGATAATGCATATAAAAGCATACCATTTTTATTTTATTTCAAAACATGAAGGATAATAGATATTTATGAATTGTTGGGCAATTTATTACCCATGTGGATTCCTCAGTAAACTTAAGGAAGGAAACTAGCCTCATCCTCAAATTGAATTCATTTATCATTTACTAAAAGCAATAAAGCAACTTCTTCTGGAGGCATGATAGTTGTTTTACCTTAAATGAAGAATTTAATAATTAAACGTATGAAGAAGGAAGAATTAAAATTCATATACAACAGCAGCAAGAAAACAGACCGCGATGCCTACGCACTCATTAAATCTTTAGACAAACATGTAATTAATGAGTTGGATATACTCCATAATAAGATGACCCCAACACAACTGGCAGCACTGGCAGAAAACCTTCGGGTAAGTATTGATGGACTTTTTGATACTACTGCTGACATCTACAATAAAAAAATAAGATCTATTTCGGATGATGATAAGCTTACCATCATTCATGCTGAGATGTCGTTTCTTAAAACTCCAATTGTGGTAAAGCAAACAGGGGAGGCTGTTATTTTACGATCACCGTTTGATATCAATCCAATTGATATGGTGATTAGTGGGTTGAAAGAGGATAGTTATTGACTAACATTGTTATTAAAAAAAGGCAGCCCAATTGAATGAGCTGCCTTTCTTTTGATAAGGTTCAGTTAATCGTTCAGTTCTCCTTTTTCAGCTGCTTTTTTCATTTTTTCATTGGCATAAATCGCAACTTCAACTCTTCTGTTTTGCTGACTTCCGCTCTCCGTTTTATTGCTGGCAATTGGCTGAGCTTCTCCATACCCAGTGGCAGTCATTCGTTGCGAACTAATATTCTGAGCCATTAGGAAACTCCTTACAGATGCTGCTCTTCTTTCCGATAAATCCTGATTGTATTTGTTAGTGCCTGAGGCATCCGTATGACCTTCTATTAAAATATTGGTGTCATCATATTTTTTAAGAGTAGATGCCAATTCAGTAAGATTTGTTTCTGTGACTGCGCTTAGGTTTGATTTATTTAAATCAAACATTAAACCTGAGTCGAATGTAATTTTAATACCTTCTCCAACTCGTTCAACTTTGGCTCCTTCTAAATCTTTGCTGAGCTCCTCCGCTTGTTTATCCATGTTGCGGCCAATCAATGCACCAGCGGTTCCACCAACAGCTGCCCCAATGATAGCACCTATTGCTGTATTACCTGATTGATGCCCAATAACTCCTCCTATTGCGGCTCCAGTTCCTGCGCCAATAGCACCTCCTTTTTGAGTTTTGGTTGCATTACAACCTAGTATCAGAATCCCGGCAAGGAAGTAGGATGTAATTGAAAATAATTTGTTTGTTTTTAAAGTTTGTAGTTTCATGATTTCTAGTTTTTATTCAATCATGAACTCAAATGAGGTGCCACTAACCGAATGCATCGAAAGCTCTTGTTTAGGTTTCCGATAGCACCCTTCGATTAAAGTATTGAGCATGGAAGTTTACATGTGTAGAATTTAATCCTCAGATTTTAAGTGAATAGTTCTGTTTCAGACGAATTATGAGTTGGCTTTTAATTTGACTTTACTTGACTAAACTAAATCAAATTACATATGAGAAACCTTGGAATAATATTATTAGTAGTTGGTATAATCATGACCGTATTTACAGGCTTTACCTTAATCACAAAAAAAGAAGTAGTTGATTTAGGCGCGGTAGAAATTAACAGAGAAGAAAAAACACCTATTTATTGGTCGCCAATAACAGGTGGTATTCTAGCGGCAGCGGGTCTTATCTTACTAGTTGTTAACAAAGGGAAAAAATAGGCGAAAATTTATTATTTAAAAAGAGCAGGGTCCACTGCTGCTCTTTTTTTATTCTTTTCACCAATCAGGTTTTATGCCTGGCGCGTACGGATAGGTTAGATTCTTATAGTATTCCAATGAATGTTCAGGTGCTTTGAGATCAGAAGGAATGGGGCGTTTCGAAAAAGTTTGAAAGTAGAGTACACACGCATCTCGCCAAATAATAGCTTCTTCATACTGCTGACTTAACAGCATTTCAACCTGATTAAATCGCTCGACATCTATTTTTCCTTTTAACGAACTCCACATCTTTTGCATTCCCATTACAGAATCAACACCTTGATAATAATGATGACATAATTCATTCCACAAGGTGTTACCTGATTTCATTTTGTAATCCCACGGTACATGGTGAAACCACAAAAGAAATTCTTCCGGACAAGTAGCTAGCGAAGTAAACTTATCATTAACAGATTTTGAATATTGCCCGAGCGCATTACTTCCTGAGGCTGTGCGATTAAATCCAATACCTAAGCTATCGGCTTTGTGATAATACACTGAAGTCCAGTCAGCACGGTGTTTATCTTTTATCCATGGCCCCGGTCCATGGTGATGGTTCCAGCCCATAATGTGATGAAGTCCCAACGGAGTCATATAATTAACTGTTGCTTCCCGCGAACCCATCATTATTTTTTCAACAGGTGTTACAACGGCATCATCATTGGAGAATGTCATTCGAATCCAATCCTTCGCGATTTCTTCGGAAGAAAGAGAATGATTCCATGCCAAGCGACCGTATGCATACCAATTGGCTTGCGCGAATGGGTGACCGCACCAATTAATATCAGTACCAATGTTTGCAACACCAGAGATTCCCGTTAAGGCATGATTATCAACACTCCCATCAATTACATCTGCTACTGTCTTTTTTGCAATACCAATTTGTGAATCCAAAGTTTCTTTAAAGAGTGTAGAGAGATACACTAAATGAGTGCTGTAGCCCAAGTACTCTTGTGTGATTTGAAACTCCATCATGAGTGGCGTTTTAGGCATCGCACCAAAAAGTGGATGATAGGGTTCGCGAGGTTGAAAATCAATCGCTCCATTTTTTACCTGCACTAATACATTTTTGTTAAACGTTCCATCCAGTGGTTTAAATTCACTGTATGCTTGCTTGGCGCGATCATCAGGTACGTTGTTATCGTAAACAAAAGCTCTCCAGATAACCACACCACCATGAGGTTGCACTGCAGTAGCCAACATGTTAGCACCATCCGCATGCGAGCGTTTATAATTTTGTGGCCCAGGTTGTCCTTCTGAATTTGCCTTCACTAAAAATCCTCCAAAGTCGGGAATGAATTTATAAATCTCATCGGCTTTCTTGTTCCACCATTGTTGCACTTCCGCATCTAACGGATCGGCAGTCTTTAACCCACCTAATTCAATGGGGGCACTAAAGCGTGCGGTGAGGTACACTTTTATTCCATACGGTCTGAATGCATCGGCAAGAGCCGCTACTTTTTTTAAATAATCCGGAGTAAGCACTTTTGCATTAGCGTTCACATTAGTAAGCGCGGTTCCGTTAATTCCGATTGAAGCATTAGCACGAGCATAATCGATGTAACGTTGATCAATAACACCCGGCAGTTTATGCCAGTTCCATAAAGAGAATCCTGCATAGCCACGCTCTACCGTTCTATCAAGATTGTCCCAATGATTCAACATCCTGATTTTAATCTTTGGAGATTCAGTTATTGAAAGATTACTAATGCTTTGTTCGGTCTGAATTAATCGTAGAAAATGAAACACACCATATAAAACACCCACATCTTCCTTCGCTGCAATCACCATCACTTGTTGCTTCCCTCGCTTTATTGTTTGAATGATGTATCCTTCTGCACCTGTTGTATATGTTTTCGTGTTGTCTAAGAATTGACTAACACCTTTCGATTGAAATTTTCCGCAAACAATTAACCCACTTTGTGTGGAGACTGACTTTGTATTAACAATAGTGTATCCCAACAAACCTTCAAGCCCTTTATGAAGTTCGTTGTTAGCAACTGTGAGCGTAGGGCTGGTAGTTTCTAACCAAATATTCTTAATCTGTTTCTTATACTCGGAAATTGTTTTCTCATTGGTAAGCTTAGAATAGCGAAGCCACAAGTCGTATCCATTTTCAGATTTGCCGGACGTTGAAACAACAAAGAGAAAAAGCAAAAGGATGGAGCGGAGTCGCAAGATTTCAGAATTTAAATTGAGTACTAAAAATTAATTAGGTGTAATGGTTTGGATAGTTCCATCCGGATTGTACTTCAACTCGGTTACTTTAACATTACGCAAATGAGTTTTCCCGGACAGACGAGCATCATGATAAAATAAATACCATTTGCCATTTACTTCAACAATAGAGTGATGGTTTGTCCAGCCTTCAACAGGTTCAAGCACAACACCTTTGTAGGTAAAAGGTCCATAAGGCGAATCGCCAATCGCGTAACAGATATTGTGAGTGTCTCCAGTAGAATAACTGAAGTAGTATTTGTTCTGATATTTATGCATCCAGGCTGCTTCGAAAAAGCGTTTGTCATTTTGACCTTCCGTAAAAAGATTACCTTGGTCATCTACCAGTTTCACTTCTTTCACAGGTTCAGCAAATTTCTTCAAGTCGGCAGAAAGTTTTGCAACGCGAGGAAGTACTGCTTGCTCTTCAGGTTTGCGCAGCGCACCATTTTCGTCATACTTGTTATTATTCCAGCGCTGTAGCTGACCGCCCCAAATGCCCCCGAAGTACATGTAAAAACTTCCATCATCATCCTTAAAAACAGCAGGGTCAATGGAATAGCTTCCGGCTATCGGTTCTTTTTCGGCTACAAACGGACCTTCAGGTTTTTCACTCGTGGCAACACCAATTTTAAAAACATCTTTCTTATCCTTTACAGGAAAGAATAAATAGTATTGATTATTTGCAAAAGCTGCATCCGGTGCCCACATCTGTCGACCAGCCCACGGAACATCTGCAATTGTCAATGCAACACCATGATCAGTCACTTTGCCACCCACCGCATCGAGTGAGAGAATATGATAATCACGCATATCGAAGTGATCGCCTAAATCATTTTCGGGGGTACCGGCTTCAATATCGTGTGAGGGATATATATATATACGATTATTAAATACATGTGCCGATGGATCAGCAGTATAGAAGTCACTCACCAAAGGTTGTGATGCAGCAGGTGTAAAATCAAGTGAATCGACTGGTTCCTTTTCTTGTTCTTGTTTTTTTGTTCCACAGCTGGTAACCAGCAGTATTGCCACTGATAAAATGCAAATTGAGTGTGTAGTTTTTTTCATAGGTAATTTGTTGGTTTTTTTTGATCAAATACTCTCTATTATTGAGTATTGTAATTTGCAAATATATTCTATTGATATCTGATTCTTTGCTTAATTTGTTTGATGAAATATACCATTTTTATTTTCTGCTTTTTATTGAGTCTTAATGTTTCAGCGCAGTTTTCTCAAGCAGCAAGGGATTCTATAAACAAAATCACTCAAACGGATTTTGAGCAAATGCTTGATCAAATAAAACTGAAGAGAACCGATATGCGTCCTGGGCCATCGGGTAATCCTTCTGCTCCCAACGCGGCCAACCGATTTGAAGACAAGGTTAATAAATACACATTGCCGGACCCATTGACACTTAAGAGCGGTAAAAAAATAAAGAATGCTTCAGAATGGTGGAATTTGAGAAGACCTGAAATTATTGAAGATTTTGAAAGTGAAATTTATGGACGCTTACCAAAAAATATTCCAATCGTAAAATGGAAAGTAGTTTCTGTTAAAGATACTGTAGCTGGAAACTTACCTATCAAAGAAAAAATATTAAAAGGAGTAGTAGATAATTATTTATTTCCATCAATTAAGGTAGAGATAGAGTTGTTAGTGGCAACTCCTGCAAATGCAGTTGGCCCAGTTCCTGTCGTAATGGAATTTGGTTGGATAACAAATCCATTTAATAGATCAGCAACTCAGCCGATTGGGCTTGGTTCTGCGGGTGAACCAACCTGGAAAGAACAATTGATTATGCGAGGTTGGGGTTATGCCATTATTGTTCCATCCAGCATCCAAGCCGACAATGGCGCGGGCTTGACACAAGGAATCATTGGATTAGTTAACCAAGGAAAATACCGCAAGCCCGATGATTGGGGATCGTTACGAGCATGGGCTTGGGGAGCAAGTCGCGCGATTGATTATTTAGAGACGGATAAGGATGTTGATAGTAAACGTTTGGCGATAGAAGGACTATCAAGATATGGTAAAGCAGCGGTTGTAGCGATGGCATTTGAGCCACGCTTCTCTTTAGGATTTATAGGATCATCTGGAGCAGGAGGCACAAAAATATTGCGCAGAGTTTTTGGCGAACAGGTTGAGAACCTGGCGTCATCAGGAGAGTATCATTGGTTTTGTGGCAACTTCATAAAATATGCGAGCAAACTTACCCCGGATGATTTACCTGTGGATGCTCATGAATTAGTTGCCTTGTGCGCTCCACGACCGATATTTATTAGTGGAGGCTCACCTCATGTTGAAGGTCAATGGATAGATGTAAAAGGAACATTTTTAGGTGGAGCGCATGCCGGTTCTGTCTATAAGTTGTTAGGCAAAAAAGATTTAGGCACTATGGAGTTTCCTAAACTCGGCACTGCATTGGTTGACGGTGAAATTGCATTTCGCCAACATGCAGGTGGGCACAGTACTGGCCCCAATTGGAGCACTTGGATTGCATGGGCTTGTAGGTATTGGGGAGACTGTAAGTATTATTAAAAAGCTTAATGCAAATTAATTCAACATCTTTAAGGCACTAGTACTAAAGGTATTCGAATCTTTAAAATTAATTCATCTAGGGCCTCTTTGTTTCCTGGTATCCTTTTGTTCATGATTAGGAAATCAATGGTCTGTTTCTTAATCAAGTCTTCTATTCGATGAACAGCAAAACCTATTTCTGTTTTAAATTCGTAGGATACTCCGTTCTCTTTTAAGATTTCTTTTTCAAATAGAGAAAAATTATCAATGGCCTCTGTTTCCATTTTTTTCTTAAATCCAACTGCCTCATCAAAAGGCATTTTAATAAGTCGAAACGTGTAAAGAATAGTAAGGTGAGCGTTCAGTTGTTTTGCAAGCATGGCAGCCCACCTCAAAGTATCGCGCGATGAATCTGAGAAATCGATGCTACACAAAATTTGGGTCATATATGATGAGTTCAGGATACGAACATACTTAGCCATTTAGGATTCGAAACAAATAATGGTCAACCTTCTGAATGATTTTTATCAGGTTTCTAGGGATGTTTTTTTTGATAAATTGCACAATCGATTCAACTGCATCCATACCCTTTGCATCTAATGATGCTTTTCGCGAGATATTTCATAGTATGTCAGAGGGTATTATTATGGTGGAAGAATCGGGGAAGATCATTCTTTCAAACCTGGTAGCCGAAAGCCTGTTTGGGTATAAAAAAAATGAATTAAACGGAATGACCATGGAGGCACTATTACCGGAGCGGTATAGAGGTAATCATAGCAAGTTGAGAGCTGGATTTAATGCGAATCCTGAGCCTCGAAGAATGGGTATTGGTCGGGATCTAACTGCACTAAGAAAAGATGGGTCTGAGTTTCCTATTGAAATTGGTTTGAGTTTTACCCGGTTGCAAGGTCAACTTTTGGTGATGGCTTTTGTGACTGATATTTCCCAGCGTAAAAAATCTGAAGAAGCTTTAAAACGAAGTGAAGAACAGTTGATTGTTTATGCTGCCGAACTGGAAAAGAAAGTTCAACTGCGAACGGAGGCATTAAACTCATCTATAAAAGAATTAGAAGAAGAAGTAAGAGAACGCAAGAGAGCTGAAGAGGAGGCGCACAAGGCGCTTGAGAAAGAACGAGAGCTTAATGAATTAAAGTCGAAATTTGTTTCTATTGCATCACACGAGTTCCGCACCCCTCTTAGTACGGTTTTGAGTTCTGTATCGCTCATTAGCCAGTATAATGACCTTGGAGATCGCGATAAAGTAAGCAAACATGTAAAGCGAATTAAAAATTCAGTTAATCACCTCACCTCAATCCTCAACGATTTTCTTTCGCTCGGTAAATTGGAGGAAGGAAGAATCGACTTGCAACGGGATTATTTTAGTCCGCCAGAGTTTTTAGAAGAAGTAAAGGAAGAACTTACGTCAACCTTAAAAAATGGTCAGCGTTTGCACATTGAGTGTGAAGCTTCATCCGTTATGATTTACTCAGATGTGCGTATTCTTCGCAATATCTTTTTTAATCTTGTTTCAAATGCAAGCAAATATTCTGGTTCCGATAAAGGTATCTACCTTTCCTGCTTGCAAGATGATAAATACATTGCTTTTAATATTCGTGATGAAGGAATTGGAATTCCTTTACCGGATCAAAAGCATATGTTTGAACGATTTTTTAGAGCAAGCAATGCGGGCCAGGTGCAAGGCACTGGTTTGGGACTAAACATTGTTAAACGTTATACAGATTTACTGGGAGGAACGATCACCTTTAGCAGTGAAAGTGGCAAAGGCACTATTTTTACTTTATCAATACCTATTGAATGAAAAAGATATTATTAATAGAAGATAACCAAGAGGTAAGGGAGAACACGGAAGAAATTCTTAGCCTTGCTGGCTATGAAGTTGTAACAGCCGAGAATGGAAAGATTGGTGTTGAACAGGCTCAGTTACAACTTCCTGATTTAATAATCTGCGATATCATGATGCCTGAGCTTGATGGGTATGGTGTGCTCCACATTCTAAGTAAAAAGAATGAAACGGCAGGAATACCTTTTATTTTCCTGACTGCAAAAACAGAAAGCACAGATATTCGAAAAGGGATGAACTTGGGTGCCGATGATTATCTCACGAAACCTTTTGATGATACTGATTTACTGAATGCCATTGAAGCCCGCTTGCGCAAAAGCAATATCCAACAAAAACGATATGAGTCTACTGCCGAAGGATTTGAAAATTTTATTAAAGATGCGAGACAAATCTTAAATCTTAATGACTTAGGTAAAGGGAAGCGAACTAAGGCGTACAAGAAGAAAAGTGAAGTATTTGGTGAAGGTGATACTCCCCAATATGTGTATCTGGTAAAGTCGGGCACAGTTAAAATTTTTAAGGCGCATCCAGATGGGAAAGAACTTATAACTAGTATTTATCATGCAAACGATTTTTTTGGTTTTGAATCAATCCTGGAAGGGGGCCAATATCAGGAAGCGAGCGTTGCCATGGTGGATGCAGAGTTGATTCTGATACCCAAAAATGATTTCCTTACCTTGTTACAATCTCATTCTGATGTTTCGAGTGGGTTTATTTCTCTTCTCTGTAAAAAAGTGGTTGAAAAGGAGAAACAACTTTTGAATTTAGCATACAATTCCGTTCGTCAGCGTACTGCTGAAGCACTTCTCAAAGTATCCGAACTAAAGGATGATAAAGACAGTATTCAAATCTCGCGCGATGATTTAGCAAAAATGGTGGGTACTGCGTCCGAATCAGTAATTAGAGTACTTTCAGATTTTAAAGACGAAGGGCTTATTGATATCGAGGGCGGTAAAATAAAAATCAAACAACCAGCTAAACTCGAAAAAGTAGTGCGCTGGAATGTGGCACGTTAAGTAGACCTGATAACTATTCTAGTTTTACTATTTCTCTTACTCTTTGTCTAAATGATATGTCCACACAGGTGTGCTTGTGTGGTTCACTACATCTTCGGCTACACTGCCATTCAGTATGTGGTTCAATCCCTTTCTGCCGTGTGTAGCCATTGCAATTAAATCTCCCTTCACTAATTTATTAAAAGCAAGAATTCCTTCCTCCTGACTGATGTGGTTGAAAATGTGCAATGAATAATTTTTTAACATAAAGCGCTTAGTAAATGTCTCTAATCGCTCGTTTGTAATGGTATCATTAGTAAATCCTGTGATCGTATTAATCCAAACAATATGAAGATGTGCCTGAAAAAAGTCTTGCATCGCTTTAACTTTCATTACCAAATCCTCCTGACCTTCAGTTTCTAGTGAGTTTGGAAAAACAATATTCTTTATAGGCTGATTCAAATAATCTTTAACCACAATAACTGGCACCGGTGAAAACCGTACTATTTTTTCAGCGTTTGAACCAATAATTAATTCACGTAATCCAGAAGCGCCATGCGACCCTAGTATGATTAGATCAAAGGATTGTTTTTCAATGACTTCAAGAATGCTTGTAAACGTTGAGCCGAAAAGAGTATCGAACGTTATTTCAACAGCCGATTTGGGATTCTTTTCGAGGAGTTTTTTAAACCTCATCTCAGACTTTTCTTTAAGTTCTTTTAAAAAATCAGCTTCAAAACTTAACGTGGGCATCAGCATAGTGTCGTTAAGCACCGGTAACTCGATAACATATACCAGATGGATGCTACCTTTAGATTGCTTGGCAACTTCTAAAGCAAATTTAAATGCTTGAATAGCCGGTTTGGAAAAATCGCAAGGAACCAATATTTTTTTCATGGCATTTACTTTTTTATCAAAAGTATTGTTCCTCTGCCATGATGCCTTTGACGGGGATCAACAAAAAGTATGACTTATGTCAGCATTGGTTGATAAATTCCGTGAATAATCGAACTAGGTATTTAATGAAAACCCGAAATTGGTCTTATCTTGAAAAGCAAAACCTTCACTAAGTGTAAGGCGCACATAGTTGGTAAAGAACGAAAAAAAGGAAATGAAATTACTTCCAAAAGGTTTGTGGCCGGTCATGTTGACTCCATTTAATGATAGTAATGGACTGGATTTAAATGCGCTGGAACAACTGACTGAATTCTATATTTCTGCTGGAGCAAATGGCCTTTTCGCAAATTGCCTATCCAGTGAGATGTTTCAACTTACTGATGAGGAACGATTGTTAATCACAAAAAAAGTTGTTGATGTTTCTAAAGGAAGAGTGCCTGTTATTGCAACGGGTTCCTTTGGAAATGACATGACGGTATCGGCAACATTTATTAAACGCATTTATGACACAGGGGTAGAGGCAGTCATTATCAGTACAAGTCAACTATGTGATGAGGCTGACTCAGACGATGTTTTTAAATCTCAAATAGAAACACTCATCGAAACAACCGGAGACATACCTTTAGGGTTATATGAATGCCCTGTTCCCTACAAGCGATTGATTTCTCCTGACCTATTGAAATGGATGGCTCAAACCAATCGATTTGCATTTCACAAGGATACAAGTTGCAATCTTGAAGAAATTCAGATGAAGTTGAAAGCCATTGAAGGAACTCCGCTTGGTTTTTACAATGCGCACATACCCACAGCAGTAGATTCGATACTTTTAGGTGCACGAGGATTGGCTCCAATCTCGGCCAATCTTTATCCTGAACTTTTGTGCTATTTGATGAGCACATTGGAGCAGGAAGGTAAGACTGAAAAGCTTGAGAAACTCAATAAGTCATTGATTGCTATCGATTCAATAATCCATAACAACTATCCTTACACAGCAAAGCTATTCTTGATAAAAAGAGGTTTAAAGATGAAGTCCAATTGCCGAATTTCAAAAACAGAAATGCAATCCGAGTACTTAAAGCAGACGGAAAAAGTAATGACTATTTTTAAACAACTTTCAACAGAGTTAGATATTGAATTAGCTCGCTTTTAAATTTTTGTATTGATCACTACCTGATTAGGAACTTACTTGCATGAACAGCATCGACTTAATTGTCTTTTTTATTTACCTCCTTGGGATTTCGATCTTTGGTGGATCTTTTTTTAAAAGAGATCGAACGGCTGAATCCTATACATTAGGAGATAGTGCAATACCAGGGTGGGTGGTGACCATGTCAATCTTTGCAACGTTTGTCAGTAGTATCAGTTATTTAGCTTTGCCGGGCAATGCCTTTCTCTCCAACTGGAATGCTTTTGCTTTTAGTTTATCACTTCCCATTGCTTCCTTTATTTCAGTAAAATATTTTGTTCCACTTTATAGGAAAATCAATAGTCCGTCTGCCTACACATACATGGAACAACGTTTTGGGCCATGGGCACGCATCTATGTTTCATTGTGTTATCTCCTTACGCAACTGATGCGCATTGGCACCATCTTATATCTGCTAGCCTTAACATTAAATGCAATTACGGGTTGGGATATCGCAACGGTTATCATATTCACAGGTTTAATTGTTGGAGTTTATTCAATGTTGGGGGGTATCTCAGCTGTACTTTGGACAGATGCCATCCAAGGTATTATTTTAATTCTTGGCGCAGTTGTGTGTGTTGGGTTTATCATGTTTAGTATGCCGGAAGGACCTGGGCAAATTTTTGACATCGCCATCAGCAATGAAAAATTCGGACTTGGAAGTTTTAGCTTGAGTTTATCTGAGCCTACATTTTGGGTAGTGCTGGTCTATGGCGTATTTATTAATCTTCAGAATTATGGGATTGATCAGAATTATGTTCAGCGATACATGGCCTCAAAGTCTGATAAAGAAGCAAAACGTTCTGCATTGATAGGAGGACTAATGTATGTTCCAATTTCAGCTCTTTTCCTTTTTATAGGTACGTCACTTTTTGCCTATTACCATTCTGTTGGTGAGCTCCCGTTGGATCTTCAAGATGTAAATAAGAGTGATCGGGTGTTTCCTTACTTTATTGTAAATGTTTTACCTGTAGGGATGACTGGTCTTTTGATTGCCTCTATATTCGCTGCAGGAATGAGTACTATATCCACAAGTTTTAATAGTTCGGCAACCGTATTTCTTACCGATTATTATAACAAGTATTTTAAGAAGACTGCTTCGGATAAGGAACGGATTCGTGTGCTTTATATTTCATCGGCAATTATAAGCTTGATAGGAATCGCGATTGGGATTGCAATGATCAATGTAAAAAGTGCATTAGATGCCTGGTGGAAACTTGCATCAATTTTTAGCGGTGGAATGTTGGGACTCTTTCTTTTAGGAATCATCTCAAAACGTAAGAATGCGGTGGGAGCGATGGCAGGTGTTGTTGCCGGATTAGCAGTTATTATGTGGTTAAGTCTTTCAAATATTTTTTTAGAAAAGGATGCGATAGGAAATTTATTTCATACATACCTCACAATAGTTTTTGGAACGATAGCCATTTTCCTAGTAGGCTTTTTAGTATCTCTGTTTACATCTCAAATATCAAAGCAAGCAAAGGAATGAAAAGAGATAGAAAAACAAACTCCATTGAAGGAAAGTATAAATAAAAATCAAATACCCTATTTAACTAGAATGGGGCGTTTTATTAAAAAAATTTAAGCTAATGGATTTACCTAAAACGAGGTGGTTTTCAAATATCGGGTTGACTTTGTGTTTTGCTGGTGCACTTGTTTTTACTGGTTGTAAAAACAAAACTACCAAGGCAGGCATATCGTCAAATCAATCAAGAAAATTAAATGTAGTCTTTATTCTTAGTGACGACCTTGGTCTTCATGACTTGAGTTGCACAGGCAGTCGATTTTATGAAACCCCTAACATTGATCGAATTGCAACTGAGGGAACAATTTTTTCTCAAGGCTACTCAGCGAGTAGGGTATGCAGTCCTTCAAGGGCAAGCATCATGACTGGAAAATTTACTGCAAGTCATGGTGTTACTGATTGGATTGGCGCAGCTTCGGGTGCAGCTTGGCGTGAAGAAAAAAGAAATGATAAGTTATTGCCTGCAGACTACGAACATGCATTGCCAAGGCAAGGTGTTACGCTTGCTGAGGTAATGAAGAGTAATGGCTATAAAACTTTCTTTGCAGGTAAATGGCACCTTGGCGAGAAGGGATCGTACCCTGAAGATTATGGTTTTGAAATTAATAAAGGTGGTTGGGAATCGGGTAGTCCATCAGGTGGCTATTTCTCACCATGGATAAATCCAAGTTTGGAGAATATTGTAATGGGTGAGAACCTTTCTATCCGTCTTGCTAATGAAACGACCAGTTTCATTGAGCAAAATAAGGATCAACCATTTTTTGCATTTCTTTCCTTCTATGCTGTTCACGGCCCCATTCAAACAACAGAAGAGAAATGGAAGAAGTATAGAGAGAAAGCAGAGCAACAAGGTATACAAAAGTTGGGTTATGAAATGGAACGTGTCTTGCCTATTCGAATGGTACAGGATAATCCTATCTATGCGGGTTTGGTGGAGACAATGGATGATGCTGTCGGGCTAGTCTTGAAGAAACTTCATGAATTGAACCTTGAGGAAAATACGATCATTATTTTTACTTCTGATAATGGTGGAGTAGCATCCGGTGATTCATTTTCTACTAGCAACCTTCCGTTGCGTGGAGGAAAAGGGTATCAATGGGAAGGAGGAATACGTGTTCCTTATTTTATTAAAATACCAGGAATAGCGAATGGCTCAACTGTTGATACACCCGTTATAGGGGCAGTTTTTTTTTCTACTATTCTCGATCTAACAAATCTTACTTTGTCAACATCACAGCAAGCTGATGGAGTTAGCCTTAAACCATTGCTACAAGGAAAAACAATTAGTGATAGATCTTTATTTTGGCATTATCCACATTATGGAAATCAGGGTGGAGAACCTTCATCAATAATCAGAAAACAGAATTGGAAACTTATTCATTATTGGGAAGATGATAGAAATGAACTTTACGATTTAAGTAGTGATCCGGGTGAACAAAAAAATGTGGCCAAGAAGTATAGGAAAATAACCTCTGAGCTAATACATGAATTACAAACTTTCTTAAAGAGTTCAAATGCAAAAACACCAGCACATGACACCACATTCGATGAAGTACTAGCCAAACAAATGCATCAGGATAAAATCAATAAACTTTTACCTAAGCTGGAAGAGCAGCGAAAGTTGTTCTTATCAAAATCATTTCAACCGAATGAAGATTGGTGGGGAAGTAAAGTGACAAAAGATTGATTAAATTAAGAATGAAACACTTTCTAAGTTGTGATTGGGGCACTTCTACATTCAGACTAAGAGTAGTGGATGCAACTGGAGGAATAATCGAAGAGATAAAATCTGACGATGGTATAAGTGCCGTCCACCAAGACTGGATACGAAATAAAGGGGAGAATGAAAGTAAAATTCAATTTTGTAAAAAGCGTCTGACCAATGCGTTGAAAGAATTGAAAACAATGATTGAACCAGGTTCGGCTATAATCATATCGGGTATGGCTTCCTCATCTATTGGTATTCTTGAATTGCCGTATCGACAATTACCATTTGCCCTATCTACAGACATGCCTATTTGGCAACTGCTGGAAAGTGACGACCAACTGCAACACCCTGTATATATCGTTTCAGGGTTTAGCACAAGTTCGGATGTAATGCGTGGTGAGGAAACTATGTTGATAGGGGTTGACACTATAAGCGAAGATGAAATTTGCATTTTACCGGGAACTCATTCCAAGCATGCCTATATAAAATCAGGTGTGCTTACAGAATTTAAAACCTATATCACAGGTGAATTATTTAGTGTGATGTC
The DNA here is from genome assembly GCA_041742535.1 of Cyclobacteriaceae bacterium. Lineage (GTDB taxonomy): Bacteria > Bacteroidota > Bacteroidia > Cytophagales > Cyclobacteriaceae > ELB16-189. The sequence goes on along the minus strand of JBGSIM010000016.1, from coordinate 83,565 downwards.
TCAACACAGTATCTTATCTAATTCGGTGGTTGAAGGGGAGGATATTAACGCTTTTGAATCGGGTTTAGATGAGGCTATATCCGGGAACCTATTGAATCAATTCTTTAAAGTACGAGCAAGGCAACTATTGGAAAAAACGACTGGAGTAAGTAATTATCAATTTCTAAGTGGGCTTTTGATTGGAACCGAACTAAGAGAATTGAGAACTACCAAGTATAAAATTAGATTAATATGCGATGGTCCAATAGCAGCGTTATATTCCAATGCTCTGAAGAAGTTCAATTTAAATATAATTGAAACATCGGCTACTGAAGCGCTTATTAATGGACACCTAAGAATTATTAAGGGAATACTTAAGCAGGAATAAAAAACCCAAGCGATACCAACTTTGGATTTTATACGGTTGTATTGTTATGTAAAAATCAAGTGGCGGTATGTTCAGCGTAATTTTCATTACTTGTGTATGGCTAGTAAACCTTTTACCACGGAAAATTTTACCGTACCAGTAGGACTTTTTAGGAACCAAGTAGGTCGATTATTATGTTAAGAACTCATTGAGAAAGTGTTTAGCCAGAACGTATAAATTTTGCTTTGGCATACGCACTTTTTAGTAAACAATTTGCGAGTTAGATAAATAGCATCATGGAAATAGGAATAGACAGTTTTGCTTCGGCCATGTACGGCAGCAACTCCCTGAGTAGCGTTGACGCGATGGAGCAATTACTGGAGCGAATTAGTATAGCAGATCAGGCAGGGCTTGATGTTTTTGGAATTGGGGAACATCATAAAAAGGAGTTTTTGGATTCAGCGACAGAAGTAATTCTGGCCGCAGCTGCTGCGCAAACTAAACGTATACGTCTTGCAAGTGCAGTGAAAGTGTTGAGTGTAGCCGACCCGGTGCGTGTCTATCAGAGTTATGCCACCTTGGATCTAATATCTAAAGGTCGTGCAGAGTTGGTGGTGGGGCGTGGTTCATCAGTTGAAGCATATCCTTTGTTCGGGTACAACCTCAATGATTACGATGCACTGTTTAAAGAAAAGTTGAACCTTCTTCTTAAAATACGTGATCAGGAATTCATTACGTGGTCAGGTGAGTTTCGTGCACCGATTAAAAATCTTCCGGTTTATCCGCGAGCATTACAACCACAGCTACCCATATGGTTGGGTGTTGGTGGTACACCAGAATCATTTGTCCGCGCAGGGAGTTTGGGATTGCCGTTGATGGTTGCCGTTATTGGAGGAGAAACTCATCGTTTCCGACCGTTGATTGACTTGTATCGCGAAGCAGGAAGTAAAGCAGGGTTTAAACCAGATCGGTTAAAAGTAGGATTGCACTCTCCAGGCTATGTAGCGGCAACAAATGAAGAAGCAGTTAGTGAATATTATCCGGGTTATGCAGAACTTTGGACACGCCTTGGCAAACAACGCGGCTGGCCTCCTGTTACTAAAACACAGTTCGATTTGTTGATCGCTCCTAAAGGAGTACTTGTGGTTGGCGGCCCTGAACAAGTGGCTGAAAAATTAGTACGCCATAGTGAATCGTTAGGTGGTGTAGACCGCTTTACTTTCCAAATGGACAATGCAGGATTGACACATGCACAGTTGAGCAAATCAATTGAATTGATCGGAGCCAACGTAATGCCGTTAGTGAATGCTCAGAATAAAAAATGAACAAAACACTGCACTTAAAAACAAGAGTAAAAAATGTTAGACATTGTCATCGAAGCACGAAAAGCAGCCATTGCTCCAGGAATGGAAGTGCGTAGAATTCTTCCCTTCCGACAAAGAAGAATGGTAGGCCCTTTTATTTTTATGGATCATGCCGGCCCTGTAAACATTGCTCCTGAAAATGTGAGCGCGATGGATGTGCTTCCTCATCCACACATAGGACTGTCTACCGTAAGTTATTTATTTGGTGGTCAGGTCACCCATCGTGATAGCCTGGGTGTAGAGCAAATCATAAAACCCGGTGAAGTAAACTGGATGACCGCAGGCAGTGGCATCGCACACTCAGAACGTTTTGAAAACCCCGCCATGTTAGCGGGTGGTGATCTGGAGATGATTCAAACATGGGTTGCATTGCCCGAGAAAGAGGAAGAGTCGGCACCTTCATTTAGTAATTATAAACCCGAAGTATTACCAGTGTTTACTGACAAAGGAATATGGATGAGGCTGATCGCTGGAAATGCTTTTGGATTAAAAGGTAACGTACATATACACTCACCATTATTTTACTTTCACGTACAACTGGAAATAGGTGCACGATTTGGATTGCCACAAGAACATTCCGAACGTGGTATTTACATGGTTAAAGGAAGTGTAGAAGTTTCCGGAATAACATACCGTGCCGGACAGATGCTCGTTTTTTCAAAAGGTGTTGATCCTATCATCCTTGCTAAAGAACCTACTACGCTCATGCTGTTGGGAGGGGAACCGTTGGGAGAGCGTTTCATTTGGTGGAATTTTGTTTCCTCTCGCAAGGAAAGAATAGAGCAGGCTAAAGCAGATTGGAAAGAAGGTAGAATAATTTTGCCACCATCGGACAATCAGGAATATGTTCCGCTGCCCGAAGACAAATCAAGACCTGCCAGCAACCCTTCACCATCAGCGCTTTCTTAAAACCGCCATTCATTATTGTGTGCTCATCATTGAGGAGTGAAGATTATTTACACGCCAAATATTTTCTTTCATTGCTCAATTCAGCAAAGAGATAATTTATCTATGACTGAAAATTCTATTTTTCTATTGGGAGGTGTAGCGATTATTTCTATTAGTTTAGTCATCCTGAATTTGAAAAAATAAAACCCATGTTATATCAATGAAGATAGGGAACAGAAAACTAAAATCGTAAATAACTCTCACCGTAGCTAAGGAAACTGAAATTGAGATCCTGGAGAGTTAGATTAAGTCTATCTCTAATTCTAACACAATTAGTAGTAGTAATCTTAGAAAAAATTACCTGAAAAAGCGCCATTGACTCAACTGACTATTCCAAGTATGTTTGAATGTTGTTCGATTGAATGGATTATTCTTCATATAAATTTAAGTTTAAGTTAAAGTAAAATGTTTTGAAAATCTGTGAGAACAAACGGAAGGCCCTCAGACGGAGGGCCTTTTTGTTTCTTGATCTTGAGAATAAATTAGTGGTGGCAAAGAATGATCATTCATTCTTCTACTGAAGACATAAGGATAATTTTAAGGATCTCTAAACAGAGTTCCTGTTTTATGATTGGTGGTTTTTCAAGGAGCTCCTCTACTAAAGTGGTGATCGTCCAATATAGATTTTTTGTTATTAAGGGAAACCTCTTTTTTTGGACCGCGACAATGTGGTTCGCGAAATTCTGTAGGGTATTTTAGCTGTTGTTATTTCCTGGCAACCAACAGCAAGCCCGATATCGGTAAACATTCGAATCGATCCTTAGATAACCCTTCTCGTAATGCGTGAAGATGCGATCTCGAAATAAGTAAATGCTTCATTAAGAGAACCTCTCATGAACAAGTAAACATTTCATATAAAGGCGAAGTACTCCATTTCGCGGTATTATTTTTTATTCCTGTAACCTTTGATATACAAGGAAGCATCGTTTAGCAATATTCTACAAGTTCATAGCAATATTCTACAAGTAATAAGCTCGCTAATATTCACTACTTGTGGTTTAACAATTTAACAATTTAACTATGAGTAAAATTCTACTAAAGCTAAGCAGTGTATTATTGCTGTTGATAACAGCAAATTTTACGTACGCGCAGGAACGAATTGTATCGGGCAAAGTTACCTCTGCGGAAGATGGTGGCGCCTTACCCGGTGTCAACGTGGTAATTAAAGGAAGTGCACAAGGGACTGTAACCGATACGGATGGTACCTACAAACTAACGGTACCAACACAAGGGAGTTCATTGACTTTCTCATTTATTGGATTCCAGGCTACGGAAGTAGTGATTGGAGATCGCACAGTAATTGATGTTTCACTTTCTGCGGATGTCACACAACTTTCAGAAGTCGTGGTCACAGGGTATGGACAGCGTTCAGCGAATTCGTTCACAGGTTCTGCGGTAACCATGGATAAATCAAAATTTCAAAATATCCCGGTTACCAATCTTGAGCAGTCATTGCAAGGAAATGTCGCAGGATTGCAACTATCAACCTCATCAGGTACACCAGGATCTTCACAGGAAATTAGAATCCGAGGATTGAGTTCGATCAATGCAAGCAACGAACCTCTTTTTGTAATTGATGGAATACCTATGGTTACTGGAAGCAATCAGCAAACAACAGTAAGCGGAAACCTTGGAGTGCTCTCAGCAATAAATGCGAATGATATCGAAAGTCTTACAGTACTAAAAGATGCCGGGGCAACTGCACTCTATGGTGCACGAGGATCTAATGGTGTAATTATCATTACTACTAAAAAGGGAATGGAAGGAAAACCCGTAATAGATTTTTCCGTGCAGTATGGCTCAGTAGATAGAGCTATTGCGGGACCAAAGATGCTGAATGCAGCTCAGTGGGATGAGTTATATTATGAGTCGCTTGTGAATAGAGGATACTATACTGACATCGCAGATGCACGTGCTAATGATGATAGTGGATGGGATGGTGTAACAGATACAGACTGGAGGGACGTAGTAAAAAATAGCAATGCGATCACACAGAGTTATGACCTTTCAATTCGGGGCGGCAATGAAAAAAGTAACTACTATGTGTCTTTTGGATATATGCAGCAAGAGGGCGTAAACATTGGATCCAACTACGAAAGGATTTCTGGTAAAGTAGCATTTTCACAAAAAGTGGGTAAGAAGTTTTCGATTAGCAATACCTTAACACCGAGCTATGTATCGCAACTTGGTCAATTGGAAGGATCTGCCTATTTCTCGAATCCAGATGCCGCCTATCTATTTACGTGGTCAACTGATAAACCAACCAATGCAGACGGAACACCTAATTTAAATTTAGGAACCTCAACCTACAATCCTTTATACATAAGTCAGCATGATATCTATCAGCGCCTGCAAACCAGAGTGTTAAATGCAACTACAGCTACTTATGACATCACAGATAAATTGAAGTTTTCATCAATGTTCGGAGCAGATTATTTATCGACTGAAGGATTAACCTTTAACAACAAAAATTATGGTGATGGATTCAATTCGCCTAATGATCCGTTAAATGGATCAACAGCAATGTATGTAACCCGAAATTTTAATTATGATTTCAAGAATATGCTGGATTATAGCTATTCCATTAATGAAAACCATAAGTTGGATTTCAAAATCGTTTACGAAGCACAAAAGAATTTTAATAAAATTACTGGAAGTGGAGGACAGGGATTTGCAGCCGATGATTTGTATTACACTAACTCAGTGGGTACCGTAAACTTCGGAACAGGAGCAATTTCCGATTGGAGCATCAACTCCATCCTGGGTTTGGTAAACTACACATTTAAGGGTAACGTCTTTGTGGATGCCACGGTTAGGAGAGAAGGGAACTCACGATTTTCACAAGGAAACCGCTGGGGAACGTTCTATTCTTTTGGAACCTCATGGGTCTTTTCGGATGAAAAATTCATGTCAGGAATTCAATGGCTTAACACTTCCAAAATTAGAGCCTCTATTGGTAAAACCGGAAATGCAGGCATCGGCTTGAACGAATACCAGGCGACATTGTCATATGGAAATTCCTACAATGGAGAAGCGGGAGCAACCCCCGGTCAATTGGGTAACCAAAATCTTTCGTGGGAAAATCAAGTCGCCTACAACGTGGCAATCGACTTTGGAATCTTTAAAAAGATTACGGGTACAGTTGAGTATTTTAACAGACGCACCTACGACTTACTTTTAAATGTGCCACTTTCAGGTACTACTGGATTTACCACGCAGCGTCAAAATTTAGGGGAAATGGTAAACAAAGGGTTTGAATTTTCCTTAAATACAGACCTTATCAGTACGGAGAATTTCCGTTGGAATGTGGGGATGAATTTCACCATGCTCGATAATGAAGTAACGGATCTACCGGTGGATGGAGAGGGAAATGAAATCGGAATCACAACATCAACCACAATCATTACTAAAGGACAACCAGCTAATGCGTATAAGATGCGTAAATGGGCTGGAGTAGATCAACAAACGGGAAGTCCATTATGGTATAATAATGGCATGGATGGTGAAACGACAAGTACATACTCTGCCGCTGAGCTTGCCCTGCAAGGAGGCAGTCCTCTTCCAACAAAATTTGGGGGCATCAATACCCGCATTGAATTTAAAGGAATTTATTTATCCGGTAATCTGTATGCTTCCTATGGAAATAAGGCGTACGATACGTGGGCTGCATATACCCAATCTGATGGAAGATTTACTTTTAATGTAGCAAATGGATATGCGAGACAATACGAAAGATGGCAAAAGCCAGGAGACATTTCTCCAAATCCAAAGAATGTTTTTGGAAATACATCCAGCTCAGGCTCTAACTCAACAAGAAGACTTTATGATGCTGGATTTTTGCGATTAAGAAATGTTAACGTGGGTTATAATTTCCCGGCAAGTCTACTCTCTAAAATAAAAATATCCACTGCGAGTATCTATTTAATGGGTACAAACTTATGGACTAAAACAAAAGACCCGTTAATGGAATTTGATCCTGAGGTGCAGGCATCAGGCGCGCTAAGTCTGAACGCACCTCCTTTGAAAACGATGGTGATGGGTGTAAAAATCGGGTTTTAGTATAACTTCTAAAATGATAGAATATGAAAAAATATAATATACAATTTGTCCTACTGATCATGTTGTTGGCAACTGCTTGCTCGAGTGATTTCTTGGAACCAACTCTAAGTACTGCAAAAGATGTAAAGGGAAGCGTAGCAAGTGCAGGAGATCTAAATTCGTTGTTGGTGGGTGCCCTCGATGTGTTGAACGGAACAACATACTATGGAAGAGATTTCGTGGTCTATAATGAAGTAAGAAGTGATAACGCATATTCAAATGGTAATTCAGGCAGGTATGTGGGCCCTGCGCAATTCTTTCTTAATCCAACCGATGCGTATCCAACAAGCACATGGAACACAATGTACCAGGTGATTGCCCCATTGAATATTATCATTAATTCAAGTCTTGAAGACGCTGGCGATGGCGCAGTTAATTATATCAAAGGGCAAGCTTATACGATTCGCGCATTAGTACTGATGGATCTCACCCGATTGTACGGTCAACACGCAAGTGGCGGAACACTGGGGGTACCAATAGTATTGGAATTCAATGATGGAAATATCTATCCTGAAAGAGCCACGTTGGCAGAATGTTGGGCTCAGGTAGGCGCTGACTTGGAAAAAGCGGTAGCACTGATGAACCCTGCTTTGAATGATGGGTCTGTGAATAAAGTGAATTCATGGACAACCAAAGCACTTCAATCCAGGTATTACTTGTACACGCAGGAATGGGCAAAGGCAAGAGATGCAGCTAAAGCAGTAATCGATGGCGGAAATTATAGCCTCGCTAGCCCTTGGAGTGCAAATAATTCAACAGACGCAATTTTAGAATTGGCTTATACCCCAGCCGATAACCTTGGAAATACAAGCTTGCAGTTTATTTATCAGGCCACCGTATATGGTGATGTGCCAGTTACTCAGGATCTGGTAGATCAGTATGATGCAAATGATCAAAGAAAAGATCTGTTTTACACGGATACAGAAGGCGAAACAAGAACGAAAAAATATCCTAGTTCAGATTACTTGGATGCAGTACGGATCATTCGATATGCAGAAGTGTTACTGAATTATGCAGAAGCACTGACACAATTGTCTGATGCAAACGCATTAGCAGCATTAAATGTAATTCCAAATCAACGTGGAGCAAATGTATATGGAAGTGCGACTATAAATAATGTCCTCTTGGAACGAAGGAAAGAGTTAGCGATGGAAGGTCATCGATTTTATGATTTGATGCGGTATGAAAGGGACATAGTGAAAGTAGATCCAAATCAATCTTTTCCAGACGAAGGAATACCGTTTGGAGACTATCGATTAACATTCCCAATACCTGCTCAGGAATTACTATCGAATCCAAAATGCGCTCAAAATACAGGGTATTAATTTGAGCCACTAGAGAAAGGTAAAATCACGAATTTACGGTGATGTGCCTTTATCCAAATCAAAGCCTGCTACTTTGTAGCAGGCTTTTTTTAATATCTTATTCGGAACAATTAATATTCTTTTGCGTAAAACCTATAGTTTTAACGAACATACTTGGGCATGATAAAAGGGTTATTGATTTTTGGTGCTATTCAAGGGTTATTTTTTTCTATTGCACTGATATCAATTTCAACACCTAAGAGCGTGATTACAAATCGCCTCTTCGCTTCTATGATTTTTGTAGTATCTGCGTTTCTTGCGATCAGCTCGCAGACTTCCTACTATGCTCAGTATCCTAAGTTCTTCCTTGCTTCCTACGCACTCATCTATCTCTATTGTCCTTTGTATAATTTGTTTACAGAATCATTAGCGGAGAGCACCTTCACATTTAAACCGCTTCATCTGCTCAATGCATTGCCAGCAACCTTATACCTAATTGTGTTGACACCCTATTTCTTCTTGAGTAAAAGTGAACTTATAACAGTTCTTTTATCAAAAGATTTTCTCTCCCTTACCATTATGGATTTTGTTTCCATTTGCCTAAATATATTTTTTTTGTGGAGAAGCTGGATCATGATTAAAGGTATCACAGACCCCAGTTCAAGCTACCCAAAGAAGTGGGCATTTTACTTTTTAACAATCACCTTATTTATTACAAACCTAGCCTGGCTTTACGTTATTATACCTCAACTAGGATTTTCGCAAGTTTCGCCTCCCTATCAGTTTGATCTGGTTTATATAACAATGTCTGTTTCCATTTTTGTTTTCGGATATATTTTGATTCTCCAGTCTGAATATTTTTCCATACAAACAATCATCCAAAACATTCGCTATAAAAATGTAAACATCGATCAAGCCACAGTGGAGAGTGTTGAATGCAAAATAATCGAAGTGCTGGAATCCACTAAGCCCTATAAAAACGCTTCATTTTCACTTCAAGAACTAGCGGATTTAACAGGCATCGATAAATTCAAAGTATCTTATACCATTAATAATTCGATGAAATCGAACTTTACCACATTGATCAATAAATGTAGAGTGGAAGAATTCATCCGCTTGGTAAACTCCGATGAATATGCAAAGTATAGTATGCTGGGCATAGCCACAGAAGCGGGCTTTAGCTCCAAATCAACCTTTTATAAAGCATTTAAAGAATTAAAAGGTCAAACTCCTAAAGAATATTTCAAAATCGAGCAGGTTTCGCTAATCGCAGATTTGTAGCGGAACGAACGCACTAGCGCTGATCTTTTGGTTTTATAGATTGATGCTTGCACGTTAAAGATTACAATTTTTTAATCCATCCAGTTGTCACCCTTAGGACAGGGGCACTATAATTCAAGTGTAGATTTTCAATTATGCCGCCTACAAGGTATATCCCACAACTTACGGGGTATATAGATAGTCTAAAGTCCTAATATGTCTGAATTAAGTCTCACTAATTTTAACGGACTCAATCCCATGATAATTTAAGAGTCGTTTGGGCTTGATTTACGTTCACGATTTCAGACTTGTGGTAGTCACCAGGTCTTAAAATGTGTAACACACGATGGGGGGTTTGATTTATAAAAAGTATTTAGAAAAACAAATGGATTCGAGTCTTGCAATAGACTCAATGGATGTTTCTTTGCGAGAGGAATCATCTATAATTTATTTTCCAGAATACAATTCCTGCCAAATAAAAAAAAAGAAACTCGCCTCTTATTCAATTCTTTATCTTAAGAAGGGATGCATAACAGTGTTAGGGGAAGGCCATCGAAAAATGGAATGCAACGATGGGAATTTTATAATTATCCCTCCGGGAAATGAGGTAACTTTTCAAGCGGCTGACTTCCAACATACAGATATCAGACATTGTTCTTTTAACAGCGCCCTAGTCAACCAATATATAAGTGTTTCTTTGAACAGAAGATCCATAAAAGAAATTTTTAGACTGCTACACACCTGCGTTCCGATCAAGGCAAACGAATCAGAATTTGGACGTTCACTAATTGCACTGATCGACCAATGTGAGAGTCTATATGAATTCAAAAGCAACTCAGTGATGATCTGCGGAGAAGCTATAACGCAAGGCTTGGTGAACTACATAACGCATGAGTATGACCTCGTTGCTAGAATTCCTTCAAGTAGGTTCATCACTAAAGTAGAGCTATTTGTAAAAGTTCGAAAAGCAAAAGAGTTTATCAAAGAAAATATTACCAATGAAATTTCAGTGGATCTTATTGCGGAAGAAATTGGGATGTCTAAATTCCATTTCATAAGATGTTTTGCCGCAGTCTATAAAATCTCACCTCATAAATATTTGCTTGAGACAAGACTTTTGAAATCGTTAAGGTGGGTGGAAGAAGGACAATTAGGAATGGTGGAAATTTCTACCAGATTGCAATTTACAGACTCATCTTATTTCAGTAATCAATTTAAACAACGATTTGGCTGCACACCCACACATGTTCGGACGGCTGAATCAACAACTCTTTAAAAGCATAATAGCGATTATTTTAAATGCGTAATCCATCAAAAAATGAAAAGAAAAATAGCACTGATAACAGATGAAAATAAAACTGCAGCACTTTTTCCGCTATTACTAAATGCACTAAGCAATGCTGAGTTGATTAATCATTCCTCATCGATAGGTGCCTTTCTTAAAAAGAAGGTGAAATATTTGAACTGTTTGATTATCGATGTAGAGTCTGAAGAGTTTAAAGCTGGACACATTCGAGCAGTAAAGGAACGATATCCAAGACTCAACATTCTTATTATTTATGATGTGCTAGAAGATAAGGACGTTCATGAACTGTTAAAATCTGGAGCCGATGGATTTCTTCAAAGAAAATGTTTTTTCAGTTTACACGTGGCGGTTGGCAGCTTGATGGAAGGGGGGAGTTTTCTGAGTCCTGAGGTGGCAAGAATGGTGGTTGCAAATTTTTGGACTGAACAAGATACGATCATATCAAGGAGAGAACGGGAAGTACTTCAGCTGCTTGCAAGAGGAAAAAACTGTAGAGAAATTTCTGAAGCGTTAGAGATATCAAGGGAAACCTCTAAAGTACACATCAGAAATATATATACTAAACTCAATGTTAACAAACGAGATGAAGCATTATCCAAAGCGCGTGAGGATAGAATAATCGTTTTATGACCTTGTTTATTTTTTGTCCTGAAGCTTTTGCTTGCGTTCTGGTTATACTTAATTAAAAACATGCTGTCAAAGTAAGATTATGGGTATCAATTTGAATAATGTAAGAATGAATGTGGTTGAAACCGCAGCGACTGGTGTGGTGAATGAAAAAACGATCTTCACCTTTTCACAAGTTGGAAATATCGTTACTGGTACCTATTCAGGGGGCGAAATAATAAATGGTTTTTTGGTAGGCATGAAGAAAGACAAAGAGTTCACATTTAGTTATTGCCAACTACAAAACAATGGTAAGATCGATAACGGTCATTCCAATTGTATCTTAATGATGGGTGAGGATGGAAAACTTAGATTGATTGAGCGATTTAAATGGGCTAGTAGAGGTGATAAAGAAGATATAAATATTTTCAAAGAATTATAAACCGGAAACGTTTCAATTATCAAGTTTTAATCCTAATCAAAATAAAGTCAAGTCAAGGTAAGTCAAAAGTATCCAGTTGTTAAAATCTCTAACAGATAAAACTATCACTATGGCAAAAGAAAAAGGTACGAAAGAAAATCCATGGAAATTAAAAACACCTCCTTTAACATCTGATTACCAAATGTACAAAGATGAAAAGGAAGGGAAGGAAGTGCTTGTATGTGTTGTTGGTAAAACGACACTACTCTATGACTATCGATGCATAGTGGACTTGCACACTATGTTAAAAAAGCATGGGGACTGGATGGAATTGGGAAGTACTGATGAGCAGAAGCCAGCCAAAGAAGGAACGGTAGAAGCCTGGGGAAGGTCGTCTAAGAATCCAGTAAAAGGTTGGTACGGTCTTAAGAAGGGACTACGCGGAAGATTTGCCATGTACGTGCCGCCTCTAATGGAAGAACTGGGCTTAGTTGAACTTGAACACAACTCCAGAAATAATAAAATTAAAGCAATCAAATAAAAAAGTAATATGAATAAGAAGATATTAATGGTAGTTGCATTTCTATGCTGGTTTGGCGCACAAGGTCAACCAAAGTCTACAGCTCAAGCCGATTTATGGGCTATCACAAATGATTATTTAAAAGCATTTGAGGAAATCAATTTCGACAAGATGGGAACATTTCTTCATGATTCCGTCACCTTCTTTGATATCAACTCAAGAGCTGTTGGAAAACAATCTGTAATCCAAAATTGGAAGAGCACATTTAATCCGATTCCTGAGAAAATTAAATTTGAAATAGGGGAGCATTTTGTATCAGGCAACTTCGTAGTAGTGAATTTAAGGTACGAGGCAGTTATGAAAATGCAAAATAAAAATACGATAGTGAATATTGATGTGATCACTGTAGTCCAATTTAAAAATGGGAAAATGATTTTGCTTCATGACTATCCGGACATAAACGCCTTCAACAGGCAGTGGGTTAATCAAGTAGGAGGGCAGCTAATTGATCAAAGCGGAGAAATAAACCTTAACGTTATCGAAAATTTTTATAAATCTTACTCTAATTGGGACATACCAGGAATGACTTCATGTTATGCTGATAACATTGAATTTAAAGATTTAACTGCCAAAGAAGCCTTCCCTCGTGGAGTATATGAACACAGTGGTAAAGCCAAGGTTAGCGCTTTTTGGTCAGGAATATTTGGAGATATTAAGCTAGGCTATGTAGATGTAAAATTGAACAGTGCTTTTTCTGCCGGAAATTTTGTGATTGCTAACTCCATGTTCTCAATGGTTTTACCTACCGAATGGACTGGAAAAGATTCCGGGAAAGTTTTTATTTCCATTCCAATAAAGACACTATTTCAGTTGAAGGATGGAAAGATTGTAACGCACTACGATTTTGCGGATTACGATAGTTATAATAAACAAATTCAAGCACAGATAAGTAAGCCCTAGCATTATAAGCCCTTTCTTAAACCTAAAAAATGATTGTCCTATGATGAAGAAATTTATGATTACAATGTTGTTATTACTTTCCTTCAACTTGTTAAGAGCACAAGATAATGACAGAGACAATATTGAAACGGTTATTATTACTTATATCGAAAATTTTTTCCGAAACGACTATAACAATATGGAAAAATGCCTTCATGATCGGCTGTCAAAAAGAGGGCTAGACAAACAAGGGGTGCTAAGTGAAGATTTTTCAAAAGAGGATCTCAAGGCAATGATGGCAAATAAAAAGCCTTTGCCAGCGACTCAACAATCGAATCGAGTAAGTGAGATATCTATTGATCGTAACTTTGCTTCAGCTGTGTTAGATACTGGATATCCCTCAACACGTTGGAAGGAGCACATTCATCTTGCCAAGATAAATGGAGTTTGGATTATTATGGATGTTTTTTGGAACTTTTACTAGATCATGAGAAGCATATTAAGTTTGCTAATCACTCTATCAATCTTCGTGTTTGGATTTAAAACAAATCCTAAAAAAGATTTAGGTGTCATTGAAGTTGAAAAACATATAAACGAAACACTTCGCAATAATTCTTTGATGGCAAATGATATTCACAGCATACTCATTTCTAAAAAAGGTGAGGTCACTTATTCAAAGTATTTTAATCAATACACAGCAGACAGTCTAAATAACTTGAAGTCAATTACTAAAAGTATCATAGGATTGCTAGTAGGTATTGCGATAGAGGAAGGGTACGTTCAAAACGTACAGCAACCAATTTTGGATTTCTTTCCTGAATGCCAAAGCGGAACAAGTAAACTTGACGACAAAAAGACGATAACCATTGAGAATCTATTATTGATGCAATCTGGAATTGAGTGGAACAATAGGGCTTTGGTTAAGGATGAGTGGTGGTTTAACGAGAATCCACATTGTTTTCTTTTGAGAGAATTCCCGATGGATACCATTCCTGGAGTGAAGTTTTCTTATAATTCTGGTGCAGCTCATTTGTTGTCAGGAATACTATCTCGCTCGACCGGAAAGACAGCTTTGGATGTCGCTTCTGAGCATTTATTTAAACCATTGAATATAAAAGCCATCCGCTGGGATAGAGATCAAAAGGGGGAATATTATGGCAACTCAGAGTTGTTTCTAAGGCCAGATAATTTACTCTTAATTGGCCAAGTGCTTTTGAATAATGGTGTTTATCAAAACAAACAGATTGTACCCCAACATTGGATAAAAAAAATGCAAGAGAAGTCATACGATGCTACTTCACTTATGAATTATGGTTATTTGTGGATGGCCTCGAAAAATGATGATCCCTACTTCTATTTCGCTGGTGGTAGTGGAGGTCAACATTTATTTATCGTACCTGAAAAAGAAGTAGTACTAGTTACTACAGCTCATTGGGATAATGCTCGATCAACTTTGGAAATTATGAGTTTGGGCAGAGAGTTGATTGATAGACTATGAGCAATTAAAAGATATAATTTTATTCTTGAAAATCTTCGGCATTTGTATAACAGGGTATGAATAGAAAAATGAATAACTATTTATTAGGTTTTACTATAATTCTTTCATCATTCAATTCCTTGATAGCACAAGAAGCAAAGTACCGATGCCCTCCCTGTGCCTTCGACTGCCATCATATTGAGTTCGATGAACCCGGGCTTTGCTCAGAGTGTAAAATGGAGTTAATCGAAATATCGCATGCCGAATTTGATGGATATTCAAGAGAGGAAGTTCTCATTCCAAGTGATACCATCCTCTTAAATGCAGCTTTTTATGCTCCCAAGGGTAAAGTAATCAAAGAAGTTTTGGTAGTTGTTCATGGCTCCTCTCCAGCTACATATGATGATGTAAGTTATTACACCAAAATTGGGACTAGACTTAATATGGCTGTACTTGCTTTCGACAAAAGAGGGTGTGGCAAATCCGGTGGTAAATACCAATCTTTTGATGTTGAGAATAGCTCAACTTGGTTCAATGTTCTTGCTGCTGACGTTTTAGCAAATGTAGCATGGCTTAAATATCGTCCAGAGCTAAGCAATGTAAAAATAGGTTTAATTGGAGGGAGTCAAGCTGGGTGGATAATGCCTCTGGCGGCAACTAAAAATGATGACATAAAATTTACAATTATTGGTGAAGGGGTATCGGTGAGTGCTGGGGAAGAAGACTATTTTAGTCAATTAACCAAAGATGGTGAAGAAGGTGGAATATCTATTGAAGACGCAGACCAAAAGTTGAAATACTTCAAAGGTAAAAGAGGATATGATCCCAAAGAAGTGCTAAATGATTTGCAATCTAAATGCTTGTGGTTTTTAGGAACAAGCGATCCGGTGATACCTGTGGCTGCAACCTTGAGAGAACTCAGACGACTTAACAATTCAAATTTCACAATTCAAATCCTGACGAATGGAAACCACGATTTTGTTAATGTTGAAACAGGAGAGCAATATGACTTGCTTGAGTATATAGAACCTTGGTTGCTTAAGGAAAGAATTTTAAAATAAAGTAGTATGAAATCGGTTATTGCTCTCATTATATTTTTATCGTGCTTCAGTCTATATCCACAATCAAAAGATGATTTTGGTTTTGCTGAAAAGTCAATTCCGGAACTTTCGCAATATGAATACTATCGTGGGGTGTGGAAAACTGAAATGGAATTGAAGCAAGATGATGGAACTTTTAAAAAGCTTGATGCAGACCAATGAGAAAACAATATCACATACTAAATGGTGATTCTTTAAAGAAACAGTTTCCTGAAAATCTTCAGGGTGAAGTTATAGTAGCAATAGAATGTTTGGTTGATGGAGGGGTCGAGGGGAATAGTCTGACCGATTTCTTTAAAAGAAGGGCGGAGTTTATCAGCAGCAACTATGATGGTTATACGGAACAAGACTATTTCGAAAAGACAGTTCCTGAATTTCAAAAAATGTTGAGAATATCTGATCAAGTAGATATAAATCTATGGTTTGAAGATGACTTGTTTTGCCAGGTAAATTTTTGGTTTGTCCTTCATCTTTTAACTAAATCCCAGCAGAGTAATCCAATATTTCTTATCAGACCCCAATCACTTAGTCAATATGGTTTTGGAGGACTATCTAAATTGGAATTAACTTCAATTTATGAGAACAGGTTGGAATTAACGGATAGGAATAAACTTGCAAGTCTATGGGAATCCTATCAAACTAATAATACTGAAAAATTGCTTACAACGGCAAAGCAATTATGGGACACATATCCATTCATCTTACATGCTGTTCAAGCGCATATAAATCGAATGCCGACCATCGGAAATCCAGGAAGGCCGAGTCAATCATTAATTGAAATAATGAAGGAGCTTGATACGGTTGAGTTTGGACCAATTTTTAAAGAGTTTTGTAAAAGAGAAGTCATATACGGATTTGGCGACTTACAGGTGAAAAGATTATTGAAGGAAATACTGAGAACAGATAAATCATTAAAGTAAGTTATTATGCAAAAAGCTGGTAAATGTGCGCTAATTTTTCGTTGGGGTATCCTATTAGTACTTAGTTGGGGAATGTCCTTGCACGCACGTGCACAATCTGAAAAGTATGAACTTAGTAAGCTTGAAAAATTGAGCAAGCCTTCACCTTTTGAAGCAATTATATCAGGATCAAAGCAAGACCAGATTGTCTATCAGGATGAATATGTAGTTGCTTTTGTGCCACTTCGGAAGCAGGCTCCTGTACATCTGCTAATCGTGCCTAAAAAGCGGATACCAACATTGAACGATATTTCAAGCGAGGATGAGGTTTTATTAAGCAAACTTTTAACAGCCGCTAAGAAATTGGCCATTGATTATGAAATTGATAAGTCAGGCTACCGCTTAGCCATAAATACAAATGAAAATGCTGGGCAATCGGTGTTTCATATTCATGTGCACTTACTAGGTGGTATGTTTTTAGGGCCTATGGTTGAGCAAAGCTATCAAGAGAAATAGGTGTAGTGTAAACTTGTAGTTCAATTCTCAAGAATTAGAATAGGGGTAGGAACTGCTCAGTTGCTACCCCCTTTTTTATTCGGTTCTCAGCACTACAGCTGGATTTATGCGAACCGTAGAATAGACTTTGTAACCAATGGCGAGCACTGCTGTTGCACACATAATAATAATTGAGAACACGATTGTTGATACAGTTATATGCTGGAATTGTTCCCAAATACTATCCAGGAGCAAGCCAGCAAGTGAGGAACCTGCAACGCTTCCTAATATAGCAGCTAAGGCAATAATGATTGCGAACTCTTTGTTGATAACACGAGCGATATTTACTCCAGAAGCTCCCAATACCTTGCGCACTCCAATTTCTTTCATACGCTTAACAACGTTTAAAGAAACCAACGTGTACAAACCTGTGGCTGAAAGTAGTAGGGCCACTGCTCCCATAAACACGAACATTTTTAGAATGCTACTATTTATGGTGGAAGAGGTAACCACAAGTTCATCCATATAGTGAACGGTAATGATTTTATCTGGGAAGAGTTCTTTGGTAATGATTTCCATCTCTGCTTTAATTGTTGGAATTTTTTCCAAGGGTGCAGTAACGAGTATGTACTTATACTCCTGCTTAGCTTGGTATCGCAGCATGACTGGATCCATATGATTCATGAGTCCTTTGTTTACAATGTTTTTCACGACACCAATCACAAAGTAATGAGTAGTGTCCTTCCAACTAATTTTTTTGCCGATTGGT
The DNA here is from genome assembly GCA_041742535.1 of Cyclobacteriaceae bacterium. Classification (GTDB taxonomy): domain Bacteria; phylum Bacteroidota; class Bacteroidia; order Cytophagales; family Cyclobacteriaceae; genus ELB16-189. The sequence goes on along the minus strand of JBGSIM010000016.1, from coordinate 65,713 downwards.
TTATCCCAACCAAAAGTAGCTGCCATATTTTCTGTAATGAGTACAGATTCCTTTTTATCCGTTGCTGAATTAGTTTCGAAATAGCGACCTTCCAACAGCGTAATACCAGCCGTTTTCACATAATCATCACCTACATCTAATATATCAACCTCAATTTCTTTTCCTTCATGTTTTATGGGATCTGAAAAATAACTTGAGTTAATGTGATGGTACGTACCTGCAATAGAGGTGATATCTTTATTTTGAAATAAACGATTTCGAAAGGCCTCATATTCGCTCGTGTTTTCTATTTGAGCATAAATCACTTCATTTTTATTAAAGCCAAGATCTAAAGATTTCTGGTACCTGGCATTATCGATAAAGGCTATACTGCAAAAGATAGCAATTAATGAAATCATGAGTTGAGCCGTTAATAGCACCCTTGTAAAACCATTGGTACCGCCAAGTGCAACTTTGCCTTTTAAAATATTTACTGGTTGAAATTTGCTAATATAAAGTGCAGGGTAACTTCCTGCCAGAGTACTCGTGATTAATAGTACAATAAGGATGAATATAAAGAATTCTGGGTTTCCAAGATAGTCAGGTGTGAACGACCAGAATGGCCACAATGAATTGAACGCGGGTATAAGAAAGGAGTAGGCTATTGCACAACCAATCATGAGTGAAACAAAAGAAATTATCCAGGTTTCTCCCATGAATTGAATAATAATATGTTTTCGGGAACTGCCCATTACTTTTCTAATTCCAAGTTCTTTTAATCGGCTTGATGAAATTGCGATGGCTGTATTCGTTAGGTTGAAACAAGCTATTAGCAAAATAAAAATCCCCATAATGGCAGTACCCATAATTGCAGAAATATGTGCAGCGGATCCTGTCCACACGCCTCTGGTTTTGGTATAGCTATCCTTTTTAGCCAATCCTTCAAAGGGATCTAACAAGAAACCTTTGAGTATGAAATCTTCTCTTACTTGATTATTGTTTTCAATATACTGTTGGAGATGATTCGTTATACTGGTAACATTTTTAGAATTGCTTACCTGGATGTAAAGTGTTGCTCGTGCTTCCCAACTGTTTTCTGTAATTTTTGTATCTGAAGTAAATTGATTGTCGAAATGTAAATAGGCTTGTTTACTAAAGCTTGAATTATTGGGTTGCTTCTTAAAAGTACCCACAACCATAAAATCTTTTACATTTCCCTTTGTACCTATTTGAGTTACCATTTTTCCAATGGGATTCTCATCAGCGAAGTATTTATAGGCAAGTTCTTCGCTTATGACAATCGAGCTCTTGTCTTTTATAGATAGATTTCCCTTAACCGTCTCAAAGGTAAAGACTTCAAAAAAAGACGGATCGGTGTGGGCAATTTCATCAATAAAGTTATTAGTGCCAACCCTGAGATTTAATTGACCTGAAGTATAGCGGACAACCTTTGCTACATCCGGTATATTCTGCTGAATGACATTTCCCAATGGCATTGGGGTATGTGCATATTTATTCACCTTTCCTTGAAATTCCCGAATACTGCTAACCCTAAAAATATTTTCTTTCTGTGTATGATGTCCATCAAAGGTGGCGTTGAAATCATGTAAGTAATATGCTACCAGACAGCATGCAATTGCAATGGATAATCCGGAAATGTTGATGAAAATAAAAAACTTGTTTTTCACCATATTCCGGAGTGTGATCATCAGATAATTCTTAAGCATAATAATTTGTTTGGATGATTAGACTCCAAACCAGCAGGGTAAGTTTCATAGGAAGTATAGAATAAGGGCAGTTTCGAGTCCTAAAAATTTTATAGGATTCCTTTGGACTTGTATCGAATCAAAATAAACAACTACCCTTATGTTTAAGGAGGGTTGCGCTAATTTATCAATACCAAAGTGTGATGATGGGATGTTTTAAAGGTTGTTTTTATCCGCTTTAGATGGCTTTGCAGTTCCTATTAGGTTGTCAAACAAACGGAATGAATCTCATTATGAAGTAAGGGTAGGTATTCTGACCCATTTGGTAGTAGTAACGAAAACATGAAATTGCGGCAATTCGGGTAATTGATTTGTTCTAAGATTTGATGGACGTTTACAGCATTGTTCGCTTGAGTAGAATAAAACTTCATAAGGTTTAGGTTTAAATAGCTTATGAATATTTCTTAATAAATCTACGAGAACATACATGGGCCCTCAGACGGAGGGCCTTTTTTTAGCTATTAGAAAACTAGAATATTTTATTTAAAAAAGGCATTTCTAGAATAGAAACGAATCAGTGAAGATTTGACAATTGATCAGTTAGGTATGATTGCCCTACAGCATCAGCAGATAAAAGCTGATCATGATGAAGTGAAATCTTTACGTGATGAAGTGATTGAAGCTGAAAAGGAGATCAACCAGAAGTTGTTGATAAACTGCCAGCCCTAAAGGCTGGCAGTTTTGTTTAACGACTACATGCCCATAGCATGGCTCATCCCAGTAGAAGCTAAGTCTCTTTCAAAAAAGACTAATTCCCTTTTCTTACTTTCTTCGGGTTGGCAATAGTAGACATTATACAATACCAGCTTCACAATTAATTTCTGTGAGGGTCGTATCCGTTCGTATACAATGTCACCTTCTTTATACTTGTTTTCCATATGGCTTTTTGTTTATAGTTGATCACTTAACGTTTTTTAAACAAAGTGCCGCCAAGTAGAAGTGCCGCAACAAAAAGAATAAGGAATATGAAGAACAGAATTTTTGCGATGGATGCTGCACCTGCAGCAATGCCACCAAAACCAAAGATTGCCGCTACTATAGCGATAACAAAGAAAGTTGCTGCCCAGCGTAACATAGTATTAAAGTTTAAGTGAGTAATTTATTTGATTAAGCTATTGGAAAATCTTATGCCAAACTCACAATCATAGATATCTATTGTTTGTTTTGATTTTAGCACTTGATAGTCTGAGCAATTATGTCCACACGTTACTATTTACTTCTACAAGCATATTCTACAACATTGCTTTATCGTTTCTATTTAACGCGGTTTTTAGATTTGTAATTGGTTGGCATAATATTTTGATCTAGTGTTATAAATCTCTGCGGTGCAGGGTTAAACCTTAAAAACATGGAAAATCAAAAAAATCTAATTGGTGGAATTCTAATTGGTGGAGCTATTGGTATAGCTGCTGGCTTATTGTTGGCTCCCACAGCAGGAAAGAAGATGCGCAGTACACTCATGAAAAAATCGGGTGACTTGAAGGATAGTCTGGTTGATACAGTGACTGACTCATTGGATTCTATAAAGAATCACTTCAACAGTAAAATTGACGAATTGGCTAGTAAATCAAAAGAAGCGGTTGATACAGCTACCGATAAACTTTCAAGCAAGGCTAGAACGGTCTAGTCAAAATAACTCTCAAACACTTTTTTCATTTGATGAATTAAGCGACATAAGGTTTATGCAACCACTAATAGTTAAGTAGCAAAGTTGCTGAGAGTAGAGGCGGGGGCTATCTTTATTAGATAGCCCTTTGCATTTTAATACGTTCTGATGAAACTTATTGGTTGTTAAAGAATGGATTGTTAACCGTATATCCATCGCCACAACAAGATTTCCAATGTACTCCTCTTATTTTTTTCTATAATATTCAAGATTGTCGGCAGATCAGTGTGCAAACTAAAAATGGATTTCATAAACCCATAACTATATGTGGAATCTAATTCCCGTATTGTGGATTGCTTGCACAGCTATGCCTTTACAGGTAGCGCCAACGCAGAATAATTTATTGGTACAATTATGATGCTTGGTGCCTGTAATGAGAAATTCTATTTGGGTACAAATTGCAGATGCGTCCCTATTCCTAACCAAGATATTTAGAACCCTTTTCCGTTCGCCTCTGGAAGTTAAAGAGATAATTAATCAAAGCTACCAAATGGGAGTGAAATCCATTTTCCTGATTTCTTTCACTTCTCTTTTAGCGGGTATAGTTTTTACAAAACAATCACAACCTTCGCTGGCATCTTTTGGTGCTGTGTCCTGGTTACCATCGTTGGTATCGCAAGCGGTGGTTAGGTCATTGGGTCCGCTGATCACCGGCCTTATTTGTGCAGGAAAGCTAGGATCAAACATTGGGGCAGAGTTAGGTAGCATGCGCGTAACCGAACAGATTGATGCGATGGAAGTCTCTGCTTCTCGCCCTTTTTCATACCTGGTAGTGTCGCGGGTGCTGGCAACTACGTTGGTTTTGCCCATCCTGGTAATTTACTCAGACATTATATCCTTGTTTGGTTCATTTTTAATGGTCAACACTTTTACAAGCACGAGTGTTGATCTTTACATCAGTGAAGCTTCCGGATCGATCACGCTATTGGATGTTAATGCATCCATGATAAAATCAGCACTCTTTGGTTTTGCAATTGGATGTATTGGTTCTTACAACGGATATAATGCAAAAAGTGGTACTACTGGGGTTGGTATAGCAGCCAACAAAGCAGTTGTTACCTCTATGATGTCCATATTTATCATTGATTTAATTATGCTTCAATTCTTAAACTTTTTTAGATGAAATCTATTGAACACGATACTGAAAGAGCGGTAGTAGTCCTTGATAAAGTTTCTAAAAAATTTGGGGATCGGGTAATCTTAAATGAATTGTCTCTTGCTTTATATGAACAGGAGAACCTTGTTATTCTTGGAAAATCAGGAGCAGGAAAATCTGTTTTAATTAAATGCCTTGTAGGTCTTATCCGGCCAGATTCAGGTAGAATAACCATACTTGGTAAAGACACTACAGAACTTGATGAAGAAGAATTAAATGCCATCCGGTTGCAAATCGGATTCTCGTTTCAGGGTAGTGCTTTGTACGATTCCATGACAATTTTTGAAAATCTCGCCTTCCCCATAAGGAGAACCAATCCGACAATAAAAGAATCAGAGATTGAGAATAGTGTGAATGAAAGACTTGATGAAGTAGGACTGTTGCACACCAAAGATCAGTTGCCTTCCGAACTTTCAGGAGGAATGAAAAAAAGAATAGGGATTGCTCGCACGTTAATATTGAATCCAAAAATTATGCTTTACGATGAACCTACGGCAGGACTGGATCCTGAAACAGCTTCGGACATTAATGATCTGATTCTTCAGGTACAAAAGAAACATCAGACTTCGTCTATCATTATTACACACGACTTGAGTTGTGCGCATGCAACAGGCGACAGGATAATAGGGCTTTTTGATGGATACAATAAAATTGAAGGTGATTATGAAACATTAAAAAATAATCCACCTCCGGAATTGGTTTCCTTTTTTAATTATGTGCAAAACTAAGACAACTATAAGTTATGGAAGATTATAAGAAAAAAACGAAGCTAGGAATTTTTATACTGGGCGGTGTTGTACTCTTTTTTGCAGCACTCTTTTATTTGGGAAGGGAGAACAACCTGTTCAATAAAACCTTTACGGTATTGGCAGTTTTCAAAAACGTTGAAGGCTTGAATTCTGGTGACAACGTTTGGTTATCCGGAGTAAAAATAGGCACTGTGAAGGAAGTAACCATTGTAACAGAGGGCAAAGTAATTGTAACCATGGCATTGAAGGAGAAGCAAAATCAGTTTATTAAAAAAGATGCAACCGCTTCTGTGGGTTCTGATGGATTAGTGGGCAGTAAAATTGTAGTCATTCGGCCGGGTTTATCGAAGACTGAAATTGATGACTATGATACCATCAATGCACAATCTCCGGTAGATACACAGGATGTAATTAATCTTGCTAAGGATGTGGGAACCAATACCAAGACCATTACAGATGACTTAAAACTGATTACCGCAAAGATCAATAGGGGTGAAGGCTTGCTTGGAGAAATAGTGAATGATGGGAAAATTTCCCAGGATATCAGGGCAACGATTAGTTTGCTTAAGACGGCCAGCACTAACACAGTAATGGTAACCAAAAAGATGGATGACTTAATCGCTGAAGTGCAACATGGAGAGGGATTAATGGCTCACTTACTTAATGATTCTTCCTATGCTAATTCATTTAAAACGGCTCTTAAGGATTTTTCTGAAGTCAGTGCAAACGCAAAAATAATGTCAAAGGATTTGCAAAAAATTACTGATCAACTTAACAATAAGGATAACATCATTCATGTACTGATTGCAGATAGCAGTGCCGCGAATAAATTGAAGAATACAATAACCTCTGCAACCACAGCATCAGAGAAACTCGATGAGAACATGACAGCCATGCAAAGTAACTTTCTCTTCAGAAAGTATTTTAAGAAAAAAGAGAAAGAAAAGGAAGTAAAAAACTAGCTTATGGATTTCTTAACCACAGATATTATAATCAGTCTGTTAACCCTTACCTTCTTAGAGATTGTATTGGGTATTGACAATATCGTGTTTGTTTCTATTGTTGCTTCACGAATGCCAGTCGCCAATCAGAAAAAGGTACGGATTCTTGGGTTAGTCCTTGCTTTGGTTGGTAGATTATTGTTGCTGTTGGTGATAGGTTGGGTAATAGGGTTGAACAAGCCTGTATTTAGTATAAATGATTTTGCAGTAAGCTTCAGGGACATTATACTTATTATGGGAGGGTTGTTTTTGGTAGGTAAGAGTACCTCTGAAATACATCATAAAATAGAGCCCAAGGAAAAACAGGCAGTTAATGTTAAGTTACTAACAGTAAGAGGAGCCATCATACAGATCATTCTTCTCGACTTAGTTTTCTCTCTTGATTCTGTCATAACCGCTGTAGGTCTGGTGGATGAAATAGGAGTAATCATAGCAGCCATCAGTATTTCAATGATCATTATGCTGGTTTTCTCCAGAAGAATTAGCGAATTCATAAACAACCATCCTGCTATGAAACTTCTTGCTCTTTCTTTTTTATTAATGATAGGAACGGTTTTAATTATAGAAGGCCTGCATGTTCATGTGCCTAAAGGGTACATCTATTTTTCGATGGCGTTTGCACTGGGTATTGAAATAATTAATATGAAGATTAGAAAGAGCAGCCCAACTAGCTGATAGAGGAGAGTTTGAATCAGAAATGATCCTGATGGAGTTTAAAACTTTCTAACTTGTTTTCTTCTTGCTGATGAAGCCTATTATATTTTTTAAAGCGAGTGGCACCAGTGAGCGAATGATCCAGTTTGATTTGGATAGAAGTTTATCTCGCACAAGTAAGTCAATACCTGCACTGGCACCCGCTACCGCCAATGGATTTTTATTTATTTGATGTTGAAATCCACCAAGCCATCCTGCCAGTATGGAAAAGGGTTTGAACTGCTCTTTTAGTGAAGCAATTTCATTGCGAAGTTCAGTGCGATGCACAATCGCAAGCGATTCCAGCCTCGTTCTTTCAAGTTTCAAATCGTCAAAATTCTTAATCTGGCTCATAAATTTTTTCAATTATTTTATTCCTGATAATGGGTAATAAAAATTTCTTTGCAGATAGCAGGAGAGCTATTAGGATAACTGTATAGGCACCCGTTAGGATGAAAAAGCCGGCTTTAAGATTTTCCATGCTCTCACCAATCCACCAAGCTAATCCTATCCCACTAAAAATTAAAATAAGGAGTAATATTATTAATCCCATTACCCCAATTACTACTGATGATGCAGTCGTGGTAGAATGTTGTATGAACTTAACGATCGCAAGCTCTTTGTGAGTATCTATCAAATCTGCTGTAGTGTCCAGAACTTTATCAACTGTTTCTTTTACATCTTTTACATCGCTCATTTTTTTTTGATTTTAAAATGTTAAGATGCCTTTCGGTGGATAGTGTATTCTGGATAATATTGCTCTGACTTTATTGATTTTATAGTTCGATAGTTAGGCATCCAATCTTTTAATTCCTCCTCACTCAATGGCTTGAAGAAGATTTTAAAGAGAACAATTGTTGCCGACACACCGAGCGCAAAGAAAAGAATGAATGCCAAAACAAGCCTGCTTACCAATTCTATAGTTTCCATAGCAATTTGTGATTAATAATTTAATAGTACTATAGGAAAATCGTGCCAACTTATCTAGTCATCTTATTGGAGGAGATATTAATAGCTGTAGATATATCTCCGCATAAATTGGGATACTTCCTATGGTTCATTTCGCATCGATGAAAACAAGGATGTATCGGTCATTGAAGTTGAAAGAGGTATTTGGAATGGCAGGTGTGTTTGATTACTGGCTACTCCGGAGGATGAGAAGAGAAAAGTATTCTTGATTTTAATAAGAGCAGAATAAATAGAGAGAGATGTTCTGGAAAAGTACTTTAGTTATAGCCAGGTATCAAACTAAGCTACTTGCCCTATTTCTAAAATCAACAATTGCCTTTAAAAAATTAAAAACCTTTGAGTCTGTAAAGACATCATAGTTATAGACCAGCACACCTTTTTTTCCATCGAAAGTTTCTAATAAGTAGGCTATGGCATTGTTCTCTGGTTTTGCGTTTCCATTTATTCTAAAGTAGTTACGAATCTTTACCTGATGTGGTTTATAATGTATGAGACCACTATTGTCTGTTAATGTTTTACCTGAAACAGTGAAATTTGCTTTGTATCCAGTAGCTGGATCAATCGACCCTTTTAATGTATTTACTTTTTCCATAATGAAGGAATATTTTAAGACACATTACCCAAATAGTTTGCCAAAACATTTTGACTGGCATTGGGGTTTATTTATGGATAAACATCTTCGGATTGTAAGCGAGTTTTGGAGCAAATGGGTGAATCCAATTTCAAGTAATTAAGAATCTACCCATCTTGGGGAATTTATTCCACAATTAAGATTAAAATCAATTTATTAACCTCATTCACAATTGGTTTCTGAATTGCATACCATAGAGCTCAGTCTTTTTATTGTGAATGAATTCTAACCTTAGATCAGTAGTATTTAAAACATTAAGAATATTTGGATGGACACTATCAAGCCTTTTGCTTGTTTTGGTCATTATAATTCTTGCCATCCGCACACCCTATGTCCAAAATAAACTCATTCAAAAGGCCATTGGCTTTTTAGAAACTAAAATAGGTTCAAAAGTTACTTTGGAAAGTATTTACATAGGGTTTCCAAAAAAAATTGTACTGGAAGGATTCTATGCAGAGGATCTAAAATCGGATACATTGGTTTATCTGGATAAACTTTCTGTTGATACGGATTTGTGGGGATTAACTAACAATCGAATTCATCTTAACTCGATCGACCTTAGTAATGCCACCGCAAAGATCAATCGAACCAAAAGTGATAGTTCATTCAATTTTGATTATATAATCAAAGCATTTGTTCCGCCCGAAACATCACAAGACACAACTTCAGCTTCATGGGATTTTACTATAGGAGATATCAGTTTAAACAATGTAGCAATTGATCTCAAAGATCAATTTGGAAAAAATTATGTAAATGCAAAGATAGGTAAGTTAGATGTTTCATTGGAAGAATCGAATTTCAATAAATCATCGTTTGTATTTTCTGATTTAGCGTTATCTAGTTCAACTGCTCAAATAAGTACAGGTCAAGGTAGCCAATCCGTTGATACGAATGAACAAAGTGGATCAACTCCAATTAATATTGATTTTGATAAAATTCAAATCAATAATGTTAGGGTCAACTATGAGCAACCTGATGTAAACCAGGTTCTTCATATAAACCTTACTGATTTTATAGTAGAAGCGAACAAAATAGATTTAGGCAATCAAACGATTGATCTTAAGAGAGCTGAACTCAGCAACTCATTCATTTCCTTTCGACAAGGGGAGATGAGTATACCAGATAGCTCCAAGGAAGAAATTGATCCGGCCCCGGCCTGGAGCATAAAGCTTAAAGAACTTATCCTGAAGGAAAATGGATTTCAGTATGATAATGCTGCAGAACGTGTTTCATCGTTCGATCAAAATCATATTTGGATTTTGACTTCCCAGGTGATGGCGAATAATGTTGAGATTGATGGAAATGACTACAAGGCTCAAATTGGAGAATTTTCTTTCAAAGAGAAAAGCGGAGTTGAAGTTAAGTCTCTCAAATCACAATTTGTTATCTCTGATTCTCAATTTATACTCAAAGGATTTGATTTCAGGACAACAAATTCAAGATTAGCTGTAGAGGCTACAATTTCATATGACAGAGCAAGTGATAACAAAATTGATTACAACAGTTCGAAAATAAATGTCGATGTAAAGGATTCCTTTATTGCCTTAAAAGATGTTTTGTTTTTTGCACCCAATCTCTTTGATAGTCTTCCTATTAATATACCCAAGCATGAAAAAATATTTCTGAATACACAACTTCATGGATCAGTGAATGATGTAACGATTGATTCCTTCTACGCGCAACTACTGGATAGTACCATAGTTGATTTCATAGTTAGTATTAAAGGCCTCCCTGACTTTAATCATTCTTATTTGAATCTAAAACTTAATCGATTATATACTACGCGCGCAGATGTAATGCACGTGTTGCACGACTCGATGATTTCTTCTTTGGAACTTCCGAGGTGGATCAATGCTACAGGAGATTTTGATGGAACCTTAAAAGCATCCAAGGTGAATATTTTACTTCAGAGTGACTTGGGTACAATCGATGCAAGTGGAAACTATGATCTAACCCTACATGATAGCTACGATTTTCGCGTAACTACAAAGAATCTGCAGGTAGGAAAATTAATAAAGCAAGATGCAATTGATACACTCGACCTAACCGTTGAGGTGAAAGGGTCAGGACTAACCTTGGAAACGCTTGATGCTTCAGTAAAGGCCAACGTTGATCGATTTAAGTACAATGGGTACAACTATGTTGATTTTGAATTACAAGGTTCCTTTCAAAAATTTCTTTTTTCGGGATCGGCTTCTCTCGAAGATAAAAACCTTGACTTTGTACTCAATGCCGATCTGGATTACTCTGCGGATGTAGCCCATTATAAAGCAACCTTCAATTTAAAGAATGCAGATTTCAAAGCCCTAAAACTTTCTCAGCGCCCACTCAGGGCCCGAGCAACCCTGGATGTTGATCTTGGCATGAATGAATTAAGTAGAGTAAATGGAGATATAGGAATTCGTAAGGTGGCTATCTATGATGGTGAATCTTTGTATAAAGTAGATTCTCTATTAGTTGTGTCTATTGATCAGGAAGGGGAAAGTAGTATTTCCATTCGATCGGATATTGTGGAGGGAGATTTCAAAGGCACTTTTAGTGTAGGTGAAATACCCAAAACAATAAGGCAGCATCTCAATCAATACTTTTCCATGCAGGATACTACTGTGCATGCTTTTGCTAAGCCTCAGAATTTCGAATTTGATTTAACACTGAAAAATACAGACTTGCTTACAGATATCATCTTGCCTGATTTGAAATCTTTTGTGCCCGGCAAAATTGAAGGAAAGTTTGATAGCGAACAGAACCTTCTTATGATGAATATCGGAGTGACAAAAGTTAAGTATGGTTCAATGGGCGTGGACTCCCTTCTGGTAGAAGTTGATTCAGATAAGAAAACATTTAATTATAAAATAAGACTGAAAAATCTGGAGTTTGATACTCTGCATGTGGCGGCTATGCAACTTAAAGGGGAACTGGCAAATAATGAACTTCAAACCGAACTAACTATTCTTGATGCAGCCAATGAAGAAAAATATCGAATAGCAGGTGCACTCAATAGTCTGGAGAATGGATTTAAGTTCTCGCTGGTGCAGGATCAGCTATTGTTGAACTACAAAGATTGGCTTATTCCGGCAACTAATTCCCTCACGTTTAAAAACAAGACTATACAAACAAGGGATTTTACCTTGACACAGGGTAATGAAAAATTTGAAATGGTTACTGATGAAAGTGATTCGTCTTTTGCATTTCGCTTTAATCAATTTGAATTGGAAAATCTTACCAATCTGGTAGAAGGAGTTATACCGGCAAGTGGCCGTTTGAATGGCGATTTGAAATTTATGAATTCCACTAAGGGTGAATTCAGTTCCAAACTTATGATTGATGAATTGATGCTATTGGAAAAGCCGTGGGGGAAAGTGAATATTTTGATTGCTCATACAGAGGCCAGGTACACATTCGATGTTAGTGTGGATGGAAAAAACATAGATCTTACCTCCAAAGGATACTATGTAAATACGGAGTCTAATTCTGAAGTAAGCCTAACGTTGAACCTTGCTTCTCTAAATCTTGAATTATTAGAACCCCTTTCTTTCGGTCAGTTAAAGGATGTAAAAGGAAAAGGTGAAGGCAAGTTGGAAGTGAAAAGTATAGGGCCTGCGTTTAGTATCAGGGGCGAGATGTTATTTTCTGATGCTGAGTTTACCTCCACCTACTTGAAAAATTCTTTCTCATTAAAAAGAGAACGCATTCTTTTCAATAATGAGGGAATTGTTTTTGATAATTTCAAAATAGCAGATGCTCATTCAAATCAAGCCATTGTAAAAGGAGCTATTAAAACTAAAGAATATAAAGAATTTGTATTTGATCTTCGTGCCTCCATGAAGCGATTTCAATTGCTCAACACAAAAGAAGGTGATAATGAACTTTATTACGGATTGGTTAAAGTGGATGCCGAAGCAAAAATTACAGGCACCCCTTCGCACCCTAAAGTCGATCTTGAACTAACGCTGGAGGATGAAACTAATTTAACCTATATAATACCTGAGTCCGAAAAGACTGCGCAAGAAATAAAGGGCATTGTGAGATTTGTAGATTACGATTCAAACCTTGATCCTTTTCTTGCTAATCTTTCCGAATTGGATACAGCTAAAACCTTGTTTAAAGGATTGGACCTTTCGGCTAATTTGGATCTTGGGGATAAAGCGTTGCTCAATATTGTTTTGGATCCTCGAACAGGAGATAAACTCTCTGTAAATGGAAATGCTTCTCTGGTATTGAACATGGATGCTTCCGGTGGACTGGATTTATCGGGTAGATATGAGATCACACAGGGAACCTATAATTTCTCTTTTCAAAATTTGGCAAAAAGAGAATTTAATTTGGAGAAGGGGAGTACTCTTGAGTGGACGGGGGACCCAATGAATGCTACCATGGATATAACGGCAAGCTATCAGCTTGACGCTTCGCCACTTGAATTGGTGTACAACCAAATTAATACGTCAAACCAAAGTGAGATCAATAATTATAATCAACGCCTTCCATTTATTGTTTATCTCATTATTAGTGGCCGCTTACTGGAACCACAAATATCTTTTAAGCTAGATATGCCTGAAGACAAAAGGAATGCATTTGGTGGAGCTATTTATGCCAAGCTTCTGGATATCAATACCCGTGAATCTGATTTGAACAAACAAGTTTTTTCATTGATTATTCTAAAGCGATTTATGGCTGACAATCCGCTCGAAAGCCAGTCAGCGTCCAGCATAAGCAATACTGCCAGGCAGAGTGTGAGTCGAATTCTCTCCGATCAGTTGAATCGGCTTTCGGAGAACATTAAGGGAGTAGAATTGACATTTGATATTAAATCGTATGAGAGTTTTTCAGGAACTGAAGTGCAGGGGGAGACTAAAGCGCAACTAGGTGTATCAAAAAATGTTTTTGATGATCGTCTGGTTGTTAAACTATCTGGTAATGTTGATTTGGAGGGTGGTGATGGACAAAGTGAAGTAACTGATTATATCGGGGATATTGCCTTAGAATACAAGCTTACAAGTGATGGAAGATTTAGAGTGACAGGTTTTAGAAATAGCAATTTCGATATTATAGATGGTGAGTTAGTGGAAACCGGAGCTGGTTTAATTTATATAAAGGATTATAATACGCTTCGTGAATTATTTAAATCTAATGCGAAACGAAAATAATTTAAGTGTTACCAATCCTTGCTCAACGTTCACTACTGTAAGCAAAGTGATAGGAGTAACCCTGTTCATAATTATGAGTAGTTGTTCAGGCACCCGTTTCTTGAAAGAAGGTGAAACGTTTTATGGGGGTGCTGAAGTTCGGCTAACTACTGAAGGAAAAATTTCGGAGAAAAAGGAGGTAAAAAAACAGTTGCACGAATTGATTGGCCCTAAACCAAATTCATCTTTTCTTGGCTCAAGACCTTCTGTATGGTTTTATTATATAGCCGGTACGCCAAAAAAGAAGAAAGGCTTTAGAAATTTTGTTAAAAATAAGATGGGGAAAGAACCTTTACTAATAACAGATGTAGAGCCCTTTAGAACAGCTTCTATGCTTGAGCGACAGGTAAACAACGAGGGATACTTTGGATCGGAGGTGACGAGTGAAGTTAAGACTAAGAGAAAGGAAAGTAAGGTGATCTATACAGTAACACTTATGAAACCTTTTACGCTCAGGAATATATCCTTTAATCTGTTTGATACATTGAGGTATGATCAGAAAAAAATGGAAAAGGAAACGCTACTAAAAAAGGAACAGCGTTACAGTCTTGAAAGACTTAAAGCTGAACAACAACGTGTTGAGGACATGGCAAAGAATAATGGTTTCTATTATTTCGATGAACGATACTTATTATTTGAAGCTGACACAACAGTGGGTAAGCGACAAGTAGATCTAAAATTGATTTTTGAGAATGGGACGCCTTCAAAAGCTAAACGCATCTATACCCTCAGCAGCATTAATGTGTTTCCGAACTACTCGTTAGGAAATGATAGTATAGCAACAACAAGTGATACAGTCAGGGTAAATAATTTAGGGTACATCGACAACCAACATATATTTCGTCCTGAGATTGTAGCAAGTGCAATTAATTTAGAAACAGATAGTATTTACAGACGGATTGACCATGAATACACACTAAGCAGATTAATGAGCTTGCGTTCATTTAAGTTTGTGAATATTAAATATAGAGAAAGTGATTCAGACTCTTCGGGACTTCACGCAGAGATTAACCTGACACCACTCTTAAAAAAATCATTGCGTTTACAGGCAGAGGCCGTATCGAAGTCGAACAATTTTGTAGGGCCTGGCCTTGACCTCACATTTACAAACAGAAATCTGTTCAGGGGTGCAGAATTACTTCAACTTAAATTAAATGGTTCCTATGAGTGGCAGATCAGCCGTCAGCAAACAGGTTCTTTAAACTCGATAGAATTTGGCTTGGAATCAAGTTTAGTTGTGCCACGCTTTATTGCCCCCTTTCATATTCCTTATCGCTCATCAAAATACATGCCTCAGACAATTATTAAAGGAGGTTTCAATTTTCAACAACGAATCGATTTTTTCCGGTTAACTTCTTTCAATGTTGCGTATGGTTATAATTGGCGTGAAACTACTTTTAAAACCCATGAATTTTTTCCAGTTGAATTGAGTTTTGTCAGGTCAAGCAAAACGTCACCAGAATTTGATGAGTTGTTAGCTCAAAATCCTTCGCTAAGTAATTCATTTCAAAATCAATTCATTCCTGGATTGAAATACAGCTTTACACTAAACACGCAGCTTAAAGAAGACATTGAAGAAAAGTATCGCTTAAAGGGGCCTAACAAATCGAATATTTACTTTAATGGTAAAATTGATTTGGCTGGAAATATATTAAACTCAATTCAATCGGGTATTCGAAAGAATGAGTCAGAACCGTATGAACTTTTTGGACAACCGTACTCACAATTTGCCCGCGGGGAAGTAGACTTTCGGTACTATCTTCAACTGGATAAACGCAATAAAATTGCCAGCAGAATTAATATAGGAGTAGGTTATGCGTATGGTAACTCAACCTATCTTCCCTATACTAAACAGTTTTCAGTAGGAGGTTCCAATAGCGTAAGGGCATTTCCTGCACGGTCTATCGGCCCGGGTACGTATAATGTGCGCACAGATACATCATTTACTTCCAATACTTATTTTATTGATCAACGGGGCGATGTAAAGCTGGAGCTTAATCTTGAGTACCGTTTCGATATTTTAAAAGCCTTGAAAGGAGCGCTATTTACCGATGCAGGAAATATTTGGCTTCTTAAAGAAGATGAAGCACGCCCAGGTGGGTATTTCAATAAGGATACATTCTTAAGTGAATTGGCGGTGGGAGTGGGAGCGGGCCTGCGATATGATTTTAATTTTTTTCTTCTGCGTTTTGATGTTGCCTTCCCTATAAGAAAACCTTACCGGGCTCCAGAAGACAGATGGGTGATAAATGAAATTAATTTTGGAAGTAAAGATTGGAGAGGTGATAACCTGATATTCAATATTGCTTTTGGATATCCATTTTAAAATTATTGAACTGTGTGGTATAAAGTCGTCATTTTATAAATCACATGAATTATTTTTCTACACTATTTCTTTATTAGCCCCGTATTTGTAAGTGCTAGTGAATGGCACCGATTTGGTATTGGTTTTTTAAATCATTCAACTAAAACCATACAATGGCATTAAGATTGAGTTCAAAAGATGGTACTCTAGCTGTACGGTTCCACTAGCAAGAAGCATAGTTTGCCTGGGGACAGAGGCGAAATAATGTTGACTGCTTCGTTTTAGAATCTGTGGGGCCTTTTATCGACTGACCACCCTAAGTTGATTATCAAAGTTTTGTAAATAAAAAATCCCAAGCTTTTAACATCTTGGGATTTTGTACCTCAGGGGTCTCGAATATCGAACCATTTTCTGGAAGATTTGGCCAGATTTGAATCATTTGAATTCTGATTTCATCACTACAACTTGCCACAACTATTATTAAAGCTGCATAGAAGAGCCTATTAGAAATCTATTTCTTTGAACGCAACTAAATTTCCTTTGTTAATGGAAATTTCAGCACAAATGATCATACTCCCATCGTAGTACCAATATTTGCATATGGACCAGGTGCGGGTTTTTTTACGGGTGTTTACTCGAATACAGAAATCTTCGCAAGATTGATGAAACTTGTGCATCAGAAATAGGCCCTGGATAGTTAGATAACAATTATGTAAAGGTAGCCTAACCTATGAACAGGTAACTGTTATTATTTTTGAGCAGGTTAAATAATTAGGGTATTAATGCATTGAGGCTCGTTCAGCCATGGACGAGCCTCAATTTTTTTACTTATACTTTTTGATTTGAACTTCGAAGTCCCCCCATGAATAGTATTGAAAAGTTTTATTATCACTCATAGCGACAAACAAGCCTTTCGGAAAATTAGGAAGTGACCTACTGGTTAACTCACTACCATCGCTTGCCAGCGTGCTTGTTTTTATAACAGCAAGCTCAGAATGTTGGTGTGGATTATTGTTGGAGCCTTCGCGCGGAAAAACACGGAACTGATTGGCTTGTTGATCAGAGACAAGTACATAGCCTGTGCCATTTTTGTTCTTGTAAATCGATATTCCCTCGATATCTTCTGCAAAACCTTCGGTTCCAAATAGGGCAAGTTCTCTATTACTACTGTCAGGATGTGCGTACGATTTATGAATCCCGTGCATCTCATCGGAGTGATAGATATATCCCAATTCATTATCAACCGCGATGGATTCAATTTCTTTCTTTCCGCTATAATACCCGAATTTCCGAACGAGTGTGCCAGTTACATTTCCTTGGTTATCACCCGTAAGTTCATATTGCCAGAGATACGTCCCATCATGTGGTCCGGTTTTTCTTCCAACGATAGCATAAATTTTTTCATCGGCTGGGTTCGTATAAAGTGCAATGCCCATGGGGTCACGCAACGAATCGGGTTCGCCAACAAATACGGGTATGCCTCCGTTGTCAAGCGGTGTTAAGTTCGGAAGTTGAAAAACACGAATGCTATTTGCCAAACGTTCAGTGCAAACAGCAATATCTATTTTCTTACCATTTAATAAAAGTCCATAAGCAATATCCACGTTGTTGGGTCTGCGCAAAGGCCTTACACTATCTATTTTCTTTCCTGTAAGATCGAACGCAAACAATCCACCATCGCCAGTATCTCCACCTTTATCGGTTCCGATTACTATAACATGCGTAGAATCGGTCGGATCAATCCAAATGGCGGGATCATCGGTATCATGCAAAACGGCTTCCGTTACCACAAGGGGTTTTAAAACCGATACCGAGTCAGTCTGAGCAACTAATTTTTCTTTTTCTTCAGACCTTTTGCAAGACGAAAACAGAATGACTAAAAAAACTATAGTAAAAATACTCTTCATGTTAATCTTTTATAAACGTAAACAAGATTCCATCCTCACTAACAAACAGCTCATCGCCATCCTCATAATTATCCTCATCAATTAATTTGACGAATACAAGAGTAACCGATTCCTGTGTGTCATTCAATTCATAAGCACCCTCCAGGATAAAGTCCAATTCATCTTCAACAAGTCCATTGTCATTGATTATTTCACGACTACCTTCAAAGACAAATTCACCTTCCTCGGATTCGTATTCCGATTCAAATTCAATTATTTTATTGACCAACTCAGTTTCAGTTTCGCCATCTTCGCATGTAGTTACCTCTTCAGTTTCTACAAGTTCGATTTCAAATTTCATTTCTTCAAACTCGAACTCAGCTTTGATCTTACCGGTGATATCATCAAATGACAATTCTTGAATATCAGCATTGAGAATTCCAAAAACTTCCTTAAACGACTCAAACTCTTCTTCGCTACTTATTTCTAATTCCCATTTCCCAGCGAGCTCGTTATCCAATACCTCGTATTCAAACGCTACAGGCGTTCCCAACAGCACATTGTCTGTGGATTCAAGGCTTGTTAGTTCAAAGGTAAAGCTTCCGCTTGCTTCATCAGTTCCCGGCAAGGTGACAATAACTTCCCATTCTGCAGGAATTGATCCCAGATCTGAATCAGGTGCTAACGTAATGGTGCCAGTGAGGCCATCTGCGGAAGCAGTGAAGTCTAACTCGCGCTCGTAAACGCAGTCGTCAAGTTCAACCTCGTAAACAACTTTATCAATCACTACATTCCCTACCATATCATCTTCAAGATCTGACAACTCGTAAGTAACTGTTATTGGCGAGTTGGGGAGATCAAGATCAGGTAAATAATCCGCAAGTTTAAAGACTATCCCGTAGTCTTCGGCATCCGGTAAGTCGGCCCCTTCTTCCGCATCCAGCACAAGCCGGAACGGATAATTATCGTCAAGGGGTAGTTCTTCAAATGAATTGTCGACACAGCCAACCAAAAGGGTAAGAATAAAAGAGAAGTATAGAAAGTGCTTTTTCATAGCAATGTTATTTAGTAGTTTAAAAATCAAACTTTAATCCAACGCGTGTCCACCATGAGTAAAACTCACGCTGCACATAGCGATCTTCCGCCCCTTGATAAACTTCAAAGGGTTGATTGGTAAGGTTCAGGAATTCGGCAAAGAATCTGAATTTGGGATTTATGGCGACTGTAGCCGTAGCATCCAATTGAACACGGTCTTTTACATACAAATCTTCAGACGCGTCTTCGCCCAGTTCGCTAATGTATTCACCATTAAAATTTGCAGAAACACGAAAGTTGAATCGACTTAAATCATAGCCCAATGAAAAATTTCCTACATGTTTTGCTTGGCCCGGCAACCGGATTTCTTCTTCACCTGAACTATTTTCTCGCGACTGAATTCGGGCTTGTGAAGAAGTGCGTGTATAGTTAGTGTAAAGACTTAACCCTTTTAATGCTCCGGGAAGAAATGTTAAGTTTTGTTGATAGGCAATCTCGAACCCAACTAAATCTGCACTCTCGCCATTTTGTGATTGGTTCAAAATAATGGGAACTCCTTCTGAACCGGGATACACGGACGATTCAAATCTCCGTGAGAAAATAAAGTCATCTAACTTTTTGTAAAAGAATCCCCCTGACAAAACTCCGACTGAACCAAAATATCGTTCCGCAAGAATATCTATATTGGAGGCTGTAACGGGATTAAGTTCTGGATTCCCAATAGAACCTTCATTTTCGTTAATGTTTATTTCTTGAGCAGGCACGATGTCGCTAAAATTAGGTCGGGCATAACTCCGTGTGAAAGCAGCACGCAGATTGGTGTTCTCATTGATTTGATAACGGGCATGAAGTTGGGGTAGAAGGAATCCATAATCTGTTCCACCGGATTCGGGAATAATATCACTTTCATTGATCACATAGGAAGAGTTGTACTTCACTTTTGTGTTTTCATACCGTACACCACCCAATAGCATTAATTTGTTCCACTGAAGTTTGGTCATCAGGTATCCAGCATAGACATCTTCAGTAGCCGTATACGCTTCAACGGCTTCGGTTACCAATTTTCCCTCTACATCGAGTTCAAAATTTTGACGATTGGCATTAAAGTAGTTTACAAATTTTTCGTTGTCAGCATTGGGTCGTAAAGTATATCGACCCTCTAAAAAATTGTCATCAATTGAACTGGCGGCATATTGGTCGAGTGTTAAATCATCGGTTCCGGTGTAACCGAAAACATTTTCTGTAATGGAATAACTTTTCTCTTTCATCCTTATTTTGCCCCCCAGTTTAATGAGTCCTTTTGCTTCACCAGCCGAGTAGGGGATACCTAGATTTATTTTCGCTGTTTTGTTGATGTCTTTTGCGTATGTGTTACCCATGGTAACTTCATCAAACTCATACAATGTATTGTCCAGGTAATCATTGTTCGGATTAGTATTAGGCAGATCATTTACAGTGAAGGATGGGAACTCCTTGTTGGTATCAAAGTCGATAGACAACTGATCTACCTCAGTAACGCTGGCAACTTCATTGTCGAAAGGCGTGTCTTGAATGGCTTCGGCATAGGATAATTCATAGTCAAGGTTAAAACCGGTAAAATTATGCCGGGCTCCAAGATTGTAGCTGGTTACAATTTGTTTTTCCAATCGGTCTTTGCTATACCGTTCCAAGGTGTTTTCTTCAAAGGGAGAGTTGTCTTCATTCGGAACAAATACATTGCTGTTTCTGAATTCACGATCCGTAAATTTATTGTAGATCGTGCGGAAATACACTTCACTTTTGTCATCAAACTTATAATCGATGGTACTACTAAGTCCCAGGCGTGTGCGAGCAAGGTTGTAGTCGCGTAGGTCAAGGTCTCCACCATCACGCTCCCAATTGTCAGAGCCTCGTTCAGTTTCGTAGTAACTGCCATTTAGCATGATCCCGAGTTTGTTTTGCAAGAAACGTTTACCCACCTCCAGCGATCCTTGCAGATTGGCCTTGCCACTAATATTGTTATAACCCACTAGCGCAGATGAGCTAATACTTACTTCTTGAGTTTGTGCCGTGCGTGTGATAAGATTTACAGACCCGCCAATCGCATCGCCATCCATATCGGGTGTAATTGATTTGCTTACTTCGATACTGGCTAACTGATCGGCAGGAATGGCATCGAGTGCTACATATCTTACATCCGCTTCAGGTGAAGGAATTTGTTCACCATTAATACTAATGTTGGTGAATTGGGGAGCTAGTCCTCTTACTAAGACATACCGTCCTTCTCCCTGGTCACGTTCAATATTAACTGCCGGAATCCGTTGTAAGGCTTCCGCTACATTTGGGTCAGGGAATCTTCCGATCTGATCTGCACTCACAATATTTTTAATATTGTCTGCATTCTTTTGTTGATTAATTGCCTTTTGTTGCCCTTGCAGCATTCCGGTAATAGTTACCCCACTTAATTCAGTCACATCGTTAAGCATCGGTATTTCAATCTCTGTAACAGCCCCATCGGTTACAGTAGCAGCCATCGTTATTTTTTTGAATCCGATGTAACTGATCACAATGTTAATTTCTCCAGCCGAAGTGCGTAGAAAGAATTCACCATTTAAATCTGACGTTGTTCCATTGGAAGTTCCTTCCTGAACGATAGTTGCACCAGGTAGTCCTGATTTTAATTGATCATCAATAACTCTACCTTTAATTCCACCAATGGAAGTTTTAAGGCTTGTAAATTCCTTTCTAGGTTTGAGCGAAATAATCTTTTCTTGCTGACTCACCTCAAGGTTTGCTTGCTTTGCTATATTGTCCAGCACTTCACCAACTGTCCGCTCACTGCCCGTTAGCGTGATCAATTTCTGTACATCAATCTTGCGGCTACTATAAGTAAAGGTGAAATCAGTTTTAGTTTCAATAATCGTTAATACCTCCTTTAAAGGCCGTTGCTTTATGCTAAGCTGTATAGCTACATCATAAATATTCTGAGCGTTCGTTTCCTTTGCCATTAATAAATTGAACAGCAGGCATTGCAACAAAAGACCCATCAGTGAGTACTTCGAAAGAAGCAGGATAGGTCTCAGCAGGTTTGGTAATTTTTTCTTCATGGGTACTATGTTTATTTGTTTCTTTAACTGGAATGTATTTTTCAATGGCAACTTCTGCCGCTTAGTTCTATTTTTTTGCCGGATTCTTTGAATTCTATACCCGTGCTAAACCGAATGGCTTCAAGGATTTTATGAATTGGTTCGTTCACATACTTACCGGTGATGACGCAGTTTTTGATACCATCATTATTAAATGCAATCGCAACCCCATACCAGTTTTCCAACATGCTGGCCACTTCATCGAGTCGGGTATCATCAAACACAAGTGTGTTGTCTTTCCATGCCAGGTCATAGGCCAGGTTAGCCGACTCCGTAATAATTTCGTGGGATTCAATTAGATAAGTTGCTTTTTCGTGTGGGAGAAGAAGTGAGTGTAAGCTATCTTTTGATACAGAAACTTTGCCTGAGGCGACTACAATTGAGGTTGATGTTTCTGTTGTTCGAACATTAAACGAAGTGCCCAGTACACGCACAGTTACACCGTCATCACTTTGCACTATGAAAGGATGAGAAGAATCTTTAACTACATCAAAAAAGGCCTCACCGGATAAATATACATACCGGGTTTGACCAGAAAATTTTTCTGGAAAGCGCAGGGAAGTTTTGGAATTTAGTTTTACTATAGACCCATCGGGTAATTGAAAGGTTAGCTTTTGCCCAGACTGAGTGGTTCTTTCAACGATAGCGTATTCTGAGACTGGATTGAAAACAAAATAAAAAATTGCACCTCCGCATCCCATTGCTAATAAAATAGAGGCTGCAATCCGAAGCCATGCGCTAGAAGTTTTCTTTTCTCCTCGTTCCGCTTCGTCAATGCGGTTATTTAAATTGGCAAGTCCTTTTGCAACATTGAATTTATCCTGAGGGAGTTGTTGGGACCAAATTATCTTGTACTCGTTGAACAGATGTTGGTTTTCTGGTGACTCTGCTATCCAGTTCAATAAATTTTCCTCTTCCTCCGCGGTTGCTTGTCCTGCAAGATGACGCGCGATAAAATGGATGTGTTGATTGTTGGGTATCATAGGTATAATGGTGAAGAGCTACATTATGCAACTTCCCACTATCCATCATGCATTATCTAATCATTAAGAATATGTTACGACACCGGAACATTACCGGATCTATTAATCACAGCGATAACTTGCCGGATCAATTGAAGAGCTTTTACAATTTGATTTTCAACAGTTTTTTCAGATATCCCCAAGATTTCACTGATCTCATAGTAAGATAGAGCCTCCATGCGGCTCATAATAAAAATTTGTTTGCAGCGAGGGGGCAGCGTTTCAATCGCCTGATCCAACTGATTTTGCAACTCCTTTAATGTCATTAGTTGTTCGGGGTCAACCGAATCCAATAAATTTGTATTAAAGAGAATGTCTTCAACATCTTCAAATAATGGCTGACGCTTTTTAATCATCGCCAATGCTCCGTTTTTAACGGATGTATATAAATATGATTTTAAACTTCGATCTATTCGGATCGTATGCCGGGAACGCCAAAAATTAAGAAATACATCCGAAACAACTTCCTCTGATTCTTCGGTATTCCTTAAATATGTATTAGCAAACAAACAGAGTTTTTGATAATGCAAGGCAAATAAAGTATTTAATGCAAGCCGATCATCATGCTTGATTCTTGAAACAAGTTCATGCTCAAACTTTTGTTCCGTTTCCATTGCCCACAAAAATTCATGTTGCAGTTGTTAGAACAAAGTCAATTGAATTATCAAATGATTAATGATTGTCACGCAACAATTTCAGGAAATTGCTGAGCAGTGATCGATTGGCAGCAGATGTCGTGATTCGTTTACCACGTTAAATCACATCAAGATTAATTTCAGGTTAATAATTTCGTAATGTGGCCTGCCTACTATTGTGCTCTAATTGAAACCACTTACACATGCGTACATTTTACTTTGGATTATATGTAATCGTTTTAATCCTTACTGCAGGAATTAATTCGGAAGCCCAATCTCTTATTCACTACTGGAATTTTAATAATTCAGCTTCTGCAAATGAACTACTAACACCTACTTCATCGTTGGTTGGTGCTCCCGCTATAACGCATATTGCGGGTGGTATCAGTGCTCTACAAATTACCAGTAATACAGGACAAGGGTTTGATATTACAAATCCAAATGCCCGGAATTCGGATGCAGCCTCAACACACCTCCGTTTCAATGACCCGATTGGTGGCGGTTTGCTTTTTTCTCTGCCCACGACCGGATATCGTGATGTTGTTATAAAGTATGCGACAAGGAGATCAGGCTCCGGAGCCGGAACTCAAACAATCGAATACTCCACTGATGGAAATACATTTAGTGCCTTTGGAACAGTAACTCCTGTTGATGGAAATCCAACTTTAGCAACCTTGGATTTTTCATCGTTATCAGAAACTGACAATAACCCAAACTTTAAAATAAGAATCACCTTTGCGCAAGGTGGTGGCGGCACAGTTGGTAATAATCGTTTCGATAATTTTACCATTGAAGGTGATCCGTTACCCTCGTTGTCTTTAATGCACTATTGGAATTTTAATAATTCTACAGATGAAACAACGTTGCTTACCGCTTCCTTCACGGCAGGCGGTGCTACCTTATCACGAATCAATGGAGCCACGAGTATCATTCAGGCTACTTCGAATACGGGTCAAGGCTTTGAGATTGCAAATGAAAATGCAAGAAACGGTGATCTTTCAGATGCTCATTTGCGCTATAACAACTCGGTGGATGGAACTCTTGTATTTGCTCTTCCTACGACCGGCTTTGAAAACGTAGTGGTTAAATACACCACGAGACGTTCAAGTTCTGCGAATGGAGCGGGCATTCAGATGATTGACTATTCAACGGACGGGACAACCTATACAAATCTTACCTCTATTGTAACCGATTTCAATGGTCCTGTACTTCAAACACTGGACTTCTCTTCAATAACCGCAGCAGACAATAATCCAGATTTCAAACTGAAAATTACTTTTCAGCAAGGCGCAGGCGGAATTACCGGTAACAATCGATTTGATAATTTCACCATGGATGGGTATTCATTGACAGGGGGTGATGTTGCTCCACCAACTGTTGTAATTAACCCTGCTAATAATGCTGTGGGAGTTTCCGTTAGCGTAAATCCGACTTTCACATTTAATGAAGATATCAGATTGATAAACAATACTGCGTTAGATAATAATAGTGTGGATGATGTGGTTGAGCTTCGACTATCAAATAGTGCGGGAGCAGTGGTTCCCTTCAATGCCTCCATCGCTGGAAAAGTCATTACTATAATTCCCACATCGTCATTGGTGAGTGGCCAAACCTACTACCTTGCAGTAAAAGCAAATGTTGTTGAAGACTTCAGCGACAACTCACTCACTTCGGTATCATCAGTTACTTTTACTACACAAGTGCCTCAAACGACCTTTGCCGCAGGTGATATTGTTTTTGTTGCATATCGAACAAATGCATCTACACCGGATGAGGTTGCTTTTTTAACATTTGCCAATATCCTTCCAGGAACTGAGATTAATTTTACAGATGCCAAATTCACAGATAATGCTCAATCCCAATGCGCTGGAGGCTTTGTATGGACTGCACCTGCAGGTGGAGTTGCTGCAGGTTCAGTAATATCCATTAGTGTGGATTCTCCATTTAGTGCCAGTTCAGGAACGGTTACGGGTGCATCATTCGGATTAAGTTCCGGAGGCGAACAGGTAATCATGTATACAGGTTCGGCAGCAAACCCATCATATATTACTGCGCTCAGTACAAATGCCTGGTTAACTACAACTACAACTACGTGTAATGGAAGTTTCTCGAAATTGCCATCAACTCTTGTGGATGGACAGACATCTATCAATCTGAGTACTGCGCCTGGAAACGTTTCAGGAAACACGGTTAATGCATTTTATTCTGGTGTCCAAACAGGAACCGCGGCTGAATTAAGAACTGCGATTTTAAATCCTGCCAACTGGGTAGGCGTAGGAGCTGGAACACCTGCACAACAATGGCCTACCTGGTCATTTCCAGGGCCACCCTATGTGGTAAGTGCTACAGTAATTAATCAAACTTCTTTAAAGTTAGTATTCAGTACTGCGTTGGATAATACTACCGCTACAAACTTGGCCAACTATACAGGAATAACCGGCCTGCAATCAGCAGTCGTAGACACCGATGCAAAGACGATTACACTTACTTATTCAATACCCTTTGTAGTAGGTTCTGCAAATACATTAACAGTGAATAATATCAAGGATCTGGAAAACAGAACAATGTTTACCTCGTATAACTTTTCCTTTGCTTATTCAACGATTATCAGTTTCGATAAGAAATTTGTTTCTGTATTGGAAGATGCCGGATCAGTTACAGTGCAAATTAAGATTCAGAACCCTTCCACAAGCAGTGTTGATCTGGTTGTAAAATCCGCGCCTTTTAGTACCGCTACTCCCAATGATTTTACGTTAACAACTCAAACCTTAAATTTTAATGGTTCCAGCGCGCTGGAACAAACAATCACCATTCCAATACTAAACGACAACACAACTGAACAAGATGAATATTTTGTACTAAGTCTTGAAACCCCTGCTGGGGCAATGATCACAGGTGGCAACTTAATGACCATTTTTATAAAAGATAATGATCGATTAGCTCCTGTACCCAATAAAGAAATTGAGTTATCGTATGTGGGAAGCTTTGATCCGGGCTCTAGCACCGCTGAAATTGTAGTGCATGATCCTGCTTCACAACGTTTATTCGTCATAAGCTCAATACAAGACAGGCTGGACATAGCCGATTTCTCAAATCCTGCAGCGATTACATTAATAAAATCGGTAGATATGGCTCCTTATGGGGGTATTACAAGCGTGGCTACAAAAAATGGAATTGTAGCGGTGTCAAGCCCCAATATAAATGAACAAGAGAATGGCTCTGTAGTTTTCTTTAATAGTAATGGAGATTTCCTTAAACAAGTTACCGTAGGCGCACTCCCCGATATGATTACCTTTTCACCTGATGGCACAAAAGTAATGACTGCAAATGAAGGCCAACCGAATGATGCCTATACCGTAGACCCGGAAGGCTCGGTGAGCATCATTGATATTTCAGGGGGGATCGCAACCCTTGATCAAACAAAAGTTTCTACACTTCTCTTTACCGCATTCAACAGTCAGGAGGGAGCCCTTATTACATCAGGTGTAAGAAAATTAAAATCAACGAGTACGTTATCTCAGGATTTCGAACCGGAGTTTGTTACCATCGCACCCGATTCAAAAACGGCTTGGGTAACCCTTCAAGAAAATAATGCTATTGCAGAAATTAATCTTGAAACAAAATCTATCACAAACGTATGGGCCCTGGGTAAGAAGGACTACAGTACATTTGGAAATGGATTTGATGCGTCCGATAACAGCGGAGTGGTAACTATTGCCAATTGGCCCGTAAAAGCTTTTTACATTCCGGATGCAATCGCTAACTACTCTGTAGGCAATACAAATTATTTAGTAACTGCAAACGAAGGTGACGAGAAAGAATATGGTGGTCTGAATGAACGCACCACCGTGGGAGCAG
Organism: Cyclobacteriaceae bacterium; assembly: GCA_041742535.1. Classification (GTDB taxonomy): domain Bacteria; phylum Bacteroidota; class Bacteroidia; order Cytophagales; family Cyclobacteriaceae; genus ELB16-189. Next base: position 38,054 of record JBGSIM010000016.1, on the reverse strand, counting down.
TTACACTAGATCCTACCATCTTCCCGCATGCAGCACTTTTGAAGGAAACACATAACCTGGGTCGATTGAGGATGTCTAATCTTTCTGGTGATATTGACAATGATGGAGACTATGATGAAATAAATGTAGTGGGTTCTCGCTCGTTCACGATTTGGAATGCAACCACAAGAACAAAAGTATTTGATAGCGGAGATGACTTTGAACGCTTTACTTCTACGGATCCCTCAGTAGCCGCTATTTTCAATGCAGACAATGAAAATAACACCTTTAAAAGCCGCAGTCGTGCAAAAGGCCCTGAGCCCGAAGGATTGACAATTGCTTCCATCAATGGAAAAACCTATGCATTCATCGCTCTCGAGCGAGTAGGGGGGGTCATGGTGTATGATATTACCAATCCTCAAGAGGTAAAATTTGTTGACTATAAAAATAGCCGTAGTCTTACTGCGTTTGCGGGTGATCATGGACCGGAAGGGATTATTTATATCTCACGTGAAAACAGCCCTAATGGAAAAGCGTATATCGCAGTTGCCAATGAAATAAGTGGAACCGTTTCTTTGTTTGAAATTCTTCCCACTCCTAAGTTGGATCAAACGATCACCTTTAATGAACTTACAGAGAAGATGGCGAATGAGGCTCCCTTTAATTTAGCTGCCACAACTAATTCAACCCTTGTCATTGCCTATACCAGTAGTAACACGAATGTGGCCACGATTACAGGTAGCACTGTAACACTCGTAGGTCCCGGTACTACCACAATTACAGCAAGTCAAATCGGTAATGAAAGTTATAATCCTGCTGCTAGCGTCAGCAGAACATTGACTGTTATAAAAGCAAATCAAACAATCACATTTGGTGCAATTACTGATAAAGTGGTCGGTGATGCACCGTTCAACCTTGCAGCGACCGCAAGTTCTCTTTTGACAGTTGCTTATTTGGCGGATGGTAACGAAGTAACCATTACAGGCAATCAGGTAACAATTGTAAAAGCCGGAAGGGTTAGCATCAAAGCGAATCAGCCTGGTAATGAAATATTTAATGTTGCTTCGGAAGTTGCCCAAAGCTTTTGCATTAAACCAGCCAAACCTTTGATAAGCCTAACAGGTGAAAATACTGAAAATCCAATTCTTCAATCCAGCGCAGCAGAAGGCAATCAATGGTTCTTGAATGGAGTACTGCTCACCGGTGCCGTGAATGCAACTCTCACAGTAAGTGAACAAGGTGTCTATACGGTGCAGGCTAGTATAGAAGAATGTACAAGTGCGATGTCAAATGATTACCCTGTTGTGATTACGGGTATTCGGGGGGAAACACAAACATCATTGCAGGTATTTCCCAATCCTGCAGAGAACTTTATTGAGTTGCATCTTCCGGATTCAGGCTCAAAAGAAATCCGGATTTATCAGTCCACCGGAGCATTACAAGAAAATCATACTTCCCATGAAGCGAGCGAGAATATTGATATCAAATCATGGAGTAGCGGCTATTACCTGATTCAAATAACAACCAGTAAGGGAAATTATTTTGCCAGATTTATAAAGAAATAAACATGACACTCACCTTCAATCCAAATAATCCAATGAAGCAGCTTATTCAGTTTAGCGCTTCAATTCTGTTCCTGCTTTTTTTGACTGCACTATCAGCCTGCAATAATGATCCTGAAATCGCAGAAACGGAGCGCGTAAAGTCCATTCTTATCGATGGAACCTGGAACGTGCAATCGGTTATTGTTTCGGGTACAGATCAAACATCGGTTTACGATGGTTTACAAATCAATTTCACTGGCTCTGGGTATACAGCACAAAATGGAGGAAGTGTCTGGCCAGCAACAGGCACCTGGGAATTTACAGACGAAACCGCGAAGAGCATTATTCGTAATGACGATCTTGTTGTATCAATTGCACAATTGGAAGAAAAGAAATTAGTGCTTGAATTAACCTGGAATAAAACCACGTTAGGTTCAGGACGGGTAGGTTCCGTTTCAGGTGCTCACACCTTTACGTTAATCAGACCCTGAAAATTCTAAAGCTCGGTGATTTGATTATTCACACGTGGCGGTGACTTCTTGTTTTTTTTCTTCACCTTGCTTTTGCCAGCACCTTTCACTTCCTTAATTTTTTCAGAAGACTTTTTTGCTTGCTTCTTTACATCTTTTTTAAGCGTTTTAGAAACCTTGGCAATAGCTCGCTTCGTTTTTTTTGAAGTATCCGGTATTTCCAGTTTAGCCATAACATTGTTCATGGCAGTATCAACTGTCGTTTTGATTTCTTTTTTGGTAATTTTTTTCATAGGAACACTAAATATGATCACAAAGATACCCTGTGTTAACCAATTCTTAATCTACTTAACAAAAACATAATATTGGAACACGTAAACACTTCTCGATGAAGAACATAGATTCGACAAGAAAAATGATTTTCTATGAATAAGCTTATCATATTGTCTGTACTCAGTTTCTTGATTGCCTGTAAAACCGGAGTTCGGGAAAGTCCGAATTTAGATTCAGCAATTTCATCCCCCGATACGGTAACAGAAAATCTAAATTCTGCCTTGGATGAATTGCATGACTCAGACTACGGCATCTATCACTATCCACTAGTGGTTAATGCATCTCTGCCGAGCTATTCTTTAAAAATTCAACTTCCCGAAAAGAAATTGTTTTTATATAACAATGCCGATGAAGAGGGCATTCCACAGGAATTCTCATTAGGGGAAGACATAAATCATGACGAAGGCTATTTTGTAGAGAGTCCGGAAGCGAATTTCAATATCGCAGATTATAATTTTGATGGATTCAAAGATCTGGCGATAGTACAGCAGGCAGGAACAGCTAATCTCGTGTATGACATTTTTTTATTCGGACCTTCCTCGTTAAGGTTCGTTAAGCATCAGGCATTAAGTGAATTGTCAGCCCCGGAAGTTGACTCTGTCAATCGAGTCATACACTACCACAACTCGGGTGGAATGGCCGGTGGATGGTACACAGCCGGTATCATTCAGTGGAAAGAACAAAGGCCTGTTGTAGTTCGTGAAGAAGATCAAACCTCGTCAGAGGAAGAACCGGAAATATTCATTCGCACAATCCGAATATTGAATGAACAAGGGCAGATGATACTTGCCAGTAAAGTGCAGATTCAACGGTATGAAACCGAAAAGGAGAAGCAATGTTTGTTAGAAGGAAATTGGATTGAATTTGATCGTTACCCTAACTTGCTTTTTGTGGAATCACAAGCCAATGTGATTCGCGTAGACGGAAGACAAAATGATTGTTGAAAAATTTCTTCAATTTGCAACAAATAGGAATAATCAGAATGTATAGGTCAGTGTTCGTTTGTTCGTATACAATAGGTATGACTTTCGATAGTACAAAATTCCTTCGTCTTCTCCTGAAACCAGTTTGATACAACACATTTTTTACTAGTGATCATTCGCTTGTAACACAAATTAAATTGAAATCCATCACAACCATGTGATATTCATGTACCATTTAATGTAGGTACTAATTTTTATATCCTGCGATTGCGCATTAATAATTTGGTAACAGCATACTGGCATCAACCCTATAGTATCTTGTTAACTTTAAATTTTTTGTGTGATAAAAAGATTACTTGAGCTAAACTCGATACGACACCGGATGCTTTCCGGATTCCTCTTTTTCACCATCTTGATTGTAGTGGTGGCTGGCGTGTCAATCTATCTGTTCAATGAGGTCAACCACATGGCCAATACCCATCGCCTCATTAATCAATTACAGGTTTATACTTTGAATCTAATCAAAAATGACAACGATTTTTTCGACTCGGAACCTACAAATGAAAACTATTTTGCTACACATACCAGTACCTATTTGAACACGCGAGATAGTTTGCTATTGCTATTGAAAGAAGGATTGCAACTGACAGAAAAAGCCAGTCGGCAAAAGGAGTATGCGTTTCTTTCGCATTTGGTTGTAATCGATAGTCTTATTACTGAATACAATCATAGATTTAACCGACTTGAATTGCTCGTTTTTCAACGAGGGTTTAAAGATTCCGGTCTGGAAGGCGAGATGCGTTTACACGCGCACGCGCTGGAACTTCCGGAAATAGAAATATCATTAGCGGATGTACTCGCCTTGCGCAGACATGAAAAGGACTTCTTGTTAAGGCATGATGTCGAGTATATACAAAAGTTTAATGATGCGTGCGACCTATTAATGGCACAGCTTCGACAACAACCAGTAAAGTATGAAGGCGCTTTATTTCATTTAGGTCAGTATCAACACGTTTTTAATCAGTTGGCTGAAGTGGAAAAGGAAATTGGACTATTCAGTAATGTTGCTCTTCGTAATGAACTCAATGTACTGTCGACACGCCTCAGTCATCAATACTTTGAGCTAACCGAATATGCTGGAAACTTGTATTCCAATATTCAACATCGTGCGCAAATCTTTTATGTTTTGATTACCGTGGCAGCACTGATTTTCTCCATTCTGTCAGGAAATTGGATCTCCAAACGTTTATCAGCGCCCATTGCAAGACTTTCTAAAATGGTGAATTTGGCTACGTTTGAACATAACCGGTTGGCCGGATTAAACTTAAAAAATGCTGCCATTGAAATTAATGATATTACAGATTCGTTCAACACGTTGATCGATAAGATCAATCGCCAATTTGATGAAATTGAAGATAAGTCTGAACAGTTGAAAGCGCAGAATGAAGTGTTGAATAAATTGAATCACGAGCTGGACAACTTCGTGTATAGCGCTGCCCACGACCTACGCGCTCCATTAACATCATTGTTAGGCATCGTTCATCTGATGAAAATAGACAACCGACAGCCTGACCTTACCCCTTATCTTGAAATGATGCATAAGAGTATTGGACGTCAGGAAGACTTCATTCATCAAATAGTCAACTATGCCAAGAACAAAAAGCTAGAGATACTTCCTGAACGGCTTGATTTGAAAAAGATTCTGCTCGATGTATTTCAGAACCATGAGTTTGTCCCCGGTGCGGCCGAGATCGAGAAATTCATCCATCTCCGCGAGGAAGAATCCTTTTATTCCGATCGCAACCGGGTTAATATAATTTTCAATAACCTCGTATCGAATGCTATTCGATATGCCGATCTGTATAAATCCATGCGATACATTCAATGCAGGATTCAAACGCATAAGGAAGCTGCTATTATTGAGTTTGTTGACAACGGAGTGGGCATTGAATCTTATCACCTCGATAAGATTTTCAACATGTTCTATAGGGCCAACATCGATTCAAAAGGGTCAGGGTTAGGATTGTTTATCTTTCGGGAGGCAATTCAGAAACTTGGTGGTTTTGTTACAGTCGAATCAGAAGTGGGTGCTGGTACCAAATTTTTCATTCAGATCCCAAACCTGTCGAAACAAGTTTCTCTTCCGTTGCTGTAAACTAACCCAATTAAGAACTCCGATAAACCTCCTGAAATGATTTTAAGTACTTTACAATCCAATCCTTACGTGTTAATTGAAATTTAGATGCATGTAATGAATTATTGTCGCCCATAAACCAACCGTGATACCAAACCTGCTTACCTTGAGCAATAGCCAAATTCCTTGTAGTTATTCTCCCTCATTCTGAGTAGTTTATATATAAATTATCTGAAATACGTGTAGATATTCCCCAGCAAACTCTCATCAATACTGCCTTAATAGAGTCATTTTGGCAAAAGTAAGTTGGATTCAAAATAGCTATGATGTAGTTAGAATCTTAGCTACATGAAATATTCAATATCCATTTTTGTCCTATCCTTTTTCGTTGCAACCAGCTTAAACGGTCAAACGGATTCATACGAAAAATTTTGGAAGCCGATCCCCCGTAACTACGAGGTGAAGCATGCCATAGAAGTAGAAAGCCTTGTGCCCATGTTCCTTACTGGCGGTTATCATTTTGCCGTTGGTTACCGCTACAAAAAATTCAGGGTAAGAGCCAGTGTTATCAATGGAGGAACTTACGATGCAGAGAAGGCCGGATTAAAAAATTCGTCACCTGATTTTAAACGATACTACACTACATCGCCTGGTGTTTTCTTTGGTTATAATGTCTGGAAGAACCTTGAACTTTATACTTATTTGGAATTCCACACCTTCGAAATTACACAAACAAGTACAGGAAATAAACAGGATATTAAAAGCACAGATACAGGTATGGGCATTAGCTACCAGTTCTTTATTGGTAGGGTATTTTACTTACAACCGGGTTTGCATCTTTATTTACGAAAGGACAACAGCGCAAATTTTAACGACAACGTTACCTACCACATACCGAATGCAGATATTTCACCGGTAGTGCGCTTCGGTGCAAGGCTTTGGAGAAAGTACTGATAAGGAGGAGGTCTTTTAAATTGGGATTAAAGTAATCAAAATGAAGAACATACTAATCATCAACGGTCATCCTGACAAGGAGAGTTTCTGTTTTGCCCTGGCAGAAAGTTATCAAAAAGGTACAGAACAATCCGGAGTTACATGTAAAGTGATTAATCTGATTGATTTGGATTTTGATCCGATACTTACTTATGGATATAAAAAAATTTCTGTATTAGAGCCTGACTTACTAAAAGCACAGCAAGATATAGCAGCTGCCGATCATCTTGTCTTTGTTTATCCTACATGGTGGGGAACGTATCCCGCCTTGTTAAAAGGATTTATTGATAGGGTGTTTCTTCCTGGCTATGCTTTTAAATACCACAAAAAGGGCCCCCTCTGGGATAAATTATTGAAAGGTAAAACCGCTCGAATAATTACGACCATGGATTCGCCTTTATGGTATAATTTTTTGGTATACCGAAGTGCTGGACATAATTCAATGAAGAAGGCCATACTTGAGTTTTGTGGGGTAAAGCCTGTAAAGATTACAGCATTTGCACCGATAAAGTCCTCCAATGATGGAAAGAGAAAAAAATGGCTTGACGAAGTGCAAGAGCTAGGTAGAAAGCAATTATAGGGCAAATGATACTTGAACGGACAATAGCAAGAAATTTACTTGTCACCTTGTTACTTTTTCTTGGTACAAGTGCCATAGGTGGCGGTGCCCTTTTAATTATTTCCCCATCGGGGAAACTAATTGGTGGTTTGCCTGTATCCATTTTAGAACATTTACCTTTTACTAATTTTCTAATACCCGGCATTATTCTATTCTTGATTCTTGGGCTATTTCCATGCATCGTATCATTCTCATTAATAAAGAAACCTGTCAATAGATTTGCCGAATATTTCAACTTTTTTAAGGATATGTATTGGGCTTGGTCATTCAGTATCTATATAGCATTTGCATTGATCATTTGGATACAGGTAGAAACAATATTTGTACAGGGTGTAGGGTGGCTGCAAACATTCTACATGCTATATGCTATACCTATCATTTTGGTTGCCTTGCTTCCACAAGTCAGATCTGCATTTAAAAAGCGAAACACAAGAAAATGCTGATCATTCCACTCTGCATAATCGGTTTAATCTTGCTGACATTGCTCATTGGCAAAACCCATATATCAGTACAATTCAGCAAGCAAGTAAAGACTCTTTTTGCACAATCAAGAAATATCTCAAATCAAGTATTTTATAAAAGTCAACTATCAGGTTTGCCAGAACCCATGCAGCGCTATTTTAATCATGTATTAAAAGAAGGACAATCCTATATTAGTTATGCACGGCTCACGCATAATGGGCAATTTAAAACTGGTCTGGACAAAAAGTGGACTGCCATTAAAGGAGAGCAATACTTTACAACAGAAAAGCCGGGCTACATTTGGAAAGGCTCTACTCCATTGGTTACTGCCCGTGATATGTATATCGCTGACAAAGGACGATTGATTGTTACTCTTTTGTCACTTGTGAATGTCGTAGATGGACAAGGGGAAGAATTTAATGAAGGAGAATTTCAGCGATGGCTTGCTGAATCTGTTTGGTTTCCTACCAATCTATTACCATCAGAAAGGCTTCACTGGTTTCCTGTTGATACTAATACTGCTAAGCTAACTTTCAACTACAACGAGTTATCTGTTACCTTTTTAGTAACGATTAATAACCTTGGAGAAATTACGGAATTGGAAACCAATCGATTTATTGAGAAGGGAAGAAAGGAAATATGGATCGGCAAAATGTCTGACTATAAAGAGCTGAATGGAATTCTAATACCTACGACTATTGAAGCAATTTGGAGATTCGGAAAAGGAGATCATAGTTATGCTAAATTTAAAGTCAGGAGGTTAGAGTATGATAATTCATGCGCATTTTGAGTCCAAGTATAGACAAAGTGTTTTGAAAACCCCATTGGCCACAAAGTTTGCAAAAGTAAACTCTCCTGAAGTTTGGCCCTTGAAACCTTAACAGTTTGGTAATCTATGATCGGCTAATTTACCCGTAAATCTGTTTTCATGCTGGCCTTTCAACTCATCATAGCACTGCTCGTCATTCTTGCTATAACTGACTTAGTAGTTGGAGTAAGCAACGATGCCGTTAATTTTCTTAATTCAGCTGTAGGCTCGAAAGCTGCCTCTTTCCGAACAATTCTGATAATTGCAAGTGCCGGAGTTTTGGTAGGCACATTGTCATCCAATGGTATGATGCAAATTGCCCGTAACGGTATTTTTCAACCTGAATTCTTTACGTTCGAAAAGGTGATGGTGATTTTTTTGGCAGTCATGCTAACCGATATTATTTTGTTGGATATTTATAATTCATTAGGGCTACCCACCTCTACTACAGTTTCTCTTATTTTTGAATTACTTGGAGCATCGTTCATGGTTGGTCTCCTCTACGTGCTAGGCAGTGATAAATCTTTTTCTGAGTTGGAGGCTGTTCTTAATTACAAAGGAGCAATCTATATTATTGGGGGTATTTTTTTTTCAGTTCTGGTAGCTTTTGTTGCAGGTACGGTCATTCATTTTTTTTCTCGTTTACTTTTTACGTTTAAACTTAAAAAGAGTTTACAATTGTTTGGCCCGTCTTTTTCAGGTATCGCTGTCACAATCATGATTTACTTTTTATTGATTAAAGGGTTGGAGGGAAGCGCGTTATTGAATGTAACCCAATTGAATTGGATCCATCAAAACACTACACTCATTTTAGGTATTTCGTTCGTTGTCATTACGGTGGTCACTTTTTTTCTGATGAAAGTATCCGAAATAAATCCACTCAAAATCATTGTTTTGATTGGAACATTTTCATTAGCCATGGCCTTTGCCGGAAATGATTTAGTCAATTTTATAGGTGTATCAGTAGCAGCGTACTCCTCTTATTTGGCTTGGTCTGTTTCGGGAGTGCCTGCAAACGCGTTTAACATGGGCGTGCTAAACGATCAGATAGCTACTCCTAATTGGTTCCTGTTATTGGCAGGTATCATTATGGTCGCCACACTTTGGCTCAGCGCTAAAAGCAGAAAAGTGACCGAGACGGAAGTATCTCTAGGACGTCAAGATGGAGGCGATGAAAAATTTACAACCAATACAATTGCCCGTTGGTTGGTAGGTGGAGCAATCTTTTTTGGCAGCATCTTTACAAAGAAGTTACCTGAATCGTGGCAGCACAATCTGGAGAGGCGACTGCGTCAGCCAAAAGGATCGAAAAAAAGAAAAACAGAAGAGCCTTCTTTTGACCTGCTTCGCGCTGCCGTAAACCTGGTGGTTGCAAGTGCGCTCATTGCATTTGGTACTTCTAAAAGGCTTCCACTGTCTACTACTTTCGTTTCATTTATGGTTGCCATGGGCACTTCATTTGCTGATCAGGCCTGGGGAAGAGAAAGCGCAGTGTATCGTGTAGGCGGTGTGCTGCAAGTGATTGGCGGTTGGGTGTTAACAGCCTTGGTCGCATTTTCAGGCAGTGCACTCATCGCTTTGTTTCTTTATTTTACTGGATTTATCGGAGTGGTGGTAATCGTATGCCTTACCCTCGCCCTACTTGTTTACAGCCAGATCACATTCAAAAGATCACAGCGAAACGAAGCCAGGGTTGATAAACTTATGCTTAACGAAACCATTTCAGTTCGCGAGTTGCTTGAACAAAGTAAATTAAATACGGTAGAAAACTTACGAGGAATTGAGCGACTATTAAAACTGTGTTGGGATGCTTTGATAAGTGAATCGCCCAAAAAGCTACAAGCCCAAAAGAAAGAAGTAAATAAGGTCGCTGCCGAAAACAAACGCATTAGCGAAAAAATTGTTCGTTACATACGCAAAACAGAAAATGCCGGATTACCAGCAGGCCGATTGAACCTATTGGTTTTTGACATCCTGCAAGATCTTTACCAAAGCAGTTTAATGATCAGTGAGTCGTGTAGCGAGCATGTAGCCAACTTTCATCCAACCCCGCGCAAAGACTTCCAAAAAATTCTTGAATCGATCGCATCCGACTCAAGCAAGTATTTCTCCCTGGTCAATGACGAAATCACTGGACTAACGTTCAGTAAAAAGGATGAGGTGGAGAATACCTTTCTCCAATTGAAAAACTTTTTGGCCACTTGTTTAGATGCAGAGATCATTCGCATTCAACGAAACGAAATCAACAACCGACTTGCCACGCTGCAGACACGCATCTTGTTAGAGATGACAGATATCATAGAATCGACTCAACGACTTTACCATCTTCACCGTGAGTTTATCAAGCAACAGGAAAAATGAGAGCATGATCGCTCCAATTATTTTGAAAAGCATAGGATACCTTTAAATCCTTCAACATTGTGTTAGAAATTTTAAAATACAGATAAAATGAAACAAACAACAATATTAGGGCACAGTGCTTTAAGCATTAATCGAATTGGGCTAGGTTGTATGGGTATGTCAGAATTCTATGGATCATTTGATGAAAAAGAATCCATAAACACATTGCATAAAGCCATCGACTTAGGAGTCAATTTTTTTGACACAGCTGATATGTATGGTTGGGGAGCGAATGAGCGACTATTAGGAAAGGCATTTAAAGGTCGCTGGGATAAGGTGATTTTAGCGACAAAATTTGCCGTGATGCGAGGCCCCAATGGGGAATTTCTTGGACTTAACGGTAAACCAGAATACATAAGACAAGCTTGCAACCAAAGTCTTCAAAATTTGGGAGTTGACACAATTGATTTGTATTACATGCATAGGCAAGACCCGAAAGTGGAGATTGAAGAAACTGTTGGTGCAATGAGTGATCTGGTTAGGCAAGGAAAAGTAAAGCACTTAGGCCTTTCAGAAGTTAATGCAGAAACACTTCGTAGGGCCCACGCAGTTCATCCTATTACGGCTCTTCAGTCTGAATATTCCCTATGGAGTCGGGAACCAGAACAAGAGATTTTTGATGTTTGCAAGGAACTCGGTATCACCTTTGTGGCATACAGTCCATTGGGAAGAGGATTCTTAACAGGAGCGATTAAGAGTAGAACAGATTTAGAAGAAGGTGATTTTAGACTTAGTAATCCTCGTTTTACTGATGAAGCGATTAAAGAGAATCTGAAGTTTGTTGAGGTTATTGATCAAATTGCGCAAAGCAAAAACGTTTCCAAAGCACAAGTTGCTCTTGCCTGGGTACTAAGTCAAAACAATGAAATCATATCTATTCCGGGTACTAGAAAAGTTCACCGTCTCGAAGAGAATTTAGGCGCATTTAAAGTGGAATTAGCTGAATCTGATCTCGCTATTATTCAAAAGTATTCACCATCAAAAACAATTGGTAATCGGTATTAATAAAAAACTGAATTTTAGATGTACTGAGAGTACAAAAACCCAAAAAAGCAAATGCCCTATATTTGCTCTAGATTAATAGTAATTACCATTGGTCCGTTTAGTTAGACATTCAGAAATCCAACTCAACTTTCCCAAAAGGGTAGTTAAATATTTGCTGATTTACAACCATAGAGAAGCAATCTCCTTAAGCATCGATAGCAACACTTACATCCTCCGGGCAAAAGAAGCTATAACGATAACCTCAGGTCAAGTCCATAGCTTCCTTGCACTTTCAGAAGATACTCTCATATTGGAATTTGCTTTGGACTTCTTTTGTAAAGATGACAATGATATTGAACTGATTTTTCATAACGGCCTCTTTTGTCATTTCGGTAGGAATGAAGTTATCCTGGTACAGCAGCCGGAATATTTTCAAAATCTGCTGAATAAAATTGATGACGAAATAGCGGCACAGAGATATCAGTATCAGATTTTGGTAAGGTCGCATATTGAACTTCTTTTGATTGAACTCAACAGAAGCAAAATTGCCAGGGGTGATGAAATCTGGAAGCCGGAAGCGCTGTTTTTAAAATTCCTTGAATCAATTCGGGCTAACTACAGCAAAAATTATCCGGTAAAAAAACATGCTACCTTACTCAAAACCACGGAAGCTAAATTGAATGAACAATCCAAACTGCACACCGGAAAAACCGCACAAAATATAATTTACAGTCTGGTAGTTTCTGAAGCCAAAAGAATTTTACACTACGAAAATAAACACACCGTAAAGGAAATCGCCTTTCAGCTTGGCTTCAACGATCCTTTTTATTTTTCCAATTTTTTTAAAAAGCATACCGGTGTATCGCCTAAAGAATATCGGTCTACCTTGACCATAACTTAAAAAATTACATGCTTTCCTGAAGATTATCTATCCCTTTCAGGTCATCAATTTCTGAAGTTTGTCCTATAAACTGCAGGCGATAAAAACTATAAACATTAACATATGGCAACCATCAACAATTACATTTCACATAGCCAGCATAACGCATGGCTGCCCCTGATCGAAAAAGGAATTCACTACAAGGGTGTTTTTGTTAAGTCACTTAGGTTCGATGAAGAAACCCAGCGCTCTAGAACAATTTTATTAAAATTTGAACCAGGCGCCAGCTATCCTTATCACAATCATCCGGGTGGCGAAGAGCTATTTGTTCTTGACGGTGAGGCTATCATTGAAGGTGAAACATTAGGAGCTGGTGATTATTTATATACTCCTCCCTCGTTTAAGCATTCAGTAAAAACTGAGAAAGGTTGTACTGTCTTTTTTATGATACCTGAAGAAGTAGAAATTCTTTAATTCCCCAGCTTCTTTTTATCAAAAACAAGGTTGTCAACGCGGGTTATCGCAGAACCCCTTGAAAGTTTTTAAAGAAAAACAGGGACCTTGTTTTCAAAATCTGTTATACAAATTAAAGATCCGATAAAGAATGAATGTCACAAGATTTTCGTATTACTATGTAGGTGGGTATCGTAGTTAGACGAAGTACACGTATTATCAAGTTATATTTTGACAATGGCACACAATTAACTTGCAGGATAAACTAACTATGATCCCTATGAGTGCTACAATTGAATTGATTAAAAATCTCATGCCAGCCAAACTAAATCGCCAAATTAAACAAACTCGCAATACAATTATTTATACACGAGTGTCATCAAAGGAGCAAGCACTCACCAATCTAAGCTTAGAGACTCAAAAAAAGCATTGCCTTCAATATGCGCTTAATCATGACCTCAATGTCGTTGGATTATACGGAGGAACTTATGAAAGTGCAAAGACGGATGAGCGAAAGGAATTCAATCGTATGCTCAACTACATCCAGACTCATAAGGAAAAAGTGTCCTTCATTCTTGTATATAGTCTCGATCGCTTTAGTCGAACTGGTGGCAATGCCATTTTCATTTCCTCAGAACTAAAGAGAAGTGGTGTTTCCATTTTGTCTGTCGCGCAGCAAATTGATACAGATAGTCATTCTGGCAAACTTCAGGAGAGCATTCATTTCATTTTCAGTCAATACGATAATGACTTACGAAGGGAAAAATGTATAGTCGGTATGAAAGAGAAATTGTCACGAGGCCACTGGATCGGTGTAGTGCCAACGGGATATCGTAAAGGCGATAGAAGAGGTAAGCGAATTGAATTTGATGAAAATGCAATGTTTGTTGAACAGATTTTTCTTTTGAAAGCTTCGAACACCTTATCTAATACGGAGATATCCCGACAAATGGCGACCATGGGATTCAAAGTTTCGAACAAACTATTAACGGATATGCTAAGGAATCCATTCTATTGCGGCTATATATCTCACAAGTTGTTGGACGGAAAGATCATAAAAGGAAATCATGAAGCGCTGATCTCAGAAGAGGTATTCTTAAAAGTCAATTACATACTGAAAAGTGTTCCTAGGGGCTTCAAGCATTCCAAAACGGAAGAGATCCCACTAAGGCAATTTTTAAAGTGTGGAAAATGCAGAGCTAACATGTCTGGGTATCTTATAAAAAAGAAACGCTTATTCTATTACAAATGTCCTACTATTGGATGCTGCAACAATCGTAATGCAAATGCAATACACAAGTTATTTGAAAATTTTCTTCAAACATATTCATTGAAAGACCACTTCCTCGATCCATTGAAAAACAATTTTCAAAAGACCTATGAAAGTTTAACTACTTCGGAAAAAATCATTTCTATAAAACTCAAATCACGTCACAGGAAAGTGATTAAGGAAATCAAATTGCTTGACGAGTGTAATGCTTTGGGATATATTGATCTGAATGCCTTCAACTTGACGAGGACGAAATTGCTCCGAGAAAAAAGAGAACTCGAAAATCATTTAGCAATGACGGCACATGATTTTCGAAATTCATCGATGTTCCTTAACAAGGCTATTAAAGAATGCTTTAGCCTTGCCAGCCTATGGACCTCTCTAACTTGCTATGGCAAAAGAAAGCTTGCGGACATCATTTTTCCGGATGGATTGCTTTATTATAGAGACACTAATATATTGGAAGTTGTCAGTGAAAATTTAGAATTGATTCAACCGACCACACGCGAATCGAACCTAGAAAGTGCGAAACCACTTTAATTTCGGTGATTCATAAAAATCGAGCTTAAATGATTGAAAGAATTTTCGAACAGCTTAGATGTCGTGCAGGTGATTTATTTTCAGGCAGTTACAAAATAAAAAAAGCGGAAAACAACTCCGCTTTTTTACCTTAAGTACTCAGGGGTCTAGAATATCGAACCGTTTTCTTGAAGATTTGACTGCATTCGAGGATATAACCTTATAAAAATGAGAATTGCTTAGACGAATGAATACGCGATTTTGAGTCGTAATTTTTGATTTTTACTTTTAAAACTTTGTTTCAAAAATTGTTACATTTCGAATGTAAATATCATGATTACAGGGTGTTATGATTACATTTAATTTAACATTGTATCACTTCATTTCACTTAGTACTAAAAAGTGATCCCAGCCTGTGACTTTTAGTAATAGTGTACATAGAGTCTGCGGAATACAATTTAGCCAATGTATCTAACATGCTTACTTGAGGTTTTAGTAAATAGAAATTCTTTGCCTCGCACGGCAGGAAGTGATTGAAAACATATGACAAATGGTAGTGTGGCCGAGATGTAGGGAATCACACAACTACACCCGTGTAGACATATCATTTAGAGAATGAGTAACATAGGGCTTCTGAGACAATTTATATTATTGCTTCTAAGCCTAGTGACTATATATATTTATGTTCTTATACCGGGCTATTATATAATAGTGCAAGGACTATTAAAGTGGTAAAGTAGTTGTTACAAATGGAAAATATTTTAATAACAGGAGCAGGCGGAAATGTTGGAGTAGAAGTGCTCCGACATTTCAAACCATCTTCCCATCAACAGGTATGGCTGACCTCGCGGAAAAGAAAATCGCTTGGAGCCAATGCTCTTTATTTTGATTTTATAGATATCGAAAGTTCAGCATCCTCCCTCGCTGGTATTGATGTACTTTTTTTATTGCGCCCACCCGACATTGCCGATGTGAAAAAATATTTTATTCCACTCATCTCAGCCTGCAAAGAAAATGATGTAAAGCACATTGTATTTCTATCTGTGCAAGGAGCCGACACGGCTTCGTATATTCCACATGCTAAAATTGAAAAGCTGATTGTTGAAAGTGGGATTCCTTACACGTTTATTCGTCCGAGTTACTTTATGCAAAATCTCACTACCATGTTGGCAGATGACATAAAAAACAAACGCAGAATTTTTCTACCAGCCGGTAAAGCACCTTTTCTTTGGGTGGATGTTGCGGACATTGGTGCGGCCATCGCCAAAGTGCTGGAAGATGTAAGGCTTCATAAAAATAAAATCTACACAATCACCGGGAGTGGCTTGGTAAAATTTGGTGATGTTGCCGATTTGATTTCTGTTGAGTTAACCGAAAAAATAGACTACATCAGCCCCAACCTGCTCCGGTTTTATTTTACAAAAAGAAAAGAAGGGCTGAGCAGTGGTTATATTTTCGTTATGATCATGTTGCATTACTTGGCACGCTTTCAAAAGCCACCGACTATATTCCCTGATTTTAAATTGTTGGTAAATAGAAATCCAAATACCTTGGTTGAGTTTGTCAAAAGAAACAAAGCCATTTGGAAGTAACAGAAACAAACCAGAGCATCGAATCATCTTTGAGTTCAGAAATGCACAAAGACATTATTCAAAAAGTCGGATCATTTCGTCTAACACTAAGCAGAAAATATTTATGGAAAGAAGTGGTCACAATGAGTTTTTGCAAGAACCAAAAATATATTGGTCAACAATGAAGCAATTCATCGATGACCTTTAACAATTTGTCCAGGATGAAATAAGATTCAGATTGGTAGCTGTGCTACTCGGAATTGACCGATTGCACAGCCCTTATGATATAATTTGTATAGAAATCTCACAGGGCGATAAATCATAAACCCGATGATCAATCAATAGACTCTGATTTTCATTTGTATAGTTCACCATGCCTTTACAAATTACTGATTTACTTTACCCGGTGCTGGATAGTTACTATCTGCTGCATCTATCACAAATACCCAATCCGGCCCACCCATCGTTTTTCTTATGGGACTATTTGCATTAACCTTATATGAGCCTGTATTGGGTTGTTCGGATAAAAAATAGGCTAACCCATTACGAGGATCAAATAACCAAATCCGAATTTTCTTAGCAGCAATAACACTAGTATTTATGGAGGTCCAACTTTCAAAAACCGGGTGGTACGACATAATGTATGTCGCGTCCTTTTTTCCAGGATTGCCGTCTCTGGTTGCTAATTTAAAATCGGCTTCTAAATTATATGGCATAACGAGATCCTTATCGGGAATACGGGTGGTGAATGGTCTCGACAGCATTAATTTTTTCAAAAAAGCAACCTGGAAACTACCTTTGGAATCAATTGCCTGATCCCAGGTTTGTAGCGGATCAAGCACTGACGGATATTCCTTTCTGTTCATTTGCCAAACTGAATTGTTTCCATACGTCACTCCAAAACCACCTGCAAATACAGACCAATACATAGCCCTTCTGCTCTCGTAATCTGTTGTGTATCCATTTGAAGAATTAAATGCAATAGGGATATCCTCATACATAGGCTCACTATCCATCACCGGCTTTACAGGCAGTATTTCATAATCATGTTGTATCATTTTATAATTGGGTGTAACCAAATTTCCATGGCCTGATTGTAACATGTAAAAATCAAGTTGAGCTGCAATTTTTGGGTAATTCGCTATTGAATTCCCTCCCGAAGGGTGATATGAAACCAGGTGCTTGTTTTGGCTACCTTCACGCAATCCTTTAATCATTTGCGTCCATATTTCTTCATAACCATCTGGGGTACGATCTCCCCCAACTATCCACAGCACATTCCAATTATTTTTATACCGTGCTCCCAAAAATTTGCCGTAGTTAAAAGCAGATGCAGGTGTAAAAACATGTAGGTTTTCAAATAAACCATGTGGTTTATCTTCTACATGTGCCCCCCACGTTGGCAACAGCGCCATGTACAAACCATACTGCGCAGCCATTTCTACCACTTTATCTACTTTATTAAAATAGTTAACGTTGGGGGTTTCCGGATTAAGACCATCCAATGGTAAAAATCCTTCGGGGGTAGGTATTGTTAGGCCATCACACTCTGCCAGTAGTACCGTTTGGATAACCGTATAGCCCTTGGCCGACCGATTTGATAAATACGTTTTTATCTCTCTTGTGTCAAGTTTATGAAGTAGCTCCCAGCCTGTGTCACCCATCCAGAAAAATGGCTTCTTATTGTCGGTAACTAAATATCGCTTATTACTGCTTACTTCTAAATATTGGGAATGCACACAATAATTTGATACTAAAACAAGAAGTACAAAGAAAAATCGGTGAAAACTTTTCATACTATTTTCCATTTTTAATTTAATTGAGTGAAATACTTTTTCATCAAAATTCATTTTCGCGATGCTTGTCCTTAGTTGATAAATGCTATACTGAATGGATTTAGAGATACCTCTCCATCCAATTTCACTGGTACTTGATTAATAAATGTCGAGGGATCTTCCATAAAGCTTTCAATACAACCAGTATCCAAAATTTTTACTTTGCTGAGATTTCCTATTGCCGAAAGCTCTACATGCTGTCTTCTATCAGTATAATTAAACAGCATAACGGTTTCGTTTCCATGATGATCAACAATACCTATTCCATCTAATAGTAATGGATCAGAACTTAAAAGTGGCACAATCCATTTATTCTTATGTTGTAACAATTCCATTAAAACAATATAAATAGGATAAACCGATTTTGCATTTACACTATATTCTTTCGGCCATTGCTCGTTTGCATGAGGCATCAATCCGACCCAACCACACGTTTGAAAAAAAGTAATCGCGCTCGCATTACCTTCAGCCAAATACTTAAAACTTCCCAACATCCAAGCGGCTCCATAGAGTGAAAGTTGCCGGGGATCTACATACGATGGAACTTCACCAATCGCATACTTTTCAGTTAATACAGAAGACGCATTTGGATTCCACCGCATCTTAAATGTAACAGGGCCAACATGAACTTTTTTATCATGAGTAAATACACGGCAAGAATCAACCGCATATCGATGAGCTGCCAGATTTTCTGTAAGCGAATTCAAATCAAATGCATGAACCTGAGGATTGGTTGAGAACGTTAAAAAATCCAACTCCTGCACAGGTGTTCTTTTCCTGTTTAGCTCTGCAAAGAATGCATCTGTGCCTCCTCCTATTTTAGTTTGCGGAAAATACTTTCGTAGATGGGGAACAATTTGATCAACTAAATGCTGATCTGTACACTTCGCGTATGACGGTAAAACAATAAATTGAATGATAACATCTTTGAATGGAAGAAGATGATTAACAAAATTAACATCATAATTCTCGTCAAAAAAGAGAATCACTTCTAACGAACATTTTGCCTTAAAGCAAATTTCAGCAGCATGCTGAAGATCAGCACTATTTACAGAATCCTGTACAACTACTTCCACCCTTAAAAAATCAAGTTGAAGTGTCTTTAATAATTGAAGTGAATAATCGTCATGTGAAATTGTATTTATAGGCGTACCAATTTTCGGGAAAGGTAATTTCGTATCTCTATCCAACTGAAAGCTAAGTGGCTTCTCTTCCTTATCGACCACCCTTTCAGTAGTATGCACTTGCAACGTAATCATTTGCTTTATCTTATCGCCAACTTCAACCTTTACCGGAAATGGTTTTGAAAGAGGAGTACAATAGGTCTTATAAGAAGCATCAATCCAGTTGCGCTGGTCTTCTGTTTCAAATACATCGCCTTCAAAATGAAGCACTGCTTGAATATGTTCATCCGGTTTCCACTCCATAGCAACAACATCACAAAAAGGTTGATTTGGATTTATGAATTCCGGAAATGGTTGAAATTCAATTTTAGAGTCTGAATGAGTTATTACACATTCTTTTCCTGAACATGTATCAATGGGATGTAAAACTGTAAACCCTATTCTATTTCGAAGAAAAGAAGTATTTGCCTTTCCAGCGATGCTAAAAATAATAGTGCCGTCTTCATTTCCACGAATACTTGACTGCCAAACAAAATCAATATCACCCTGTTGACATTGTGCTTCGTATTCAATAAAAAAACTAGTATTGTTCGCTTGAATATTTTCCTTGTCAATAGTGAACGGAACAGTTCCCCAATTATGATTACGCACTGCATGATTAATCATGCGGACTACTTCTACATCACCCAATTTTATATATCGCAAAAAACCATTTTGATAGGCCACGCTCAAATCACCAGCATTCAACATAACTGGTTTTACAATTGAATTTAATGAACCATGCGATAGGATATTTGGATGCATACTTCTTTACTATTTGTTACACTAGTTGAATGTCTTATACCTGTATTAAGTGATCGCTTTAATTTGAGCTTTCACATTATCCGGTTCAAATATTCTCTTCCAATCGTCCTTGAAAATTTGTGGCTTACCAATCTCGATAGCTTTTTTTGCAGCGTCTGAAAATTGACCCGCTGGCAACTTACCAAAGATTAACGCTAATTCAATGTTGATATGTCCTAGAAAAAATTCGTAGGCCGCTTCTTGCGGAACACCCTTTTCAACTACAACATCTACAGCTTCCTTCATCACAGTAATCATGGCTCCAGTAAATGTTTCGGATAGGGCAGGCTCTAAAATTCCCATTTGTTCGATGGTTATACGATGTGACTTTGTTACAGGACCATAAATTGTTTTTGCTAAAGCTTCTCCTATTGCATAGTTGTCTTCATTGCCTTGTATGAGGGAACATACAATGGTTTGTTTTGCCGCTACACCACCAAAGTAATCATAATGTGCTTGTTCGGTTGGCTCCCAATTAAAAACAGAAGGATGCGAAGGGTGTGAAGCAAAGTAACTAATATCAGCGCGTGCTGGCAAATATCCCGCTAACGGTGCAGCAGGATCTAAACACATTCCTATTGCTCCACTCTTCATTTTGGGTACATACAGGGTTGCAACTTTTCCAATCAGAACGTCAGGCACTGCAAAGATTACAATGTCAGCATTGGGTATAGCTTCTTCGGCAGAAGAAACAGACACACCATTTTTCTTGACGCGATCAATTCCTTCCAGGCTTACTTCCAAATATGAAACTTCATACTTCGATTCAATTAAATTGCGTGTGAGACGAACCCCCATTTTTCCACCGGCTCCTACCAAAGCTACTTTAATCATGGTTATGTATAGTTAAGATCATTTATTTACTATGATTGATGTGCTTTTCCCATTTGCACAAATTCAAAATATTTATAATTACCATTCTGTCCGCCCTTTAGTGAAATCTCCAACCCATCGTATCGCTTATCATTGGCATGAGCCAAGCACAACGGTGCGCCAGCAGCAATTGGTACAAGTACCTCCAATGCATATATTCCTAATGCTTTGGTAACAAAGCCAGAGGTGTCACCACCAGCAACCGCAATCCGTAGTTTACCGATTATGTCAATGATACTTTTCAATATTTCACCTTGTGATTCTGCCAAAAATGTACCTGTCGATTCCTCGTCAATAGTCGATGACTTTAACTTACTTTTTGTTTCTTCAATAGATGGATCATCCGGACCCATAGCCAAGTACAGCAAAGGCACATTGTCGTTCCTTAAAACTTCAAGACAGGCTTCCGTGCATCGCAAAATTTCTTCTACTCTGTTTTTAATTAGTTTTATTGAATCGATGCGAATACCGATGTATCCTAACTCAAGTCCATATCGAATTTGACTTGCTGTAGTAGGTGAACAACTTCCCGCCACGATGATATAGCGATCTGCCTCCTTTGTGAACGTTGGTATAGCTGTCTTTTCAATCGATCCGTTTTGCTGCCAATAATACGAGAGTGCGTATTCAACTCCTGATGAACCTACTAAGAGTTGTTGCGTATTTCTCTTTCCACAATCTATCAATTTTCCGATCTGCGATAGATGTTGACCACTGAGAACATCAAATAAAATATACCCACGTTGAGTTGAGAAATTTTTATAATGAGTGTTACTCGCATTCTCATCCGCTAAATGCATCACATCGATAAGATGAATTGGCCGCTTAGTTTGCTTGCATAAATGCCTTCGCAGGTCAGCCTCGTGCATAGGAGTGACGGGATGCTTCGACATCGTTGGATGCCTGTCTAATCGATAGGTAATATCTTCAACGCGGGCAAATAAATTTCCAAAAACACAAAACCGATTTAAGATAGGAATACCTACTATTAATGGAATAAAAGAAGAAGGAAAATAGCGCAACGCTATTTCAACAGCATGGCCGATGTTTCCAATTTGTGGAGACGAATCAAATGTTGAACAGATTTTATAATGAAAATAGTGTGTTGGTATTTTGGCTATGCTTTCAAAAACAGCAGGAAGTTCACGATCCATTTTCGCAGGACTTAAACTTCGGCTTATTCCGGCAACACCAAAGGCTCTTAATCTCCCATCCGAGCTTACGTACTGATTCTTTAATCGAAATCTTTTTACTTCGTCTGGTGTAGGTGCCTGCAGAAAAAGCGCGGTCGGTATTCCATTAAATGAAAGTGACTCCATTACATCTGTTGAACCTGTAAAGTCGTCACCATAAAAACTGATAAGTAATTCACTTTGCATCAGGAGGCGCGTTTACCGAAAAACTGAAGAGCATCTCTCAATTCGGTGTAATTAGTAGCGTAATTTTCTAACGACTCGCCATTCATGGCCGCCTCCCACGCTTGACGAATACTCATAACACCCGCAGCAATACCAGAAGGATGCGCCACTATTCCGCCACCACACACATACATTAAATCTAAATTGCCAATCGCTTTAAAAGTATCTACGGCTTGGCCCGCCCACTGACCAGAAGAAACTACTGGCATAACGTTGTGTCCATGTTCGGTTTTTTGACAAGCCTTAATCGAATTAATGACCGAACTGTCTGCTTCACAAAATTTATTGCGCAAGCCATTGGTATGCAAATGATCAGCACCAGCAAGCCTCCATATTTTTTGGTAAGCAGTAAAATCAATACCTATTGCCGGACTTCTATACATCAGGCCCCAGCCATTGCGATGGGCGTGAATTGGAAGCTTGCTATGATTGCGAAGTTTAGTCAGTGCGCTAATGCCGATCCAGTTTAAACTGACCATTACACATGTTCCCCCTTTCTGCAAAACATAATCGTGTCTACGCAACATATCGTCAACATCTCCGCTTATGTTGAAAGCGAACATGGCTTTCTTACCGGTCTTTTCAGCAGAACGATTGATTATTTCCATGACCGCATCTACTCGTTGCTCAAAGGGAGAATGTGGAGAATCGCCCATGAGCTCATCATCTTTTAAAAAATCAAGACCTGCGTCAATAAGCGTCTTAGTTTGTTGCGCAGTTTGCTCTGGTGTTAACCCCACGCTGGGCTTTATAATTGTACCGATGATAGGTCGATCATAAACATCAGCTAGTTTTCGCGTTCCCTCAATACCAAATTGTGGACCTTTATATTTTGTAAAATAAGATTCAGGGATTTCAATATTTAAAAGTCGAAGGCCGGAAAATTGATTGAGTTCAAATAGATTTCCCGCTACGGTGGCCATCAAATTAGAAAGATTGATACCTATATTTTCGATAGGCCATGAAACTTCAATCTCAGCTTGCGTATAAAGTGGTGATACCGAGTTTTTTGAAATCGCGGCACCAGGAAGTGATGGCGTTGAAGTTTCACCTTTAATTTCGATACGCTCGACTTTCGCTCCATGCTTTGCTTTTAATTCGATCGTTTCTCCGGGAACAGCGAGAAAAGTTCCACTTGATTGTTCACCTGCTAATGCCTCGGCAGCTTTATCAACGTGTTGAGCAGTTTCGATCCAATATGTTGCTTTAACTCTTTCCATTTTATTTCACTACAAAATTTACTCGTCTGTTTTCAATCCATGACTACCATTACAATTAACGAATAGCACTTACTTTTCCTGCACGTTCATAAATTGGTGAACATTCTCTTTAGTAATTCGGAGTAACCCTGTATTGACATGATAGGGCACACTCGTTATTCGAGCCTTCGAATCATTTTGAGATAAACGATTGGTGTGATGAACCATGTCGTATAAAAATTGTGCACCATACCAGGTAAAGAGTTCACGCTTTTGTGCTGCCAATAATTGTATTGTTCCTTCTTCTACAAGTTGCAGATGCTCCGGTTCGCCATCCACTGTTGTAATTTTAATTTTACCAGCCTTTCCCGCTTCCTTTACTGCCAACGAAATACCTGGACCAGATGGACCGTCAAATCCACAGATGCCAGCAATATCAGGATACGCTGAAATCAAATCGGCACTGATGCGAGCAGCTTCCTCCACACTTGCTTTGCTATCAAACTTACCGACTACCTCAATGTTGGGATATTTTTTTAGCACATCTAATAAACCCCGAAAGCCAGCCTCCATATTCGACATTCCCAAAATACCCATATAGGCTATCTTACCTTTTCCATTGATTAGCTTCGCCATTTCTTCACCTTGCATTATGCCTATCTCATACCAATCCGTTCCTAAAAATGCATGATGGTTTGCATTCGGAATATTCGAGTCGTACACTACGGTTGGAATGCCCGCAGCTACTGCTTTGTTAATAACCTGCGCAATTGCTGGATCGGTTCCGTTGATGAGTAGCCCCGTGGGGTTTGTACCAATCACTTCTTCGATGACGTTGATTTGCGCGGGCACATCCCATTCAACCGGACCAAGGATGGAAATTTTTACACCCATCTTTTTTCCCCAACGTATAAACGCTTTTTGATCGCGATTCATATACATGGGCATTGTTACAGCGGTAGTCACCATAACATACTCCTCATTTGTGATTTCCTTCTCTTGGATATCGTCATTGGTTTCATTCACAACTGTTGTTTCATTTTTTGATGGAAGTTCACACCTAACCAAAAAGAACAAAGCAATTAAAGCGACTATTCTGTATCTCATTTTATTTTTAATTTGAGGTTCGCGATTTAGGTAAGGCTTGAATATTTTTTTTGCAATGCCTTATCAAGCCACAGCGTACCAATCAATATAATACCAAGAATTATTTCTTGCCAATAACCCGACACGCGCGAGATGACCATGATGTTGGCAATAATTCCCATAAACAAAGCACCCAACAATGCGCCCGGTATTTTCCCATATCCACCACTTAAACTTGCTCCACCAAGAATTACAGCAGTAATAACACGAAGTTCTAATCCACGACCCATCGTTGGCAAGGCTGCACCCAACCGCGATGACAATAAAATTCCGGCTACACCAGCCAATGTTGCCGTTAATACAAACCCAATCATTTTCATTCGTTTGACACGGATGCCGGATAAATCCGCAGCTTTCTCATTGCCACCGATATAATAGAATTGCCTGAAAAGAATTGTTTTGTTCAACAAAAAGGTAAAGACGATAACGGTAAAAAGCATATACCATATCGGCATTTGAATGCCCAATAGTTTTGATTGTCCAATGGCATTAAACCAATAGGGTAAATTTTGAACGCCCGAACCGCTTAACATTAAAGCCGCCCCGCGAACAATGCCCATCATGGCCAGCGTCTGTATCATCGGGTTAATGCCTTTGTATGCTACAAGATATCCGTTAATAAAACCTACAACGATAGAGCCCATTAGCGCAATACAGATCGCGAGCGGAACAGGCATTTGAAACGTTATCATGAGAAGGCCAGCGAGACATCCTGCAAAAGCCACAACGGAACCCACCGATAAATCGAATGAACCTGAAATTAACAACATCATCATGCCCACCGCTACAATTGTATCAATTGAAAGATTGAGTAGTATCTGACTAAAGTTTTCGAAGGTTGGAAAGGTTTCTGGAAACACCATGCTCGCAGTGGCGCAGACCATAATTAATAATATCAGGAGAGAATAAATTCGTTCTTCAATAATTTTCTGAAACATAGTACACTAGTTAGAGGCCAGGGCCATAATTTTTTCTTCTGTTGCTTCGGCATGAGAGAGTTCGCCTGCTATCGTGCCTTTTTTTATAACGATAATGCGATCGCAGATACCAAGTAGTTCAGGCAGGTCACTCGAGATCATGACAATGCCTTTTCCCTGCGCTGCCAATGATTTTAAGATCTCGTAGATTTCGAACTTTGCACCGACATCAATTCCATGGGTTGGTTCATCAACGATCAACACCTCCGGATTTGTAAGCAACCATTTAGCCAGCACCACTTTTTGCTGATTACCTCCACTGAGGTTGTTTACTTTTTGCTGAACACCTGGCGCAACAATTCGAAGTTTTTCTTTTAAATCAATAGCTAATTCTTTCGCCCTTTCTGAATTGTAAAAGCCACCGCGCAAAGCGTTCGTAAGCTTACCTACAATAATATTATCCTGTATAGTCATTTCAGGAAACAACCCCAGTGCTTTCCGTTCCTCTGGAACGTAAGCCATACCTTTTGAAATAGATTCGGATGGATGCGTTACGTTGAGCATTTGATTTTCCAACATCACTTCACCTGTTTCAAAATTATCTGCCCCAAAAATTGCACGGGCAATTTCCGTTCGGCCAGCTCCAACCAATCCGGCAAAACCAAGTATCTCTCCACGATGAAGTTGAAATGAAATGTTCTCGAATCGATTTCCTGAAAGATTTTTTACGGAAAGCAAAACTTCTTCCTGAAGATGCGATTCAATCTTTAATGCGTTGATCTCACGACCCACCATTCGCTTGATCAAATCATCTTTTTTGAGATCGTGTTTAAGAAATGTACCCTGATAGGTTCCATCTTTTAAAATAGAAATGCGATCCGCTAATAAAAAAATCTCTTCTAAGCGATGTGATATATAAATGACGGAAATGCCTTCATCTTTTAGTTTCTTTAAAATAGTAAACAATGCCTGAGTTTCCTTTTCTGTAAGCGATGCTGTGGGCTCATCCAATATAAGAATAGAAGGTTTTTTTGCGAGTGCTTTTGCAATTTCAACCATTTGTTTTTGTGCTGGCGATAAACGGGATACCAGAGTTCGTGGATTTATCTCCGTTAGTTGCAATTGCTGAAGAAGCGATTCCGTTTTCGTATAAAGCTCATTGAACTGAATAACTCCGAATGTATTTACAGGTTGCTGATTAGCGAAAATATTTTCAGCTACACTCAGGCTATCTACCAAACTTAAATGCTGGTAAACAATAGAGATTCCGAGATCAAAGGCTGCATGAGGATTGTGAATAATTTCTGTTTTGTCGTTTAGAATAAGTGTTCCTTCATCGGGCTGTAGATTGCCCGCCAGTATATTCATTAATGTACTCTTACCTGCACCATTCTCACCACACAAAGCATGTATCTCACCAGAAAAAACGGTAAGGCAAACGCCATCTAGTGCTTTAACACCCGGAAATTTTTTACTGATTTGGTCGAGTTTTAAATGTGCCATTAGAATCTATTCATGTCGATAAGGCTTTTGGTTTTTGTAGACGCATACGATGCATGCACCAAACGTACTGTTTCAAAGTTATCAGCACCTGTCGTTTCAGCGGTTGCTTTGCCTTGCAGTTGATTTAATACATCACGATTACAATCCACAATACTGGAATGCACAACAGCATAGGCAGGATCGACCCATGAATACATTTTTGGTTCAGCTTTTATTACTTCAGTTCCTGAACGGGTTGTCAATCTTATTTCGAAATTTTTGGTTAGGTGAATAGATCCATGTTCACCTTCCACTAAAACGAAGGTCTGTGGAAAGGACTCATACTCCAGTATAGACGCGTAGGACATTTCTGCATAGCATGAAATTCCACTTTGCATTTTCATGAATACATTAGCAACATCTTCGCCTTTAATTTTCGGGTTAACAGAATGCGTTTGACAAAGTAATGAATCTACTTCACCAAATAGAAACCTGCATACATCCAAGGTATGCGATCCGATGTCCGTTAAAATAAATTCATCGAGCTCGGCCAGAAAGGGTTGGTTATCGAATACCGGAAAACCAGAACAGAACGTAACACGGGCTTTGAAAACTTTTCCAATCTTTCCGCTATCCACTATCTGTTTTAGCTTACGGATAGGTGCTTGCCAGCGAAAATTTTCGTGTATAAAAAAGGGAACCTTATGTTGTTGGCAGACTTCCACCATCTGTTTAGCGATAGGAAGTTTTGGCGCCATTGGCTTCTGACAAATAACGGCAATACCTTTTTTTGCGGCAAGTTCTGTGATAGCAGCGTGAGAATCTACATCGGTAATGATGTCAACAAAATCGAGTTTCTCATTGACAAGTAGTTTCTGAACATCATCATAAACGGAAGGTACGTTATACTTGTGCGCCAGCGCTTCAGCTTTTGATTTGGTTCGGTTGTACAACGCCACAAGTTCGATTCCTTCCAACTCCATCCATGCAGGTATTTGATAGTTGGCCCAAAAGCCAGTGCCGAGTATTGCGAAACGAAACTTTGTCATCTGATTTTGGTTGAATACTTAACGCTTTGGAATAACAAATTTTTTAGATGCATCATCAATTATCAATACCCAATCCTGACCATAGCCAGAAGTAGGCGGAACAAATTCTTGTTGAGCCTTTTTAGTAAACTTTCCAACCTCTTTCGTTTCGCCATTTCGTGGATTATACCAAGTGGCTTGTATTTCCTTTCCTGAAATCTTAGAAGTCAGCACGGTAAACTGTTTTCCTTGTGCGCTGTAAACAAAAATATAGTCGTTGCCACGAGTGGCTTGAATATGATCGTTGGCTGAGAGTGCATTTGTAACTAAACTTTGATCGGGAACGCGATCAAACATGGGGTGCGACTCGATTAAGGTGCGTAAATATTTCATTTGACCAGCACCCGGCAGATCCATTGCTACATACCACGGAAAGTGAGGATTGAGCAACGGTTTTCTATGGGGCGCATACATTTGCCAGATATCATTGCATCCATAGGTATGACCAAATGCACCGGCAAATACATCGAAGTAAGCATGCTTTCGAATATCATACGCGCTTGATGTTCCTACATTCTTTTCGTCAAAACAAACCGGAATGTCTTCATACAAGGTTTCACCATCCAACACAGGTTTAATAGGTTTTCGGTTGTAAACAACTTCTATTCTTTCCCAAACGTTGTTCTCGCGGCAGTGTCCGGTTTGAAACATATTAATATCAAGCCAATCGTCATTGTGAAACCATTTGGATGACCCACCATCCTCAAGTCCATTAGGCTGAGGGTGATACGTCATTAAGGCCTTTTCATTTCCACCTACTCCTTCCACAATTCCCATGGCCATTGCACGCCAAATCGCTACATCACTTTCGTTTCGTGGATTTCGATCTCCGCCAAGTATCCAGATAATGTTCTTTTGATTTTTATATCGCTTACCAATCCATTGGCCATAAGATTTTGCATTATCAACATTGAATATTTCGGGACCAACACCCCAACTATCTTTAAATACCTTATCGCCCCATGTGGGTAGCAAGCCAATATATAAACCTAATTGTTCTGCCTTTTGAATTATAAAATCAACATGCTGAAAATAGGCTTCCCGTGGTTTTGTAGGATCATCATTTTCTAACGGAATCTCTCCATAGGGATTTGGATCATGAAGTCCATCTAACTCCGCCAGTGCCACGGCCTGTATAACAGTAAACCCTTTTTCGGCTCTGTTCTTTAAATACAGTTCAGCTTCTTCACGGTTTAACCGATGAAACAACTCCCAGGCAGTATCGCCCAACCAAAAAAAAGATTTGCCATCAGCAGTTTGTAAAAAACGTTTGTTGGAGCTTACTGAAAGTTGAGCTTCAGAAATTGCTGGAAGACAAAAAAGCAATAGCGCGAAAATGTGTTTCATAAACTTATTATTAGAACTACAATGCTAACAATATCTTCAAACGATTGCATCGCTTCGATTGTCCAATATCAATACTATATTTACATTTTCTGATTTAAAATGGGCATAAATGTTAAAATAAAATGATTAATACATCGATTAAAAAACCCAATTTTCTTAAGATAATACCACCTATTCAAAATTCACTTGTCATCAAAACGGATAGATCGCTAGGAACCCCATGGCATTTTCATCCTGAAGTTGAATTGCTTTATAGCATAAAAGGCAGAGGCACCAATTTTGTTGGTAATAGCATCCACAGTATAGAAGAAGGTGAATTACTATTATTTGGAAAAAATTTACCCCATACGCGCTTAGGCGATAAAGAATATTATAATGTGAATGCACATGAAAGACCCGAAGCGATTGTTATTCAGTTCCGTGAAAATTTTCTGGGCGATACGTTTTTTGAGGTGTCTGAATTGGCTCATTTAAAGGAACTACTTACACGTTCTTCACGAGGTCTCCGATTTTCAGGTATTGTAAGAGAACGGGTTGTCACTAAGATTTGTAAAATAAGAGAATTAAGTGGCTTGCCGTCTATACTTGAGCTGCTTTCAGTTTTAGACCTTCTGGCATCATCTAAAGAATATACGTATATCAATCCTGTTGATTATGTTGTTAAAGCACACGAAAAGTCTTCAACAAAAATTAATCAGGTATATGAATATACCATCAGCAACTTCCGTGAAAATATTGCACTCGAGCATGTTGCTTCATTAACGAATCAATCTCGTTCAGGCTTTTGCCGTTACTTTAAAACACACACACGCAAAAGTTATATTGAATACCTTACTGAAATTAGAATTGCATATGCATGCGAATTACTGCGAGAAGGAAATCATGATGTAACACGCGCCAGTTTTGCAAGCGGATTCAATAACCTATCAAATTTTAACAGACAATTCAAGAAAGTAATGAATGTTACACCGAAAGAATACAGACAGACATGCATGAATAAACTGTCTATTAAAGCACATCGGTAATTGTGGGCAGGGAAATCGAGATACTAATAATTACAATTGGTTGTATCATTAATTGTGTGATCTTATCTCATTGCACTATGAAACAATTTTCTGCTTGCCTGATACTAATCTAAAATCCTTCCCTTTCCATTTCATAATTCCGTTCATACCAACAGGTAATTTTATATACGCTATAAATTTATTCTTTGTTTGCAGAAGGGTTAGTTGAATTGGACCTTTCACGGTTTGTGTTGTAATGGATAATTTCTCGATAGTCCCCATTACAGGTGCAATTTCCACTTCTTCAAAGCCGGGTTTCGTTGGTTTAATTCCGGCCACACACATGTGCATACCAAAGAGTGGTGAAATAGGACAGTGACTCCATTGAGAATTTGAGTCGGGCTTAGCATTCCAATCTTCTGCCAATGTATTGTTTAAGTTTACTGATTCCATTTTACTCCATTGTTCACTCACTTCTTTGTTAAATATATCCAAGCCAAACTTAGCAAGCGCCCAATACCTCCAATTAGCATTTGCAGGATACGATAAACCCATTGCTTTCGGAACAGTAAGTAGAGCATCTATTGAAGTGGCTGTCTTACCATCCGGGCATTGATCAAATAATAATGCTGTGGCCAATGAACGATCACACATTCGCTTACTCTTTTCTTCTGAAAGCCAAGGAAGATTGTTGATGAACACTTCGTCTTCTTTACTCCAAAATTTTTCAATTGTCGTCTTTAGAATTTCCTTTCCTTTACTTCTCACGATTTCAGTCAATTCCTTTTCTCCGAAGGCTTTACAGAGTGGAGCGAGTGCGTGCATCATCATAGCAGAAGCATAAAGGTTAAACGCACATTGTTTATGTCGTTGGTGTAAGTACGCATGATGATCAATCCAAACCGTTGGAACACCAATATTTTCAACAGGCAGAAGGTCATTCATCATGATGGTGTTAAGATAATTATAGAAGGTAATCAACCTTGGAAACACTTCTTGGATATTATCAACCTCACCGGTATAGAGATAGTAATTGTAGCAATCAAAAGTAAAACCTATGCCATGATCCAATATTGGACCCCAAGGCGTCAATTGCAACTCACGTTCCATCAATCGTGCAAGACGATCAAAGGCCGGCCAGCAATCCAGAAAAAATCCTTGGGTGGTTATTCCCTGACTAAAGGTATTTAGAAATCGTGCTGCCATGGTAGGCTCACCCATGGTTAAAAAAACAGCATGCAACACATGTCCTACATCACCACTGTATTGCTGTCGCTCTCGGCCCATGCCGTCAACAATGGTTTCAATTGCGCAATTATAAAGTGTGTTGATAGCGGCATCCACAACTTTTTGAATGGCCGTATCACTGCACTGTATAGCTGGTTTGTTCCGCCAATCAAAAATGCGCCTGCGAATTCCTACATCTCGAATAATAACTTTTCGTGAAGCATTACGGATGTGCAACTGAAGCCATCGTAAACTTTCGAAATCAAATGTTTCGAAATGATTAACGCCTTCTTTGCAAGTGAAGCGCGTCCAAGAATGAAAATGCGTGTTTATTAAAGCATCGCCACCTAGTGTATGCGCTTCATGAACCAATAATTCAACAACTGTTCCTTCTGCTGCATCAATTGTAAAGAATGGAAATCCAACAAGTTGCTCTTCAAACTCGAAAGTTAGGATGGCTGCATAAGGCTTGTCTCTGGGTATTACTTCCCAAATAAATGGAGATGAAGGAACATGAGCTGGTTCGCGAACAGCATCAAATGCATCGGGCGTTACAAATTCAAAGTACTCTTGAGGATCGTGTTTCCACAATAGCCACATCGACTCAGCAAGTTGCTTAACCGGTACTTTTATTTCGCGCGAAAGTGTAATGCTGCGTGCTCGAAGTTCAGACAATTTTGGATCGGCACTTGAATCAAAAAGATAGTCGCTATACTGAGTGCAAATAGAGGGTTTATCCGCTTCACCTTCTACTATCATGGCCGCTCGCCAAGATGATGTTGTAGAATACGAAACGTCATTCCATCCGTACGGATATTTCATAGCATTGAAGTCTTCCTGAAAGGCACGAAGGTACCAACGCTTAAATTGTCCTGGTCGCCAACTTTGAGCAACGCATGTTTGCCAATTCTCATCGGAAACAATATGCGCTTTTTCAACGGTACTATATTCCAGTTCGAGGTAAAAAATAAATCCAGGTTTGCCTATCGGCCATGTGCCGTCACCCAGGCCATAGTAAAGAACTTCAGAGCCGATTATATTATTTCCAACCTTCAATGACTTTGTAAGATCAATTGGATCGGCTTCTTGCCATCGCGGATCTGATGGCGCAGGTCCAAATTGTATACGATTAGCATTTACGTAGAGTTTGTAACGACTATCTCCTAAAATCCATCCGGTTGCACGAATGGGTTTCTTGGTAAGCACAACTTCCTTTCGAAACAATATGATCGTATTTGGTAAGCATCGTTTCGATGGAAACCAAATCCATTTCGCGGGCGAAAGATTGAGTACTTTATTTGAAGTGGAGTATTTCTCGTGTTTAATCTGAATCTTACCTTCGGTTGGTTGAGAGGCTTGAAGCGAAACAGGAATTGCGAGGGTTGTACCTAAAGCAAGACTATTCTTAAAAAATGTTCTACGGGAGGAATTCATTTTAACTATGACGATAAGTTTTAACTAAAGTGATTCTCTGTTGATACTACCTTATTCTAACGAAACTATGATTTTTAACTTCGATTCCTAATTACAAGTCCGTTCTTAAATAATATTTTTTAACAGTCTATTTCACTACCCCGATTTTAAATTCTTTTCGATTGGCAATTTAGGTTGCCGAATGAAAGAATTAAACAAGACTTCACGTAGCAATTTTAACGACCAGGTACCTCAAAATTCTTCGATGCATCATCAATTATCAACACCCAATCCTGGCCATAGCCAGAAGTAGGTGGAGCAAATTCCTGTTGACTTTGTTTAGCCACCTTGCCCATCTCTTTTACTTCTCCATTTCGCGGATTATACCAATAAGCGTTGATCTCCTTGCCTGAAATTCGGGAGGTGTTCACGACAAATTTCTTTCCCTGCGCGCTATACACAAAAAGGTAATCCTTTCCTCGCGTTGCCTGAATATGATCATTAGCATTTAGTGCATTGGTGATTAGTGTTTGATCTGGAACGCGATCAAACATGGGGCGCGATTCAATTAACTGACGCAGGTATTTCATCTGCGCTGCTCCGGGTAAGTCCATGGCTACATACCACGGAAAATGCGGGCCATTTATTGGCGTTCTATTTGGTGCATACATCTGCCAAATGTCATGACAACCGTAGGTATGACCGAAGGCTCCGGCAAAAACATTGATGTAGGCATGCTTGCGCACATCATACGCACTAGATGTGCCCAGCTCTTTAGCATTAAAACATACAGGGTGATCTTCATACAAAGGCTCGCCATCCAATACTGGCTTCACGGGTTTTAAATTATAAACCAGTTCCATTCTATCCCAAAGGTTATTTTCGCGGCAGTGGCCGGTTTGAAACATATTGAAATCTAACCAGGCATCATTATGAAACCATTTGGCCGAACCGCCATCTTCCAGGTTATTGGGTTGCGGATGAAACGTCATCAAGGCTTTATCATGACCGCCAACACCTTCGGCAATTCCATCGGCCATAGCACGCCAGATGGCTACATCATTTTCATTGCGCGGATTACGATCGCCACCTAAAATCCAGATTACATTTTTTTGATTTTTATAGCGGTTGCCGATCCAGCGCCCATAGACTTTTGCATTTTCTACTGTAAATATTTCCGGCCCCGCACCCCAGCGATCTTTCGAGAGCTTATCACCCCACGTGGGCAATAAGCCAATTTGCAATCCCAAGTCATTGGCTTTTCGAATAATAAAATCTACATGTTGAAAATAGGCTTCACGGGGTTTGGTTGGGTCATCATTCTCTAATGGAATTTCCCCATACGGGTTTGGATCGTGAAGACCATCCAACTCGGCCAAGGCTACTGCTTGAATTACAGTAAACCCTTTGTCGGCACGATTCTTCAGATAGAGTTCGGCCTCCTCGCGAGTAAGCCTGTGAAACAATTCCCAGGCGGTATCGCCCAACCAAAAGAAAGGCTTACCATCAGCAGTTTGTAAAAATCTTCCTGTAGGAGAAACCTTAATCTGCGCTTCCGCTGAAAAAAGTATCAGGCAGAGAACGATAGCAATATATTTTTTCATGGTTTTTTTTTGGTGCTTAAATGTACAACTCGATCGTGCGAATCACTTATTGGTAATATCTCTTACCTGTTCTTTGATGTCACTCAGTTCAAAGATTTTCTGCCAGCCCTCGCGAAATAAAATTGGCTTGGCTCGTTTGCTTATTTTATAGGCTGCATCTGAAAAGGTGCCGTTTACTTCTTTGAATAGCACAGCAATTTGAATACGAATGTGACCTAATACGAAATCGCGGGCAGCCGCTTCTGGCACACCTAAAGAAAGTATTTTATCATACCCTTCTTTCACTACTTCCATGCAGGTTTGAGCAAGGGTTTCCACCATGGCGGGTTCAAGTATAGCCATTTGCTCTAAGGTAATTCTATGCGTGTGATGAATGGGTGCATACATATCCTGGGAAACTTTTTCTCCAAGGTTGTAATGTGCCTCAGTTCCTGACATCAACGCGACTACAATTGATTGTTTTGCAGTGATGCCTCCGTAAAAATCACGAAAAGCTTGCTCGGTTGGTTCCCAGTTAAATACTGAAGGATGACAAGGGTGAGCAATTACATAACCGAGATCATCGCGATGATGAATGACACCATCTAAAGGTGCAGCGGGATCAAGAGTGAGCACCAACGCACCTGACTTCATCATTGGAATCAATTCATGAGAGATTTTTCCAATGGCAACATCGGGCACACCCAGTATTACCACATCGGCTTGGGGAATAGCGTCATCTTGTTGTGAGACAGAAACGTTTCTCTTCTTCAGGTTGTCAATTCCTTGTGGGCTTACTTCAAGATATGACACATCATAGCCCTCGGTTTTCAAAAAATTATCGGTAAGGCGGCAACCCATTTTTCCTCCAGCACCTACTAATGCAATTTTTACAGTTGACATATTTTGGTTGATTTAAAATTTATGATTTGAGAGTATAGATTGATGGTTTGTTTATATCTTTTAAGAGGAGAAATAGGGGAGAGATTTCAGGAACCTCACTCCGTCTTCAGCCCATTTATTTTCTTGTTCAATTGTCTGGATTAAATCTTGCTGCCATGGCACCCACTGTTCGAGCACCGCACTTTGGCAGCGGTTATAGTTAGCTAACTTTTCCATAAGCATAGGAACATTAGTCATACCTGTACCTGCTCGTGCTCCCGAAATCGTAAATCCCATTTTGCTTGGAATGCGCTCAATCATAAAATCCTTTATATGAAGATTGACAGTATAAGGTGCTAACACTTCAGCAACATATTCCAATCCCTCGCCAGCACCCATAGAGTTTACGCAGTCTAAGCAGATACCCACGTGTTCGCTACCCACTGCTTCCATCATCGCGGCAAGCTCTTTGGCTTTAAACCGATCATGATTTTCGATGCCCAGAGTGATATTTGCTTTTTTAAGTTCTGGTAAAAAATCTTTTATGAGATGAACTACATCACTAGATCGTGGTTCATGTTCGGGGCCGTCAATAATGAATCGAAGCAACGGTGCTTTCAGGTGATGTGATATGGTTAGGTAATCCACCAGATTTTTTGCAGTGAGTCCGCGCGCACCCACTTCTATTCGAAGCTGATGTTTGGTAACGATTTCCTTTAGCGTGTTGAGTCGCTCATCGGTGAAGGAATGAAAAGGCAGGTTGTCACCGATTTGAAGACAGGGGAGTCCCCAACGAACTGCATGAGCCACCAGGTCTGATTCGGTCATTGGCTTAACTGGTGAATGATTGTTTGGGCCTATGGCCCATCCGAATGTAAAACTGCTAATACCAAGAATCATCTGAGCCTTATTGAGGTATCAATAATAGGAATCAATTTCAATCGTATGTTTCACCAGATTTACCCAATGTATATGCTATTTTTGCAGATTGAGAAAAATATCAAATTATAGTGTAGTTATTGTACATATATGAAAGTGCCTTCGCAGAAGCCGTATTTGCTCAAGATTATCCCACCTGTGGAGGAAAGCATTGTTATTAAAGGGGATGCAATTGCTCTTAATAATCCGTGGCATTACCATCCGGAAGTTGAGTTGCTTTATTGCATTAAAGGCAAAGGCATAAACTTTATTGGCAACTCCATCAACACGATTGAAGAAGGTGAGTTGTTGCTGTTCGGAAAAAATCTACCTCATACCCGCCAGCGCGACCGGGCATATTATGAGCAGCACCTGGAAGAAACTCCCGAAACTATTGTCATACAATTTAAAGAGGATTTTTTAGGAGAACATTTTTTTCATTTACGCGACTTTAGTCAAATCGGAGATTTGTTGGGGCGATCATTGCGGGGCATCAAGTTTACGGGCAACACAAAAGATGAAGTGATAACAAAATTGGCCGCTATCAGGTACTTACATGGCACCGATTCCATTCTTCAGCTACTTTCTATTCTGGATATACTGGCGCGCTCAACTGATTTTTTTTATTTGAATACAGCAAGCTATCAAAGCGATGTGCATGAAAAATCCTCACAGAAAATAAACAAAGTTTATCTTTATAGTATCGAGAATTTTCGCAGTCCCATTTCGCTGGCAAATGTTGCCGCACTAACGAGTCATTCACCGGCTGCCTTCTGCCGATATTTCAAATCGCGTACGCGCAAAAGTTATTTTCAATACTTAACCGAAATACGGATCGCTTATGCTTGTGAATTATTGCGGGAGGGCAATTTGGATGTGAGCGAAGTTTGCATGAATAGCGGATTTAATAACCTCTCTAATTTTCATAAGCAGTTTAAAAAGATTGTAAAAGATACACCCAGCGAATATAAAAAGCGAAGTAGCTTGAAGGTAGTTGGCCATCTACTTTCATCGATAGATTAGTTTATCCCTACAAAAGAGTATCCATCCGGATTTTACAATGCAGTTAGGAGTTGGCAATAGATAATCTACGTATTGTCTGATCTTATCGCTGATATCCGAATTTATCCTTTGTGTTATATAATGCGATTTATGGGAAAGTGTAAAATCGAAAGAGTCGATATCCTTTAGTGGGATCCTTGAGAGAAGCGAGAGCTTTTAAATGATTCTTGTTCGAAAGGATTTCTACAGATATGACTTTATACTCTTTTAATTAGTCAGCCCTTAAAAAGCTGAAAGGGTTAAGATTAATGAGAATATGAATTGATTTTAGTTGAAAAAATCTGCAAGAAAGTAGAGTTTTATATCGAAAACCTTGCAGATTTTTATGCTCTCTACAAAAGCCTCTCCTTC
>JBGSIM010000015.1:0-3332 GCA_041742535.1 Cyclobacteriaceae bacterium | reverse complement strand
TGCAGCATAGTCGTACAGGATCGGGAAAGAGAGAACCAACCGATATCAATGCACTAGCTGATGAATATTTACGATTAGCCTATCATGGATTGCGTGCTAAAGACAAATCTTTCAATGCCAGGTATGAAACTGATTTTGATTCAACACTTCCAAAAATAAATGTAGTGCCACAGGATATTGGAAGAGTGATTTTGAATTTAATTACGAATGCGTTTTATGTTGTGAATGAAAAGGCTAAGAACGCTTCGGCAAGCTCAGCAGGACATAGTTACGAACCACAAGTTGATGTATCTACTAAAATCATCAGTGATAAGATTGAAATCCGAGTCAAAGACAACGGGAACGGTATTCCGGATGCTATCAAAGAAAAAATCTTTCAACCCTTCTTTACTACTAAACCAACGGGGCAGGGTACCGGTCTCGGGTTGAGTTTAAGCTATGATATTGTGAAAGCGCATGGTGGAGAGTTGAAAGTGGAGACAAAGGAGGGAGAGGGAAGTGAGTTTATAATTCAGTTGCCCATTGTCTGAATCACGGATTATATAGATTAAAGGATTGCACTGATATGCATGAGTTAAAATATAAAGAAATTACCGAAAAGATTATTGGAGCTTCTTTTGAAGTGCATAAGTTCCTTGGCAATGGATTTCAAGAGGTTATCTATCAACGCGCTCTGGCTTGGGAATTAAAGCAAGCGGGACTTTCCTTTGCTCGTGAAATTGAGCAAGATATCTTCTACAAGGAATTGCCTGAACCGATTGGAACCAGAAGGGCAGATTTTGTTGTAGAGGGAAAAGTGTTGGTAGAATTGAAGGCTGTCATTGAACTTGAAGATGTACACCTTGCTCAAGGTCTGAATTACCTGAAAGCATACAAACTTGAAGTTGGATTGTTGATCAATTTTGGAAGTAAAAGTCTAACTTTTAAACGACTCGTTTTATGAAAGCGAAATCCGTGCAATCCATCGATCCGTGTCAATCCGTGATTCAGACTTTTTATGATATAGTGAAGGCGCATGGAGGGGAGTTGAAGGTGGAGACTAAGGAGGGAGAAGGGAGTGAATTTATTATTCAGTTGCCCACTTTCTGAGTTATCAAAATCCCGGATTCCAGATTTGTAATATTTTACAAATATGGAGTTTAACTCCATAATTTACTATTTTTACAAAAATGGACTTGTTATGATTGCCCGACAGATTCTTCCGGAAGCGAAACATGCCCTTACTCAATTCAGGGCCTTATGTATTACCGGGCCCCGGCAAAGCGGTAAGACTACGCTCAGTAAACTGCTTACTAAAAATAAACCGTATATAAATTTTGAAAACCCCTCTGTTCAATATGAAGCGGAGCAGAATCCTCAGGCATTTTTAAAACAGTTTAAACACGGAGCCATACTCGATGAAGTTCAACGCGTACCCGTTATTTTCCGCTACCTGCAAGGGGTTTTAGATGAGAGCCGAACCCGAGGTCAGTTTATTCTTACAGGCTCCAATAACTTTTTATTACAAGAGCAGGTTTCGCAATCTTTGGCCGGTCGGGCAGGATATCTTTCACTTCTCCCGTTAAGTTATGCGGAATTGGTAAACGCAAAGTTAGCTGAGCCAGAAATCGCCAGACACATCCTAATGGGTGGATACCCTGAGATCTGGAGTGAAAAGCTTGTCGCGGATACGTGGCTCAAAAGTTATCTGCAAACCTATGTGCAGCGTGATGTTCGGTTACTTCGTAATATCAC
Organism: Cyclobacteriaceae bacterium; assembly: GCA_041742535.1. Classification (GTDB taxonomy): domain Bacteria; phylum Bacteroidota; class Bacteroidia; order Cytophagales; family Cyclobacteriaceae; genus ELB16-189. The sequence goes on along the minus strand of JBGSIM010000015.1, from coordinate 1,598 downwards.
AAATCTTGCACTATTTACCCGATTTATTCATTTATGCGCCAGCCATGCCGGCCAGATTCTAAATCGCGATGAATTAGCCAGGCAAACAGGAGTGGATAACAAAACGATCCTTGCATGGCTCGGACTACTGGAAAACAGTTATATCATTTTCTTGCTCCAACCATGGTATAATAATTTAAACAAGCGTATTGTAAAAAGTCCCAAACTCTACTTTTACGATACAGGTTTGTTGTGTCATTTGATGAATATTACAAGTCAGACTTCTCTAAAGAAGCATAGGCACTATGGTTTCCTATTTGAGAACTGGATAATCAGTGAGATAAAAAAAAACAGGTTCAATGCGGGACAACAGGAAGCTCTGTATTATTTCAGGGATAATGTAGGCAATGAGGTTGATTTGATTACCGAAAAAAATGGAGAGCCCTTTGCCATTGAAATTAAAGCTTCATTGAATGTGAAACCAGAAATGTTACAGGGCTTGCATTTCTGGCATAAATATCAACCCGCTGGTCATTCGGTGTTGCTACATGTCGGAAAGAAAGATGAGATGGTAAATGATCGAATAGGAATTGTGCCGTGGACTGAAGTTGCCGACCTTTAACATTAATTAAAATGAATGAATCCGTGATTCAGATGGGTTATGATATTGTTAAGAGTATAGTGGGACAATTGAGGTCAATGCCAGCGCTGTTGCAGGAACACAGTTCACTATCACACTTCCTATAAACCAATATCGCCATGAAAGTTGTTCCGATACTCATAATTTTCTTTACATCGTTTGTTGGATATGGCCAAACTTCAAAATCAGCAGTAACCATTCAATTGGATAGCCTGAAATCGGAATTGAAGTTTGTGGGGAATGATTCTTTGCGAGTGAATTTATTGGAGCAACTTACAATGAGTTATGCCAGAGTGAATCCGGACTCCGCGATACATTACGGTGAGCAAGCATTTGAACTCGCAATAAATATTAGCAATAAACCAGTTGCCGTAAGTGTTTTGGGTTTTATTGGTGACGCATACCATAGTAAAGGCAACTTACCTAAAGGCCTTGAAGTATGTTTAGAGGCGATTGCCCTAAGCGAAGAACTTCTAAGTACGCAGGAAAGCAACGCTGGTCCCGCATTCTCAACCCTTGGCGATATATATTCTGATGTGGGCAACTACAGTCAAGCATTATCCTACTACAGCAAGTTGCTTAGGCCTCCTGGTGAAAACGATGAACTTAGCAATGCCTTTGGTCATTTCGGAAGAGCCAGTGTATATGAGAAAATGAATATGCTCGACTCCGCCTTGTACGAACTCGGGTTATCAAAAAAATATTTTGATGAATCCCCTGTAGACATTGCCAACAGGAATCCAAAGGTTTATTCGGTCAACCCGAATTGGTTTAATATGCGGTCAAGGGTTTATGTTAAGCAAGGTAAAATTGATTTGGCGCTGCTAGATCTTACTTACACGCTCAGCATGACTTTAAAAAATGATGAACCTTATTATTCGTCAAATTCATACAATGACATAGCAAGTCTTCATGCGAAACTGAATGCTCGAGACTCTGCAATCTATTTTGCGAAAAAAGGACTTCAGGAGGCTAACCG
>JBGSIM010000014.1:0-3800 GCA_041742535.1 Cyclobacteriaceae bacterium | reverse complement strand
AGAATCAGTGGCAACTGGTCTCACTGAAATTAAGAAGCACACTCCTGACATTGTCTTTCTTGATATTGAAATGCCGTACGGAAATGGATTTGATCTGTTGGATAAAATAGAAGACATCACCTTTGAAACGATTTTTGTTACAGCTTATGATAACTATGCAATTCAGGCATTGAATCAAAGTGCCGCTTACTACTTGTTAAAACCAATTGATATTGATGAGTTGATTAAAGCGGTGGATAAAATTCGAACCGAACGTACTGAGCAAAATTATACTCAACACGCACGCGTGCTGATTGAAAACAAAAAACCAGGGGCGCATCAAAAAGTTATGTTGCCCACCATGGAGGGATTTGAAATAGTGGATATCAATTCCATTTTATATTGTGAGGCAGCTGACAACTTTACGAAGTTTTATTTTGAGCAAAATCAACCACTGTTAATCTGCAGAACGTTAAAATATTTTGAAGATGTATTAAGCGCACATCGTTTTTTACGCATCCATCGCTCGTATGTGATAAACCCTGATTTTGTGCTTCGCTATACGAAAGGGAAAGGGGGATACGTTACCATGAAAAATAATCAGGAGTTGGAAATTTCCCCAACCCGAAAGAAAGAGTTCCTTGAATTGTTTGGATAAATTTATAATTGTCATGAGAAATATACTATTCCTTCTTATTGTGCTTTCGGCTTGCAAGCCTTCTAATAAAATAGGCGAATTGGTAGGAGTGCCTAAAGAGCGACCGCTTGAAAATACCTATTGGGTGTTAGTGGAAATAAATGGACAAACCATTGTTCGAAGTGATTCTAAGAAATTATTTATTCAATTAGATCCTGCAACAAAAAGATTATCAGGGTTTGCAGGCTGTAATCAACTTTCTGGCGGCTATGTTTTGGAAGGAAAAAAAATAAAATTCTCAACAATCACTACTCGAATGTTCTGTCAAGATGAAATGAAAACGGAAGATGATTTTATACAAGCGGTGAATAAAATAAACGAGTTCAATATTAATGAACACGAACTTTTATTAAGGGAAGGGAAAAATGTGCTGCTTAAATTTCAAGCGGAAATTGAAAGTACAAATTGATTTCAATCGATATTAGATAAAATTTTTCTTGCATCTAAGCTTAAAAAGTCTTATTTTAAAGATCAATTAATTTTTAAACCAACTTAACCCTATATGAGAGCAAAGTTTTTATTTATTACAGTTTTTAGTTTTATCGCAATTTCATCGTTTTCGCAGGATGCAATCGTTAGTGAAGAAGAGTTAACCAAGTATGCAACCGTGATGGATTCTGTTACTGAGATGAGTATTGCAGTGCAGACCACCTTAAACGATATGGTGAAAGAATCAGAAGTGATGAATGGCACCCGCTATAATGAACTTTCAAAAATAGCATCGGACGAAGCTAAATTGGCGGAAGCAAAAGCTACACCGGAAGAGATCGCTTTCTTAGCTGAAGTAGCAGAGAAAAAGAAAACAGAGACCCTAAAAATTAATCAAGCGTTTCAAAGTTTAGCAAAAGATTATCTTGGTGCTGCTACTTATAACAAAGTAAAGAAAGCATTGGCAGCAGATGCTGCATTAAAAGCTAAATATGATTCTTTAATTGAAGAAATGGCTAAAGACAACGAAGTAAGTGTTGAGGCAGAAGGTTGATTCTACAAATATTATAATGAGGCTGTCTCAAAAGTCTACCTGTCATCGCGGCCCTGAGCCGCGATCTCGTTTTGTGCGTACACATTTGGATTCCGGCTCAAGACCGGAATGACATTCCAATTGTATTTGACTTTTGAGACAGCCTTTTTTTATGCCTGACTTGTTTGAAGCATTTTGGTGACAAGCACTGAACCAAAATCAGAAAATATCTTTACTTCAGATTCTGTATCCATGTTGGCGCGACAAGATAACAGGACTCCATCAGGAGAAAACAATAGCCCAAACTGATCCACTTTATCTTCCTGCAAAAAACCGCCATTCATCTTTTTCCATCCTGAAATGGTTGAAGCAGTTGCGTTGTCAAAATACTTTTCTGCCAGTTGCTCACTATTTGTTAAAATCATAAAGTCCCTCAATTCATCACGCTTGATTTTAACAGCATCGTCACCAATGCTTACCAGCGATTTATATTCATTTCCAAAATAGCTTGCTACATATACATTCAGCACTGCATCAGCTGCCGTGTTAATCATTTTGTTTACAAGCCCGCCACGTTTGATGTCACCCGTTTTAATTTCTCCGGGTGTTGACATCAAGAGAATAAATTTGTTAGCAGGTAATTTGAAGGTATCGGTTTTCCAAATCGTTCTGCTGCTCCACGATCTGCTGAGTGCTTTTGAGGTGCTTCTTCCGGTATCCTCATACCAAACAGATGAGGTTAATTTCCATTGGATAGCTCCGGTTGTTCCTGATTGTTCTTTGGTTCCTGCAGCTTGATCGGCTTTTGGTTGACTTGAATTTTCGAGTGTTGTCTTTGGTTTCTTAAATCGAATTAAGATTACAATAATAGCAATAGCTACTATGAAAAATATGATAAGAGGCATACCTGATAGGTTTGTTAAAAAATCGTTTTCAACAACCTAAATTACTTGAAAATCAAGAAGAATAAAATTTCAATCAAGACTTGTTCAATAGCACATCTAACCGGTTTGTAACAAAGCCTGATTCTGTCTGAGGTAAATCCTGCGTCCGGCTTTTCACTTCAGCATTCAACCTGGCAAGGTTTTCTACACGCTGAGTTTCAAATCCATGCTCTTCAATTTTTAATAAGTGATCGTAAGGCCCTTGTGGTGAAATAAGTTTCACGAAAACAGGAGCTGTTTCTACTGCAATAAATAAAAGTAGAATAAACCAATTGGCTAACGCGATAGCGCTACTCTGTTCGCTCAATCTGCTTAGGGCTTCCATACGGCTCGCGGGCCCATCTAACTTGGCTCGCTCAAGAAGAGCAAGTTCAGCATATTGTAACGAATCTGTTTTTGTTAGAGATTTTAACTTTTCACTGATCAGTTGATCATACTTTTCACTGAGTTGGGCAAGTTCTTGTTCGGCACGATCAGCATCTGCTTTTTTTAATTTATAAATTGGTCCGGCATTTCGTTGTTTGCTGCCACCCGTTCCATCAGCTTCTTCACGCGCCAATCTGTCTAACTCATCACGCGCTGCAGCTTTGGAGGCAAGTTCACTTTTAAGTTGAGCGATCTCTTCATTCAGTTTTTGCTGATCAGGCGCAAAACGCAATTTTGTTTCTGCTTCCTGTTCCGCTAATTTTTGTTGTTCCATGATCACTAGTTCGGCACTAATCTCTTTCTCGAAAATTTTCAATTCAAGAGGCTTAGCGATTACAAGTGAGATGATCACGGCTAAAATTAATCGCGGCAACGCAGTGAGAAGTTCACGTTTCGTATTTCCCTCCTTGCGCATACTTGAAACAATGTAGCGGTCGAGGTTGAAAATCATAAAGCCCCAAACGAGGCCAAGGGCAGGGGCAATCCAAATGTTATCGAACACGGTGAAGAGCGCATAGGAAGCAGCCATGGCCGCAAACACTCCTGTGAAAAAAACAGTTGCTCCAATGCCTACATATTTGCTAGCCTCGGATTCACATTTTTTTAGAATGGTAATGTTCGCTCCGGAGCAAAGCCAGAAGAAGTGTTTTAATTTTTCCATAGCACTGTAACGCAGCTGGTTTATAGGTTAGTATAAATAACCTCGCAACAAGTTAAATGCCACGGTCGAGAAGATCGAATAAAGTTTGGAACGACCGATTCATCAGTAAGAGCTGTTCCATTCCGAACAGCA
>JBGSIM010000013.1:0-37190 GCA_041742535.1 Cyclobacteriaceae bacterium | reverse complement strand
GAGAGGCTTTTGTAGAGAGCATAAAAATCTGCAAGGTTTTCGATATAAAACTCTACTTTCTTGCAGATTTTTTCAACTAAAATCAATTCATATTCTCATTAATCTTAACCCTTTCAGCTTTTTAAGGGCTGACTAATTAGCCACGAATCTGTGGCACTATTACTTACAAGCTCATCATATCCTTAAACTTGGCTGCTTGTCTGCGGCTAACTTCTACTTTATCACCTCCACGCAGTTTCACCATTAAGCCACCATTAAACCAAGGCTCAATCGCCTCCACCCAACTTAGATTGATAATGTGTTTACGACTAGCTCTAAAGAAAGCGCGTTCATCCAACCGATCATCAAGCGCATTCAATGACTTGTGAATCATGGGGCGGTTGGCATCAAAGTATACTTTTATATAGTTACCATCCGATTCGAAGAAACGAATGTTGGCCAGGTTTACAAACCAGCAACGCTCACCATCTTTTACAAATACCTGATCTTCCAAACCTAATTTCTTACCAGCTGCTCGACCTGCCTTAGCCCGCTCTTTCTCCATGATCTTTTGAACCGCTTCGCTCAATCGTTCGGCCTGAATGGGTTTTAACAAATAGTCTAGCGCGTTTACCTCAAATCCTTTCAACGCAAACTCATCATATGCGGTAGTGAACACCACCAATGGCACAGATTCCAAAGACTCCAATAGTTGGAAACCCGTGCGCCCCGGCATCTGAATATCTAAAAAAAGCAATTCAGGATTGAGTTCATTAATCATTTGCTCTGCTTCATCGGCATTTACTGCCTCGCCTACTATTTCTATGGATGGATGCTCCTCTAGTAATTTAACCAACTCTTTGCGCGCTAAGCGCTCGTCATCTATTATTAGTGCCTTCATGAATTATGTAAATGTGGAATTATTATTTCTGTGAGTACAAAATTATCCTTTTCATTGTTAATTGCGAAGTGTGCCTCGCTGCCATACAACAACTTCAGGCGCTGCGAAGTATTTACAAGTCCCAGCCCAACTCTTTTTTTATGACCATTTACATGGTAATGACCGCTATTGCGGATCAGAATTTTAAGTTTCCCTTTTTCAACCTTAGTCTGTAGATGCACAATTCCGCCTTCGGTCAATTTAGAAATACCATGCTTCACGCCATTCTCAACCAAGGTTTGAATCATAAGCGGTGGCACCAGAAAATTCTTGGAAGCCGGATCGATGTCAAACTCTGTTTTTAGCCGCTCTTCAAATCGAATGCTTTCTAAGCCCAGGTAATCACGCACTACTTTAAGTTCATCACCAAATTTGGTCAGTCCTTTTTTTTCGGTGACTAAGGAGTTTCTTAAAATATTTGAGAGTTGATTGATTGCCTGTTTAGATTTTTCAGGATTTTCATCGACTAACGCGCGAATACTATTGAGGGAATTAAAAATGAAATGCGGATTTAACTGCGATTTTAAGTTACTCAGTTCAATCTCCTTCACAGAGGCTTCTAATTTTAACGTTTTATTGTAGCGCTCAAAATAATTATAGATAAAATAGAATACAGACCATAAGAAAAAGAAGAATGCATATACTGATGACAATCCTAAAATATTTTTGGGATCGAAGATGACTGATTTGTTAAACAAGCCCAGGGGTAACGAAACAGGAATACGCAAAAAATACATCACAACACCCAGTAGCCAAACAGCTATCAATAATCTTGGAATTAGTTTGGACATGCTCCAGCTTAGCCATCGATTATTATTAATGTAGGTGCGAAACCAATGCGTGATAAGAAAGCAGAAAAATGCTTCATAAGAAAGAAAGATTATCCGTTGATTACTTACGGCTCCATTACCCAGCACAATAGCTCCTACAATCTGCACTACGGCATATAATGCCCAGCCGCCAATCTGCAACAACCAATATAAACGTGCCTTGTTAACCATTCGAACCCGAAAGGTAGTAAATCAGAAAACGGAAAATTGTCTTCTTATATAAACGGAAGATTAGGCTTTAATCAAATCAATTCTGCAATTCAGGCTTCAAAAACTTGCCGGTATAACTAGCAGGGTTTTTCGAAACTTGCTCGGGTGTGCCCTTCGCAACGATGCGTCCGCCACCTGCACCACCTTCTGGCCCAAGGTCAACCAGATAATCAGATGATTTAATAACATCCATATTGTGTTCAATCACCAACACCGTGTTTCCTTTATCAACTAGTTTTTGAAGCACATCCAACAAGTGACTGATGTCTTGAAAGTGTAAACCCGTTGTGGGCTCATCCAAAATATAAAGTGTTTTTCCTGTGTCGCGCTTAGAAAGTTCTGTAGCGAGTTTCACACGTTGTGCTTCACCCCCTGATAACGTTGTAGCATGTTGACCTAATGAGATGTATCCAAGCCCGACTTCACTTAAGGTTTGAATCTTTCTTAGGATACGTGGTTGATTTTCAAAAAAACTTACCGCTTCCTCTACCGTCATATCCAGTACATCCGAAATAGATTTTCCTTTAAAGCGTACTTCTAACGTTTCGCGATTATATCGCTTGCCTTTGCAGGTTTCGCAAGGCACATGAACATCCGGTAAAAATTCCATTTCAATTAAACGCAAACCTGCACCACCACACGTTTCGCAGCGACCGCCTTTTACGTTAAATGAAAAACGTCCAGTTTTATAGCCACGAATTTTGGCTTCTGGCATTTGTGAGAACAAATCGCGGATGTCAGTGAACACACCCGTATAGGTAGCCGGATTTGACCGCGGTGTTCGTCCGATCGGTGATTGATCTACTTCAATTACTTTATCAATTAATTTCAGCCCATCCACTTTTTTGTAAGGCAACGGCTCTGTACGCGAATTAAAAAAATGTTGATTTAAAATGGGGAAAAGAGTGTCATGAATCAGTGTTGATTTTCCGCTACCCGAAACTCCGGTGATGCACATAAGTGTGCCTAATGAAATCTCCAGGTCAACATCTTTCAAATTATTTCCGGTAGCACCAGTCAATGTCAATTTTTCGCCACTTCCTTTTCTACGTTCTTTCAAATACTCAATTCCTACTTTTCCATTCAGGTATTTAGCAGTTGTAGAGTTATTTTTTAAAAATGCTGCTGGTTCTCCTTCTGCCACTACATTCCCGCCATGGCGGCCTGCTCCCGGACCAATATCTATAATGTAGTCCGACTCCAGCATCATCTCTTTGTCGTGCTCCACTACAATTACAGAATTGCCAAGATCTCTTAAATCTTTTAGTGCCTTGATCAGCTTTGCATTATCGCGAGCATGCAATCCAATACTGGGCTCATCCAAAATGTAAAGCACACCCACTAATTGCGTTCCTATTTGAGTTGCCAATCGAATTCGTTGCGCTTCACCGCCACTCAATGTTCTAAGCGGTCGATTGAGGTGCAGATAATCCAAACCTACATCCAACAAAAATCCTATGCGCTTGCGAAGTTCTTTCAATACTTCCGTAGCAATAATGCGTTGCTTCTCATTGATGCGATCTTCCAACCCTTCAAACCATTTTTGAAGTGTGTTAATATTCATCTCAGCTAACTGAGCAATATTTTTATCATCAATCTTAAAGTGAAGTGATTCTTTTTTCAATCTGGCTCCATTGCATTCGGGGCAAACCCGGGTAATGGTAAAATCTTCAACCCATTTACGAATAGCTTCTGAGCCTTCATCTTTCTGCTTTTGCAAAAAGTTGATGATGCCTTCAAACTTTGTGTTCCATTCCGTGCCCGGATATTTAACTGAAGCAACTGCCACAGGCACATCATCGCCATACAAAAGTACTTTCAACACTTCGCGTGGGAGATCTTTAATTGGAGTTGTAATCGTGAGTTTGCTTCTTTTTAGAATTGCTTCAATCTTTTTAAAGATCCAGATGTCGCGATACTCGCCCAATGGCAAAATGCCACCGCGACTAATGCTTAATTTATTATCAGGAATGATTGAGTCTTCTGTGATCTCTTCAATGGCACCCAAGCCTGTACACGTTGGGCATGCTCCGTAAGGAGAATTGAAAGAGAAATTATTAGGAGCCGGTTCATCATACGATAGGCCGGTTTTAGGATCCATCAAAAACTTTGAAAAATGCTGAACATGGTTCCTTTCATCCAACATCATGATTACACCTTTACCTTCTTTCATGGCAGTGGCAATAGATTGGCCCAATCGATGTCTGTCTTTTTGGTCTGGGACAATGCGATCAATCACAATTTCGATGTCGTGAATTTTAAATCGATCCACTTGCATCTTTGCTGTAATCTCCAACACTTCACCATCTACACGCACTTTCGAAAATCCTTGCTTGCGAATCTGTACAAACAACTCGCGATAATGTCCTTTGCGCCCTTTAATAACCGGAGCCAACAACGTTAGCTTTCTTCCTTTATAGTTGTTGATGATGGCATCAAGAATTTGGTCTTCAGATTGACGCACCATCCTATCTCCGGAAAGATAAGAGAAGGCTTCTCCTGCGCGAGCAAAGAGTAAGCGCAGAAAATCATAAATCTCGGTAACGGTACCAACTGTTGATCTTGGATTTCGGGAAGTAGTTTTTTGTTCAATGGAAATGACCGGACTCAAGCCATTAATCTTATCAACATCAGGGCGTTCAAGATTTCCAATAAAGCTTCGGGCGTAGGCCGAAAAGCTTTCCATGTATCTGCGCTGACCTTCCGCATAAATGGTATCAAAAGCCAATGACGATTTTCCGCTTCCGCTGATTCCAGTAATAACAACAAGTTTGTTTCGCGGAAAGCTTATGCTTATGTTTTTCAGATTATGTTCACGGGCACCTATAATTTCAATGAAATCATGACCGGAAAGGTCAGTTATCTTCTTGGCGGCACCTGATTTCGTCATGATTAGAAAAAGTATCTAGAGGAATACAAAAATGCGGGTAGGATAGTTGCCCCACAACTAAAAGAAAAAGAAATTCTATTTATAAACTGCTATAGGAAAATCATTGCCGAACGAATAGGCTGATGGATATTGCGCAGTTCCTTTTAATTGTTCAGACAGTTCGGGCACTTTATTTTCAATGTAGGTGCTCAACTCCCGAATGGTAAGTTTTTTATCGTTGTTAGCATCTGCCTTTCCATCAAGTCCTTCAATTAAGGAATAGGTAAAAATTCCATGTCCTAATTTCTCAAACTCAGATGCAAATTGATTAGAGCCAGTTGAGGTAATCCAAAAAGTTCCTGTGCTTCTTGCCAACTGGGCAATTGCTTTTTCTTCGGCTACGCCTCGCTCTGTCACCGATTCGAGGGCTCCTGCCGACTGGCACGCATCTAAAATAAAAATCTGCTTTTGTGCATTTATAGACTGCGCGTATTCCTTTAATGAGGAGGCCGCAATCGCCTTGTTTTTCAACATATCATCACGGCCATAGAGTTGTGTTACATCCGTAGGAACAATATAAAATTCCTTGGCGTCAGCTCCTTCACCAGACATTACTCCATGACCCGCATAGTAGAACACAACCATATCTTGTTCTAATGATTTCTTTCGCACATCCTCAAGCGCTGTAATGATATTTGATTTTACAGCTTTATCATTTCTAATGTTGTAAGGTATAATGGCTTTAAAAATTGTGGATGACGATTGCTTCATACTCTTTTCCACCGCATCGGCATCCGCCTGAGCGTAGTTCAAATTGTATTTTGAATTTTTGTATTTGTTTATTCCAATCGTGATTAAATAAAGAGTTGGTTTTTCTTCATTCGCTCCTTTATAGGTAATTGTAAATTTTGCTTTTTCTGAATCGACACCACTTTTACTGCCAGCACTTACAAAGAAAAAATTCTCTTCACCAAAGGAAGAAGTCAGGCTAATATCAAATGTATACTTCAATCCTGCTGCAGGAATAGTTTTAATTAGTTTTGAGTTTTGGTACAGACGAACCTCCGTAACTTCTTGTGGATTATCAGTAATCTCAACAGCCACAGTAGATTTTTTTTGAGAGGACTCAATTGTTGCTGCGGATGAGAAAGTTTTCCCATTAATACTCTTCACAGCAACTACCGGCACTTTATTCACTACCTGCTCAACATCAAAAGTTGCCAACGCACCAGACTCTTCATTAATAATTTGGGTTAATAGTCGAGGAGTAAAACCTCTTTCTAAGGTACTCTCCAAAGAAGTTTTTTGTGCACTTCCTTTGGCTGTCCAATAAACTTTAGCCAACGCAGCAGGGGTTCCATCTACGCGACCATCTTTCGAAACGATAGCGAAATCGTCATTCCCATCACAAAAGAAATATCCAATGATAGAATTACTCTTAATATCATAAATCTGATTGATGTTATTGCCCAATGAATTAAGTAAAAACTTACCACTGTTGCCAAGCGCAAATGGCATTGCATTGCCAACTCCTAACTTAAGATATCCTGGCAGTTTAAATCCATCGGATTTGGTTGTGAATGTGAATGTTCCGGATGCAAGATCATACACATTAAAAGAAAGTGAAGCTGTGATGCTTAAAAATTTATCCTGTGAAATCACTCCTCCATAAGGCATGATCGCATTTACGACTACTCCCCTCGTTTCAACATCTTTAAGAAATTGAAATGTGCTTCCATCGAATATTTTCACTTCCGTTTTTATACCTAGTCTATTTACTCCGGAAGTCACCATTTTTTTTCCATTCTCATTAAACACTACTGCCGAATAAATTCCACCTATCGTTTGGGCTAAAACCTTACCAGTCTTAAGTTCAAAAAGGTTGATTGGATTGTTTTCACCGAAGAGTGCCATTACTCCAACAGCAATTGATGTTCCGTTAGGATGAAGAGCAAGTGCACTCACGTGATGCTTCTTGTACTGAAATGTATTGATCTCTTTTAATGAATTAAGATTCCAAATTGTTACCCAGCCTTCACGCTGGCCAACCCCCAACAAATTGGCTGATGACAAATAGGAAGATTTTGTGATAATTCCTTTTGTTGTGAATTGCGTGAGTGTTTTTTCAGTTTTCCAGTCTAACACGAACACCTCGCTTGCTTGAATCAGAATGATCTTGCCATCATTTGTGAGTTGGAGATCAAATAATTCACTCAGAGGACCGGAGATACTTTTTACAAATCGTCCCGCTTGCACATCAAATATTTTTATGGCCTTGTCCTTAAACACAAAAGCAACATACTTACCATCAGCTGAGGCAGCCATTCCTATTTGTTCTGCAGTACCTTCAGATTTTGTATAGCCTAATCGAACAAGATCAACTTCTTGACCTAAAGCGGCAACACTTGTTAGAATTAGAAACAATACAAAATTTACTCTCATTTGCGTTCTATATTATGCTACTTCTTTTCCGGTAGCCCATTGCAACATTTCAAACCAATCTTGTCTATCAAGTTTTATATCCATTGACTTTGCTGCCTCTGTCACACGCTCTGGCTTTGTAGTGCCAATCACTGGGAAAATTAAAGATGGGTGACGCAACAGCCAGGCAATTGATAACTGAGAATACGAAGCATTATATTTTGAAGCCTTGCTAAACATCTCACGTTCACCGCCTATGGATTTACCACCTCCCAATGGGGACCAGGCCATAGCCGAAGTGTTTCGTTCCATCAGCAAATCCAAATCCCCATTGAATAGCGAATTAACCCGGGTTAATGAAATCTCGATTTGATTGGTTACTAATGGAAATGGTAGGAACTTTTGTAGCATAGTAAACTGACTGGGAGTAAAATTTGAAACTCCGAAATGCAACACTTTGCCTTCTTGTTTTAATTTTGAAAATGCTTCAGCTATTTCGGTTGGATTTAATAATGGATCGGGGCGATGGATGAGCAAGAGGTCAATACGATCGGTCCCCAACATCTTTAACGAATTTTCGGCAGACCAAATGATGTGTTCTTTCGAAGTATCATAATGCTTCATCCAAGTCTTTGGTCGTTTAGCAGAACTAAATTTAATCCCACACTTAGATACGAGCTCCATCTTATTTCTTAGTGCAGTATCTTTTCGTAACACATTGCCAAATATTTCTTCATTACCATGATCCCCATAGATATCGGCATGATCAAAGGTAGTAATGCCTTCGTTCAGAGAAGTTTGAATTAGTTTGGTAACTGTATCTTGTGAAACAGCATCCCATCGCCAGGCACCTGTAATGATGCGCGAGAATTCTGGTCCATCCGGATGAATCTTTCTTCGTTCCATTATTTTGATTTATGCTGATAGCATTTGTTATCCTTGCTGGCTGTCATGCGTTTGCAACGGGTGCCATCAGCTGTTTTTCCTTTGCACTGACTTACTTTATCTTTAAAATGTTCATCGGGCTTACATACTCCACAACCAGTTTTGCCAGTTTTTTTTGCGGCTGCTAAGGTCATGCTATCGGCATCACCTGAAAGTTTGCAATCAGCTGTATGATATTTTTCTCCCTTAACTGATGAGTAAACCGGTTGAGCTTTGCTGGTAACAGCAAATGCCACCGTAAAGAGGATCAGTACAAGAAATTTTTTCATAGCCATAGAGTTTGGATCAGGCAAGTTCTGCATTTCTGTGAAAAGAAAAAACAGTTGTTATTGTACTAAAACTCCTTGCAGTCTTAAAAGTTCTGTTTCTCCAACTTTTGCCCTGTATCGAACCGCGATCAATCTATTATAGGCCTCTTGTAAACTTTGTTGCGCAGTACGTAATTCAATAAACGTGGTAACTCCCCGTTTAAATCCTTCTAACGCAATAAAGACATTGTCCTTCGCCAGCAAAATATTCTCTTCTTCAATAATTAGCGTTTGGCGGGCGTTATCATAATTCACATACGCATTTCTGATTCCTACTTCCGTAACTGCTTTTTGCTGATCGTAAATTAATTGTTGACGATACACACCGGTTTGTGCGCGCTGAATAAGGGTGCGGGTACTGAACGCATTAAAGATTGGCATAGAAAGATTGACCCCAAAATTATATCCTTTTACCCTGGAATAAAGCAGAGAAACCGCACTGGCTGCAACAGCATTTTCTGTCTTTGAAAAATTGTAGGCAGAAGTAAAATTAAAAACCGGTGATTGCAGAGCTTTTGTTTCCCAAAGGGAAGCGCTTGCAATGTCTATGCTTTTCTTTGCTGCTAGTAAAGTCCTGTTTGTCTTTTCAAAATTCTGTTCAAATTCTTCCACTTTTAGATCAAGTTGAATGGGAATTGAATCTGAGATATCATATTGATCTGGCAAGCCCATACCCACCAATAAATTTAATTGCTGCTTCAATAAAATAATGCGTGCTTCTTGTTCAAGCGATGCCGTACGAAAAGCATTTAAATCGATTTTAGCCTGAAGATACTCGGGCTTTCCACCCGTGCCTACCTGCAGTTTTTTTTCTGCAAGCTTCACACGCTCTTCGCTCACTCCAATCTGTTCACCAATCGCTATCAACTGCTGCTTCTCGCGCACAATACCGAAATAAGTATTAATTACTTCAGCCACCGTATTGTTCACTTGCTCTTTGATAACAAGTTCTGCTAAAACAGCAGTCTCTTCAAGCTTCTTTCGGGTAGCAAACATTTTCGTTCCATCAAAAAGTGTCCACGCCAACTGAACCGATCCATTGATATTATCTGATCGAACACCTGTGCGAATAGTTTCTACATCGTTAGCCGTTATGGTTCTATTGTTATTGTTATTATTAACCGCTGCTCCCTGTGCATTCAGTCTGGGCAACAACACTCCAAACGATAGTCTATCTTCATAATGTGCTGGGACCGCATCATTTTGTCTTAATCGAATATCATAGTTTTGTTGAAGCGAGGTGAGAATAACTTCCTCCACTGAGATTTCCTGCTGAGCATATCCAACAGAGATTATTGCTAACCATAAAAAAAATACCAACCGAATCATACGCTTAAACTCTTAGTCTCAGAAAGCAACATCTGTTCTTCCATTTGGGTATGAGCCTTTTTTTGCCGCGATAAATAGGTGAACATGGCAGGAACAACAAACAGCGTTAATACTAGCGAAAACATCACACCCCCAACAATTACGATTCCCAACGGCATTCGACTCGATGACGACTGCCCTAATGATAAGGCCAGTGGTAACGATCCTGTGGCCATCGCTAAGCTGGTCATTAAAATCGGGCGTAAGCGTAATCGTGAAGCCTCAGTAACTGCCTGAAATTTATTCAAGCCTTCTAATCTTTTTTGATTGGCAAATTCCACAATAAGAATTCCATTTTTTGTTACCAGACCAATCAACATAATCATCCCAATTTGTGAAAAGATGTTGAAGGTTTGACCAAAAATAAATAAGCAAAGAAAGGCACCACAGATAGCGAGTGGCACTGTGAACATAATAATAAAGGGATCCATAAAACTTTCGAACTGGGCCGCGAGCACTAAATAGATAAGCACAAGCGCGAGTATAAAAGCGAAGGATGTATTGCCTGAACTCTCTGCAAAATCGCGCGAAGGACCCGAAAGGTCCGTGGAAAAACTATCATCCAATTCTGCAGCTGCAATCTCTTTCATGGTTTGTATTCCATCGCCAATCGTTTTACCCGCCACAGGGGTAGCGGTTAATGTTGCTGACTTATATCTATTATAATGATAAAGCGAAGGCGGGGTTACCGATTCTTCAAGCGTGATCACGTTATCAATTGAAATCAATTCATTGGATGCCGTCCGTACATACAGTTTCTTTAAATCATCAGGATCGTCTCGGTTTACGCGAGTTACTTGCCCCATCACCTGATATTGCTTTCCTTCCTTCATAAAATAACCAAAGCGAAGATTACTATAGGCAAGCTGAAGGGTTTGAGAAATGTCTTGCACACTCACACCCAACTGAGTTGCTTTTAGGCGATTAATTTTTACAAGCAATTCTGGTTTATTGAATTTCAAATTCACATCTACATTTTGTAACACACCACTATTTCTTGCTGCTTCTTCCATTTTAGGAATCGCAGCCTTTAGTTTTTCAAAATCATTGTTTTGAATTACAAACTGTACGGGCTGGCCGCTTCTTCTATTAACAGCAATAGTAGGTTCTTGCGAAACAAATGCACGACCTTCTGAAAATCTCGGTAGGTTATCAGAAATATATTCAGCTATTTCTTCCTGCGACCGTGTTCGCAAGGACTTATCCAACAAATTTAATTTTACCGAGCCACTATTGGGTGATCCTCCACGACCCGTATTAGAAATTACCGTTCTATACTCAGGCACCGAATCCAATACAAATCGGGTGATCTTCTCTACATACCGATCCATATAATCGTAAGAGGTTCCTTCTGCAGCGGTGGGATTAATTCTAAGTTGATTACGATCTTCTTGTGGAGCAAGTTCCTGCTGAATGGTGAAGCCAATTAAAGCTGCCGAACCAATGGAAACTATTATAATAATAAAAGCCACCCAGCGCACGCGAAGGAAGCTATTCAACCATTTTTCATAACCGCTTTCCATTCCAGCAAAAAATGGTTCTGATACATTATAAAACCACGAGTGTTTATGATTGCTTCTGGTCAACTTTACATTTAGTACAGGTGTTAATGTAAGCGACACAAACGCTGAGATTAAAACCGCCCCGGCCACTACAATACCGAATTCGCGAAAGAGTCGCCCAACAAAGCCGGGCAAGAACACAACCGGAAGAAATACAATAGCCAGTGTGATGGAAGTGGAAATCACCGCAAAGAAAATTTCTCTCGAACCTTCAACTGCTGCGCGGTATTTATTCATGCCGCCTTCCAACTTCTTATAAATATTTTCTGTTACCACAATTCCATCGTCAACCACCAATCCTGTTGCCAGCACAATCCCAAGCATGGTTAGTACATTGATGGAAAACCCACACAGGTACATAATAAAAAAAGTAGCGATCAACGAAACCGGAATATCAATCAATGGTCGCACGGCAATGATGGCATCGCGGAAAAACAAGTAGATAATTAGCACAACCAGTACAAAAGAAATCAACAAGGTCTCCTCTACTTCTTTGATTGATCGCGTAATAAAAAAAGTTTGATCAGTGGATACATCCAGGTGTATATCCTCAGGCATTTCCTCTTTAACTTGTTCCAATCGCTTATGAAACTCGTCTGCAATCTTCACATAGTTAGCACCCGGTAAAGGAATAATGCCCAGCGCAACCATCTGCACACCATTCTCTCTTAAAACAGACTCTTCATTTTCAGGACCCAACACTACATCTCCAACATCTTTGATTCTAATGCTTCCAACTTCTGTGGATGTAATCACTACATTTTGAAAATCTGTTTCTGTATAAAGCTTGCCAAATGTTCGCACCGAAAGTTCTGTGGCGTTGCCCGCAATTTTACCCGCTGGTAATTCTACATTCTCGCGATTAAGCGCTCGTTGCACATCAAGGGCTGTAAGATTATAAGCACTTAATCGTACAGGATCCATCCAAATGCGCATTGCGTATCTTTTTTCGCCAAGCACAGTTACGCTACTCACTCCATCAATCGTTTCAATTCGTTCTACCAACACATTGCTGGCATACTCCGTAAGTTGAAGTGCGTTTCGCGTGTTGCTGCTCACCGTCATACTGATAATAAAATCAGCATCAGCATCGGCTTTGGAAACTACGGGTGGCGCAGTTAAGTCTTGAGGAAGATCCCTTACTGAGCGTGATACTTTATCGCGAACATCATTGGCCGCGGTTTCCATGTCCACTCCTAAATTAAACTCCACGTTGATACGACTTGAGCCCACAGAAGAAGTTGAGGAGATGTTTCTTATTCCAGGAATTCCATTGATCGATTTTTCAATCGGTTCGGTTATTTGAGACTCAATGATATCGGCATTAGCGCCCGAGTAGGATGTGGATACATTTATTATAGGCGGGTCAATAGCTGGATAATCCCTCACACCCAGATAACTAAAGCCAATAGCCCCAAACAACACCAGCAGAATGTTTACTACAAAGGTGAAAACGGGTCGCTTAATACTAAATTCTGAAATGTTCATCTCTTAATCCCTTCAATTCAATTCTATTCTATTCACTTTAGTAATTTTGATTTTTGAGTTAGGTCTTATGGCCATCAGTCCTGTAGTGATAACGGTATCTCCTTTACTGAGACCCCTCGTTATCTGGATATAAGAAGAATCTCTAATGCCCGTTTCAACTACTTTGAATAACGCACTATCGTTCCTAAACAATATCACTTGCTTATTACGCGCTTGCGGAATAACTACTTGCGTAGGCACCATCAACGCATTACTATCTTCTCCTAACTTTAAAATAACTTTTGCGTAAAGTCCGGGTATCAGTTCTTTGTGGTTTGCTGTTACGCTCGCTTTTATTTTAAGCGTTCGGGTTGTCTGTGATACATTACCCTCGGTGGCAATTACAACTGCCTTATGAGTTAGTTCACCACCATCTACTGTAAAATTTACCAAAGAACCTTTTGAAATATTTTGTGCATACCGTTCGGGTACCGAAAATTCAAGTTTAAGATTTTTTACCTCGCGAATGGTTGTAATAATTGAGACAGGAGAAATGTATGATCCTAGACTAACATCGCGCAATCCTAACTGACCTTCATACGGTGCTCTCACTTCCGTTTTTGAAATTTCAATATTGACCGATTCTATATCGGCTTTAAGATTATCAACAGTAAGTGCACTCAAATCAAAATCTTGTTGACTGATTCCACTTATCTCCAATAATTCTTTTTCACGCTCCACTGTTTTCTCCGCTATCTTCAATTGCACTTCAAGTTTTGTCAATTGAGCTTGCAAATCCTGATCAAATAATTTTGCAAGCAGAAAATTTTTAGGAACCAACGATCCTTCGGGTACATTCAAGCTGATAATTTTTCCGCTTACTTCGGGGCGAATAATAGTTTCCTCTGCAGGAAGCAAAGAGCCTGGAACTTCAACATTCTCATGCACGGATGTTGGTTGAACCAAAAATGCCTCAACTAAAAGAACATCTGATCCCTTAGCCGACATAACCTCACCTTTTTTGGATTCACATCCAATCCATAGCAAGCCTAGCAGCACAAAGAATACCGTAAACTTAAATGCTACTCCCATAATCTTAAATACCATCGCTCAAATTAAAATCTAATGTTACAACCTATACTGTTTATAATCAGGCTAACTATTTTAGACGGTCGATTTAGTATTATCTCTGGCCAAAACGTTGCACATTTTAATCGTAATTTTTTAATGATGGCTAATCTGTCATTTTGCTGATGGCATGACCATCGCTTAAGTAAAGTTTAATCAATGAAAAAATAACACTCGCTTTAGTATATTCACAGTTCAAAAAATTTGTCACCATGATTTCTACCTCATTCAAACGGCCACCTAATCTTTTAATTTGTTTTTGCTTCCTGGCAGCAAGTGCATGCACAACTAAAACTCCTGATGAACATTCAACGGAAGCATCATTAACAGATTTAAAGGTGTACGATGGATTGGAATTAACCCTATTTGCTTCCGAACCTATGTTCAGCAACCCCACCAACCTGGCGGTGGATGATCGTGGACGAATCTGGATTTGTGAGGCGTATAATTATCGTAATCAACTCAATCCAAAAAATCCCGTAAAGAAAGAAGGTGACCGAATTATGATTTTGGAAGATTCGGATGGTGATGGCAAAGCTGATAAGAGTAAAGTGTTTTATCAGGGAACCGATGTAAACTCTGCACTTGGCATAACCTTGTTAGGTAATAAAGTGATTGTTTCCTGTAGTCCTAATGTTTTTGTTTTCACTGATGAAGACGGAGACGATGTTCCGGATAAAAAAGAAATTTTCTTTCAAGGGGTGCAAGGGGTACAGCACGATCATGGCATGCACAGTTTTGTGTTTGGTCCTGATGGAAAATTATATTTCAACTTTGGGAACGAAGGCAAATCGTTATTGACTGCAGCAGGCGATACAGTTGTTGATGTTCACGGAAGAAAGGTTGTAACAAATGGGAAACCTTTTAGGGAAGGACTTGTGATGCGAGCTGATCTTGATGGAAGTAACGTTGAAGTACTCGCGCATAATTTCAGAAACAATTATGAAGTAACGATTGATCCATTCGGCACACTTTGGCAATCCGATAATGATGATGATGGAAACAAAGGCACGCGCATAAACTATGTAATGGAAGGTGGCAACTATGGTTACAAAGATGAGATGACCGGTGCCAGTTGGAACACGCGCAGAACCAACATGGAAAAAGAAATTCCGCTTCGGCATTGGCACTTGAACGATCCTGGTGTAGTTCCCAATCTTTTACAAACAGGTGGCGGCTCGCCTTCGGGCATTACTATTTATGAAGGCACGTTGTTGCCAAAAGAATTTCATGGTCAGATGATTCATGCTGAGCCGGGCAATAATGTTGTGCGTTCGTATCCTGTTGAAAAAAGTGGTGCCGGGTATTCAGCCATCATTGTAAATATTTTGGAAGGCCAAAAAGATCAATGGTTCCGGCCGGTGGATGTTGCTATTGCGCCCGATGGTTCTTTGTTTGTTGCCGACTGGTACGATCCAGGTGTTGGTGGCCATCAGGTGGGAGATCTTGATCGTGGAAGAATTTATCGTGTGGCCCCTGCAAAAACAAAATATGAAACAAAGAGACCCGATTTCAATTCTGCTGAAGGTGCGATCAACGCGTTGCTAAATCCAAATCCTGCTACGCGTTATTTAGGTTGGACAGCTTTGGCAATTTTTGGTGAGCAAGCTGAGGCGGGACTGAAAAAACTTTGGACTTCTAACAATGCATTTCAACGCGCGCAAGCATTATGGTTGCTGGCTAAGTTACCAAATGCTGAAACTTATTTGAATGAAGGGTTGAATGACTTAAATCCTGACATTGTAATTGCCACGCTGCGTGTAGAGCGATCTTTAGGTAAAGACATTCTTCCCATCGTTGAGAAGTTATCAAATCATTCCTCCGCACACGTGAAGCGTGAAGCTGCGATTGCTTTGCGCGGAAATAGTTCTCAGCAAGCTGCCGACTTGTGGGCAACCCTTGCCATGCAACACGATGGAAAAGATCGGTGGTATTTGGAAGCGCTTGGTATTGCTGCTACCGGAAATGAAGATTTATATTTTAATACCTGGAAGAAAAAAGTTGGCAAAGATTGGGATACTCCTGCCGGGCATGATCTTGTTTGGCGCATCCGCAGCAAAGAAGCAATGCCCATGATGGCTGAACTCATTAAGGATGCTGACAAAAATGAAATGATGCGCTACTACCGCGCGTTCGATTTTCAAACGAATGCTTCCAAGCAAGCCGTGCTTTCAAAATTGGTAACAGAAGTAGGCGGTGAAAAAGTTTTGTATGCACTCAAGCACATGGATGCCGGCAATACCACACTTGCTCCGGCTGTGCGCACCATTCTTAACAATGCACTTGATCAATACAAAGGCAAACTTGAATTTGTAGAATTAGCATCTCGTTTTAAGTTAGAAAACAGAGCGCCCGATTTATTAGCCTTAAGTGTTCAATATCCGGATAGCACGATGGGCAAAGAAGCGATGAAGGCGCTGCTTGAGTGGGATCAAACAAAACTGATTGAAGCCAAGCTTGCCAGTAAAGACAAAGACGTTGTTCAAAGCATAATCAAATCCATGCGCCCCTATATCTCACGGAAGAAAACCATGGCGATGATGGAACAAATAATCATGGACAGCACACAAGCTATTGACAATCGTAAGTTGGCTATCCGCACGTTTGGTGGACCGTGGGAATCAGAAGATCGGTTGCTGGCGTTGGCGAGCGAAAACAAAATTCCTGCAGACTTGCACATAGCGGCAGCCGGAGTATTTCAAAGTGCGTGGCGCGCAAACATCCGCGAAGACGGAGCGAAGTATTATAAACTTCCGGGCAACAAAGAAGGTGAGGCGCTACCCTCCATCGCGCAGTTAATTGATAAAGAAGGTGTACCTGAAAATGGTAAGTCTGTATTTACGAATACATGTAGCAACTGCCACCAGATAAATGGTGAGGGTGTAAAGTTTGGGCCCGACTTAAGTGAAATAGGATCTAAACTTTCCAAGCAAGCTTTATATACTTCTATTCTTTATCCCGACCAGGGAATCAGTTTTGGGTTTGAAGGCTACCGGTTTAAAATGAAAGATGGCAGCGAAGCTTTTGGTATGATTGTATCCGAAACCGAAGACAAGGTGGAGCTTCAATACATGAGCACGCAGCAAACACTTAACCCAACTAATATTGCCTCGCGATCGAAGCAAGAAACTTCATTAATGCCAGCCAATTTACAAACCTTAATGACCGAGCAAGAGTTGGTTGACCTAGTGACTTATTTGCAAAGTCTGAAGAGCAATAAAATTTCAATGTTGAATTAAAAAAAGAAAGCCTGATGATTTCTCATCAGGCTTGTACCCGGGACGGGAGTTGAACCCGTACAGATATTACTATCCACAGGATTTTAAGTCCTGCGTGTCTACCAATTCCACCACCCGGGCTAATCAATCGTACTCTAAAAAATAACCCCTCTCTTTTGGAGAGGGGTTTGAGCGGGAAACGAGACTCGAACTCGCGACCCCGACCTTGGCAAGGTCGTGCTCTACCAACTGAGCTACTCCCGCTTAAATCATCCAAATTGAAGGTTTATCTATTGCAAACCCGCCTTTCGAATCCCCCTTGGTTATAAGGGACTGCAAATTTAATAGCCATTATCAAAAAACCAATACACATTTATCGCTTCGATTCAGTTTTCTTCACCTCGCGTTTTTCGTAGCTCTCAATTACATCGCCCATTTCCATATCGTTAAAGTTTTTGATGCTGATACCGCAATCAAAACCTGAACGTACTTCTGAAACATCATCTTTGAAACGCTTAAGGGCAGTCATCTCACCTGAGTACACCACAATACCATCGCGAATCAAACGAATTGGGTTGTTACGTTTAATGTAACCATCGGTTACCATCGAACCGGCAACGGTTCCAACTTTAGAGATCTTAAATACTTCGCGAATTTCGGCATTACCCACAATCACTTCTTCCATCTCCTTCTCAAGCATACCTTCCATCGCAGCCTTAATCTCATCGATGGCATCGTAAATGATTGAGTACAGTCTGATTTCAATCTCTTCGTTCTCAGCCAATTTTCTTGACGATGGTGAAGGACGTACCTGGAAGCCAAGGATGATCGCATCTGAAGCTGAAGCTAACAACACATCAGATTCTGAAATCTGACCAACTCCCTTATGAATAATACTTACCGCTACTTTTTCAGTAGACAGCTTCAGCAAGGAATCTGAAAGTGCTTCTACCGAACCATCCACATCACCTTTCACAATCACATTCAATTGCTTGAATGAACCAATGGCAAGGCGTCTTCCAATTTCGTCAAGCGTAATATGTTTTTTGGTGCGAATACTTTGTTCGCGTAAAATCTGACTTCTTCTGGTTGCAAGATCACGTGCTTCGCGATCGCTTTCCATCACCTGGAATTTTTCACCCGCTTGTGGCGCTCCATCCATTCCAAGTACTTGAACTGGAGTTGAAGGTCCTGCCGTTTGCACGCGACTTCCAGTATCATCAAACATTGCCTTCACACGACCGTAGTTTGAGCCGGCAACCATAATGTCACCCACATTCAAGGTTCCGGCTTGCACCATCAACGTAGTTACATACCCACGTCCTTTATCCAAAGATGCTTCAATGATTGAACCAACAGCAGCTTTGCCTGGGTTTGCCTTAAGCGTTAATAATTCAGCTTCAAGCAATACTTTTTCCAAAAGATCGTCAATGCCTTGTCCTGTTTTTGCCGAGATGGGTTGGCACTGATATTTACCTCCCCAATCTTCAACAAGAATATTTAATTTAGAAAGTGATTCTTTTACCTTATCGGGATTAGCACCCGGCTTATCCATTTTGTTGATCGCAATAATGATAGGTACTCCGGCAACCTGCGCATGATTAATTGCTTCTTTCGTTTGAGGCATTACATCATCATCGGCAGCTACAACAATAATTGCGATGTCAGTAAGTTTAGCACCCCTTGCACGCATAGCGGTAAAGGCTTCGTGACCGGGAGTATCCAAAAATGCTACTTTGTTTCCACTCTTAGTGGTTACATCATAAGCACCAATGTGCTGAGTAATTCCACCGGCTTCTGAAGCAGTAACTTTTGTATTACGGATATAATCCAGCAAGGAAGTTTTACCATGATCTACGTGACCCATAATGGTTACGATAGGCGCACGGTCTTTCAAATCTTCTTCAGCATCCTCCTCTTGTTCAGCTTCCTCTTCTTCTTCGGTGCTTGAGATAAATTGAACATCATAACCAAACTCATCCGTAATAACGGTAATGGCTTCAGCGTCCAATCGTTGATTGATGGATACGAACATGCCTAAGCCCATGCAGGTAGCGATGATTTCATTCACCGATACGTTCATCATGGAGGCAAGGTCATTGGCCGAAATAAACTCAGATACCTTTAATACTTTAGAAGACTCTTGTTCTTGCAACAACCGTTCTTCTTCCGCATCAGAAATAGCCTGACGTTTTTCCTTTCTATACTTCGCGCCTGATGTCTTCTTGCTATTACCACTTAGCTTAGCAAGCGTTGCGCGAATTTGATCTTGAATTTCTTTATCCGTTGGCTCAGCCTTTTGTTGTCTTGGCGCGAAAGGTCTGGATTGTGCACCAGGCCCCGAACCTCTTTGTTGAGGTGGTCCACCACCCGTTGCTCCTGGCCGTTGATTAGGAAGTCTCTTACGAGGTCTTTTCTGTCCGGCTGTTTTATTAAGATCAGAAGATGCAACAGGTTGTTCTTTTTTCTTTTCAGCAGGTAGCTCAATTTTATCAACCACCTTTAAGCCTTGCAATTTTCCTGCTCTGGCTTTAATCAGTTCTTGCTCAACAGGTTTTTCAACAACTGGTTCTGCTGCTACTTCTTCTTTCTTAGCCTCAACAGGTTTTTCAACAACGGGCTCTTCAACAACTTCTTTCGCTTTCTCTTCTTTCTTAGGCTTCTTCTCTTTCTTCTCGAGTTCTATTTTACCCAAGACTTTAATTCCATCAAGCTTAGGCTTTTCAGACTCAACTTTTTCTGGCTTTGGTTCTTCTTTATGGGTAACAATCTCTTGCGAGCCGAGATTTTTGATCAAAATGCTCTCATCTTCTTCCTTCTTCTTTCTTTGAATTTCTAGCTCAGCTGCCTTTACAGGCACATTTTCCATGTGTTTTACACCAATCGTAAGCCCAGAAGCCTCCGCTTTATCCGAAGCTGAAGAAGCATACTCTTTTGAAAGCATGGCAAATTGTTCGGCTGTAAGCTTTGCATTAGGATTATTCTCAACATCAAACCCTTTACTGGTCAAAAAATCCAAAATCGTATTATGACCCACATTAAGTTTGCGAGATGCCTGCCCCAGCCGTATCGTCTTTTCTTCTGCCATGCCCAAATATCGCTATTTATATTGTTTTACCCTGTTTTATTACTGTTAAACCTTATTCAAACTCTCTTTTCAAAACAGTTAGTACGCCTTCTACAGTCTCTTCTTCGAGATCAGTTCTACGCACCAATTCTTCTTTATTTAAGTTCAAAACACTCTTTGCCGAATCCAAGCCGATGCGCTTTAGTTCATCGATTACCCAGCTTTCAATTTCATCTCCGAATTCATCCAAATCAACATCTTCTTCTTGCACACCATCGGTTTCTCTAAACACATCAATCTCCATACCGACTAACCGGCTAGCAAGTTTAATGTTAAGGCCACCCTTTCCGATCGCTAATGAAACCTGATCAGGCTTTAAGTAAACCGCTACGCGGCTATTCTCTTTGTCGATCTTAATGCTTACAATCTTCGCGGGACTTAACGCGCGCTGAATGTATAGTTCAAGATTTTCGGTGTAGTTAATTACATCAATGTTTTCATTCTGCAACTCACGCACAATAGCATGAATGCGAGAACCCTTCATACCCACGCAAGCACCCACCGGATCAATACGATCATCGTATGATTCAACAGCTACTTTTGCACGCTCGCCTGGTTCACGAACTACTTTCTTGATAGTAATTAAACCATCATACACTTCAGGTACTTCCTGCTCGAACAAACGCTCAATAAATACGGGAGAAGTGCGCGATAAAATGATTTTCGGACTTCCGTTAACCATATCTACTTTATGCACAACCGCGCGTACGTTTTCCCCTTTGCGGTAACGATCTTTTTGAATTTGTTCGCTGCGTGGAATTGAGATTTCGTTTCCTTCCGCATCAATCAGCAACACTTCGCGACTTAACACCTGATAAACTTCTCCGGTGATAATCTCATCACCCAAATCTTTGTACTTCTGATATAGAATATCTTTCTCTAAATCCTTTACACGCTGCATTAGTGTTTGACGCGCAGTTGTTACTGCCCTGCGACCAAAGTCTTCCAAATGGATTTCCTCAGCTACTTCTTCACCCACTTCAAAATCAGGTTCAATTTTCTGAGCATCCGACAAACTGATTTTGTCATGATCCCAAATATCTTCTGAGTTGTCGTCTACAATTTCGCGGAAACGCCAGATTTCAAGATCACCCTTGTCAGCATTTACGATAATATCAAAGTTGTCATCTTCCACGTATTTTTTACGAATCATATTCCGGAACACGTCTTCCAGAATACGAATCATCGTAGGGCGGTCGATGTTTTTTTGTTTTGCAAAATCTGCAAACGATTCAATTAATGTGGAGGTATCCATATTTTACTATTTAAAAGAAACCATTACAATTGCTTTTTCTATTTCGATAAAAGGTATTTCTATTCTATTTATTTCAATTTTCTTCTTTCCTTTTTCCTTAGTCTCTGCTTCCATTACGATTCCGTTTTCAGTTACTTCTGTCATGCGTCCTTGTAAGGGGCTCTTATCCGTTCGGGCCAACCGCAAAGAGCGACCAATGTTTTTTACGTATTGCCGTTTTAGTTTCAAAGGTTGGTCTAGCCCAGGAGTTCCCACTTCGAGTGTAAAATTGTCTTTGATCAAATCCACATTATCCAAGTCCTCTGATAATGCTCTGCTCAGGTTCGAACAATCGTCTATTGTTACACCCTTATCTCCATCTAAAAAAACTGAAACCTTGTAAGGTTTATGCTTGCTGATCACCACATCTACAATAAAGTGCGACCCATCTAAAAGATGAGATTCTGCTAATTCTTTTATTTTTTGAGCGGTTTCCATCAAGTTCTTACAAACAAAGAGGGGACTTTTAGGTCCCCTCTTTTGATCTTTTTACCAAGAAGTGCTGCAAATATAGGTGATTTTTATATTCGAGCAAATTGCTACAACAGCAAAACTCTATCGGTTATAGGTGTCGAAGTTTTTATGATCGCGTTGGTACAGAACTTCTTTTGGTAGCGATTTGAAATATTCGTATGTGATTTTAAGACCTTCTTCCCTGGAAACTTTTGGTTCCCATTTCAATATTTCTCTTGCTTTCGTGATATCAGGTTGACGTTGCTTCGGATCGTCTTTAGGTAAATCCAAATAGACTACCTTCTGTTTAGTACCAGTTAACTTAACAATCTCTTCAGCAAAATCACGAATAGTAATTTCACTTGGATTGCCAATGTTAACCGGCTGAGCATAGTCAGATAAAAGCAATCGGTAAATTCCTTCTACCAAATCATCAACATAACAGAATGATCGGGTTTGCGATCCATCACCGAAAATGGTTAGGTCTTCACCACGCAAAGCTTGTCCAATAAATGCAGGCAGCACGCGGCCATCATTTAGTCGCATGCGGGGGCCATATGTATTAAAGATCCGAACAATGCGAGTTTCTACTCCATGAAATGTGTGGTAGGCCATTGTTATGGCTTCCTGGAATCGTTTTGCTTCATCATATACTCCACGCGGCCCCACTGTATTTACATTCCCATAATACTCTTCTGTTTGAGGATGTACTGTCGGATCACCATACACTTCAGAAGTGGAGGCGATAATGATCCGTGCATTTTTAGCTTTCGCCAGACCTAATAAATTATGAGTTCCTAATGATCCAACTTTTAAGGTTTGGATAGGAATTTTAAGATAGTCGATAGGGCTTGCCGGTGAAGCAAAGTGCAAAATGTAATGGAGCTCACCAGGTACATGAACAAACTTCGAAACATCGTGATGATAAAACTCAAAATCAGGAAGTTTAAAAAGATGCTCAAGGTTGCGTAGATCTCCTGTAATCAGGTTGTCCATTGCAATAACAGAATAACCTTCCTTTATAAATCGATCGCATAAGTGAGAGCCTAAAAAGCCTGCTCCACCTGTAATTAAAACTCTTTTCTTAGCCATATATAGTTTCTCGTCCGATGCTAAAGTAAGTATATCCTAGTTCTTTCATTTGCGGTAATTCGTATAGATTACGACCGTCAAATATCACTTTGCTTTTTAAGAGAGAAGTTAGCTTCTCAAAATCAGGTGTTCTGAACTCAGGCCATTCCGTAGCAATAAAAATAGCATCAGCACCTTCTGCCGCTTCGTAGGGTGTTGGAAAGTATTGAATTTTGTCTCCTAAAATTCCCTTTACATTTTCCATGGATTCAGGATCGTGTGCCTTAACAATAGCTCCGGCCTTCAAAAGTTCGTCAATGTTATACAAAGCTGGAGCCTCACGAATATCGTCTGTATGTGGTTTGAATGATAGCCCCCACATAGCAAAGGTTTTACCTTTCAAATCTCCACGATAAAAATCTTTTATTCTTGGAATTAACTTAGTCTTCTGGTCAGCATTCACTTCCATTACAGCATCCAAAATCCTGAATCCGTAATTAACATCGGAAGAAGATTTAGCTAGTGCCTGAACATCTTTAGGAAAGCAACTTCCACCATACCCAATACCTGGAAATAAAAATCGTTTTCCAATCCTGCTATCAGTTCCAATTCCTTTGCGCACTGCATCCACATCAGCACCAACCAATTCACAGAGGTTAGCAATTTCATTCATGAATGTAATTTTGGTAGCAAGAAATGAGTTAGCTGCATATTTAGTTAACTCAGCTGAACGCTCATCCATAAAAACTAGTGGATTACCCTGGCGCACAAAAGGTGCATACAGTGCTTCCATAACTTTTCTAGCCTTATCAGACTTAGTGCCTATAACAACGCGCTCAGGTTTCATAAAGTCATCTACGGCAACTCCTTCTCTTAAAAATTCAGGGTTAGAGACTACATCAAATTCCGCTTTGGCATTAGCAGCAATATTGGCTTTCACTTTATCAGCCGTGCCTACTGGGACAGTGCTTTTATCAATGACGACAGTGTATTCCTTAAGCAATGGTCCAAGATCATTAGCAACTCCTAAAATATATTTCAAGTCAGCCGATCCATCCTCTCCAGGAGGGGTTGGTAAAGCAAGAAATATTACCTGAGCGTCCTTAATCCCCTCGGCAAGATCAGTTGTGAAGAAAAGTCTCTTTTGTTTTATGTTTCTCTCAAAAAGTTGCTCAAGGCCTGGCTCATAAATGGTAATCTTACCAGAGTTAAGTTTTTTTACTTTCTCTTTGTCGATATCAATGCAGGTAACTGTGTTCCCAGTTTCTGCAAAGCAAGTTCCGGTTACTAAGCCAACGTATCCGGTTCCAACTACTGCTATTTTCATTTAGAGTTTTTGTTTGGTTTTTAAGGAAGGCAAAAATAACCTTTATATCGGGATTTGATTGATAAACTGAAAGGAAATGGGTTTTTAGATCTATCCTAACGACTGTTTGGTTTAGAATGTATTTACCTTACTTTTGTAACCCTTATTCGGAAATAAACAATTGAAAAATGACTACAGAGGTTTTGAATTTTGATGTGACTGAGAATCAAAAAATGATTGCTCAGATGGTACGTGATTTTGGCCAAAAGGAAATTAAGCCGCACATGATGGACTGGGATGAGAGCCAGGAATTTCCTGTGGATCTTTTTCATAAGATGGGTGAGCTAGGTTTAATGGGTGTGCTAGTGCCTGAAGAATATGGTGGTTCTGGTTTTGGTTATGATGAGTATGTAACTGCTTTAGTAGAGATGTCGAAGATTGATGGCTCCATAGGCCTTTCAATGGCTGCACATAATTCTTTATGCACGGGTCATATTCTTCAATTCGCTAATGAAGAACAGAAGCAAAATTATCTTCCAAAGTTAGCATCCGGGCAATGGATTGGAGCGTGGGGACTTACTGAACCTAACACAGGATCCGATGCGGGAAACATGAGAACAGTTGCTGTTAAAGATGGGGATTACTATGTGTTGAATGGAGCGAAGAATTTTATCACGCATGGCAAGTCAGGGAATGTTGCTGTTGTGATTGCACGTACTGGTAAAGTTGGCGACTCGCATGCTATGACTGCCTTCATTATTGAAAAAGGAACTCCAGGATTTGCATCCGGGAAAAAAGAAAATAAGTTGGGCATGCGTGCCTCCGAAACTACCGAGTTAATTTTTACAGATTGCCGAGTTCACAAAGATCAAGTTATTGGTAAAGAAGGTGAAGGATTTGTTCAATCATTAAAAGTTTTGGATGGTGGCCGTATTTCTATTGCAGCCCTAAGTTTAGGTATTGCCACAGGAGCATTTGAAGCTGCGTTGAAATATTCAAAAGAGCGTCATCAATTCAATCAACCCATTTCAGCCTTTCAGGGAATTTCATTCAAGTTGGCAGACATGGCAACTAAAATTGAAGCGGCTTCCTTATTAACCTATCGAGCCGCTGATCTTAAAAACAAAGGCAAAAGCGTTAACCGCGAATCGGCTATGGCGAAACTGTATGCTTCTGAGGTTGCCGTAGAAGTTGCCAATGAAGGAGTTCAGATTTTTGGAGGCTATGGTTACACTAAGGATTTCCCTGCCGAGAAGTATTATAGGGATGCTAAGCTGTGTACAATTGGCGAAGGAACCTCAGAAATCCAGAAATTGGTGATTTCCCGCACTATTTTGAAATAAAATTTGCGTGTTTGATGGTAAGAATTCTATATTTGCAGCCCAAATAAGTGAAAACATGCTGATTATCAACATTAAAGAGAACGAATCAATTGACAAGGCACTTAAGCGCTTCAAAAAGAAATTTGAAAAGACTGGTGTTTTGAGAGCTTTACGCGAAAGAACCTCATTTACAAAGCCTTCTATTAAAAGAAGAAGCGAAGTAATTCGTGCAGCCTACAAGCAAAAGCAATTTGCCTCCGACAATTACTAGTATTTAACTAAGATTATATAAACAATCCTCCGTGGGCTTTCCTCGCGGAGGATTTTTTTTTACATTGTATCAACACAAGGTAGGTGGTGTAGATATGGTTGACTCGTTTTTAAAATATATCCAGTTCGAAAAAAGGTATAGTCCTAAAACGGTTCAATCATATAAAACAGATCTTCTTCAATTTGAAAAATACTTAGAACTAGAATTTACTGGCACCCAATCCCAAGATGCCAATTATGGGTTGATCCGATCCTGGGTCGTAAGTCTTGTAGAGCTTAAACTTGATTCCATTTCCATCAATAGAAAGATTGCTTGCCTACGGTCGTATTATAAGTTTCTGATGCGTCAGGAAATTATTTCTATTGATCCCATGGTGAAAATCAGAATCCTGAAAACCAAAAAGAAACTTCCTCATTTTGTAAGTGAGCAGGACACCGTAAAACTATTGGACCAAGTTCAATTCACTGATGATTATGATGGCAAGCGCGATCAGTTAATTCTTGAATTATTTTATGGAACCGGAATCCGGTTAGCAGAATTAATTACCTTAAAGGAAAGTTTTGTCAATTTTAATGACAGAACAATTCGCGTTTTAGGAAAAAGAAATAAGGAAAGAGTCATCCCGTTTTCTGCCTCACTCGTTACTATTATAAAGGACTACTTACTTGTTAGAAACCGCGAAGTTGAAAAGAAGGGCTCAGGACTTTTATTAGTAACCGAAAGTGGCGAGCCTTTATATCCTGTGTTGGTAAATCGAATTGTAAAGAAGTATATGAAGTTATTTACATCCGTAGAAAAGAAAAGTCCCCATGTGCTGCGTCACACATATGCTACCCATCTTCTTAATAAAGGCGCAGAGATAAATGCAGTAAAAGACTTGTTGGGTCATAGCAGTTTAGCAGCCACACAAGTGTATACACACAACTCTATGGAAAAATTAAAAAAAGTATTTGATCAAGCCCACCCTAAAGCTTAATGCCTATGTAATCGTTTCTACTATTTATTCTAAATTATGTTCCACTTTTAAATTTTATGTTCTATGAAACTGCAAGTACAATCCATTCACTTCGATGCAGATCGAAAATTGATCGACTTCATACAAAAGAAAGTAGATAAACTGGAAACGTTTTATGACCGAATGGTAGATGGTGAAGTCTTTTTAAGATTAAACAATGAGGGAATTGAAAATAAAACCGTAGAGATAAAACTTAACGTTCCGGGGCAAAATTTCTTTGCCAAAGAACAGGCTGCTTCATTTGAAGCAGCAACTGATCAGGCAACTGAAGCATTGCGCGCTCAACTAAAGAAGTTTAAAACAAAAATTAAAAATGGTAGGGTTTAGAAACCTTGCCTTATTATAACTAAAAAAGGAGCTTTTAAGGCTCCTTTTTAGTTAGTTTAGTTTGAAAGCTTTCTTGATTTCTTCCACGTGAGTAAGTTTTTCCCACGGGAATAATTCAACTTTCACCTTCTTCTCATTTCTCTTTCCCTTGTTGAAAATCTTTTCTACCACTTTAGGCTCGCGACCCATGTGGCCATAAGCTGCAGTCTCGGAATAGATTGGGGTGCGCAACTTGAAACGCTCTTCAATAAAGTAAGGACGCATGTCAAAAATCTTTTCAATCTTCTTAGCAATCTCACCATCGTTCATTTTTACTTTGGAAGTGCCATAGGTGTTTACATACAAACCAACCGGTTTGGCAACACCAATTGCGTAAGCAACCTGCACGAGTACTTCATCACATAATCCAGCAGCCACTAAATTTTTTGCAATATGGCGAGTAGCGTATGCAGCGGAACGATCTACTTTAGAAGGATCTTTACCTGAGAACGCACCACCACCATGAGCACCTTTGCCACCATAGGTATCAACTATAATCTTGCGACCCGTTAATCCAGTATCACCGTGTGGACCACCAATCACAAACTTGCCCGTTGGATTAACGTGGTATTGAATATCTGAGCCAAAGAGTTTTTGAACACGCTTAGGAAGTTTTTTCTTAATACGCGGAACCAGCACATTGATTACATCATCTTTAATTTTCTTCAACATGATTGCATCTTTTGCGAAATCATCATGCTGAGTTGAAATTACAATTGCATCAATGCGTTGAGGTTTATTGTCATCAGAATATTCAATTGTAACCTGAGATTTTGCATCAGGGCGCAGGTACGTCATGACTTTACCTTCTTTGCGGATAACAGACAATTCCCTTAACAACAAATGTGCAATATCTAATGGTAAGGGCATGTAGTTGTCTGTCTCGTTGGTTGCATAACCAAACATCATCCCTTGATCACCCGCACCTTGCTCTTCTTTCTTCTTACGCTCTACACCTTGATTGATGTCAGAAGACTGTTCGTGGATTGCTGAAAAGATACCGCAGCTATCAGCTTCGAACATATACTCGCTTTTTGTATAACCAATCTTACGGATTACTTCGCGGGCTATTTCTTGTACATCTAAATAGGCTTCGGATTTTACTTCACCTGCCAGCACAACCTGACCAGTTGTTACTAAGGTTTCGCAAGCAACTTTTGAATTCGCATCATAGGCTAAAAAATAGTCGATAAGCGCATCTGAAATTTGATCGGCTACTTTATCTGGGTGACCTTCAGAAACCGACTCGGAAGTAAATAAATATGGCATAGTTAGAGTTTGTTTTCAATTGTTTAAGGGCGCAAAGATAATAAGTATGATTATATGTCAAGCAGGATAATACTTGAATTAATAGCCTATGCAAGAAACAAGAAAACAGCAGGGCTCTTTGGCCAATTGACGTTTGCTTTTTTCCACTGATTTATTGTCTTGTTTAGCACAGTCTCGTTTTTACCAGTTAAATCCAATGCAATCGTTAGTCTTGTGGTAGCTTGAAGGCTTTTTAAGAAATGATCATACACTGAGTTGTTACGATAAGGAGTTTCAATGAAAATTTGAGTTTGATTTTTAATCTTCGACTCGCGCTCCAGTTCTTTGATTTTTTGTTGGGCTTCTTTAGCATCAATGGGCAAATATCCATGAAAAGCAAACTGCTGACCGTTTAAACCGGAGGCTATTAAAGCCAATAAAATGGAAGAGGGGCCTACCAAGGGAACAACCTGGATATTTTGTTGATGAGCATACTCAACCGCCAATGCGCCAGGATCAGCTATGCCCGGGCAGCCTGATTCTGAAAGAATGCCTATGTTATGACCCTCTTTTATCGGTTGCATCAATTCTGCCAACACTTGAGGTGAGGTATCTTTATTCAAAACCTGAAATTGTAAAGCCTCGATAGAAAGATAGATATTTAAACTACTTAAATACCTCCGAGCAGTTCGGACATCTTCTGCGAGAAAATATGAAAGATCTTTCAGTACCGTTTTTACACCGATGGGGATAACCATCTCTTCCGTTGATTCAGAAATCACATTGGGGATTAGATATAGCTTGCCCTTTGTTGTCAT
Source organism: Cyclobacteriaceae bacterium (assembly GCA_041742535.1). GTDB lineage: Bacteria > Bacteroidota > Bacteroidia > Cytophagales > Cyclobacteriaceae > ELB16-189. Next base: position 7,654 of record JBGSIM010000013.1, on the reverse strand, counting down.
TATTTTTCTAAAAAGGGAATGACAGCCTCTACAAACTCTTTTGGTTTTTCGGCTTGTACCCAATGACCGCTATCGAGAGTCACTAATTTATAGGCTGGAAAAATCTGCTGAAGAAGATTTTCATCACCCATTTTAAAATACTTAGATCGTGCACCAACAATAAAGAGCGTTGGTCCATTATACTGTCCATCAAATTGCATCCCTTCGCCAATCTCTTCAATGTGCGACTCGATAGCTTTCAAATTTGGGCGCCATGCAAATCCGCCATCGCTCCTTCGATATAAGTTCTTTAGTAAAAATTGGCGTACGTCCAGTTCAGGTATATGCTTGCCAAGCAATTCATCAGCCTCAGTGCGTGAAGAAACATTGGTAAGGTTTAAACTCAAAAGACCTTCAAGAATATTATCGTGATGCACTGGATACCCTTTTGGGACTATATCCACTATAATTAATTTCTTTACTCTTTCCGGATACTTTACAGCAAAGTTCATCGCTGTTTTGCCTCCCATAGAGTGACCAATGATATTTACCTTCTCAAGCCCATGATCATTGACGAACTCAAACAAATCGTCTGCTAGTAACTTGTAATTGAATTCGTCACTATGAGGTGATTGCCCATGGTTCCTTTGATCAATCAAGTACACAGTAAAATTCTCTGCAAATGTTTTGGCCAAAGTATACCAATTATCGGACGACCCGAACAACCCATGTAAAATGATTAGCGGCTCCCCTTGCCCCGACTGTCTGTAAAACAACTTCATGCTGCGAAGATAATACTTCGTCCTTTAACGGCTTCGTATTACAGGTAACACCATTATATAAATTAAAGTCGTAAGACTATTACGAGGTGGCCCTATCCACTGTATATTTGATCTTTTATTTTTTATGGAACTTATAAATGGCGCTTATAGCATTCAAGGTCTTGACCTGAGAGAGGTATGCAAGGAGTTTGGCACACCCTTGTATGTGTATGATGCGAAGAAAATTGTAGACCAATTAACAAGCCTCAAGAATGCTTTTTCGGAGACTGATGTTCGCATAAAGTATGCTGCCAAGGCACTTACCAATATTTCCATTTTAAAATTGTTAAAGAAGAATGGTGCTGGGGTTGACGTAGTATCCATTCAGGAGGCACATCTTGCTTTAGGGGCTGGGTTTCTTCCACATGAAATCATGTACACTCCCAATTGTGTTGATTTTTCCGAGATTGTTGAAGGAGTTGAATTAGGCTTAAATATCAATCTGGATAATCTTTCCGTGCTAGAAAAATTTGGAAAGAAATATGGCGACACCTATCCGTGTTGCGTGCGACTTAATCCGCACATAATGGCGGGTGGTAATTATAAAATCTCAACCGGCCACAGCCAATCCAAGTTTGGTATTTCGGTATATCAGCTTCCGCAGATTATGGAACTGGCAGAGAAACATAAAATCGTAATTAATGGGCTGCACATTCATACGGGCTCAGAAATTACAGAGACTGAAGTATTCTTGAAGATGGCCGAAATCCTGTTTGGGATTGCTCGCGATTTCCCATCATTAAAGTTTATTGATTTTGGAGGCGGATTTAAAGTTGCCTATAAAGAAGGCGACATGGTGACGAACGTGTATGATCTCGGCTTAAAATTGGGCAAAGCATTCAAAGAATTTTATTTGAGCTACGGCCGTAAATTGGAGTTATGGATTGAGCCTGGAAAATTTTTAGTAAGTGGTGCCGGCAATTTACTGGTGAGAACTAATGTAGTGAAGTCTACGCCATCCGTAACATTTGTAGGTGTTAACTCCGGGTTGAATCAGCTCATTCGCCCTATGATGTACGATGCCTATCATGAAATTGTAAACATCTCCAATCCTACGGGCTCACAAAAAGTGTATACTGTAGTGGGTAATATTTGTGAAACTGATACCCTAGGTTCTGATCGCAAACTAAATGAAGTACGTGAAGGTGATTTGCTTGCGATAAAAAATGCCGGAGCGTATGGATACTCAATGGCTTCTAACTACAACTCACGTTTTAGACCTGCCGAAGTTTTGATTATTGATGGAGAAGCAAAACTGATTCGCAGGCGTGATACGCTTGAAGATATTTTGCGTGGACAGATAGATGTGATTTAATTTTTTTAAGAGCTCAGCTCCCTTCATGCAAAAAGCTAATTTTTCTCGCTACGATATTTTTGTCATAGCCATTCTTACCATTCTACAGTTTACGTTGATATTGGACTTCATGGTTCTTTCACCATTAGGTGCCATACTGATGCCAGCTTTAAATATCTCAACAGCTCAGTTTGGGATGGTGGTATCAGCCTATGCATTCAGTGCTGGTATTTCCGGGTTTCTTGCTGCTGGTTTTGCCGATAAGTTCGACCGAAAGAAATTGTTACTCTTCTTCTACATCGGATTTATTGGAGGTACCCTGTTCTGCGGTCTTGCACCTAACTACCACTATCTTCTGCTTGCTCGCATTGTTACCGGAATTTTTGGTGGGGTAATTGGATCTGTTTCGTTTGCTATCATTACAGATTTGTTTCGGTTAGAGCAAAGGGGTCGTGTGATGGGCTTTGTGCAGATGGCTTTTGCATCAGCACAAGTGCTGGGCTTGCCAATTGGATTGTACTTTGCCAACCTGTGGGGCTGGCACGCACCATTTATTATGATCGTGTTGGTAAGTATTTTAATCGCAGTCATGATTATCATTTATTTGAAACCCATTGATGCACATTTAAAAGTAAAATCAGATCGAAATGCGTTTGTTCATTTATGGAAAACGGTATCGAACAATAGGTATTTAAAAACGTTTGTTGCTACCGCCCTATTAGCTACAGGAGGTTTTATGATGATGCCTTTTGGAACTGCCTTTGGAGTAAATAATTTGAAACTTACGTTAGCACAGTTGCCCTTGCTATATATGGTAACGGGAAGCTTCTCCATGCTTTTTGGTCCGCTAGTAGGCAAGCTTAGTGACAGTTGGGGTAAGTATCGGGTTTTCTTTCTAGGTTCCGTTATCATGATAGTGATTGTAATAATTTATACAAATCTTGGACCTACGCCCCTATGGGTAGTAATGGTTCTAAACGTTGTCATGTTTATTGGTATCTCCTCCAGAATGATTTCCACCTCAGCACTAATTTCTGCTGTTCCTGATGCAACTGATCGCGGAGCATTTATGAGTATCAATTCATCCATTCAACAAATCTCGGGTGGAGTTGCTTCTTACATTGCAGGGCTTATAGTTGTGCAAACTGCCAGTGGCGAATTAGAGCGTTATGATATTTTGGGGTATGTTGTTTCGGTAAGCATTGTTATAACCATAATTTTGATTTGGTTTTTAGATCAATATGTTACCCAAAAATCAAAAGCAGAAATTGTCAAAGCAACCTAAGCCGGAAAACAATTCAGATCAATCTACATACGACTTGGTTGTAGTTGGTGGAGGTGCGGCTGGTTTTTTTGGTGCTATCAATGCTGCGCAAATCAACCCTGAATTGCGCATTATCATTCTTGAAAAAACGAGTAAGCTTTTATCGAAAGTGAAGGTGAGTGGTGGTGGAAGATGCAACGTTACACATCATAGCTTCAGTCCTTCCGAATTATCTCATCATTACCCGCGCGGACAACGTCAACTTAAAAATCTGTTTCACAAGTTTCAGGCTACGGATACCATTGCCTGGTTCGAAGCACAAGGAGTAAAGTTGAAAACAGAAGCGGACGGGCGCATGTTCCCGGAAACGAATGACTCACAAACTATAATAGACCGCTTTCTGCAGGCAGCGGAAACATTAGGAATAGAAATCCAGATCAGCAGCGAAGTTGAAAAAATAGAAAAGAACGGTGATACTTTTTTAGTTCATACCAACGATGTAATTACAGCACGAAAAATTTTGATTGCTACGGGTGGATATAATAAACATGAAAGCTACCAATGGCTGGCGAACTTAGGGCATGAAATTGTAAATCCCATTCCATCTTTGTTCACATTCAATGATCCCGCCAAGGAATTTACACCACTAATGGGTGTTGCAGTACCAAATGGAGAAATGAAAATTGCCGGAACAAAATTTAGTCAAACTGGCGCGGTGCTCATTACTCATTGGGGATTAAGTGGTCCAGCTGTTATTAAACTCTCGGCATGGGCAGCAGTGTATCTTTATCAGCAACACTATGTATTTACAGCACTTGTAAACTGGACAGGTTTACCTGAAATTGAAGTGAGAAACTTACTGATGAAGTTAAAGCAGGAAAACAAAAAGATTATTTTCAATGCCGCACAGTTTGAGTTACCAAAAAGATTGTGGGAATTTCTTTGCGCTAAAGCGGGAATAGAAGATCGCAAAATCTGGAGTGAGTTATCCAACAAACAGATTAACCGGTTAGTTGAATTGTTATATGCTTGTCCATTCAACATAAAAGGAAAAACAACTTTTAAGGAAGAGTTTGTTACCTGTGGAGGAGTTGCTCTTAGTGCGATTGATCTTCAAACAATGGAAAGTAAAAAAGTGCAAGGACTATTTTTTGCGGGCGAAGTCCTGGATGTTGATGGCGAAACCGGGGGTTTTAATTTTCAGTCTGCCTGGACGACAGGGTGGGTGGCTGCGCAGGCTATTGGAGCAACTTAAAAAAAGTCTTAAGTTGTTAAACGGATCGGCAGAGCTAAACGAGCAAAAAATTTGCAAAGAAGTAAGCCTGTTGGTCAGCGATCAACAAGAACAAAGGATGATAAGGATTGGTTAATTCTTGTAATTAATAAGAGAAGTATCTTGAAATTTCAAAAGTTATTTTTTGTTGCATATCTCAATGTATTTTTTTTCGGATGCAATGGCAGATTGGAACAATTAAATCCACCGATCGAACAGAGGGTGATCGATTATGGTAATATACTTAGTCCAATTGAACGAGATAGTTTATTTCAGGTTATTGATGACATAAGAGTTTCCGTTGGCCCTCATTTAGCAGTTGTAATTACAGATTCTCTAAATGGTCTAACTATAGATAAATTTGCATATGATACTTTTGAACAAATTCGATTAGGTCGAATGGCCTACAAGGACGGCCTACTTATCGCAGTTTCGATGAAAGAGAGTTTAATAAGAATTGAAACTGGTGAGGGTATTATTGCAGCTATTAGTGATGAGGATGCGAAGTATATAAACACCACTATCATTTCACCAAAGTTTAAAGAACATAAATATTTCGATGGCCTATTAGCAGCAATTTTTTTTATAAGAAATAAACTTGAACAGAATAGAGTCTATTTTAATAGGTATAGTAAAAGCTGACTTTCCACCCTGGTTGTTGATTACAATTATGGTGTTATTAGCCGGTTCGGTGAGAAGTAAGTCTGGCCTTAGAATAAGGGATGAATTCTGAAGGGTTGTAAGCTTGTTAGTCAGCGATTGATCATAGAACAAGTTCAATCGGCCTGGAGTAAATGCGCAGACATTGCTTTAACATAAAAAAACCCTCTTAACATTTATTAAGAGGGTTTTGTGTGGTGACGGAGGGAATTGAACCCCCGACACAAGGATTTTCAGTCCTTTGCTCTACCAACTGAGCTACGTCACCTAAAAACCAGCCTTTTTAGCTGATGGGGTCACAAAAGTATGCAAATTTCAATTTGGTGCAAACCCAGCCTCAAATTTTCGGGTTTTGTTATAAAATTTGATTCAACCACAAGGGTAAACTAACTTCCCCCTAAATTTTCTACTATGGCTGTAATACAGCAAGTCCTTTTCGTTATCACACTGGCAATTGCAGTTTACTTTATCCGAAAAAGGGTGTTGCGCATTCGTGGCAACATTCAACTTGGTAAAAAACAAGAAGTAACAGGCGATTCGGGTGCACGTCTTCAAAACATGTTATTGATTGCGTTTGGGCAAAAGAAGATGTTCAAGAAATTAATACCCGCTACATTTCATTTTTTTATTTACATCGGCTTTCTGGTAATTAACCTAGAAGTACTTGAGTTTGTAATTGATGGTGTTGTTGGAACACATCGCATCTTCGCGCCATTTCTTGGTAGTTTCTATAATGTGTTAATGAATGTGTTTGAGTTTCTTGCCATCGCGGTTCTTCTGGCATGTATAATTTTCTTAATCCGAAGAAATGTTCTTAAGGTTGCTCGCTTTCAATCTGTTGAGATGAAAGGTTGGCCTAAACTTGATGGCAACTTGATTCTGGTTATTGAAAGTGTTTTGATGATCGCCATTCTTACGATGAATGCAAGTGATCAAATTCTGCAAACGCGCGATGAGCATTATGCAGCCACAGGCACACTTTTCTTCAGTTCATTTTTGGTTCCTGTGTTTTCAAATCTGGGAACATCAACTCTTATTGTTATCGAACGTTTTGCGTGGTGGTTTCATATTATCGGCATACTTGGTTTTACTGTGTATGTCACTTACTCGAAGCACTTGCATATTTTCATGGCCTTCCCCAATACATATTTCGCCAAACTGGAAGTAAAAGGCCATATCAATAATATGCCTATCGTGACAAACGAAGTAAAGTCAATGTTAGGACTTACCACCGAAGCCCCAGTAACACCTGCTGAACCCGGAAGGTTTGGAGCGAAAGACATCAATGATCTTAGTCGTACAAATTTAATGGCAGCGTACTCATGTACCGAGTGTGGTCGTTGTACAGCCGAATGCCCTGCTAACCTTACGGGAAAGAAACTTTCACCGCGTAAAATCATGATGGATACACGCGATCGTATGGAAGAAGTTGGAAAGAGTTTACAGCTTGGGGGCACAGGATTGAATGATGGAAAGACTTTGTTAAACGATTACATCACCAAAGAAGAAATCAATGCCTGCACAAGTTGCAATGCCTGTGTGGAAGCTTGCCCGATTATGATTAATCCATTGGAAATTATTTTGGAACTGAGACGCTATGTTGCGATGGAAGAATCGGGTTCGCCTGCCCAATGGAACAGTATGTTTCAAAATATTGAAACCAGTTTTGCTCCATGGAAATTTTCATCAAGTGACCGGTTTAATTGGAGTAAAGATTAACTACCTAAAGAATATTGAATGAACGTACCTACTCTTGCCGAACTTACTGCCAAAGGCGAAACCCCTGAAATACTTTTTTGGGTAGGATGTGCCGGGTCGTTTGACGATCGCGCCAAGCGAGTGACCAAGGCATTTGTAAAAATTCTAAACGCTGTGGGAACTAACTTTGCTGTTTTAGGTACAGAAGAGTCGTGCACAGGTGATCCTGCACGAAGAGCTGGCAATGAATTTCTATTTCAAATGCAAGCCATGAGCAACATTCAAGTGCTCAATGGTTATAATGTAAAGAAGATTGTAACAGCTTGTCCGCATTGTTTTAATACAATAAAAAATGAGTATCCTGAGTTGGGTGGTAATTATGAAGTAATTCATCACTCCACGTTTCTTCAGCAACTGATCAATGAAGGCAAAATAAAACTATCCGAAGGCGGATCCTTCAAAGGAAAAAAAATTACGTATCACGATTCATGTTATTTAGGGCGAGCCAATAATATCTACGAAGCTCCGCGCGAAGTGCTGCAAGCATTAGATGCAGATTTGGTAGAGATGAAACGTTGCCGCACAACCGGTTTATGTTGTGGCGCGGGTGGAGCGCAAATGTTTAAGGAGCCTGAAAAAGGAACTAAGGACATTAACGTTGAACG
>JBGSIM010000012.1:0-30892 GCA_041742535.1 Cyclobacteriaceae bacterium | reverse complement strand
GGAGAGGCTTTTGTAGAGAGCATAAAAATCTGCAAGGTTTTCGATATAAAACTCTACTTTCTTGCAGATTTTTTCAACTAAAATCAATTCATATTCTCATTAATCTTAACCCTTTCAGCTTTTTAAGGGCTGACTAATTATTTATGTCTGTTGGGGGGAGAAATGAAGGTGGGCGAAAGAACGATTGAAGGAATGAAGCGCGGGTGGGTAGCGGCGTTGTGTTGCTTGTAATGAGTTGCGAGGATAAAAATTGAATAAGTAATTTTATCGAATCCCACAGACCGATGGAATTAATGTACTGGTTTCTTTTCTTAGACAACCCAGCGTTTTGCTCATCTCTTGTGCATGACGCGCGGTGGAAACTCATGCAAGCAACGCAACCTGTGCGGGAGCGCAGAATGAACGGAATGAGTAAAAGAGGACACCTGAATAAGCTGCCCAACAAACGTTTAGAAATACCCACTTTGAATGCAGGTTCCGTGACAGGCTGCGCATACTCCTATCCTGATGTTTACACATTGTTCATCACGCACCTTGAGCGGTGCAAGGGTGTGCCCTATTTAGGTTTGAAACTATCTCGGATACACGGGCACAGGGTTGCACCGGGCTGGCGCGGAACCTGGCTAACATTATTTTAATAAGCAATCAAAATCTTATCCACCTCGTTACTTTGTAAGTCGGGGTTTAATTAATAGCTAATTCTACCGTCCAATTTCATAAAAGCACATGTTGTAAAAATCTCGATCAAAATTTCTTTCGAATATTTTTTTGCCTTTTCAATTTTGGACGCAGCGGAGAAAAATCAGAAATACGTTTTACTTTTAAATAGTTTTCAATGATGATTGCCGCATTGAAATTGGTCTCGTGCTCTTTGTTAAACGTCAATACCCTATTGGCCATTAATTGTGCTACCTCATTCTGATTTGACGTGCTGGTATCTATGCGATGCAGTTCCTCATAGATAATACCTGATTCAAGTATATCCAATTCATTTTTAGTCAACATTGCCGTTTTGTTTTTTATTCTCTTACAAGCTATAAAATTCACAATTATTTAAGCGATCTTTTCACTGGGACTATGTTCGATTCAACTGTACATGAAGTGGTGCGAATCCATTTGCTCTCATTCCTTAACTAAACAAAGACCCTAGTAAGAGGGTCTTTGTTGTTGGTCCTAAATTTAGTTCTTTGAAGGGTTAGACCTTCATTCCTTTTCGTTTACTGTTTTTTTTTCGAGGCTCGCCCTCCTCGTCGCCGGCTTCTTGTTTTTGGGATTCCTTTTTATCGGTCTTCTTTTCAGGTTGTTGTTGCGATTCTTTTTTATCGTTTTCCTGAAACACCTTCTTCATGGATGCATCATACACATTCAGGTTTTTGAATTGTGGGTTGGCACTGATGTTCATCGCTTCTTCCCTTCCATCTTTTACAAAGGTTACGCTGGTGGTATTTCCTTTAATCAAGGATTTCATCATTCTGTCCTTGAGCTCTACATCGCCAAGTTCTTTGATTGGAAATTTAGCCACTGCCTTTTCCAACTCGTAGCCATACCCTTCATGGTATTGCTTGACTTTGAAATTATTGTTTTTGTCTTTTTCTTCCTGAAGTTCTAATTGCACCCACGCTTTAAAGGGCTGACCTTCCTTGTTGGTTAGTTCTTTGTGAACAGATCTACCAGACAAAAGATTAAATGCTTCTTTTGCTGTGAAGCCTGCATTTTTCGTGATGTAAAAAGTTTGCGATTGTTCTTTTGCAGGATCGTCATTTTTAAGCGTGGCTTGGTAGCGGTTGAAAAAATACATATCCGAGGTTTCTGATTTTTTCAGATCGAGTGTGAAGTCTACTTTGTCCACTCCTTTTCCATTTTTGTATTCTCCTGTGATCGCGAGTTGGAATTGAGGTTCTTGTTTGGTGAGGTTTGTTTCCAGGTCCTTGTATAAGGATTCACCGAAGCCTAAATATTTCAGGCCGTCTTTCAGGTACTCAAAATTTTTCTGGTTCATAACAGATTGGTTTTAGTTGATAAATAATTTTAGAGAAATTTTTTCTATGGGGTTTGTTTAGCGTTAACGAGTCTCCGGTTTTGGAAGGTCAGCCGGAGGTGACGTCCCCCTTGCTGTTCAAATAGTTCGATAACCCCCTGCTTTGCATCGGGGATTGTAAATTTTTCAAAGGCATAGACGAACGTTGCAGCGGTGTTACCGTTGATTTGAGTTGCATCGCCTTGCACATAGATTGGTTTTCGATCGAGTTGTTGAGCAGCGGTTCGCTTGACTTGTTTTTTATCTTCCGTATAAAAGCGAATCAAGTCAAGTGTATAGTTGATGTTCGATTGATTGGTGATCGTCAGTTTCAGAAATAAGACTTCATCGTTTATGAAAATATCATTGAGTCGAAGTTTCATTTTATTTTTTTTGGTGGAGTGCATGAGACGTGGGTTTTTACTTTTCTGAATCGCCTCAGCCTTCTGGGTGATTTCCTGTTGGTGATTGGGTTGTTGCAGCATTACGGAAAGCTTGTTTTCGCTACCGGCATCTGACACTTTCCATGTTAAGCAGGTGGGATTATCTTCATAGCGGAGGAAGAAGTGATTTAGTTTTCCATCCGCGGTAATCACAGTCAGGTTGGTTTCATGCATGCTTCGATGCGCCGCTTTGATCTGCAGTACATTGAGTACCCCTTTAGCTTTTTGCATGAGGACATCTTTACTTCCCCGATCGACTGAGGTGATGGAAGCCGGAAAAATAATGCTGGTTGTTTTGTTGTAAGTGACCGTTACAGGTTGAAGTTCCTCGGTTGCATTCACGAACGAAGTTTGTCCAAAGGCAGTGAATGCCATAAACAGGATTGCAGGGAACAAGAATGAGATGTGAGTTTTCATTGGATATTAAGAATTAGAGTTCGTTGTTGTTAGAAATATCTGGTAGCCGGCTTTGACCGTGACTTTGACGAGTTTGGATTTCTTTCCCAGAAATCCTTTGGCTGCTTGCATCCCTGCAGAAGCCGCTTGCGCACTGAGCGAAGGACTCATCGATAAAAATTCAACGCCTTGTACGGCCTGATCTGTTGCTTCGCGCGCGGCATCGCGGGCGATGGCGCCGGGTATATAGATTCCTTCGAGACCATCGAGATCATTGACGGTTATCGCAACCGGAATCATTTGATTGTCCGTTTGAATTGAGGTGATTGAAATTTTCAATCGTTCGCCTGCGAGTGTTGCAACCCCATAGATGAATTGATCTCTTGGGATGCGGTAGCCGTTGAGATAGCCTTCAGTTTGCAATCTCATTTTTACAATTGATCCCGAGACTACTTCTTGTGTGCCGTGGATGACGGCTTGAATACTTTTTGCATTGTTTTGTTCGTCTTGTTGAAGTTCATCGAGGCCGTAGAATCCATTCGGTTGTGTTGACAGTTGGAAGGAGTTGGTTGGTTCCGTTCCTAGCCATGATTCTTCTGCAGGTGTCTGGTTTATTGTTGTTGTATTTTTATTGTGTGCGGGAGCTTGAACTTGCATTTTTTGTTGGACGCGTTCCGGATGTTGGATGTCCAGAATTTTCTCAAGCACCTGATCGATTTGTTGCATTTCAGGATCTTGTTCTTGCGGTCGCATCATTTCCATCATGCGTTCGAGTTTGGTTACGTCTTCAGAAAATTGATCGATGTCAGGGGCTTCAACAGGAGTTTGCACGGCTTTTGGTTTCGGAGGCGTGCTACTTTTGTTTAGTTCGGCATAGAGCTCTTCGAGTTTGCGATTTATTTTTTCTTCGTTGGGATCGATTGACTTACTGCGTTGTGGTAATTTGATTGTGTCAGTAGACGTGTACTTTTCTGTTGCAGAGGTTTCTTGTTCGGACAGCGATGTAGAGAGTGCATTGAGATCGTAATAGGGATCATTCTCCATGGCGTCTTGAAATTTATCCGCATCGCGTTGCATCTCTTCGTAGAGCGAGAGTTTGTCATCCACTTTGTTGGATAAAAAATGGGCACTGGGGAGGTCGAGGTTCAATCCCGCTGTAGGTGTTGCCTGAGACGGTGTAACCTGTCCTCCGCCAAGTGCCCAAAAGATCATGGTGATGAAGGGAGTGATTAATAGTGGCAGTGCCATTATTAATTTTCGTTGTTGTAAGAATTTGGTTGAATGTTTCATATGTGTTAGTTTTTAGTGAACTGAATATTTATTGACTTATCTTTTTATTCCATTCTTCTTTTTTGGTATGAAGTGAAGTTGTTTTTCGTAATTATTAAGTTGGAGTCGCGTGATCATTTCCCATTCTGCTGATTTATTTAAAGCGTCTTTTAAGAATGGCGGATTGTGATTGATATACAGTTGACCTTCTTTGTCCATTGCCAGATAGAAGGCTTCAAACTTTCCATCCATTTCTCCTTTCATTTTTCCGATGGGAGTTAATTTCTCTGTGGATTGATTCATGTTAAAAGTCATTGGGTAGTTTATCTGTTTTCCGTTTTGATGTCTGTATTGTTCCGTGTGTTCCAGCGTTCGATGAGAAAGCCATGGGGATTGTTATCGGAGCGGTTGACGTTTCGAATAAAACCTTCAGTGATGAGCAAGCGGGTTACGATGGATGAGGTGCGAATGAGTTTTTGTTTGCCATAGTATCGGAAATAGATGGGGTGTTGATTGAGGTCGAGTTGGATGCTGTCCATTTCTATTTGTTGGCTGATGTTTCCTGAGATCAGGTTTGAGAAATAGCGACTTTCCTTCAGGTTATCATATTGACGTTTTGCGGATTCATCTGCGAGGTAGAGCGCTTTCGTAAGATTCGTTTGGATTACCTTTTCATCCGGGTCGAGAGAAAAGAAATAGAGGTGAAACATTTTGATATGATCTCGTGCCTCCACGGGGATGTTGTCTTTGCGTTCAGCGGCCCAGGCGTCTAGTGCTTTTCCATTGGCGAGGATGTAGATGCGTTCTTGCGAGGTGCTGATGAAGGTGAAGCTTTTGTACACGACAAAGCCGCTCAGTGTCATCGACAGAATGATCACAAGCACCGTGAACAGGCGGATGTGTTTAAAAGCGGTGTCAATATTTTGAAGTTGTTGGAACATGGTCATTCAGTGGTTGATGGTTCTTCGTTGATAGTTTGTTGGTCGATAGTAATTAGTAGATAGACGTTAGTAGTTAGACATTAGTAGAAAGTGAAAAGTGAAAAGCTGAAGTAGTACATGTCATTAAGTTTTGCCGGAGAGTTTATTATGTTGAAAAGAATTTTGGTCAGCGGATTTACCTTCAGTACTAGCTACTGATGGCGATGAAGCAGCTGCTATGATCGAACCAGCGACTGCTGTCGTTCCTGCCATGACTGCCGTTGTGGTTGCACGGGTGCCTCCTGTGAAGACCGTTGATGCTTTATATAATAATGCGTTGGCACCACTTGCTTGAACAATGTAATTAGATACGCTGGGGACAGTGAAGTAGCCGATGATTCCTATTACAAGAAAAATTATGTAGGCAGTATCTGTATCACTGAAGAAGGTGTCCCCGTATTTTATGACTTGCTGGATGTCGATGCGCAACATGTTCTCTTGAATTTTGGCGATGATGCTTCCAAAGATGTTGGCGACCGGAAGCCAGAGGAAGACATTGATGTAGCGAGCGAGCCATGCGGTGAGCGTATGTTGAAAGCCATCGAAGACGGCAAGTCCGAAGACGATGGGTCCGAGGATGGCGAGTACGATGAGGTAAAAGGTTCGGAGTGTGTTGATGCAGAGAGCGGCCGCTTCATAGATGATTTGAAGAATTTCAGAGAGCCATTGTTTGACTGTGTTTCTGAAATTGTAAGAGGCCTTCGCCATAGCGAACTTGATGTCGTTACCCAGTCCGTCGAGTGTACCCTCTGAGGTTCCATCGGGATGTGTATATTGATACCACTTGTCGCGGTCTCCGTTGCCATCGGTTCCTGAATACATTTGCCACGCGGGTGTTTTTTGAATGGCATCTTCTTTCATTTTGAGCAGATAGGTTATTGCGTTGTTCGAACCTGAAAGCATCGCAGCCGTTCCGGTGACCGTTGGTTTCAAAATACCATTGATGAGTGCAAGCACATAGGGAAAGATGAGGATACAGAATCCCAGTGCGAACGGACGGAGTAAGGGATAGAAGTCGATCGGTTCAGCATTCGCGAGGTGTCGCCAGACACGCGAGCCGATATACCAAAGTGCTGCGAAGGCAGCCAGTCCCCTACCTACTCCGATGAGTTTGCTGCTGAGCGGAATCATATCTGCGTACAGTTGGTCGAGTACGGATTGCAGACTTTGGATTTCACCTGTGAGTGTTTGGGCTTGTGCAATGGAGGGCAAGATGAGTATGAGAAGAAGTAACATCACCGGCCTCACCCCTGCCTTCGTTGAAACTTCGGCAGGCAGGCCTAACCCTTCTCCTGAGTGAGAGCGTGAACTGCTTGAAGCCTCACCCCTTGCCCCTCTCCCAAGGGAGAGGGGAACAAGAATAAAGATGTTATATAATGTTTTCATTGTGTGCTATATAGTTTGTTGAGTGTGTTTACATCATTGCGTGCGCGCGCTCGGTGGATGGCGACGAGTTGGGTGGTATTATTGAAGTAGCGGAGGAAAGTGACTTTGTTTTCCATATCATAAAAGAGGCGGTCGATTGCCAGTAGTCTTTCATCATCACTCATGCGGAGTTTTGTTGCAGTGATGATCATGATGAGTTCATCAAGGTTTCGGAGGCTGGCATCGAAGAGAAATTTATAGACGCTGGCGAGGTATTCAACTTCTTCGAAGGTTAGGTTGGGATCTGTTTTGAATCGGTTGTAGGCACGTTTGTATTCGGAAACCAGCAGTCGTTGGTAGTTGATGATTAAAGGGATTCGTTTGTAGGTTCGAATGTTTGGGTTGATGGCCATCAGTCCATTGAGGAAGACCTCGTGGAGTTTCATGTTCCCTTGGGTGAGGTCTTTTATCGTCGTGTAGCCTTTGTCAAGGATGCGGTAACCGATGTACATGTTGTCGAGGATTGCTTCCAGTTGTTTTAATTTTTCCCAGTTGAGCAAGAGTTGTTGTGCCTCTTCCGATTGTGCGCGTGCGCTTCTGCTCGGTGAGAGAAGTGTTATTAAAAGGATGAGGACAGGTATTGACTTCATAGCAGTGCGTTAAAAAATTCAGTTTCGTGTTGAGTCTTCTTTCGTGCGGCTCTAATACTTTGTGTGGATGCATTAAATTCATGTGCGAAGGCAAATTGGTCTTGCATATCATCATAGATTTTGTTGATGCGCAAGAGCCGTTCGTCATCTTTCATTTCGAGGTTCCCTGACGTGATCAGACTGGTGAGTTCAGAAATGTTTGCATCACAGAGGAAGAGCAGGTTGCTGCAGACTTTGGTGAGGTAATAGATTTCCTGCGGGGTGAATTTATTTTCTGTACGAGCGAGCCGTGTGATTTGGTTTACATCGCGGAGAATTCCGATTTGGAACATCGTGATGTCAGCCATCTTTACTGATTTTGTGATGGCCGGGTTTATATTTTTCAGGGTGCTGAAGAAGTCACGGTGCAGGTTGAAGTTTCCGTTTTGGATGTTGTCAATCGTATAGAGTCCACGTTGCACAATTTGGTATCCGTCTTTGACGTAGCCAAGGTATACTTTCAGTGCAGCGATTTGTTCGACCAGGTATTTGCGTTGCGTCTTCTTTTGTTTGAACCATTCGTTCCAGGTTTGTGCATTCGTGGCGAGCGAGAATAGAAAGAATATTGAGAGAATGAATAATTTTTTCATGGGGTTTAGTTTAGTCCGTATAGTTTTTTTATTGATTCTATTTCATGCGTGTCTTTAGCACGGTTGAGACTTAGTTGAATATTTTGTGCGTTGAATTGTTGGAGGTCGGTATAGGTTTTATCGATGCTATCTCCTGCTTTGTTGATGAGTTCGAGTCTTTTGCCATCGGAGAGTTGGACTTTGAAGGCGTTGATGACCAGCAGGAGTTGTTCGAGGTTATGAATACTTTCTTCGGCCATGCCAGTGTAAACGCGGAGCATAAATTCGATTTCTTCCCGTGTGAAGTGATTGTCCTGTTGAATCATCGAGCGCATGAAGTTGCATTCCTGAATCATTTGTTTTTGTCGGTCGAGGATCAGTTTTACTCGTTTGTAGGTGCTGATTGCGACTTTTACTTTGCGGAGTTCATCGAAGTAATCTTTATAGAGTGTGCGTTGCTTTTCTGTCCATTGTGCGATTTCTGAAAGCTTGAGTTGTGACAGTTTGTTTTCCAAAACCTTCTGGACGTTTTGTAGCCAGATGGTTTTGTTTTGGATTCGTTGGATCATCAGATCGATGGCCTTGATAATTTTTTTGATCCCCTGCTTAATGATTTCTGCAAAGGGAGTTTGCGCTGTTGTTTCGAATTGAGGCGTGACGATGAGCAGGCAGGCAGACACTATATATATAGAGAAGCGTTTCATAACCTCACCCCTCCCTGCGTTATCACTTCGGGAGGCAGGCCTACCTTCATTGAAACTCCGGCTGGCAGGCCCAACCTCCTCTCTCCCGCCTTGCGGGACAGGCGCCGGAAGACGAGTGAACTTGAAGATTTTATTAATTATGTACTTCATCTTTGAATTCGTTTAAGATTTTCCTGTACGTATGTCATTGGCGAGTTCGGTGATGGCCTTGCGGATATCCCCGTTCCATTTTTGTGTGTATTGGTGGACTTTCAGTTTTTCAGATTCCTCCGTGGTGTAGGTGAGGTATTCTTCGAGCGAGACTTCTGTAGCATAGACTTTTGAAACCATGCCGCCGAGGCTGATGAATACTTCTTTGTATTTTCGTGTGGGGTCGTTGGCTTTGTTGATTGAAAGCACGAGTGCCTTTTCTTTTTCGGTGAGACCGAGGAGTTCTTCGATCTGTTCGAATTTGTTTTGGTACTTGCTTTGGTCGAGGAGGATTTTACAATCCGAGTTATTGATGATGGCTTGTTTGACTACCGGCGAGCTGATGATGTCTTCGACTTCCTGCGTAACCACGATGGCTTCGCCATAAAACTTGCGAACTGTTTTGAAGAGGTACTTGATGTATTCCGCCATGCCTTCTTTGGCGATGGCCTTCCAGGCTTCTTCGATGAGGATCATTTTACGGATGCCTTTGAGCTTGCGCATTTTGGAGATGAAGACCTCCATGATGATGAGTGTGACGACCGGGAAGAGGATTGGATGATCCTTGATGTTATCGAGTTCGAAGACAATGAATCGTTTGTTGAGTAAGTCTAAGTTTTCGGTTGCGTTGAGGAGGTAATCAAACTCACCGCCTTTATAATATGGGCGCAAGACGTAGAGAAAGTTTTCAATATCGAAGTCTTTCTCTTTGACCTTATCTTCTTTGAGGATTATGACAAATTCATCGCGAAGAAATTCATAGAAGGAGTTGAAGCACCTCACCTCCACCTGCGCATCTGCTTCGGTGGACAGGCCCGCTAACCTCACCCCCTTCCCTCTCTCCGAAGGAGAGGGGGTTAAGTCATAATACATTTTTAAGGCGATAGAGAGGGCGACATATTCTGAGCGGTTGAAGGTTTCGTTGTCTTTCTTCCAGAGTGCGAGTAACAATGTTTTGATGCTTTCTTTTTTTTCAGTGTCGAGTGATTCCCCGGGTGCAATGTGAAAAGGATTGAAGCGTAGTGGATTCGATTCATCGTAGGTGAAGTAGTAGCCGTTCACGAGATCACAGAGTCCTTTGTACGAATGACCGACATCCACTAAGACGATGTGCGTACCTTGTTCATAGTAAGAACGCACCATGTGGTTGGTAAAAAAAGATTTACCACTACCAGAAGGGCCGAGAATAAATTTATTTCGGTTCGTGCAAATTCCTTTTCTGACTGGTTCATCAGAGATGTCTACATGAATTGGTTTGCCTGTGAGGCGATCACCCAACCGAATCCCGATTGGACTTACCGAAGATTGATAGCCCGTTTCAAGATTAAAGAAACAAGTTGCTTGTTCTGCGAATGTGTCGAAGGTATCGTTCATGGGAAAGTCCGCTTCGTTGCCGGGCAGTCCAGCCCAGAAGAGTTGCGGGGCACCATCCGTTTCTTGTTTGGCGGTTGCATCCATTTGAGCGAATGCTGATGAGACATGTGTCTTCAATTCTTTCAGCTCTTGTTGTGAGTCAGACCAGACGAGCACATTGAAATGCGCTTTGATGGGAAGGCGTTGGGAGGCGATTGCTTCGTTTAGAAAATCGTTGGTAGCATCGCGGGCGATCGCGTTTTCGCGGGAGTAGGTTGAAAGCGATTGAAGCCGAAGGCGTTTGCTTTCAAGAAGTCGGATTGTTTTCTGAACATCCTGTATGAAGACATATTGATTGACCATGTGATTGCAGGCGAGTAGCTGACCGAGTGGTGAAGCGAAGCCGACACTAAAGGGAATTTTGTTTGATGAATATTTGTCGTATGTAATTCGGGAGCCACAAAGGGAAGGCAAGTCCTCCACGTCAGCGAGTGAATACAGTTGGCAGTGGTTATCTCCGATCCGAAGTTCGTTTTGTAAGTGAATGTCTTTGATCATGGGATGATCCTCCTTTGACGCCAGAAAGCAATAACGTTCCAAAAGTCCGGTAGCAGCTTTGGTGCCTACGAGATCCTGCGCAGTGAGTTTATTCATTTTTACAAACCCACTGTCTTCGAGAATGCGTTGGAGTTGACCTGCACCATCGAAAAATTCCTGTGTCTTTTGTGCATCCTGCATTTCTTTCGGAATCAGGGAAGCGTTGAAGAGGCTTGATGTCATGGATGTTGAGTTACCGCGCGATTTTGATTTACGCGTGAGAAAGAGGTAGCAGTGATGATCGAGGTAAGGGCGTTCATGAAAGAAGCGTTCACTAGCCGTAGTCAGGAAACTGTTGTCATTTGAAAAGTGTGCTTGATGTTTGGTCGTTAGAAACCAATCTTGTTTGTGGAAGATGCTATGTGTGGGCAACACTTTAATAGCCTTGATGAGGACTTGATGAAAGGCTTCGTATTCACGGTCTGAGAGGACGAACAATTCCGGGAGTAAGAGTTGAAACGCGAGTGTACAATCTCCTTGCTTGGAGAGGATGCAGTCGTTCTCGATTTTGTAGAGGGGGAATAGTTTGTCGAAGGTGTTCATAGTAGTTAGTAAATAGTCGTGAGTCTTTAGTCCATAGTATTTAGTCGATAGTCGATGGTCCATAGTTGTTCGTGAGGGAGCGGAAGATTTTTCGCGACGACACTTTCAGGAATTTTGGGAGTTTGCGTTTAGCTATCTTTTTCAGGAGACCATGTTGACCATAGGTATCACTGAAGTGATAGACACAAATAAAGAGCGCACCGCCAAGGATCGTGATGAGTGTCAGGCAGACAAACATGTTTACTCCTATTATATAGAGTATCGCGAACAATATAAGAAGCGCTACCAAACCGATGGCGAGGTAGCCGATGTATTGTGCTTTGAGTCCTTTGAACTCAATGGGCTTGTTGATCCCTTTGTTGATTTTATAGACGCTTGACATGACCTCACCCCCGTCCCCTCTCCAGATGGAGAGGGGAGCTTTTTTAGATTCCGAAAAATGATTTTAGTACTGTGGCAACGATGACAAGGAAGACACAGCTTCCGAACCAGGCGGCTGCTACTTTTCCAGTGTCGGGATCCCCGCTGTTCCATTTTTGAAAAACTTTAACAGCACCGACAAGACCGAGGATGGCACCGATGGCATACATGAGGTTCGTGCCCGTGGCGAAATAACTTCGGACGCGCATAGTGGCTTCATTGATTCCAGCATTGCCGTCTTGTGCAAAGAGTGTGGCCGCGAACAACAGTTGGATGAAAATGGTGATGAAGATTTTGGGATGTGTACTGTGTTTGGTTTTTAATTTCATGATGATATGGATTTAGTTGGATTATGTAGAAGTTCATTTGGCCACCAGGTTTTGATTTCGTTGAGTGAGTATTCGATGCCGATCTCATTTTTACACGTATAATAGATTGAGATTGAGAGCGCGTCTTTGTAGGTGGAGTTGTTGAGTTGCGGATAGCGTTCGAGGAGCGATTGAAAAAGCATTGCACATTCTTCCCGTGAACTCTTTGTGTCTGATACTGATGAAGCGAGGTCTTTTGATTCTTGTAAGAGATCCGCAATCGTACCGATGACGATTGGATCGGAAGCGGGAGTCGAGTTTGGTTCTGCTATCGAAGATGGTGCGATGAGAAGATCTTCTGAAGAGACAGTTTGTTTGCGAATGACTCGAGGAACCTCCGGCTTTGTGGCTCCCATGAGAGCAGTAGCTTGATCTTCTACTCTATTGTTATTTGTATCTGATCTTCTTCTGAATCGTACACTGATTTCTTGGCGGTAGTAGATTGCTGTTGAAACGGCATAGTATACTGCGATGATAAGTGAGAGCGTGGTTAAGAATTCTGACCAGGAGATTGTATTGAACATGTGCCTTGTGTTTGATGACAAGGCGAAGGTGCAGGAGTGTGAAAATGATTATTCACAACTTGGGGGGAAGTTGGGAAGGATTTTTTTGAAAGAGAGGAAAGATTAAAGTAGAAAGTGGAAAGTAAGAAGTAATTAGTTACTAGTTGTGAGCTATGAGCCTTGAGTTCGGAAAAGTGAAAAGATTAACGTTAAAAGTAGAAAGAAAAAATTGTAAGAATTTATTCCGGTTTGTTGATACCGTGCTTTGCAAAGATGGTGAAGATTTCGGTGATTATTAACGGATGATTGGAGGAGATCATCAAGCCGTGTTCTTTGGCTTCACGCAGAATTGCTGAGTAGTGAACGAGATCCAGCGAAGCGTCACGAAGTTCTTTCATGTCTCGTTTTAAGAATTCAGTTTTGATAGGGCTCAGTGCGATCGTATTAAAATGTTCTTCCGCGAATAACATTAAGGAGGCATCGTTTAGAAGAGCATTGAGCAGTGTGTTCCTAGTTTCACGAATGATACTGATGACCTGTTCGGTTGATACAATTGGAAATGATTCTGCATTATTTTCAAGCATAGCTTTTTTGTAGGTTCAAAAATAAGGAAAAAGATTCATGCAGAAAGATTATTTTGTGGCGGAAGTAAGCGATGGAAGTAACTCCTATTAATTCGTCTGAATCGACTACTGTTTACTGAATATCAAACTACTCAGTGTGTGATGGTCTTTATTTTGGTTACAATTCGTTTGCTTTGACATATGAAGTTTTTGTTGCTTGGTTTGATTATTATCTGGTGTGTTCCTGCTGTTTGCCAACAGCGGATTCCCTCTCCTTATAGTTTTAGTCTTGGGGTTAATCTTTCCACTCCTTCCTTTATTTATTTCAATCAAGAGAGTTTTAAAAAAAGCATTCCGAATTTTCAAGGCGCCTTTAGTAGGGAGTTTTTAGGGAGTAAGCGGCTATCTGGTATCGCTACGTTGGGACTGGCTCTTCATTCTTTTAATGCGGGGCGTCAGGTAGGGAGTGTTTATTCAGTCAAGCAGATAAATCTTTCGTATTTAAGTCTGGAAGCCGGCCCCGTTTACTCATTGAACCTGGATAAGGTTGGATTTAAGGGAGGTGTAAATTTCCGTGTGAGTCGCCTTATTAACGAGAATTATAGCAATTATTATGCAGGTCCTTCTTTAAGCAATTCTGATTTAGGCGTTAATGGAACCTTGCGTGTTTCTCTTTTATCCCATACCCTGCGTCCCTATCTACAGCTTAACTACTACTTAGGTGTTAAAGAAGTTGCTTCGAATCATGTGACATCGGGAACCGGGCAGACACTTGATGATTCGTTATGGATGCGCAGTGTCGGATGTGTGATCGGTTTCTATTTCTAGGAAAATCGATGCAAAGAATTTTATTTGTTGATGCTATTCGAACTATGAATCCGCGCGCGGATGAGGTGGTCGCCGTGGCGCTCGTAGGTAGTTGTTTGTTGATTGTGGGAAACGTAGAGCTTTAAGTTGTGAGGAGTTTAAAGAGCAAGGTAGAATTTGAAAGGATGTATTCCTGTTTGTTCAGAGCAAAAAAAACCGATTCGAATGAGTCGGCTTATCGTGCAAGGAGAATTATGCACACTTCAAGCTTTAAACCTACTATTAATTAACTGAGGCAACCTATCAAAAGATACCTTCACTCCATCAAGAACATAGGACTTACTCCCATTAAAGTTATAAGCCAATTATTATCTTTTTAATTAACTATGACTTTGGTATTCGCCTTTAAGGTAGCCTCGCTGGATCGCAAACTTGACTAATCCCACATTGCTTCGTGCCCCGGACTTTTCCAAGATATGGGCGCGATGATTGAAGAATGTTTTTTCGCTGATCTGTAGTCGCTGGCTGATGTCGCCAGGCGTTAAGTCCTGACAGATTAAGATCAATATTTCAATTTCGCGCGTACTTAATTTGGTAGCATGATCTTCTGCGTTGGATTTATGATTTTTCTTTTTTGAATTCTCTACGATCGAATTATTATAGAAGTCATTTTCAACGACTGCATATATCGCCCGCTCCAATTCGTCAGGTTCTACTGATTTTGTTAAGAATCCATTGACGCCAATGTCCAACAATCGGTTAATGAAAACTTCTTCTGTATGGAGCGTAAGGATCAATATTTTTACAGACGGAAATCGTTTGGAAATAATTTTAGCCGCATCAATTCCACCCATTACCGGCATTTCTACGTCGATGATCACAGCATCAGGGAGTTCAGCATCCATTAGATCAAGGAGTTCTTTTCCGTTAGCGGCCTCTTTTGCCTTGCCTACTCCTTTAAAGGTGGATAGCAATCGAACCATTCCTTGCCGCACAATGGGATGATCATCGGCTACGTATACTTTTATGCTCTTCATAAGTTTAAAGGTGCATGAATTTTTACGGTTGTCCCTTTGGATATGGGAGGATTTCCCATAGAAATAATTGCATTCAACTGTTTTCCGCGCTGTTGGATGTTCCACCACCCTACGCCGGTTCGCTCTTTATTCAAGATAAGGCCGATTCCGTCGTCCGTCACTTGAATTTCCATCGCTTCCGGAAACCATTTCAAGGAGACTTTGACTGATGTGGCTTGTGCATGTTTTATGCAATTGCTTAATAACTCTTGTGTAATTCGGAAGACAGAAAGCGCTCGTTCATCATTCCAGATGAAGGTTTTGTTTTCCTCAAATTGAACCTTTAACGCAGCTCCGTCGAGGCGGGCGCATAATTGTTTGATGGAGACAGAAAGACCCGCCTGGTGAAATGCCTCGGGGGTAAGTTCCCAAGCAATTCGCTTTACAGTGCTGAGCGATTGATCCAAGGCTTGCATTAATTCAGTATATGACTTTTGTTGTTCTGATTCGTATTGAACAGATCGTTCGAGATAAGAGGCATTTAATTTAGCGCCCCACAAGAGGGAGCCGATGGAATCATGCAAGTCGGCAGCGATGCGCTTGCGTTCTTTTTCCTGACTGTCCAATTGAGCTTCAATCATTTTGATAGAATACTGTTCGTCTAATTCTTTTTGCTTTTGATGTTCTTTGAAGATACGTTTTTGATAAATGATGACAAAGGAAAAGATACCTCCTACCAATATGAGGATGCCTAATGATGCAGAGACCAGGATGTAGATTATTTCTTGCTGCGATAGCTCTGCCATATGGCGATTGTGAAAATTATGTTTTTGGAAAAATTCAGCAGGTTATGCATAATCCACATAGTTGCATGGGAGCCTTTGGCACCAAGCGTAAGATAATTGTTTATGATAAACAAAAGCAGGTTGCCCGCATAATACGTGAGAACCCCGATGGCAATCCAGAATAAGGGGATACGCATTACATTTTCTGAGGGTAGGTCCCTGAGTAATGTATAAAAATAGTGTAGTGACACGAACATCAGGATAAGACAGGCGATGGAGTTGGAATAACTGTTGAATACGGTGGGCTTTTGAATCAGGAAGTAATTCACGATAAAGATGATCGGGAATCCTATCCAGGCACTGCGTTTGAGAATAGATGGCCAATCTTCGGTCAGGAGTTTGAAACAAATCAGGAATTGAATCAGTAGAAAAAAATTTATGATCGGATACGAATTGAGAGACAGATTGAATAAAATATATCCAATTAAGTCACTCCCAAATGAAGCTATTAACAAGTAAAGAAGAAGCTTCATTTTAGGATATCGATATTGGCGTGTAAAGACAATCCAAAAAAGAGGAATTAATACCGAACCACTTGAAATGTTGGCAATTAACAGTGGGATTTGCATACGGTGAATCTCATAAACATCCACCGAAGACAATGGATGGAAAAATACCTTTCGTCAGTCTCTATATGTATAGGATTGGGTACATTAAATATCATCTGTGCCAATTTGTTAAGGGCAACGAAAAACTTAACCTGAAAATCATGAAAACCAAACTTTTAATCTTAGTCACGACTTTAGCAGCAATCTTTTCATCTTGTAGCAATGACGATGATCTCAATCAAAACAGCAACCAAAACTATTATATCAAAACAAAGATCAACGGTGATTTAGCAGAATATAAATATGATGCAACGGTTAGTTTACCACTTAATGGCAATACTATTTCAGGTTATGCCAAAGCAGTTCCGAATCAACCCTTTCCAGCATTTGATTTTGAAATAACAGACCAAACAGGGATAAAAGTTAAAAACTATGCTGAACCCACTAACGACATGATTTTTAGGTTAGCAATTGAAGGTATGATTACATACACCTCTCAACATGGGAATGTCGAAGATTTTAAAATAAACATAATTGAAATAACAAATGATTATGTAAAAGGAACCTTCAGCGGAATAGTTTTTTTAGCTCAAAGTACAGATGGAGCTAATTTTACTTTAACTGAAGGGGAATTTTACTTAAAGAGAGAAATCGATTAAAACAAAACCGCCAACCGTGAAAATTAGATTAGAAAAAGAATTATTGAATCAAATTATTAATCGCAAGATTGGAATGTTCACATGAACAAATAGAGGGCCTTGATTTTTAACATATAAAATTAAAAAAGATAGAAATGTCTAGTTTCAAAGTTATCAATAAAACATATATTTTTAATATTATAGTTCTTGTGTCTACAATCTTCTACTCTTGCTCAAGCAGTAAAATGATTTTAGATTTTCCAAATGAATTAGTTTCGCAAGAAAATACAATACATGTAAAAGGCACTAAAGGTAAAGGCGTTGTACTCATTATTTCCTTATGAATCAGGTCATCCTATCCCTCCAGATAAAACTCCGTAATTGTCACTTTCATGTCCTAGTATGTCCTTGATAAAGCCTGTTTCAACTCTTAAGTTCTTTAAAATATTAGCCAATGTGTGCCTTGCGTTTTTTATAGTAAGCTTCTTCTGGAGACCTAATTTGTCTTGAATAACCTTCAACGCTAGTTGTTCCTCAACACTTCGCTTGGGTTTTTCTGTGCAATGCGAAATAACTGTGATGCCACCGTGACAGATACCGCTAGCGCCATTATCAATACTGCAATCATAAATGGCAAAGGACTCGCACCCTGTGGTTCAGGGTATGCGAGTTGAATGAGAGGATTCACCAACATAAATCCGGCAGGTGCGCCAATCACAAAGGCAGTTGTTAAGATGAATATGTAATCTCTGTTCATTAGTTTGAATATCTGCGCTACATTGGAACCCATTACCTTTCTGATACTATACTCTTTCATCCTTCGTGTCGTATTAAAGGAAACAAGACCGAAAAGTCCGAGGCTCGCCAACGTAACCGTAATGGTACTAATAAACACCAATATTTGAATGTTCGCACTATTATTACGGTTGAAGTCTGCAAATACATCGTCTTGTACAAAGCCTTCATACGTATCGTCTGGTGCTATATTTGCCCAGATAGACTTGGCTTGCTCTTGTACTTCATTCAAATGGTCGGCACTTACCTGAATAGCAAGAAAATTAAAGTCATCTTCCTGAGCTATGCGAAATACTACTGGTCCCAAAACCGAATAGAATCCTTCATAGTGAAAATCTTCCACCACTCCGAT
The DNA here is from genome assembly GCA_041742535.1 of Cyclobacteriaceae bacterium. Classification (GTDB taxonomy): domain Bacteria; phylum Bacteroidota; class Bacteroidia; order Cytophagales; family Cyclobacteriaceae; genus ELB16-189. Next base: position 12,923 of record JBGSIM010000012.1, on the reverse strand, counting down.
CACATAACGTTTCACGCTGTCAAGTTCGAAGAACTGCCCAACCGGATTAGCCCAATCCAACGTTTTGGCAAATTTTTCATTGATGATGACAGATTCTACCTCGTCCGACTGAATTGTTTTATCAAACAATCGGCCCTCTTTCAAACGGATGTTCATTGTTTCCAGGTAATTGTAGCCTACCCGAAAATCGATGGCTTCCATTCTTTTCTCATTATGAGTAAAGGTGATTCTTGCATTTGATTTTCCAATATGACTACCAGCTCCGGCCATACTAGTTATGTTCTGGCTGGTGGAAAGATGATCGCGCAAAGCGAGATACTTGTCTTTGTCTTTTGTATGCACCGCAATCAAGTTATCATGTTTGTATCCCCAACTTTTATTTTTTACATAGATGCTATTGTCGATAAAGACAAAAGAACCTACAATAGTTATAAAGGCAAAAATAAATTGAAGCGTTAACAATATCCGGCTTAACAAACTTTTCTGGCCAAACTTTTCTCTACCTTGAAGAATCTGAATAGGTCGAAAAGAGGCAATATAGAAAGCAGGATAAGCCCCTGATAACAAACCAATGAACAAGAGTAATCCAGCAAAAAATAAAAACATGACATTCCCAGATGAAAATTCGAAAAGTACATTCGTAGGAAAAAGATTGTTAAAGCCTGGAAGAAAGAAAAGATAAGAAATGAGGCAACCCAGCAGCATCGCCAACGAGCACATTACAAGATTCTCCGTAAGAAATTGATGTATAATTTCTCGTTTCTGCCCACCAATAACTTTTCGTATCCCGATTTCCTTCAATCGGGTAGCTACTGTGGCAATGGAGACATTCACATAGTTAAGAGAAGCAAGAATTAAAAGAAACGCAGCAATGACAGCCAATGAAATAAGCCCCTCCATTTGGCTACCCGATGAAATAGAGTTTGCAATCTTGTGGCTTATAAGGCCAAGGCCATCTAAGGAACGAAATTGAAATTCATTGATCAACCACTGGGGTGATGCAGTATTTTGTGTGCCTACATAAGCCTTCATTTGGGCTGCTAATTCGTCTACCGAGTGACCTGAACGAAGCAAAATAAAAGTGCCATCTACCCGATAGGCCCAATCATTGGCTCTGTTGGGATATAGATCATTAAAGTTGGTCATCGGCAGAAGTATAGTTGGGTATAACGTAGACCCGGTAGGCCGCTCAAACACAGCACTTACGATATAATCCTGTTTATCACGTTCCTGAATATTAAGCGACAAGCTTTGCCCAATAGGATCGGTGTCGCCAAAATATTTTTTAGCAATCTCTTTCTCCAATGCCAACTGATTCTTTTGACTGAGCGGATTGTTGCTCCCAGCTATTGGAAAACTAAACATTTCAAAGAAACCAGGATCTATAAACCAAAGCTGCTCACTAAATACTGTTTGTCTATACCGGATATCAGCAACTGCATATTCAATGCGCGTAAACGATTCGATAGGTGTCTGGTTCTGAAGCATGGAGCCTAGCATCATAGGAGAATCACTCCACTCTTCGGTACGTTTGTCAATTTCAATTTTGCTCGTTACCTGATAAATTCGATTCATCTTTTCGTGGAAATAATCGGCATGAAGTTGATTGTCGATAACGATAAATGAGGTGATGGCAATTCCCATAGCCAGTGATAATCCTATAATATTGATAGAACCATTTAATCGATGACGGATAAGATTTCTAATTCCGGTAGTCAAATAACTTTTAAACATGACATATAGATTTAAGTGTTTTTTCTTTTGCTTTTCAAGGTTAAACTCTAGTTACCTATTAAAAATGATACTCCTGCACCTAGTCCAAATCCAAATTCCACTTTACCACTTGAATTAATTTCAGTACTAAAAGGGCTGATAGAATTCGTTTTGAATCCATAAACACCATCCCTATTATTTTTTATAGCTACATAAATGCTTGGAACAACGCTTACCATTATTTTTTTAGTAATCTTTCTTGAAAGCTCCACTCTAAGATGGGTTGATTGTGTATCTCCCATATTTCTAAATTTGGTATCTGAGTACGTGTACCAAACCAGCTCTGGGCTAAGCATCCAATCTTTATTCATTTCAATAAGCCGGCCAACACCCAGACCAGTAACAAAAAGCGATTCGGGAGTGAAGTTGTAACCAACAGAAAGGATAGAATAAATTTTTCTGGTACCTGATTTAAAGGAAATGCCCATGTTCATATAGTCTGTGCCAGCAACCTGAATGACTTTATACCCTCCTTTTTTTACAATATTAACTAGGCCGATAGTAGCTCCGCCATCAATCGAATCCGCAAAATTGATGAGTCCGATTTGGACGCCACTGACTTTTCCGGCTTTATTATAAATTCCACTTAGTTGAGCGCCTTTCACTTCGCCTGCGATATTTACAAGGCCAGCCACTTGAGCGCCACTGGTTTTCCCAGAAACGTTGTATAATCCACTAATCTGAGAACCAGTAATTGAACCCGCTGAATTTCCAAGCCCTGCTATTTGCGCACCGCTAGCCTCTTTCTTGGCCACATTGATTAAGCCCGAGAGCTGATGTCCAACCATAGATTCCAGATTCTCATTGTAAAAACTGCTCAGCTCAAGTCCAAGAATACCTCCAACCCTCTCCGAGAAAAGACCCACTGAAAGGTAATACTGATGGTTAACGCTCTCAGCATTATGCCTTCCAAACGATGGTACGATCGAATAATTAAACTGGGTTTCATCGTTAAGCGTTTGGGCTTTTAAGTCGACTATTATAAACACCAATGCGTACACTAAAATATTTTTCATTTGAATTTATTGTTTGGTTCAAATAGTTAAAAAGGCAAGCCCCATAAATACCAGGTATTGGATCTTTTGTGCAAAGATGGATCTTAAGCGAAGGCAAATCGTTCCAACTCATGAGGTGGAACCTTAAAAAATAGTTTTTTGATATGCCAAACTGAACTATTGGCCTTATGTTCCATTTATTTTTTCCGAAATCTTGTTAAAAGCAATCTAAGATTAGCTAATCAATGGCAGCGACAGGCAAAAACCAGAAGGCTCTCATGCCATAAGTAAATTTCCATCCTGAAATGTTGAAAAGAGTGCAGACGAATCGACCCTGCAAGCCTAACTTATTTGATGACACCAACTTTTCATAATTGCTTCATGCAAATGACAAGAGAACATGGTCAATTACTGCTCCAACAGAACATGCGTTTGTTTCAGATACTTTGAGGGCGAAAGACCGGTGGCATTTTTGAAGTTTCGGTTAAAAGAAGTCTTTGAGTTAAATCCACAATCGTGCGCAAGCGCAAGCAATGTAAATCGTTGATTCTCCGGCAGGGCAACAATTCGCTTAAACTCTTCTATCCGTTTATAATTGATATAATCATAAAAATTCTTTCCTTCAAATCTATTGATTACTTGAGATAGATTGCTAGGGTGAACTTGGAGGGTCTGAGCCAGCTCTGCTAAAGTAATTTCCGGATTGGTAAAGAGTTTATCTTCGTTAACGGCTTTAGTCAAGCTTTTTTGAATTTCACGCGCAGCATCCTCATTCAAACTGGAGCGCAAATATTTTACTCTTTGAGGGGTCTCCAAAAAGATAGTAGAATGATTAGATGATTGTGTTATCAGATTGGGCTTTGATAACACACTATTGTTTTGTTGCACAATTTTTTTGAGACCTGTATCTGCTGGATATTGCTGCGTAAATATTCCCACCTGCTTGATGCCGAAGTAACCGAGAAAAAATACAAATACAACAGAAGAACCAAAAATCAACCGGTCATTTCCAATTAGGACAAAAACCCAGGTAAGACCAATGGCATAAATTAAGTAGCGAAGCCAAGCTAGATTTATCTTATCCGCAGATGAAAATTGTTCTTGTATGGTAATCCTATACTTCTTTAAAAGCCAAAGTGAGAGCGCCACATAGATAACCCCAGAAATCATTATCAATATGCTCAACACGAGAGAAATGCTCTCCACGCCTTTCCCATTGTTTTTGAAAATCATGATTTTTTGTTCTATTGGAAGCACTAGAAATGGAATGAATAAAACGTATACAAAGAAAAAGGGAATGGTGTGCAGTCCAATATATTTCCTAGCCCAAAGTTGGTTAGTAATAGAGCTTGTATACAAAAACAAAAATGGCCCATGCACCAATGGAAAAGGAAAATGCACACCTAACAGATAGTAATAGGGAAATGTGTAGCCATTTCCTGTTAAATACAAGTAAAAAAAGAAGAGATGCAATCCAATAAAAATCAGCCAAACGACTAAGATTCGATCTGCCGCTGTCTTGCTTTTCTTGGTGATCAACAGCGCGACCAGAAAAAATGTTAAAACAATACCAATTAAATAAAACATACTCACTTAAATGCCTGAAAACGAAATGCTACGACAAAGGTTGTTCACCTTCGCCACAAAATCAAGTTATCTTAGATGGTATATAATGTCCCTGGTAAAGCTCTGATTGTTCCACTAAGTTTCGATATCCGTAGCCGCTGAGTTAAACATTTTCTATTGATCTGATTTTTTGATCCGTTCCTAATGCGATCGCAACTCGATTAATCACGGCAGTCGGAGAATTTACTAGTGCAGTCACCCTTTTACCAACGTCAGCATTAATACGAACAAGATTGTAGCAAGCAGTTTCATGAGTCGTTATTTTTTTGACGTCTTTACCTTACCATTTAGTCATATCCTAATCTTCCCGATGAGGTAACTCAACGAACCGCAATGTTTCCTGTTAGTAGTACTTTGTACCGCACTCCCTGCCCGAAGTCTTCTTCCATTTTGATCACCTCTTTGCCGTTTTTGCTAATGAAGAAAATGGCATAGTACTTTGGGCTAAAATCAATGCGTAGCTTCCAACAATCAATCTTGACACCTTCGAATGAAGTCAGCACCTCGCTCCCAGTAACCTTGTATTCATAAAAAGCTGGGGCGTTGCGCGCACCAGGGTGATAGAAGTAGATCGCAAAGCGTTTACCAGGTTTTAAATCCAACAACGAAATTGTTTCAAGATCCAACTCCCAATTCAAAGGCTGTTTGGCATCCAATTCAAAAGTGCTTTTTGTGTTATTCTTTACACTATCGGCACCTACTATTTTTGTGTTTGTAAAATTGTAGGCCTCAGTTCCGCTGCGCGGAGAAATGGTTTTATGATAGATGGGGAGAAAACTTTTTTTATCCACAGTAGAAAGAAGATATCGGTAACTGGCAGAATCCGAACTATACCACTTTTGCTCGATTTCAATAGTCGATCCATTATTTCGCAGCTGGCGGCTCCAGATAAATACGCCTGCTTGTTTGGGTTTATCTTTTATCTGAAAAAAAACAAGGTATTGCGAGGTCCGTTCCATTAGATTTTGCTGGATCCACTTCTGTGGAATGGAGTAGATCGTATCAACTTGTGCAAAGGTAGAAGCCGAACCACAAACTAAAAGAGTAAAGATTATTAAACGTTTCATAATATAGGTTTTTAGTAAAGCAACGCAAAGACCAGTCATGTGATAAAAATAATCTACGTATCCCAGTAAGATTTCATCCAATACCTTAGCTACATAAACGCATTCAATCGGTTGAGTAATAACCCAAATCGATTGATTAAACGCACAAAATTGTAGATCTTCTTCAGGTCACTCCTTTCCTTTTCGTATTTTGTCTTCCTATGCAAATCAGTTTTAGAGGTCACCATAGAATGATTGCGCTGCACCTGATTTTTTGGGTGTTATATTTTACCTATCGGATATATGACTTGCAAGGATATATCGGAATTGATAAAGCCTTTGCATATGTATCCATCCCACTTGTTAGTAACCTGATCGCTAGCTATACTCATTATTTTTTTATCTTGCCGCTGTGGCTATCCCGTCAACGAATCGAAACATATGCAGCGGCCACATTGGCTCTCCTTGTTATGGTGGTGGTAATGCGGATTCTGATAGAGAATCAACTTTACCCAATGATTGTCAAAAACGAAACTTACTTTCAAACCGTAAAGCTTACTCGAATCATCAGCACGATTTGGGATACCATAGCCTTTATGCTTTTTACGGGTATGATTCGTTTTACGGTTGATCGATTTGATTTGGAATCAAAACAAAAGCAGTTACAAAATGAAAAGCTAACCGCTGAATTGAACTATCTGAAAGCACAGATTAACCCGCACTTTTTGTTCAACACGTTACATAACCTTAACTACCTGGTTTATTCAAGATCTACACTTGCCACAGAAGTGATCATTAAACTATCCGGTATTATGCGCTACATGATTTTTGACGCCAATAAAAACCGCGTAAAACTGGGGCAAGAAGTGGAGTATCTGAATAATTATATCCATCTAGAGTCCATTCGGCTCACCCACCCGTTTGAACTCTCATTTGTAAAGGAAGGTGATTTTTCACTTGTTGAAATTGCTCCCCTTACACTCATCCCGCTGGTAGAGAATGCATTCAAGCATGGTGTGCGCGATCGAGTTCCGGGTTGTTGGATCAAGATTCACTTGGAAGTTAGGGAAGGCAACATTTTGTTTGACGTATCGAATCGTATTTTGCCAATTGACCCTTCCCGACCCGCTTCTGGCTTTGGGTTAGAAAATTTAAAAAAAAGATTGGCTTTGAGTTATCCCGATAGACATCATTTTGTAATGAGCCAACAAAACGGTGTGCATTCCGTAAAACTGATTTTAGATGTATGATGAAATGCCTGGTTGTAGATGATGAACCTTATGCTCGTAAGTTGTTAGAGGAGTTTATTCAAAAAACTCCTGAGTTAGTTCATGCCGGATCCGCCACTCATGCCTTGGAGGCTCGTGCATTCTTAAGTCAACAAAAAGTAGATGTTATTTTTCTAGATATTCAGATGCCCGAATTCACCGGCATTGATTTTCTGAAAACCATCTCGCAACGCCCAAGTGTTGTGCTTACTACAGCCTACGGTACCTATGCCTTGGAAGGGTTTGAGTTAGATGTCGTTGATTATCTTTTAAAGCCGTTTGATTTTCAGCGTTTCCTAAAAGCAGTAAATAAATTAACAGAGCGATCTTTGGTAAAATCGCAGTCGTTGATCCCACACCCTGCACAGATGAATAATTACATCTTTGTAAAAGATACCCATCGATTAGTAAAAATTGATTTTCAGTCAATCCTTTACATTAAAGGGACGCGCGAATACGTAACGTTCGTTACAACCATAGGCAAAACCATGAGCCTGATGTCAATGAAATCATTGGAGGAGCAGTTGCCAGCTGATTTTATTCGAATTCATAATTCATACATCGTACGCCTAGGAGCCATTCAATCTGTTTCCAAAAATGACGTACGTATTGGGAATGAGTCATTACCCCTCGGGATCACGTATAAGAAATCGTTTCTAGAGCGATTGCCTATTTAATTTTACAGCCTTGGTCCAAACCATGAGTATTGTGGAATAAAATCGATCTTTTTTATTTTAAAAAGATTTTCGCGCTTGTTACTTAAACACAGCAAATGATTTTTTACACTAATGTTCATAATTCCTAATGTTTGATGTTTATTAGTAGCACTGCAACCCTCATATTGCTAACCGCTGCTAATTGTAGCTTTTCTTTTTAAGTTCTTTTGCCATCCTTAAAGAATGTTTCAATGAATTTTTGTTTTTCCAATCGCTATGTGCTATGATAATAAACTTTGGATTTCGGTATTTTCTCTGAACATTTTTTAGAGTAGAGGCATATTCTGTAATATTACCATCGCCTAAATAACCCAAATCCTCGGCAGTAGCTCCCTTAATTAAGCATCCACCATAGAGAATTTTCTCCTTTTTAAACCAGATTACAATATTGTCTTCAGTGTGTCCTTGTCCGGGATAATATGTTTCAAATGAATACTGACCTACAGTAAAGACAGTATCCTTTGCTATTAAAAATTCGGCTCTTTTTTCATTATTCTTTTTGCTTAATTCATCTGTAAGAATCGTAGTATAGGTTTTAATTCCCTGCTGCCTGTAATATTCAAGTCCGGCAGTTTTGTCGCTATGCCAATGCGTGGCAAAACCCATTACCACACTTTTATTATGCTTTAATTTTATACTGTCGAGCAATGGTTGAAATTGTGTTGTATCCCAAGGTGTGTCAAATATAACAACACCATTAGTAGTTATAAGGTACATCCCGTTTGCAGGCACTTGAGTCTCCTTGTAAGTATTGTAAGTTGTATAAATATAAAAATCTCCCGATAGATGGGAGATTTTAAGTTTTACATTTTGTTGCTGTGCAAAGATATTCGTGAGGCAAAAAAAAGATGCTATTGATAGGATAATTTTTTGTATGATGCTTCTATAGATTGGGTAAATAACTTTATTGAATATTTTTTTAATTTAACCTTCATAATTGTACTTTTTTTCAATTAGAAGCACACCCAATTGAGGGTGTTATCCACTTATACTACTCCTAGTTAGTTGTATAGGGTATACGTTACTTTATAGATTCGGTTCCACAATTAGCAACTATATCCGCAAAGTATTTCTTGGAACCTTGATAGTCCAATGCAGCAAAGCACGTAGTGCAATTGATATTAGGATTAGGTTGATCTTGCCGTATCTGAACAAAGAAATGATTTTGACTCAAGTGCCCTAGACTTACGTTAACTTCATCTGCAGAGCAATTAAAAACAGTATAAAAAACATGCTCTTGATCATTCCAAGTCTCTCCAAATTTAAAAAAAGCAGGATTCTCAATTTTGAGTACTGCCTGACCACAAATGCCCGTCACATAACTCACCTCAACGCATTCAGTTCCTATCAATACTGAATTATTTTCGTTGCAACTGAATACAATGGGAAGCAAGGCAATAAAAAAAAACGGGAATACTTTCATATTATTTTATTATATAGGTTTCCTTGTTAGACTCAAGAGTCGATATGATGGTTGTAATGAGTAAATAAATATTTTATGCTATTCGTTAATTCCATTTTAAAACACGTATATGATGGTCACAGTAGGAATATACCAAGAAACCATTAGAGTAAATTACTGATTACTCGGTATTGAGTTGACAACAAGTAATCAATAGTTTTGCTGCCTTTATTGCCTGCAACTCAAAAAATAATTTAATTCTTCCTCCATGAAAAAATTAGTTATACTATTTAGTTCTTTATTTCTGATCACATCTATATTATTTTTATCAGCGTGCGGGGATAGCGATGGTAGCACTCCCTCCAATAAATCCAGAAATGTTAAGTATGAATTAACCGGAAGCTATACTGGTAAGATAACTGTTGCGTACACATTGGCTAATGGAGGAATACAAGCATTCTCTGACATTCAATTGCCATGGACGAAAGAAGTCACATATGAAAGTTCGGTTTCGGTAATCGCCTTTTCAGGGAATGGGGATGTTAGTCTAGACAATGTGCCAGGACAAACAGTTACCATTAAGATTTACTCCGATAATAAAGTTGTAAAATCAGGCAGTGCGTCTGTGAGTTCAGATAAGATTTTGATATTGCCTACTTTTTCTTATCTATTTCCATAGTCATATCATGAAAAGTAATACTTTTATTCTGCGAATAACCATTGCTATTGTTCTCCTTGCTCATAGCATACCGGGTATGATTGATGGTGGTATTGAAGGTTTTGGTAACTTCTTTTTAAACCAAATTGGATTTTCACCCTTAGGCGTTCCAATTGCTTGGCTAGTCAAACTATCGCACGTGGTTTGTGCAATTATGCTCATTGCAAATAAATACATAAAAGTCTCGTGCCTTATTACAATTTTCATTTTAGTAATGGGCATCATTCTAGTTCATTTCAAAGAGGGTTGGTTTGTAGTAGGTGGGGGTAGAAATGGTATGGAGTATAATCTCATTTTGATTGCCGTGTTAGTCCACATTATGTTCCCCCAAGGTTTAACTCGAACCCAACATTCCCTCCAGTAGGCTGTCTTTTTATTATCTATCTATTCTATAACTAAATTCATCATGAAAAAAATCTATTTCTTTTTCGTATTCTCATTCTTCATTACATCAGCCGTTGCACAAGGTTCCTTAGCCAAGGGAGAGAACCAGTTAAATGCCGGCATTGGATTTTCATCTTTTGGAGTTCCCCTCTATGTTGGAGCCGATTTTGGTATCCTTGAGTCCATTACTATCGGCCCCCGAATTTCCTATCGAAAATATTCCGAAAAATATATTGGAAATAAGTATAGTCAATCCTTAACGGTGATTTCGTTTAATGGTAATTACCATTTTAATACTCTTTTGAATTTACAAGCGCCCTGGGACCTATATGCAGGAGTTACCCTTGGCTATTACCTTTGGTCCGATGTAAAATGGAACAATGGTAGCACCACTAGTTTTGGTGGCGAGGCTTCTGGGATTGGATTCGATGCTCAGGTTGGAGCTCGCTATTTCTTTAATGATCAATGGGCACTTAATCTTGAATTTGGTGGCGGCACTGGATCGGGTGGAATTTTCGGGATCACATATAAGTTTTAGTAACATCCTCCCTTGATTTAACGCATTGTTATTCAAACCAACAAAACACATATTATTATTTCTCAACAATATATGGGAGGCTCACTTTTAGAAAATGCGACAAGAACTTCATTCCTGGAAAGGTAAAGGAACATATTTTGATTTTCGGGGTCTTAACATCTTCTATATAAAAGAAGGTTCTGGCCCCTTGTTAACCATTTTTCATGGCTATCCCTACAGCAGCTTTGACTTTGAAAAAGTATGGGATGAACTAATTCAAAAGTTCACAGTAGTTATCCCTGATATGCTGGGAATGGGATTTTCTGACAAGCCCGAAAATCATCATTATAGTTTTGAAGAGATGGCAGATTTATACTCCCTGCTATTGAACGAATTACAAATTGATGAAACGCATATACTCGCGCACGATCTCGGTAACAGTGTGGTGCAGGAATTATTAGCAAGAAATGAAGAAGGTAAAAATAAGTTTGCCATTAAAAGTATTACATATTTAAATGGTGGCTTATTCACAGATGTTTATAAACCACGGCTAATACAAATATTGCTTTCCAAATCACCGAAGCCAATCGGAAGAATTCTTAGTAGATTGATGTCGAAGAAAAGTGTTTCAAAAGCCACAGCAGAAGTTTTCGGGGTAAATACAAAACCATCAGAAGAGTTACTTGAAAACTTTTGGTACATCCTTAATTTTAACAACGGTAAATCAATCGCATATTTAATTGGAAGATTGGTATTTGCAAAAGAGAAGTATCAGCAACGATGGATTACGGCTATGCAGCAAACAAAAATTCCGATGTGTTTTATTAATGGTCCCGCTGATCCTAATTCGGGTATCCATATGGCTGTTCGATATAAAGTTCTTATATCTAAAGCCAATATTAAATTACTCAGCGAACACATTGGACACTGGCCACAACTGGAAGCCCCGCAAGAGGTAATGAAGGCCTATCGTGATTTTCATCGCGATATGTATATTGAAACCTTAACATAGGAGTAGATACTAGCGGTGATTAAAAGTTTTAGTATCTTACATAAACAGTTTTATTCAACTTAATATTTCGTCCATTTGATTCGGAGACACCTGTTTTGTCTCCTGTCATTTTATCTTACGATAGATTGTCTCTTATTGGTATGCCTGGTATTAAAATGACTGTTGTATTAAAAGAACATGAAAGTCAAATCTGAAACCCACTTCCAGCAATTATCTTCCATGAATTATTGAATAATTTCCATACCCGTAAATATTTAAACTTTCCATCAATAAGTTGGCCAGCATATTTTGCTTTTAAATGAACCGTAACTGCAACGGTCGAAATATCATCAATGGTCACTATGAGCTGGTCTGTAATTGAAATGTCGTCAATGGTCATAATGCCTGAACGGTAATTTTCAATATCCATCATCTTGGTAATAGTTTGTCCTGTCGGAATATTGAAAATTAACTTGTCGTGCAAAAGTTCGTCAAGAACCGTGATGTCATTAATTTTTATAGCTTCTAAAAGTCTTTTTTCACAGTCCTTTATCTGTTCTTCTCGAATCATATTTTATCGTTTGGTACATGATCCCTAACGGGGCGTGCAGTGAGTAGTTTCATGAATTAGTACTTTCCTTTCTAGTGTAAGGAGAACACGTCATTATTTATACCCTATGTGGTGCTTTTATTTTTCTGCTCTTGGATTTAATTTTTCAAGTTCAATAATACAATCAATAAAGTCATTAACATTTAATTCCTTGAGTTGGGCATACACTTTTTGGTTTTGATTGGCTTTTTCAGCCAACCTGTATTTCATCGATTCATATTCTAATCTAGCAGAATCATTTTTTCGCAAATGATCACGCAATAAAATATGTCTCTCCAGCCCCTTGCTATTTATTTGGCAAACATAAAGATGATGTTTTATCAAATCCAATATTCCTTTTGTTTGGATTACTTTCCTCTTAAAAACCTCACGCATTTCAATTCCTTGATTCCCGTTATGGAAATATCCCATCCTTAAAAGCCCGGATTTGATTTTTTTAAACTCAGCTTGACTTTCATAGATTATATCAATGTCAATAATTGGTTTAGCAGCTAGTTTTGGAACGGATGTACTCCCAACGTGTTCAATTTGGTATTTAATGCCCACTAGACCGTTTTCAATCTCACGTTTTAGATCCTCAAAATTTTTAATCCAATCAGTTGTATACTTTTCGATTAGCATGGGATTAAAAACTCCGTTTGATATTCATTAATAAAAAAGCATAATTTTCAATTCGTTTCACTGGCTTTGAAAAAACAGACCTGCTTGATACGATAAACTACACTGCTAAATAATCTCCTGTGTAAGCTTCCCTGTTTTAGTACAATTCAAAAGTAGACTTTCAATTTCATAGTTACTGCAATTTCAATGTTGGAATGTGGTCAACTTGTGGTTGGTTTTGTGTGTTGGGGAGTTGTCCATATTTCAACATTGCCGG
>JBGSIM010000011.1:0-17867 GCA_041742535.1 Cyclobacteriaceae bacterium | reverse complement strand
ATTTCCGGATGGCTACATAACACCACTCCATAACACCAAAACAAAAAAGCAGTTACATCATTTTGTAACTGCTTGATTATCAAAGAGCCCCCTGCCGGAATCGAACCAGCGACCTACTGATTACAAGTCAGTTGCTCTACCAGCTGAGCTAAGGAGGCATTTTTAGACTTTAGTATCTAGTATCAAGACTCAATACTACTCCTAAAGAGGGTGCAAAAATAAGGGAAGTGTTTGTTTTTACAAGGCTTTTTTAAACTGATTTGAGCAGTTTTAGCTGCTTTTTTAGCTGTGCGAGTTCATCGCTGGCCTCAGTAATTTTCACGTTAAATTCCTCCTTGAATTTTTCGGCATTTTTTGAGCGCCCAAAGAACTCGAGGTTGTTGCGCAGCGTAGCCAAATCATTCTCGGCCTTGGTTATCTGCTTGCGCAAACTTTGCTCTTTGTGATATAGTTTCCGCTCGGCCTGAGGATCATTTTTCAATCCACTCAATTGTACTTCAAGGGCGGCTTGATCTTTCTCCGCAGCATTTAAGCCACTGATCGATTCAATATACTTAGCAACCGAAACGGAGAATTGATTTTTGATGGAGGCAACAGATTGCTTAGGCACAAACCCTATTTCATTAAAGCGCGCTTGCAGTTCCTGAAGGCTTTCAAGAGTACCGGCACCTTGGGTGGCAGCCTGATTCAATTCTTCAATAATAGCTTCCTTCTTTTTCAAATTCTCTTCCTGCTCCTGGTCTGCTTTTTCGGCAGAGCCGCGTTGTTGTTGAAAGAAGTAGTCGCACGCTTCTTTAAACTCTTTATAAATTTTATCGCGCTGCTTCTCAGGCACGGGGCCAATTTCTTTCCACACGCGCTGCAGATTTTTTAATTCGTTTGAGGATTTAATCCAATCGTCACTCGACTTTAACTCAATTGCGCGGGCAACCAACTCTTGCTTGGCTTTAAGATTTTTGGTGCGCTCTTCATCTAATTTTTTGAAGAACACATTCTTATTGTGGAAGAACGTTTTAAAGGCTGTCCAGAATTTCTTGTTCAGATCTTTTGTTTTGGTGCGCGGCACACCGCCTACAGCATCCCACTTCTTTTGGATGGCTAAGATCTCTTGTGTTTTTTGATTCCACTCTTTGATGCGATCGGACGTAAAGGAAACGAATGCTTCAACCTCTTCTTCAATTTTTAGCTTGGCCTCAAGATTAGTTTTTAATTCAGCTTGTAGATCAACCAAAAACGCATCGCGCTTTGCATACACGGCATCGGATGCAGTTTTGAATCGCTGCCAAACGGGTTCCTGATCTTCCTTAGGTACAGGGCCTACGTGCTTAAACTCATGATGCAATTCATTCAACTCACGAACGGCATCTTTTAGCAGGGTTACATTAATTAATTGTTCTGCCTTTACGCACAGTTCAATTTTAGCTTCCAGGTTTTTCTTGCGATCTAATTCTTTTAATTCAAAATAGATGTTGCGATGATCATAGAACCGATCGATCAAGGCATTGTAATTAGCCCACAAGGTTTTAACATGCGCCATCGAAACCTGGCCTACATGCTTCCACTCATTTTGTAAGTCTTTAAACGTATGAAACGATTGAGCAGAGTCTTCACCATCAATTAACGCCCTTAGCTTCTCAAGAATTTCGTTCTTCTTACGAAGGTTCTCTGTTTTTTTCTCTTCAAGATTTTTGAAGTATTGATTCTTACGGTCGCGAATTAATTTTGCGGTTGCATCGTAGGCGTGATCGTTTTCATCCAACCGATATTCAAAGTCGTCTTCAACGCCACCTTCTTTTATAAACTTATCCAGTGCTTCGGCACGTTCCTGTTGGCGCAGTTCATCATAGTAAGGCTTAATCGCTTTCAGAAAAGATTCTGCCTTGCGCACATCATCTTCCTTAGCGAGTTCTTTTACGCGCGCTACTAAATCTACTTTTGTAAAGTCTGCATAATTAATGGTATGCTCTTCTTCAGCTTCACCCTCCTCAGCATGCGCACCATTCTTGTGCCCAGTTTCAGAAACTTCCTCAGCTGTTTCGTTAACCGGTTCTTCTTGCACCTCTTTATCGTTTTCCATCATCATCATCGTTCTCCTCTGCTGAGGAACGGTAAAAATACTAAAATCATTCAATTCATGCGGGGATCGGCCGGGTAATTGGAGTATACGGTAAATCGCCCGCCCAGTTCCTTCATGGCTTTTTTCCACATTAAATCAGGATCTGTTTCAAATATTAATTCTTCGTTCACCCGATCGCTCACAATCCACGAATCAATCTTCAATTCTTCCTCTAATTGTCCGTTGGACCAGCCACTATACCCCAGAAAGAATTTTATATCT
The DNA here is from genome assembly GCA_041742535.1 of Cyclobacteriaceae bacterium. GTDB lineage: Bacteria > Bacteroidota > Bacteroidia > Cytophagales > Cyclobacteriaceae > ELB16-189. The sequence continues at coordinate 15,529 of JBGSIM010000011.1, read as the reverse complement.
GTTGCGCTAAGTTGGTGAGTATCAATAAGCCCCATCAACTGATCGAAATTGCCACCCCAAAACAAACCCGGAATGATTTCGATGGAATCCTCAATGGCTTGAACGCGATGAATAAAATGGAGTGTATCCTGTTGCACCGGACCCCCAATAAAAACGCGCGAATCAAACGCTTTTAAATCCTCCATCACTTCAGCCACGCGGGTTTCGGAGGGTTTGTTTAAAATAAAACCTACAGATCCTTCTTCGTTATGCTCGGTAAGTAAAATGGTAGTGCGCTCAAAGTTAGGATCGGCCAAATAGGGTTCCGATAATAGTAGTCCCCCTTTTTGGGGCAGTACCTTATTCTTATATTTAAAGAATTCCATGCCGTAAACTAAATAACGTCAGGTACAATCCCCAGTTAAGATTGAAAAAAAATAAGAGAAATTGATAGTTGATAATGGACAATTTACAATGGATAATGGATAATGAACAGTTGATAATGGAGAATGGACAGTTGATAATGGATAACAATGGATAATTGAAGGTTGACTAGTGTAACTTTGTAACGTTGTTTTAATAGGGAGGAGTTTATCATTTTAAAAAATTATGAGTTCAATTGCTGAAATCAGGAAAGAGTATTCTAAGACTACATTAGATCAAACCGATGTAAACAAAAATCCGATTGCTCAATTTCAAAAATGGTTTGATGAAGCATTGAAGTCGAAGGCATTGGAACCTAATGCGATGACGCTCTCTACCATTACTGAAACAGGAAAACCTTCGGCACGAATTGTACTATTAAAAGGTGTTGAAAAAAATTCATTTTTATTCTATACCAATTATCAAAGTCAGAAAGGAAAAGAGTTAGATGCCAACCCGGCATGTGCCCTTACTTTTTTTTGGCCCGAGTTGGAGCGGCAGGTGCGCATTGAAGGAGTTTGCATTCGGCTGGATGAAGCAACTTCCGAAACCTATTTTAAAAGTCGACCGCGCGGAAGTCAGCTTGGTGCGTGGGCCTCACCACAAAGTACCTTGATTAAAAATCGTGAGTTGCTGGAAACCCGGGTGAAAGAATTAGAGAAACGATTTGAAGGAAAGGAAACTTTACCAAAACCAAAACAGTGGGGCGGCTATGCAGTTGCTCCGTTGGAGATTGAGTTCTGGCAAGGAAGACCTAGCCGATTGCACGACAGGATTGTGTATTATAAAACTGATGATGCGTGGACGATCCACCGCTTAGCTCCGTAACTAACGAAGCGCAAAAAGATCATTCACTCCTACTACCCTGCGCACGGTAAAGCCTTCACCGTATCTGGCACCAATACCATGACCAAACCCTCTCGCCCTTGTTGGTGTTCTTCACCAACAAGCAATCGAATTGATATGCAAAGCGCCATTTTTTATCTTACTATTAAATGATCGCAAAGTATTATCCAGACTTCCTTACAGTAACTTGTTTAAATTGGATACTACTATTATCTACCAAACAGAATAAGGATATCATTATAAACAGTCTATAATTTTTGGTAAAAGAAGGCAGAGTAAAGGTGTCGGCCTTTGTTCTTATGGAAAATCATTTTCATTTAATATGGCAGGTAATGGGCGAGCATAAAAGAGAGGATGTTCAACGGGATTTTCTACGCTACACCGCCCAGCAAATATTAAAGCAACTTCGAAATTCTAAATCGCCCTTATTGGAAGAGGTTTTGGTTAATGCAAAAGACAGGCGATATCAGGTATGGGAGAGAAATTCATTATGTATTGAATTAAGAAGCTCTCAGGTATTCAAACAAAAGTTGGAATACATTCATGCTAATCCTGTTCGGGCGGGAATGTGCAATTTAGCTGAGGAGTATTACTATTCGAGCGCCAGATTTTATGAATTGAATGAATGTAATTGGGATTTCCTGACGCATTATGAGGATTGAAAAGATTGGAGAGGATTGTTGGTGAAGAACACCAACAATGGCAAGGAATTCATTATGTATTGAATTAATAAGCTCTCAGGTATTCAAACAAAAGTTGGAATACATTCATGCTAATCCTGTTCGGGCGGGAATGTGCAATTTAGCTGAGGAGTATTACTATTCGAGCGCCAGATTTTATGAATTGAATGAACGTAATTGGGATTTCCTGACGCATTATGAGGATTGAAAAGATTGTTGGGGATTGAAAGATTGTTGGTGAAGAAGATTGGAGATTGTTGGTGAAGAACACCAACAATGGCAAGGGAGATGCGTGGACGATCCACCGTTTAGCTCCTTAACTAACGCAGCGAAAAAAGATCATTCACTCCTACAACTCTACGCACAGTAAAGCCTTCACCGTACTTAGCACCAATACCATGACCAAATTCCTGTCCGCGTGATTCCAACATATTCATGAAGGATGGATTGGAGATAAAGGTTTCGGGTTCGTTGCTGGTGGGATCATAGAACTGAGTTTTGAATGCACGGATTGCCTTCATTTTGGTTTCCCAGAAATCAGAAACATCTACCACAAAATCGGGTTGCAGTAATTGACTTTGAATGAAATGGTATAAAAACTTTGGACGCCAGGGTTGTTGCGCTACTCCTTTGTCTTTTGATTCAATCTTCACTAAGCCCGAATAGAAGCACGCATCGAACGCAAGCCCCGCTCCTTTTCCGTGGTCGGGATGGCGATCATAAATAGCGTTGGCTAAAACAATTTCAGGTTGAAACTTACGAATGACTTTAATCAACGCTAATTGATGCGCTTCATCGTTGGTAAAGTATCCATCACGAAAGTTAAGGTTTAAGCGGGCCGACAATCCTAAAATTTTAGCGGAGTCTTTTGCTTCCTGATCGCGGGTTTCAACCGTGCCGCGGGTACCTAATTCACCGCGCGTAAAATCAACAACGCCTACTTTATTACCCAATGAAACTTGTTTGGCGATAGTGCCTCCACATCCCAACTCCGCATCATCAGGATGGGCTGCCAACACAAGAATATCTAACTTCATAGGTGTTTATTAATGAGCAACTTCCATTTCTTTGGCTGCCAAAAACTTCTCAGCATCCAGCGCGCCCATGCAACCACTGCCCGCAGCGGTAATTGCCTGACGATAGATTCTATCGGCTACATCCCCTACTGCAAACACTCCTTCTACATTTGTTTTGGTAGTGCCTGGTATCACTTTCACATAACCAGCTTCATCCTTATCCAATTGACCTTCAAAAATATCGGTGTTTGGTTTATGACCAATTGCTAAAAAGAATCCCTGAATCGGAATCAATTTCTTCTCGTTTGTTTTATTGTTAAGAATCCGAACTCCGGTTACACCACTATCATCACCTACAATCTCCTCCGTTTCTGTATTCCAATGCACTTCAATGTTAGGGGTATTCAGTACCCGCTGCTGCATGATTTTTGAAGCGCGCATTTCATCACGTCTTACAATCAAATGTACTTTCGAACAAAGCTTTGAAAGATAGGTTGATTCTTCTGCTGCAGAATCACCCGCACCTACTACTGCTACTTCTTTACCACGATAAAAATATCCATCGCATACCGCACAAGCAGATACTCCTTTGTTAGCAAATGCTTCTTCCGATGGAATACCTAAATACTTTGCACTTGCTCCGGTTGATACAATTATTGATTCCGCTTCATACACATCTTTTTCATCCACCGTTACTTTCAAGGGATAGACAGAAAAATCTACGCTCGTCACCATTCCGTAAATAACTTTAGTACCGAAACGCTCAGCCTGCTTCTGCAAGTCCATCATCATTTGCGGACCGTTAACTCCTTCGGGGTAACCCGGAAAGTTCTCTACATCATTCGTAATAGTAAGCTGTCCTCCAGGTTGTCCACCGGTAAATAGTACAGGGTTTAGTCCTGCCCGGGCCGCATAAATTGCAGCGGTGTAGCCGGCCGGTCCGGAACCAATTATCAGCACTTTTACGCTCTCTTTCTTCTCCATGTCTTGTTCATTTAATCATTTAACAAAAAAGGTCTCAACGCCTTGAGACCCTTATTTTGAGTATTCATTAAGCATTGTTAACCCAAGTAAGGCTTTAATGCTTTACTTCTTGAGGTATGGCGTAACCTTCTGATAGCCTTTTCCTTAATTTGACGAACCCGCTCACGGGTAAGGTTAAACCGCTCGCCAATCTCTTCCAGTGTCATGGCATGTTCTCCATTCAAGCCAAAGTAAAGAGCGATCACATCTGACTCGCGCTGAGTCAACGTTGACAGTGCCCGTTGCACTTCCCGCCTCAGCGAGTCGTTCATTAACTCTGAGTCGGGAGTTACTTCACTACTATTCTCCAACACATCCAACAAACTGTTTTCTTCACCCGATACAAACGGTGCATCCATCGAAACATGACGACCCGAAATCTTCATGGTATCTACCACTTCGGCAGTAGTAACTTGCAGCACATCTGCTAACTCTTCAGGCGATGGTTCGCGCTCAAATTTTTGTTCGAGTTCTGAAAATGTTTTTGAAATTTTATTGAGTGACCCAACCCGGTTTAACGGAAGCCGAACGATACGGGATTGTTCGGCCAACGCTTGAAGGATGGATTGACGAATCCACCACACTGCATATGAGATAAACTTGAAGCCCCGGGTTTCATCAAAGCGTTGTGCTGCTTTAATCAAACCCAGGTTTCCTTCGTTTATTAAATCACCTAATGACAACCCTTGATTCTGATATTGCTTCGCTACTGACACTACGAAGCGTAAGTTTGCTTTCGTCAGTTTTTCTAAAGCAATCTGATCGCCTTCTTTGATTCGCTTAGCGAGTACTACTTCTTCATCAGCAGTAATCAAGTCTACTTTTCCGATCTCCTGAAGATACTTATCAAGAGATTGGCTTTCGCGATTAGTAATCTGTTTGCTAATCTTTAACTGTCTCATCGAATTTCCTATTCGGTTAAATCAAACACGAAAAAGCGAAAATTTAGTTCCAAAAACCATTAATTATCAAAAATCTTATGCGCTTGGCGCCTCTTCTTTTCTAGGGGGTTTAGGAAGCAATACTTTGCGTGATAACCTGAATTTGCCGGTTTTCTTGTCTACTTCAACAAGTTTCACCTTCACCTGCTCACCTACCTGCATTACGCCATCCATCGTTTCGAGGCGTTCCCACTTAATTTCAGAGATGTGTAGCAAGCCGTCTTTACCGGGCATAAACTCAACAAATGCACCAAAAGGCATGATTGATTTTACCACTCCGTCATATACCTGATCCACTTCCGGAACCGCTACGATGTTTTTAACACGTCTCACTGCCGCATCCATCACCTCCTGGTTATTGGCGAAGATGTTTACGATTCCTTTGTTGCCAACCTCTTCAATTACAATGGTAGCACCTGTAGTCTTTTGAATTTCCTGAACCACTTTTCCACCGGGCCCGATTACTGCGCCAATCAAATCTTTTTCGATTACGATGGTAGTAGCTCTAGGAGCATGTGGCTTCAATTCAGCATTTGGAGCAGTGATCGTTTTCTTCATTTCATTTAAGATATGAAGGCGACCTTCCTTAGCCTGCGTAAGTGCTTCTTTTAAAACGTCATACGTTAGTCCGTCTACCTTAAGGTCCATCTGGCAAGCCGTGATTCCTTTTTCAGTACCGGTCACTTTAAAGTCCATATCACCTAAATGATCTTCATCACCTAAGATGTCCGATAAGATTGCATACTTCTTGGTTTTGCTATCCGAGATCATACCCATGGCAATACCTGAAACCGGAGCGCTAATTTTAATACCCGCATCCATCAGCGCAAGCGAGCCTGCACATACCGTTGCCATTGAAGATGAACCATTTGATTCCAAAATATCAGATACCAAACGAATAGTGTAAGGACCCTCGGCAAGGTTAGGAAGCACTTGCTTCAACGCTCTCATGGCTAAGTTTCCATGACCTACTTCTCTGCGGCCCGGGCCGCGATTTGGCTTCACCTCACCCGTTGAAAATCCTGGGAAGTTATAATGAAGGATGAATTTGTTGCTACCATCAAACATAGCACCATCAATCATCTGCTCATCAAGCTTAGTACCTAATGTTACCGTGCTCAAAGATTGTGTTTCGCCACGCGTAAAGATAGAAGAACCATGAGCAGAAGGAAGATAATCAACCTCCGACCAGATAGGTCTGATCTCATTTGTCTTGCGACCATCCAAACGTACCTTTTCATTTAAAACAAGGTTACGACAAGCTGCCTTTTGAATGTCTTTGTAGTATTTTTTAACAAGGTCTTTATTAACGGTTGTGTCTTCCGGCAATGATTCAACATAATCATCGTAGATTTTGCTGAACAGTTCTGAGCGGCTGTGCTTGTTCGCCAATTGCTGACGAGCCACATCATACACTTTATCATATAAAAGTTTGAAGAGCTCTTCTTTGAACGCTTCGTCTTTTACTTCGTGTGAGTACTCGCGCTTTTTAGTTTTACCAGCCGCTTCCGCTAAGTCCAATTGTAATTGACACTGACCTTTGATAACCTCATGGGCAAGTTTCAATGCCTCTAGCATATCTTCTTCATTGATCTCCTTACACTCGCCTTCAACCATCAGGATATTATCGATGGATGCAGCTACGATAAAGTCAAGATCAGCCTTCTCTTTTTGCTCTAGTGTTGGGCTTATAATGAACTGACCATCAAGCCTGATAACCCTAACCTCTGAAATAGGTCCTTGAAATGGAATATCGGATACTGCAAGGGCTGCTGAAGCTGCAAAAGCTGCCATAGCATCGGGTAATGCATTATGATCTCCTGAGATCAATTGAATATTTATTTGTGTCTCTGCATGATAGTCATCCGGGAATAATGGACGAATAGCGCGATCTACTAATCGACTGATTAGGATTTCATAATCTGAAAGTCTTCCTTCTCTCTTTAAAAATCCACCCGGTATTTTTCCTGTGGATGCAAATTTCTCTTGATAGTCAACAGACATCGGCAAAAAATCTACTCCGTCTTTAGCTGTTTGACTCGCCACGGCAGTAGCAAGCAACATGGTGTTGCCCATTCTTAATACAACAGCACCGTCAGCCTGACGTGCCAGTTTTCCTGTTTCGATTGTAATCTGACGTCCGTCTGGGAGCGTACATGATTTTGAAATAATAGTTGGTTTCATAGGTAGGATTTTAGGAAAGACCTACAATTCACAGTCTTTCCGTGTTTAATAATAAAGCGAAAAGGGAACCGAGGTTCCCTATTTCTACTTATCGTGATATTTATTTTCTTAAGTCTAGATCAGCGAGGACGGCACGATATCTTTCAATATTCGTATCCTGAAGGTAGCTAAGGAGCTTCTTACGCTTTCCAACTAACCTTAATAATCCGGTTTGAGTGGAGAAATCCTTTTTCTGTCCTTTCAAATGCTCTGTCAAGTGGCTAATTCTGTGAGTAAATAGCGCAATTTGAGACTCTGGTGAGCCTGTGTCTGTTTTTTTCTTTGCAAAACCGTGTTTACTAAACAATTCTTGCTTCTTTTCTGAATTGATGTACATCTCTTCTAATTTTTACTTTCTTATTTTTTCAACGGGCAAAAGTATGGGAATGCGCCCATAAAACCAAAATTAAGAAGCGCTTTTAGGCTGTTTAATAAACCTGCGGGCAATCCGATCCCAAACCACCGCATAAAAGTCTGAATCAAATAATCTTGCATCCGCGCGAGCTTGCCGCAAGAATAACAACCCGATTGATACCAAAATAATGTTTGCCATCCACATCCCTGCGGGCACCGATACCGTTGCTTGTTTAGCCCATTTCTCACCAATCAGGGAGAGCACGTAAAAGACAATGAAGAACAGAATCGACATTAAAACGGGTACACCTAGTCCACCCTTCTTTATAATTGCGCCAAGCGGAGCACCAATCAAAAACATCGCGATACATGCAATGGCCTGCGCCAGAATTTTGTGCCATTGAACTGCGAACTCACGGTGCTGAAACTCATAGGCCTTTAAATTTGCATTGTGAGAAAGAAATTGTGATTTTATCAACCTTGCTTGTGCCACAGCAACTGAAATTTCGGAAGCTGTATAAGGTTCACTAAAAATGCTATCTGACTTAAGACTGTCTTTTTTTGAAAGAACAATCACCGGTGGTTCTATTTCTTCCTCTACCTTATTTGCCTCGGCTTTATAATTTTCATCTGTCGTTTTCTTAACGAGTGCGATCGAATCCCTTCTTTTTTTAAGATTTTTTATTTCCTCAGGCCAGGTTACAGAGTCATTTTTAAAATGATATGAATACAGATATTTTGCTGAAGAATAAACTGCGATCTGTTCATTTTGAATCACCCGGTTTATTGAATCAATGTCCGTTCTCAACTCACCCATATTTCGCATAATGCGGTTGCTTTGAAACCATTTTTTGTCGGTGCGTTGGAGACCAAAAGAAGAGAGATCGAATACTATTTGTGATTTTGAGAATTTAGTTCTGCTATAGCTATCCTCACCCCCACCTGCTTTACCTGAAAAATCACTTTCGCCTGCAGAGCCTTCTTTATAATTATAGCCATTAAACAACTCAAGCTTAAGATATTGATCATTAAGAATCGTATACATTAACCCTGAATCTGCCTTAATCACCTCTTTGTTGCCAGTTCTTCCGCGGTGATCATAGATAATTATTCCTTTAAGAACTCCACTCTCAGGCTCCTTTTCATTCACCTTAATACTGATGTCTGGAATCGAGTTATAAAAGGCACCTTGCCGAAGATCCAAAGCCGGCTTCTTTTGTTTGATATCATACAACAAGCTATAGGCTTCAAGGGCAGCTTTTGGCACTAAATAATTACCCACCAGAAAAGCTCCGCCAGTTAAGAATAGAACAAAAATGAAAATGGGAAGTAAACTTCGCACCAACGAAATGCCCAGACTTTTGATCGCAGTAAGTTCAAAATGTTCGCCCAGGTTTCCGAAGGTAATCAGTGAAGATAATAACACTGCGAGTGGAAGCGCGACAGGCGTATTGAAGATGGCAAAATAGAAAAGCAACTTGCCGATTACATCCCAGCCTAAATCTTTGCCAATGATGTCATCGAAGTATTTTAGCATGTGAATATTCAGCAGAATAAACACAACCACCAGAAACGTGAGAATGAAAGGTCCTAAAAAGGATGTGATAATTAGCTTATCTATTTTTTTCATTAGCGGTGTGCAAAGATAATCTCAAAAACGAGGCCAGTTATTTTTAATGCAGAACAGCCGTACTTGCTGGCGACTAACATACCATGATTTGATTTGAAAGGCCATAAAAAAAGCAGCAACTTGCTGCTAAATGTAGCGCGGGGGGGAGTTGAACCCCCGACCTTTGGGTTATGAATCCAACGCTCTAACCACCTGAGCTACCGCGCCAATTGATCGTTCAATTTTGGGAGCGCAAACATACAAACTTTTCCGAAATCAATAAACCTGGGCTACAATTTGTTGCCTTAAAATGGATCGTCTTTATTTATTCTTAAGCATTTCCTCAATTCGTAGCATAGTTTGTTGTTAACGGGAATTTCTTTAACTTAAAATCCAAACAAAGGCGAAGGCAATATCACTCATGACAACTTCTAAACAACTTTATTCGAATGACTTCGAAGTGCATGCTTCTATCAAAATGCTTTACCCCTACCTTCAAACACCAAGCGGACTTTCGGAATGGTTTGCAGACAACGTAACAATCAGTCCTGAAAAGGTCTTTACGTTTGTTTGGGATAATGAAGAACACAAAGCAGTAATGACCTCACATCGTGTGAATCACTTTGTAAAATTTGAGTACAAACCTGAGACTAAGGAAGACGAAAAGGATCCCTCCTATTTCGAACTGCGGCTTGAAGTAAACGAACTCACACAAACTACTTTTCTGAAAGTAACTGACTATTCTGATTTTGATGATCTTAAAGAGCTTGATGATTTATGGGAAGGCTTGGTTGATAATCTGCGCAGTGTAGTGGGCGGCTGATTGGCTGCTTTCAAAATATTCTCTCATTATTTGTAAACTATATTATTCGCTTGCTGTGAGTTCACTCAGCAACTTCTTCTATTTTTGCCTAGTTAAATTCTTTAAAATTCAATCTCATGTTATCAAAGATTAATCCTGCCGAAACCATTGCCTGGCAAAAGTTGACTTCACATTTTATTGAAATGCAGGCCACACCCATGCGCGAGTTATTTCAGGAAGATCCGCAGCGGTTCGAAAAGTTTAACTTAAAGTTGAACGACATACTCATTGACTATTCCAAGAATATTATAACTGCTGAAACCATTGAATTGTTGGTTGCGCTAGCCGAGGAGGTTGGTTTGAAGGAATCTATTGAGGCTATGTTTAATGGTGATAAGATTAATCAAACTGAACATCGGGCGGTGCTGCACGTTGCCTTGCGCAATCGCGCCAACACTCCGGTGTATGTAGATAGTGAAGACATAATGCCACAAATCAATAAAGTACTTGATCAGGTAAAGGCATTTTCTGAAAAATTATTAAGCGGAAGTTGGAAGGGCTTTACAGGAAAAGCGATAACCGATATTGTAAACATAGGGATCGGTGGCTCTGATCTAGGACCGCTCATGGTTACCGAAGCACTAAAACCTTATCACACTACCATCAAACCGCACTTTGTTTCTAATGTTGATGGAACCCACATTGTAGAGACACTTAAAAATCTAAATCCTGAAACCACCCTTTTCATCATTGCCTCTAAAACATTTACCACACAAGAGACCATGACCAATGCAGAGACTGCTAAAAATTGGTTTATCGAAAAGACCGGTGGCAAGGGTGAAGTAGCAAAACATTTTGTTGCCGTATCCACAAATTCAAAGTCAGTAATTGATTTTGGGATTGCCTCTGAAAACATGTTTGTGTTTTGGGATTGGGTGGGCGGGCGTTATTCACTATGGTCTTCTATTGGTTTGTCAATTGCATGCACCATTGGATTCGAGAATTTTACAAAGCTGCTTGAAGGAGCGCATGATATAGACAATCATTTTAAAGATCAGCCTTTCAATAAAAACATTCCGGTGATACTTGCGCTACTTGGAATCTGGTACACAAACTTTTTTGATGCACACTCCGAAGCCATTCTTCCATACGATCAATACTTGCATCGTTTTGCTGCCTATTTTCAACAAGGCAACATGGAGAGCAATGGAAAATCTGTTGATCGAAATGGAAATCCAGTACTATATCAAACCGGTCCAGTGATTTGGGGCGAGCCCGGTACCAATGGACAACATGCTTTTTATCAATTAATACATCAGGGTACTAAATTAATTCCCTGTGATTTCATTGCACCTGTTGATTCACAAAATCCAGTAGGCGATCATCATGTAAAATTGCTTTCTAACTTTTTCGCACAAACCGAAGCACTCATGGTTGGAAAAACAGAAGAGATGGTTGAGAAAGAACTACGCGCTGCCGGCATGAACAAAGAAGATATTAATTTCCATTTGCCTTATCGAGTGTTTAGTGGAAACAGACCTACCAACTCGATCATGTTCAAAAAACTAAATCCTTATACATTGGGTGTTTTGATTGCCATGTATGAGCATAAGATATTTGTTCAAGGCGTGATCTGGAACATCTTTAGTTTCGATCAATGGGGTGTTGAGTTAGGTAAAGTACTCGCCAAGAAAATACTACCTGAATTGACTTCACCAGAGCCAATTACTACCCACGACTCTTCTACTAACGGGCTGATCAATTATTTCAAACGATTGAAATCCGAATAAAGTCAGAATCCTTGTAAAACCCTTTTCAACCCCTATTTTTGGGCTGCTTTTTAAAAAGGAGAATGGATTCTAAGATTACTAAAATTGGTGTGTTTACTTCTGGTGGCGATGCCCCCGGAATGAATGCAGCGTTGCGCGCTGTGGTGCGAGCTTCTATCTTCTACAAGAAAGAAGTGTATGGTATAATGCAAGGCTATGAAGGCATGATCAGTGGCGACATTGTAAAGCTAGGTGCACGCTCTGTGGGTAATATCATTCAACGTGGGGGTACCATTCTTAAGTCTGCGCGAAGCAAAGAGTTTAGAACTCCCGAAGGTCGCGCAAAGGCTTACCAAAATTTAAAGAAACACGGTATTGATGCCTTAGTAGCAATAGGTGGAGATGGAACTTTTACAGGATTGCATAAACTTTATGAGGAGTATGCTATTCCCTCTATCTGCATGCCGGGTACCATCGATAATGATTTAACAGGAACAGACTTTACAATTGGTTTTGATACAGCTACTAACACTGCCGTGGAGGCGATTGATAAAATCAGAGACACTGCCATTTCACATAACCGACTTTTCTTTATTGAAGTAATGGGGCGTAACTCAGGGTATATCGCTATAAACTCGGGTATTGCCGGTGGTGCTGTAGCTACGATCATACCAGAAGAAAGCATGTCGCTCGATGAGTTGTTTGCAAAACTTGATGAAGGTGGCAAGACAAATAAAAAATCTAGTTTAGTAGTAGTTGCTGAAGGAAGTAAACTAGGCGGTGCTATGGAGCTCGCTAAAAAATTCTCGGAACGAAATAATTATTTCGATATTAAAGTAACCATCCTGGGCCACCTTCAGCGTGGTGGAAGTCCTACTTATTTTGATCGGGTGCTTGCAAGTAAAATGGGTGTTGCTGCTGTTGAAGGATTACTTGCCGGTGAAAAAGATTGCATGGTAGGTATTCTCAATAACAAAGTTGTATACAATAGCTTTGCCGACATCATCGGCAAGCACCACGAAATTGATAGTGAATCTCTAAGAATAGCAAAAATTCTTTCCATTTAATCGCGTATGAAAGATCTAACTGTTGGCATTGACATTGGTGGCACGAATACAAAGTATGGTATTGTTGACCGTAAGGGAAATGTACTTCACCAGGGAAATATTCCCACGACAGAATACAATGAGTTTCAAGCTTACTTTGATGGCATGGCGGATGCATTGCGTAGTGGCATTCAGGAATTACCCACTGACTCACGCATTGTAGGCATTGGTATTGGAGCTGCGAATGGAAATTATTATACCGGGAACATTGAACGTGCTACTAACTTAAAGTGGAAAGGTGTTCTCCCATTGGCAAGCATGTTTAAAGAAGAGTTCGATGTGCCTTGCATTCTTACCAATGATGCGAATGCCGCAGCCGTGGGCGAAATGATCTATGGCAATGCCAAGAACATGAAAGACTTTGTAGTGATTACGCTGGGCACTGGATTAGGAAGTGGTTTTGTGTGTGGCGGTGTGTTGTTAAACGGTCATCATGGAATCGCGGGTGAAGTGGGTCATACTTCGGTAAACCCAAATGGAAGATATTGCAATTGCGGAAAGCGTGGTTGTTTAGAAACTTATGTTTCGGCAACGGGTATAAAGAGAACGGTTTATAAATTATTGGCTGATCATCTGGAGCCAAGTGAATTACGTGGTATCAGCTTTGAAGATTTGAATACAAAAATGATTTCGGAAGCTGCCCATCGTGGCGATGTAGTGGCATGCGAAGCCTTTGAATATACAGGTCGGATTTTAGGAATGAAATTAGCCGAGACCGCTGTTCATACAGATCCGGAAGCTATCTTTTTGTTTGGTGGTTTAGCGATGGCTGGCGATTTGATCTTCCGCCCTACTATCAAACACATGGAAGCTAACCTGATGCCTTTGTTCCGCGGCAAGATAAAAGTCCTTCCTTCAGCTATGCAAAATCAGGCTGCTCCAATCTTGGGTGCAAGCAGTTTGGTTTGGGATTATTTAGATAAGCTACAGTTGAAGACAGAGTTGGCTTAATCTTATTCAGGTCAAAGTTTTCGGTTCACGTTTGAATCCTTAGGCTATTGCTAACTAACTTGGTTTCCATCATGTTGGATCTCAGTTGATGCCTATTTTAAATCCTTTGTTTCGTGGGATACTAACTATGGCTTTCTAGACTTTCACCGAGGTTTTTTCTTTGGGTTTTGTCTAACGTCAAAGAATGTCAAGATAATAATTCTTTTTTCTTTGATTCGATAAAAAACTCTTGTCTGTTTGGTGAGTTGAAAACCATGAATCTTTTTTTCCGGTATCTCTATAACTCCAATTTCTGGGAAGTCCTCCAATATATCTAAGAAGTCAATAATCTTTTGTTCAAAAGCCTCTGCTACTCTTTCTCCCCACTCATTTGTTATGTATTCCTTAATTGAGCGATAGTTTCTCTGAGCTCGCTTGGTAAGGGAAATTCTCATTTAGTCCGCTTAAATACTTCTTCCCGGTCAATTAAATTCTTTTCGTCTTCGGATTCCTCATAAGCCAGTAAAACCTCTTGCTTCTGTTCTTCCGTCAATGAGTCCCAAAGTCGCCCAGGTTTATTCGACTCTCTTACTTTTAAAAAGTCGTAAATAGTTTTTAATAACTGTTCGTTTTGTATTCTGTCAATTATTTTGTGAATGTTTGATCTCAACTCAATAGTCTCCATACGTACAATAAATTAATGTCCCAATTTACGATTTTTGGTCTGAAATTCCTCCTCTTGACTTTAGAGTCATACGTTTGTGTATGTGACGTAACGAGGCATAGGGCGATCAACAACAACCCAGTAATTAAATTATCTCAAGCGCAGAGTTCTCGAAACGAGTAACTCTGCTAGGAAACAATCATTGTTTAACTGGGTCCGAGCAGCTACTATTTAAGTTTATCAATAAAGCTCGTATCTACCCAATAGATGTCATTTTGTTTTGTGTAGAAGAAATACCTTCCATCGGCCGTTACGAATGGGCAGTATTCTGAGCGCTCCGCGTTGATTTCGCTCCCAACATTCTTTGCATCCGTCCATGTGTCGTTAGCATTACGGAATGAAATATAAAGATCACCGCTCCCATAGCCTCCTGGCTTGTTTGCACTAAAGATCAAATACGATTCATCAGGTGCTACGAAAATATCTGCTTCATAAAAGTCAGAGTTTATGGCGTTACTTAATTTAACAGGTGTCTGAAACTCTCCTTCTATACTTTTTGAAGAGTAAATATTATAATTGTTGGTGTTGTCCACATTCCGGTTGGATGAAAAATACATGGTGCCGGTTTTGGTAAACGACATGTAGTATTCATTTTTGGATGAGTTAATTTTTTCTCCGGCATTTATTGGTTCAGACCACCGATCTCCCCTTTCTTCTATGTACCAGATGTCGTAGTCTTTCTTGTCACCTTTCCCATCTAGTGCTCTGTCGGAAATAAAATACAACCGTTTCTCGTCCGGAGATAGAAACGGATCGTTGTAACTGTATCGATTGTGGATGAGAACAACTTCTGATTTACCCCATGTATTGTTTTTAAATTGTATGGATCGGATTTCTGCTTTTCCATTCGGCTCGGCTGCATAGTAAAATACATTGCCATCCTTTGAGAATACAGAACCAAACTCAGTTTGCCCTTCAGTGGATACTAATCCTGGAGCGAATAATGCAGGAGTTGATCCGGGATTGTAAGCTTCCCTGTTTTAGTACAATTCAAAAGTAGACTTTCAATTTCATAGTTACTGCAATTTCAATGTTGGAATGTGGTCAACTTGTGGTTGGTTTTGTGTGTTGGGGAGTTGTCCATATTTCAACATTGCCGGACTT
>JBGSIM010000010.1:0-142543 GCA_041742535.1 Cyclobacteriaceae bacterium | reverse complement strand
AGTAAACAAGGTTTTGTAGGACATTCAGGAGGTTGTATGGAAGGACTTGAAGTTGCAGGTGTTACTATGACACACGGAAATTATTATGTTCCACAAGTAAAAGCAGTTTACGGAATTTCACCAGCAGGAAATAGTCCAGACTGTAAGCTTCCCTGTTTTAGTACAATTCAAAAGTAGACTTTCAATTTCATAGTTACTGCAATTTCAATGTTGGAATGTGGTCAACTTAGGGTTGATTTTGTGAGTCTGCACAAACGTTGGCCAAATTTCCGCCCTCATGCCCAAAACAAATTCCTCGCGCGAAGCGCGATTTTTTTTCTTTCTGATTAGAATATTTAGAAAAATTGAACTCAATTTTTTCTGCAAAACCAAAACTCAATTAAGCTCTTTAAAACTTACTGACTCCGCAACGAACCCACCGGATTTTGAACAGCTGCTTTTATGGATTGATAACTTACCGTGATCCAGGCAATGAGTAAAGCTAAAGCTCCGGAAACAAAAATAATCCATAGACTAATATCAATGCGATAAGCAAACGTTTGTAGCCACCAGTTTTCCATGACATACCAGGCTACCGGCACAGCAAGCACAAATGCTAACAAAATCATTTTTGTAAAATCTTTCGACAACAAGAACACAACACTACTTACGGAAGAGCCTAATACTTTTCTTACTCCAATTTCTTTGGTGCGCAAACTGGTAACGTATGCAGAGAGCGCAAACAACCCTATACACGAAACAAAAATTGCCAAGCCTGAGAATACTGCGAACAGGCGACCAGATTTTTGTTCGCTTTCATATTGCGCATTTATATTCTGATCAAGAAAAGAAAATTTAAAGGATTGCTCTGGATTGGTTTGCTTCCATAGCTTTTCAATGGATTGAATAGCCGATGGAATTTGTCCTCCTTTTACCCGAGCCATTACATACGCAACACCATTACCAAAGATCTCATTGCTTTGCAAGACCAACGGAGTTATTTCTTCTTTCAACGAAATGAAATTAAAATCCTTTACAACTCCCGTTATGGTATAAATCTTATCCACACGATTGCCTTCATTATCTTGTTGTGCGTTTACCAACTTTCTCCCAATTGGATTTTCAAGTCCCATTACCTTTACAGCACTTTCATTCAACATAACAGAGAGTGAATCATTTGTTTCTTCTGAATAAAATCTACCCTCCAACAACGTAAAGCCTAACGTTTCTTCTAATCCATCTCCAATAATCATGCTCTTGGTTGTTAATATCTCTGAAGAACCTTCGGGCTGAAATTGAATTCCAAAATAATCACTCTCTTTGCCAGGCATGGATGATGAGCCGGCTGCTTTTGCTATTTCGGGCATGCGTCTTACTTCTTCTAAAAATGTTTTTTGCTGTTGATTTTCAAGGGTAAAGAATTTTTCCACAATCAACACTTGATCTTTATCAAAACCCAAAGATTTATTTTGCATGTATTCCATCTGCTGCTGAATCACGAGTGTTCCAATCATTAACATGATAGAAATCCAGAATTGAAATACCACCAATCCATTACGAATCCATTTTCCCTTTGAGCTGCTGGTAAAATTTCCCTTCATCACCACCACGGGGTTAAATCCCGAAAGGACAAAAGATGGATAAATACCAGCGAGCAAACCAACGATAGAGGCGAGACCCAACAAGCCGGCAACAGACATTACCGTGATCGGTAGAATCAATTGCTTCCCCGTAAGGTTATTAAAATAGGGCAGCAAGAAATAAACTAGACCCACAGCGATGAGCACTCCCATCGCACTAAGCACGAACGATTCAGTAAGAAACTGTGCAATTAATTGTTGGCGGAAAGAGCCCATTGTTTTCCTCACCCCTACTTCCTTTGCCCGTTCGGAAGATCGCGCTGTAGCAAGATTCATAAAATTGATGCAGGCAATCACTAAAATTAAAATAGCAACCGCTATCATAATAAATACAGAGATGCGATTGCCCGATGGTTTCATTTGTGCTTCGAGGTTGATTGGATCTAAATGAATATCGGGCAGGGATTGAAGAAAATAACGGTATCCATTTCCTTCGTTTTTATAATCAGCCCACGATTTACCTAAATCACGTTCGATTTGTGCAGCCGCATACGTATCCACCATTTTTGGAAATTTTGCTTCGAGTGCAGCTGCATCGGCATTGGGTTTTAATTTGAAGAAAGTAAACGCTGAGAAGGAAGTAAAATTATCACGGTTCGTAAAAGGAAAAGTAGCGGTTGCCAGTACCGCATTAAAACGAAAGTGCGAGTTATCAGGAACGTCTTGAAGGACACCACTTACTTTATACTCCTGATTTCCTCCGCGAATGATTTTACCAATGGGATCCTCGTCTCCAAAATATCGCTTAGCCATTTCCTGAGTTACCACCAATTCATTAGCCTGCTTTAAAACCGTATTGGGGTTTCCTTTCAGCAACTCAAAACTGAACATGGGTAAGAATGTGCTATCGGCAATCAGGATAAAATCTTCATCAAACTGCTTTACTTCATCACGTTCGTTTTTATAACTCATCGAAAAATTACCAAAGCCAAAAAGATTGGCAGCCTGTTCTATCTCAGGATAATCGCGCAAAGCAGCTTGAGCAAAAGAATGAGGAACGATTGCATAATAGGTTGAGTGATTTGGATACTTTCTTTCTAGTACCATCCGGTAGATACGATCACCATCCTTAAAAAACTTATCATACGAAAACTCATTTCGTACGAACAGTACAATTAACAAACAACTGGCCACCCCTACTGCCAAGCCAAGAACATTAATGGTGGTGTAGAGTTTTTGCTTAAATAAATTACGGAGGGCAATTTTGAGGTTGTTTTTAAACATGATGAGCGGGTTTAAAAGTCGTAAAACAATTATACTCCATTTCTGGTGAGATGGTTACACCATTAATAAAGTTTAAGAGATAATCTTAGGTCTCTAAAAACCTAAAACATAACTCTAATTCAGAGGGAGGTACGACCGAAGAATCTGTTTTTTCTTCGAATAGTGAGATTCTTCGCTCACGCTCTGAATGACAACTGATGTTTTTAGAGATGCCATTAAACTTCAAATCGTTGTGGGCTAAATACCTCAAGATTTACACTGGTGGTTTCCTGATTAACGACTTCGGAAACCAATTTTCCGGTGCCCGGTCCTTGGCTAAGGCCCATCATAGAATGGCCAGTGGCGATAGTGAGATTCTTAATTTTAGAAGACTTGCCGATATATGGTAAACCGTCTGGTGAGCAAGGTCGCAAACCATGCCATACATTTTTCACCTCGGGAAGCGCAACTTTCATTTCGGTATAGTAGTTTGGAATAGAATCAACAATTCCCTTCACACGATTCATACTGATGGTATGATCCACTCCTGTAATCTCCATCGTTCCACCAAAGCGTAAGGAATCACCCATGGGAGTAACTGCAACCCGTGCTTCCAAAAATATAGATGGGACGTGTACATTCTTTTCAACATGTGGTAGTGTAAAACTATACCCCTTACCTGCTTGCATGGGTATCGACAAACCTAACTTAGCTGCTACCCCACCCGACCATGAGCCGGTTGCCAACACAACTTCATCGAATTCAAAATTCTGAGTTGTTGCGTTGAGTGATTTAATCGAGTTACTTTCAATTATAAAATCATTTACAGTAGTCTTTGTTTGAAAGACCACACCTTGCTGCTCTAGATAATCAATTAATTTGGTCACCAATAATTGTGGAGTTATATGAGCATCACCTGGAAAATAGATTCCACCGCGCACATCTACTTTTACATCGGGTTCTAACTTTTGTACTTCTGCTGCCGAAAGAATATGCGCTTCTAATCCATGCTGATTAGCTAGAGTTGCCATCTCGGCCTCCTCATGCTCTGTTTCCTTTGTTTTATAAAGCATGAGCAATCCACGTTCGTGATATCCAAAATCAAATGGAAGATCTTTCGCCAATTGCTGATACATGGCTTTGCTAAACAAACTCAAATCTCTTAAGGCTGGTGCCGATTTAGCAACATGCTCTTTAGTAGCACTTTTATAAAAATGATAGCCCCACTTAATTAGATCACCACTCAACCGTGGCTTTACATAAAATGGACTGGTAGAATTAAACATCCACCGAATACCTTTTGAAATCATGCCCGGTGCAGCCAATGGAACAATGTGACTCGGCACAATCATACCAGCATTGCCAAACGAGCAACCCATTGTTAAATCACTCTGATCAATAATTGTTACTTGATGACCAGCTTTATTTAAATAGTAGGCAGAACTTAATCCGATAATTCCGCCACCGATTATCCCGATCTTCATGCTTCCGGATTGTTGTTACTGGATACTTGATCCTCGATGCTGGAAGATTGGTTATAATATTCCGCGTCAGGTTCATTTACTTGATTAGAGTTATGATCCCGCTCCACTGCCTTTAAAAAATTATTGATCTTACGTCCTAGTTTTTGCAAGTCTTGATGCAGCATATCAAATAGCAATTGATCTGTTACCGACTTTGTCTCAAATAAAGTTTCAAGGTGATCGATTGTTTCATCATTCGAAGCCTGAGCAATAATAAGAAATCGAATGAAATCGGCCTTATATTTTCTTCGTCCGTATCCTTCTACAATATTTGATCGAACTGATTTACTTGATCTTCTTATTTGCTGAGCCTCTTCAAATTGTTCAAATTTTGGCAGCTTCAAACTCATCTCATGAATCATGATTGACAACTTCCTAGCCTCTTGCCAAATTTCTAATTTCTTGTAGCTCATACTTCTTAATGTAGATTAAATGTTCTTGGATACTGGATACTTCTCGCTCGATATCTAGGATCAAGGATCAAGCATCCAATTATATCACCTGAAACCCATAAGCGTACGGATCATCTTCCGGATCGATTGTGATTGTATTGTGTCCATAAATTTTTGCCCAACCCTCAACACTCGGAATAATTGCTGGCTTTCCATCTAACTCTGTTACTTCCTCTATCCTGCCAATAAATTTTGAACCAATAATGCTTTCGTGGATAAAGTCTTCACCTTGCTTTAATTTTCCTTTTGTGAACCATTGCGCCAATCGGGCTGAAGTACCCGTGCCGCATGGTGAACGATCAATAGCTTTGTCGCCATAGAATACTGCATTGCGTGCTGTAGATGTTGAGTCTATCGGATTACCCGTCCAAAGAATATGACTGCATCCGTTAATAGTAGGATTCTCCGGATGAACAAACGTATACTTCTTATTGATATCTTTCCTCAATTCACGACTCCAGGAAATTAACTGATCGGCTGTGTACGCATCAATACCTTTAAAGTTTTTCTGCATGTCAACAATTGCATAAAAATTTCCGCCATAGGAAACATCCAATGTGAGTTCGCCTAAGTCTGGACAGGTTGCCGTAATATTTTCAGCAGCTAAATAGGCTTTCACATTTCTAATCTTCACCGACTTCACCTTACTTCCCACCTGCTTGTATTCAATATGCACTAATCCGGCTGGCACTTCTAATTTTAGAACACCCGGAGTTTTAGGAATCACTAGTCCTTCTTCGATGGCAATCGTAACTGTACCAATCGTTCCGTGGCCACACATTGGTAAGCAACCACTCGTTTCAATAAATAACACTCCTACATCGTTGGCCGGATCAGAAGGTGGATATAAAATACTTCCACTCATCATGTCATGACCGCGCGGTTCAAACATTAAACCTTTTCGAATCCAATCATACTCCTTCAAGAAGTGCTGGCGTTTTTCACTCATGGTTGCACCTTCGAGTTTTGGACCACCTTCAGCTACCACCCGAACCGGATTGCCACAGGTGTGCGCATCAATACATGTGAATTTGCTTAATGATTGGCTCATCAAATTATTAGATTAACTATTTCAATTTTATGATTCTGGTCGCTAGATACTAGAATCCAGTATCGAGGATCCAGTATCTATTTCTTCCACGTTCCATCAAACAATCTCCAAATCTTTAACGGATTGGAATCTTTTAATTCATCAGGTAACAATGCATCTGGAAAATTTTGAAAAGCCACAGGTCTTACAAAACGTTTGATGGCATCAGTACCGACCGCAGTGAAGCGTGAATCGGTTGTAGCCGGATAGGGACCACCATGATTTTGTGCGGCCACTACTTCTACTCCGGTAGGAACTCCATTAATTACAAGTCGACCCGCTTTTTCAATGATTGAATTCAATAAACTTTTATGATTTACCAATTCACTTTCATCAGCAATGATAGATGCAGTTAGTTGTCCATGGCTATGATTGATAACAGAGTTTAGTTCTTTTAAATCTGCACACCGAATGATCAACGAAAAAGGACCGAACACTTCTTCCGCCAATGCAGGATTGCTCATAAAGTCACTGGCTTTCACCGAAGCCACCAAAGGTCTACCTTGTGCAGAGGTTCCTTCCGAAGTGGATGATCCTTCCACCTTTACACCTTTCTGAGCAAGCGCACTGTTAAGTCTCTTGGAATAGTTATCAGCAATACCTTGATGCAACATGGCTGCAGGAACTACTTTTTGAATTTCCGATGAAAGCGCTTTTGTGAATTGATCCAATCCTTCACCTTCAATTGCTAAAATCAAACCAGGGTTAGTACAAAATTGTCCAGCACCCAATGTGATTGATCCCGCTAAGGTTGAAGCTGTTTTTTCTGCATTGCGAGCCAATGTCTCTGGTAGCAAGATTACCGGATTGATACTACTCATCTCAGCAAAAACCGGAATCGGTTCTGGACGTTGATTGGCCAAGTCAAATAATGCTTTCCCTCCTGCCAACGAACCTGTAAACCCGACTGCTTTTGTAAAAGGATTTTTTACCAATGCCTGGCCAACTTCAAAACTCGCTCCATGTATATGTTGGAAGACTCCTTTTGGCATTCCAGTTTTCTCTATTGCCTTTCCGATTGCTTTTGCCACAAGTTCGGATGTTCCTGCATGGGCAGGATGTGCCTTTACAATTACCGGGCAGCCAGCAGCAAGTGCAGAAGCTGTATCGCCACCTGCTGTCGAATATGCTAATGGAAAATTAGCTGCACCAAATACAATTACCGGCCCCAGGGGCACAAGCATTTTTCGCAAGTCAGGCTTTGGTGCTGGCGCTCTGTTGGGATTACCTGTATCCACTCGTGCCTCAAGCCAAGATCCCTCTTCAACAAGGTCTGCAAACATTCGGCAATGACCAGTCGTGCGACCGCGCTCATTAATGATCCGGGCTTCTGGCAAGTTTGCTTCTTTCATAGCAGTTGTTACCAACTCCTGACCCAAGGCTTCAATTTCATCTGCGATAGCGCGAAGAAATTCAGCTTTCTTTTTTCCTGAGAAATTTTTGTACGATAGAAAAGCAACCTGGGCTTCTTTCAAGGCCTGATTTGCTTCCTGGATTGTTGCGTCTTTAAAACTCATAATTATTTTTATTTACTGATGATACACACTTTGTGCTTTCTTCATGGCTTAGTGTCTTGGTGGCAACGAAGAAATTTAAACCACGCAGGCACTAAATAACAATCAAAAAAATGATTGGTGATTGTTAATTCAACAAATCCAAAGGTACAATGATTCACCTTCAATGCCGAAAGAATTGATTTATCATTCCCTAAAGAGCAGGAAGAGTAGGTCGCGTTTTAATTCCGTCACGGATAAGTTTTAAAATCTGTTCACGCTCTGCGCCAACAAGTGTTAATCGTGGAGCACGAACAATCTCTGAACCAATACCGGTTTCTTGCTCAGCCAACTTTATGTATTGAACAAGCTTTGCATGAAGATCTAATTCCAACAAGGGAAGGAACCATCGGTTTATTTTCAACGCTTCATCAATCTTTCCTGCTTTTGTTAATTTATAAACGGCAACAGTTTCTTTTGGAAACGCACACACCAAACCAGCTACCCAACCTACTGCACCCAACATCAATTCCTCCATGGCAATGGTATCCACGCCACAAAGAATTTTATACCGATCGCCAAAGCGATTAATCATGCGCGTTACATTCGACACATCACGTGTTGATTCTTTCACTGCCTGAATATTTTTGTTCTCCTGCAATTCAGAAAACATATCAAGCGTAACTTCGATTTTATAATCAACCGGGTTGTTATAAATCATAATCGGTAAGCTGCTGGATTCTGCCACCGCCTTAAAATAAGCAACGGTTTCGCGATGGTCTGACTTATACCGCATCGGTGGCAACATCATTAATCCTGTAGCACCACACTTTTCTGCTTCTGCAGCAAGTTTTACGGCATCACGCGTACTGCCTTCCGCTATGTTCATGATCACCGGTACTTTCCCAGCTATTTTCTCAACGGCAAATTTTACCAAATCAAATTTCTCTTCACTGCTCAGTACACTGGCTTCGCCTAATGAGCCCCCTAAAATCACTCCTTCTACTCCAGCTTCAAGCTGAGCCTTTAGATTTTTTTCGAAGAGCGGGAAGTCAAGTTTGTCATCCGCAGTAAACTTAGTTGTGAGTGCAGGAATTACTCCTTTCCATTGAAGTGCCATAAGATATTTTTTAAAGTTAATAACGAGTTACACGAGGATTAGGCGTTCCACACCTTTAAGATGTCTTGACGCCTTATTAACTCAAAGCTACAATCTATAAAAAGGCGAGCCTTACACAGAAATAGTCAACAATGGTACTATTTTGACTAATTTTATTTAATTATTACATCAAAAGGCATCAAAATAAGCAAAGATGAAGGTAATACCCTTTCAGGTTCCCAAAATATCAAAAGAGGCTTTCCGGATTCAGGTGGATAGTGCTCCTGTATTCTATGACAAACTCCATCATCATCCTGAAACTCAAATCATGTACATAAAAAGTGGTGCGGGTACATTAATAGCAGGCGATTATGTAGGACGGTTTGCATCTGGAAATATTTTTTTGATCGGAAGTGATCAGCCCCACGTATTTAAAAGTGATGAAATCTATTACAAACCAAAAAGTAAACTTCAAGCAAATTCTATTTCACTCTACTTTGATGAAAAGTATGCAGGCGAAAATTTTTGGCAGTTGACTGAGCTTGCAGGGATTCGACAATTTATTCTAAATGCAGGAGTGGGTTACCGTATTGAAGGTGAGTCTAATTTAAAACTCATAAACCTTATTGAAGCCCTTGCAAAAGCTAAAAATATTGAACGTCTCATCTTATTCATTCAATTACTAAAGACGCTGAGTGAGTCGCTGGAACTAAAGCCATTATCCATTACCGATTCACAAACTAAGTTCACGGCCAATGAAGGCAAACGAATGAATGACATCTTACAGTTTACGCTTCATCATAGTAATCGAAAAATAAAAATCAGTGAGGTAGCTGAAATCGCCAATCTATCGGCAGAAGCATTTTGTCGTTACTTCAAAGTGCGCACCGGAAAAACGTTTACCAATTTTCTGAACGAAGTCCGAATCAGCAATGCGTGTAAGATGTTAATCGAGAATCAAAAAAGTATTCAGGAGATTTGTTATGAAACAGGTTTCAATAATCTCTCTCACTTTAATAGAACCTTTAAAAAGGTGACGCACAAGAAACCATCAAAATACATTGAAGACCAATAATAATTCCTCCACTGAATCATATAATTAAATTCCCAACACTAAATTCAGTTTCGTAAATTGCCTAACTTAAATTAAATCCATGACCAGACATCTGTTCGGTTTTCTATTTACGTTTCTACTGAGTTTTGCTTCTTACTCTCAAGAAATATGTAATAATCTTATTGACGATGATGGAGATGGCTTAACTGATTGTCAGGATCCAGACTGTGCAGGTAATAATGTGTGCTTTATTGCACCCAGCTGCGATCAGCCTTACATCTATTACATGCCCCCTATCTTTGGAGATAAAAGTGCTGTCTGCGATATATTTGGCACGGATGATATTGTATTAACTACGCTTAACAGGCAGGCCAATGTTACAATTATGCGAGGTAATGGAACGGTGTTCCAAAATGTGGTCTTACCCGTAGCCAATCCTGTTAACGTTGCATTTCCGGTTACTGGTGCTGGTAGCAATCAAGTACTTCGGCAAGATCTGAATACAATTATTAGTGATGCTGGGTTAATTATTACATCAGACCAGCCTATTCAGATTTCTTATAGAATTCTTTCTCGACCAGGGTGCGCAACTCATAATGAAGAACTTCTGCAAATCCATGGTAATCCAGCATTGGGCTATGCATTTTTTGTAGGCTCTCAAACAGACGTCAACGGGCTCCTCTATGAAGGTGGTTCTTTCGAAAAACATTTTACTTCAGTGATGGCTACTGAAGACAACACAGATATAACCTTTACTGTGCCTGGAACAGTACTAATGGAAGGTTCCGTTAATGCTACAACCAATGCTGTATCTGATTGGAATGGAACCCGCTCTGTAACTCTCAATCGGGGACAGAGTTACATCATAGGCACCCAAAATGAAGATCCAAATCGTACTATATCAGGCACCAAAGTAATTGCCAACAAACCCATCGTAGTAAATGGAGGCTCGCATCATTCGCGCAACTCACAAAGTGGCAATGCAGATGCAGGACTTGCTCAACTTGTTCCCACAACAGCTTTATCCAACAAGTACTCCCTGGTGGATGGTGGCAATCCATCAACCGTAAAAGACTATCTCATTATTATTGCTGTAAAAAATAATACTGCACTAACAGTTAACGGTGTAAGCGGAGCCATTGACTCAAGGGGAAACACAATGCCAACCACATTGAATAGTGGTGGTGTGGCCTCTTATTTTCTGGGTGATACTCAATTTGCTCCCTATACGATTGAAGCAAGCGACCCTATTTATGTATACCATGTAAGTTCACAAACCCAAGGTGAGTTTGGTATGGAAATTTTACCGGCCTTAGATCCCTGTCTCGGGACCAGAAAAGTAGATTTCAGTAAGCCGGGGGCGCAAGCTCGGGCTATAGCATATGTACCAAATAACGGATTAGCCAGCCTTACTTTTAATGGGCAATCTTATACGATTGCAGCAGCAACGATTAATGGCAATAAAGCCAATCCCATACCAGGCACTGATTATTCATTTGTTGTTTTCCAAGACGCTCAGATTTTACCTACCGGTAACAATCGCATTTCATGCGATAAGAAAATGCAGGTGGCAGTAATGGCATTCACTTTCGGTACTGGAAACTATGCCTACTATTCAGAGTATCTCAAAACAATTGAAGTGTATGATCCCGTTACACAGTTACCCACTTTAGCTTATGTTGCCGGAACAACAACACCAGGCGTTCCCTTCACACATTGTGTAAGTATGGGTGGTTGTGGAAGTGATAACGCAATCATCTCTGCAATTACGGGAAGTGGAGGGACAGTGACTATTGATGGTGACCAGATGTGTATTACCTACACTATGAACAATACCACACCATGCTTTACAGAAAAAGTAACATTAAGAATCACCAATGAGTTTGGAATCTTAAGTACAGCATGTTTACAATTCAACAGTTCAATCACTAACATCACTACGCCAGCGGGTGAAATAGAGCCCGTAACACAAGCATGTACAGGTTCAAATCTTTCACTTAATGGCACATCGACAAGTCCTGCAGGTATTAACAATCCAGGTGGATACATTTGGAGCACTCCTTCTGGCCTGGATATTATAGGTCCTGTTCTAACTATCAATAATATTCAACTTAATCAATCAGGAACCTATCAACTTCGCATTACCGATCTGGCAGGCTGCGAAAAAATAATCACTACCATTATTTCAGCTATTAATTGTACCGATAACGACAATGATGGAGTAAATAACCTGCTTGATCCGGATGATGATAATGATGGAATACTTGATATAAATGAACCCGGAGGTAATGGATTGGCAGATCATGATGGTGATGGAATTCCCAATGCTAATGATGCGGATTATTGCACTCTCAATGGAGGTGCTTTAATAGGTAGTGTTTGTAGTTTATTCGATGCCGATGGTGATGGAATCATTAACCAATTTGATTTGGATTCGGATAATGATGGTATACCCGATGTTATTGAAGTAGGCGGTGCCGATCAAAATGGTGATGGCCTATTAGATGGAGTCGATAACAACAGTGATGGATTATTTGATAACGTTGCTCCTGGTGGCCTGGCTTCATTAGATAGCGATAATGACGGAAGTCCAAACATTATTGATTTGGATAGTGACAATGATGGAATTCCTGACATCAAGGAAGTTGGTGGATCTGACATTAATAACGATGCTCGGGTAGATGGCTTCACAGATTCCGGCAATGGCTTTGCAGATGCTTATGATCCAACTCAAAATGGAATTCCATTAATCGCTACCGGGCCTGATGCCAATAACAATGGCCGTGCGGATAGTTACCCGATTGATAATCAAGATGGTGATAGCGTGCCTAACTTCCTGGATGTAGATTCTGACAACGATGGACTTACCGATACGCGCGAAGCCGGTGGTACTGATGCAAATGGCGATGGCCGTATAGATGCTTTTGTTGACACCAACAATGATGGCTGGTCTGATCCACTTGCTACTACTCCACTTCCTACACGTGATTTAGATAATGACGCATTACCTAATTACCTCGATCTCGACAGCGATAACGATGGATTGCCGGATGTAACCGAAATGGGTGGCACCGATGCGAATACAGATGGAATTATTGGTAATGCTCCCTTTGCAGATACGGATGGTGATGGACTCTCAAATATTGTTGATGCAAATAATGGTGGCACACCTTTGCCTTTGCGAGACAGTGATGCCGATAGTAGGGAAGATTATATAGATCGCGACAGCGATAACGATGGTATTCCAGATGTTGTCGAGGCTGGTTTACCTGATACCAATGCAGATGGCTCTATTGATAGCTTTACCGATAATGATGCCGATGGTTTAGCCGATATAGTAGACATTAATAGTGGTGGCACTCCATTAACAAATCTAAATAAAGATGGCGATGGATTACCCAATTACCGGGATCTGGATAGTGATAATGATGGTCTGCCTGATGTAATAGAAGCAGGAGGAACTGATCCCGACAATAACGGCCGCATAGGCAGTGGTGCTATTGTCGATACCGATGGGGATGGCTGGAGTAATATTACAGATGCCACCAATGGTGGAGTAACATTACCTATTCATAACACCGATGGCGATAGTGTACCCGATTACCTCGATGTAGATTCTGATAACGATGGTATTACCGATGCCGCTGAAGCAAGTTTTGGTTCAGCACTTGCTGACACAGGTAATGATGGAGTAATTGGAAGCGGTGCTATTGCCGATACCAATAACAATGGTTGGCCAGATAGTGCCGATCCTACCAATGGTGGTATCGCTTTACCAAATCGTGATACCGATGGCGATGGCAAACCAAACTATCGGGATCTTGATAGCGATGCAGATGGTATACCCGATAACTTTGAAGCTGCATTTTATATTCCTGATGGTGAGAATGATGGCCTCATTGGTACTGGCCCGATTACCGATACCGATGGAGATGGTCTTTCAGATCTGAATGATCCTACCCAAATCGGCAGTGTTAATGTATTATTCAATCAGGATAGCGATGGCGATGGTCTTAAGAACTATCTTGATATTGATTCAGACAATGATGGTATCCTTGACAACATCGAGGGTCTTCCTACTTCAGCCTATGTGCCTCCTGCCAAACTAGACACAGATGGGGATGGAATAGATGATGCTTATGATATTAACAATGGAGGTATTGCCAGCGGTTATTCGAACATTGATGGGGGAAGCTCACCTGACTATCTAGACACAGATACGGATGGAGATGCCCTGTACGATCTGACTGAGAATTTTCTCGGACCAGTTGGTACGTTAGATCCTTCCGAAGTAGACGCCAATAGTGATGGCATTCTGGACGTTGCTGCATTTTCGGATAGTGATAATGATGGCCTTGCCAACATCTTTGATCTTGATAATGGAAATATCCATACCTCAGGCTATGCCACTAATGGAGGTCAAACTCCAAACTCGCAGCCCGACACCCAAGTTGGTGGTGATCGAGATTGGCGTTCAGCAGTTGATAAAGATGGTGATGGGGTTCCAGACATTAACGATACAGATGATGATAATGATGGTATACTGGATATTGACGAAGGTACCGATGATTTAGATCAGGATGGATTACCCAATCATCGCGATTTAGATTCTGACAACGATGGGATACCAGATATTATTGAAGCCGGTGGCTCAGATCCGGATGGAGACGGATTTCCAGGAACAGGACTTATCGGTACTAACGTAGATGCAAATGGATTGCCTTCTATTCTTGCAAGTGTTCCAATAAGTGTTAATGATGCACAAGACGACTTTGATAGCGATGGTGTCAAAAACTTCCTAGACATTGATAGCGATAATGATGGAGTTTTTGATGCTA
The DNA here is from genome assembly GCA_041742535.1 of Cyclobacteriaceae bacterium. Taxonomy (GTDB): domain Bacteria; phylum Bacteroidota; class Bacteroidia; order Cytophagales; family Cyclobacteriaceae; genus ELB16-189. Next base: position 128,172 of record JBGSIM010000010.1, on the reverse strand, counting down.
TTGAGGCAGGAGGAACTGATGCCAATGGCGATGGTCGTATTGGACCTGGAACAGCCAATGATGTAGATGCAGATGGCTTCCCGGATATAGTTGATCCAATCAATAATAATAATGGTTCTGTTTTAGGCACGCGCTTACCTAATCTGAATTCCGATGCTGCGCAACTTCCCAACTATCTCGATCTGGATTCTGATGATGACGGGATACCCGATGTATTGGAAGCCGGAGGAAGTGATCCAGATAACAATGGTATTATTGGTACTGGAGCAATTACCGATACGGATGGTGATGGTGCATCTGATCTAGTTGATAGCAACAATGGTGGCACCGCATTGAACAACGGAGACATTGATGGTGATGGAATTCTTAACACCATGGATCTGGACAGTGATGGTGATGGAATACTTGATGTACTGGAAGCCGGAGGAATTGACAACGATGGTGATGGTCGCATCGGTTCAGGTGCAATTGCAGATACAAATGGAAACGGATGGAGTAACATTACTGATCCGGCTAATGGTGGCACACCATTGACAATACCGAATACAGATGGAACTGGTGGCGCCAACTACCTTGACATTGATAGTGATAATGATGGTATTGCTGATATTATCGAAGCTCAGCCAACTGCCGCATTCCTAGCTCCACTGGGCGTGGATACTGATGGTGATGGCATTGATAATCGCTTCGACATTCACAATGGTGGTACCGCAGTTATTCCGGTTAACACGGATGGCTTAGATAATCCAGACTATACTGATACTGATACCGATAACGATACATTCGCAGATCAGATTGAAGGTTACGATACCGATAATAATGGTGTAGCTAACTTATTGCCTTCTGGAAATGATTCGGACAAAGATGGGCTTGATGATGCGTTCGATGCGGATGGAACTTCTGCACTAAATACAACTGGAGCAACTAACGGTCAAGCACCTGGTTCATTCCCTGACCTTGATAATCCAGGAGGCGATCGCGATTGGCGACAGGCTTTAGATGTTGATGGCGATGGCATTCCTGATGAACTTGACCTTGATGATGACAACGATGGTATTCCAGACCTTACGGAAGGAAGTGGAGATGGAGATGGCGATGGCATTCCCAATCGACTAGATCGCGACAGTGACAATGATGGAATTACCGATACAATTGAAGCGGGTGGATTAGATATTAATGGAGATGGAATAATTGATGGTTTTATTGATACCGATGGCGATGGATTAGCAAATTCAGTTGATACAGATAATGGTGGAACTCCACTGCCGGCAGGCGATAGCGATGGTGATGGCTTACGCGATTTCCTCGACTTGGACAGTGACAATGATGGAATTCCTGATACTCATGAAGCGGGAGGCATTGATGTAAATCGAGATGGTGAAATAGATAATCCTCTTGATGTAGATAGAGATGGCATTGCAGATGTAGTTGATCCATCGCAAGGCGGTACACATTTATCTCCTCCCGATACGGATGGTGATGGTAAAGCAGATTATGTTGATCGCGACAGCGACAACGATGGTATTGCCGATGTAATAGAAGCAGGTGGCATTGATGCCAATGGAGATGGGTTGGCCGATAATTTTATCGATACTGATATTGATGGGTTTAATGACAACCTCGATTCTGAAACATTAGGTACACCTTTGGCTGTACCTGATTCTGATGTTGATGGCAGACCAAACCATCTTGATCTGGACAGTGACAATGATGGAATAACAGATGTGATTGAAGCTGGTGGTATTGATCCCGATAACGATGGTCGCATTGGAACCGGGCTTATTGTCGATACAGACGGTGATGGTCTGAGTAATATTGTCGATCCAACAAATAGTGGAACACCACTTACTATACCAGATTCAGATCTTGATACAGTTCCTAACTACTTAGATAGAGATAGCGATAATGATGGTATTACTGATACAGCAGAGGGCGGAGGAACAGATATCAATGGCGATGGTGTAATTGATGGTTTTGCTGATTCTGATAACGATGGGCTTGCTAACTCGGTTGATTCTACTACAGGTGGCACACCATTACTAATAATAGATACGGATGGTGATTCAAAACCAAACTATCTCGATCGCGACAGCGATAACGATGGTATTACTGATACCCGTGAAGCTGGAGGTACTGATGCAAATGGTGATGGAATCTTAGATGGCACATTTACAGATGTGGATGGTGATGGTCTTGTTGATGCAGTAGATGGAACACCTTTACCTGCTCCTGATGCCGATGGCGATGGAAAGAAAAACTACCTCGATCTCGATAGCGATAATGATGGTATACTTGATCTAGTAGAAGCTGGAGGCACTGATGCCAATAGCGATGGTGCTATTGACAACTTTACCGATAGTGATAATGACGGATTAGCTGATGTGGTTGATGTTGGTACCGGCTCACCACTACCCATCACTAATAGTGATAACGATGTATTCCCTGACTACCTGGATATCGATAGTGACAATGATGGTATAACAGACATTATTGAAGCAGGTGGAATTGATACAGACAACAATGGGCAATTGGATGATTTGACTGATAGTGATAACGATGGAATTTCAAACTCAGTTGACACTACTACCGGTGGAACTGGATTGCCGATAACAGATACCGATGGGGATAGTAAACCTAACTACATCGATATTGATAGTGACAATGATGGAATTGTAGATATCATTGAAGGCCAAACAACAGTTGGATATCAACCACCATTAGGTATTGACTCAGATAATGACGGACTTGATGACAGATTTGATGTTACCGGAGGCACTCCTATTATTCCAGTTAATACGGATGGTGATGCAAACCCTGACTATCTGGATACCGATAGTGATAATGATTCTTTCTCTGATGCTTTAGAAGGTTATGATACCGACAACGACAATGTTGCTAACATTACTCCAGCTAATACAGATGCAGATAATGATGGTTTGGATGATGCATATGATTTGATCACCGGAAGTACTCAAACACAAAATGCTACGAATAGTCAAACACCACTCTCCTTTCCTGATTTGGATAATCCGGGTAATGACCGTGATTGGCGAGAAGGTTTTGATTCAGATGGCGATGGAGTATCGAATGATTTAGATCTGGATGATGACAACGATGGTATACCTGACACGCTTGAGGGAAATGCTGACTTTGATGGTGATGGCATACCGAACTTTCTTGATCTGGATAGCGATGGTGATGGTATTCCGGATGTGATTGAAGGCGGTGGTACCGATCCTGATGGTGATGGAATAATTGGTACTGGCCCGATAACCGATACGAATGGTAACGGTTTACACGATGGTGTTGACTCAACTGCAGGTGGTACTCCGCTTCCTTTACCTGATACAGATAATGATGGTCATAAAGACTTCCTTGACTTGGATAGTGATAATGATGGACTTTGGGATACCATTGAGGCCGGAGGTGAAGATCCTGATCAGGATGGCAGACCGGAAACAGGAACACAACCTGATATTGATCAGGATGGATGGATTGATCTGGTAGACAACAATCCCTTACCTGTACCTGATACCGATAATGATAGCGCGCCCGACTACCGCGATGCGGATTCGGACAATGATGGAACTGCCGATGTAATTGAAATTGGTTTACCGGATGAAAATAATGATGGTCAGGTTGATGACTTTGAAGACAATAACCTGGACGGTTGGGATGATAATCAGCGTCCAAATTTTCCACTTCCCGATTGTGATAGCAATGGCATACCAAATGTGCTTGATCCTGAACCATGTGATGTTATTGTACCCGAAGGCTTCTCGCCTAATGGCGATGGCATTGGCGATGTATTTGTAATCGACAATCCGAATAACAGCATGATCGATCTCCGCGTGTTTAACCGTTGGGGTAATCTTGTTTATCAATCAGACAATTACCAAAACGATTGGGATGGTCGGGCTAACCAGGGCATTGTAATTGGTGATCAGGTACCGGATGGTACCTACTACTATATTATCCGTGTAAACGGAACTGAGTATAAACCGAAATTTTTTACAATCAAGAGATAGATTAACTACAGATGAAATCCGCATTAAAAGTAATAGCAGTGTGCATTGTAGTGTGGCTATCCATGCCAACCCAAACCTATGCGCAACAAGATGCCATGTATTCGCAATACATGTTTAACTACCTACTTGTAAATCCTGGTTATGCAGGTAGTCGTGATGTGTTAAGTTTAACAGGCATGTATAGAAGGCAGTGGGTAAATATACCTGGGGCACCGAGCACGATGTCCTTTTCAGGTGATATGCCACTGGCCAACGAACGCATGGGCCTAGGTCTTACCATGTTCAATGACAAAGTAGGTATAGAATCAAACTCAGGTGCGTATGCATCTTACGCGTATCGTATTCGGCTCACACAAAAAGGCACTCTTTCATTCGGAGCTAATCTTGGTTTTACCCAATACAGCGCTAATCTTGCAGATGTAGCGCAACCCAATCCGAATGATCCTGCATTTGGTTCAAACATTCGAGAGTTTAATCCAAATTTTGGTTTTGGCATGTTCTACTCTACTGATAAGTTTTATATCTCATTATCTCTACCACACATTCTCAACAATAAACTTGTAAGCCTTGAAGAATTGCAGTCGCGAATGAAAAAGCATTACTTTTTAGGAATGGGCTATGTGGTTGGTCTTAGTCCAAACGTAAAACTAAAACCCTCCTTTTTGCTTAAAGTAGTGGAAGGCGCACCTATTCAAACAGATTTCAACCTGAACGTATGGTTTGTTGATAAGCTTGGTGTTGGGGCTTCATACCGCACTGGTGATGCAATTGTTGCCTTATTAGAATTTCAAGCTACAACGGGTTTAAGATTTGGCTATGCCTATGATATTACCACAAGCGAATTGGCGAAGTATACTTCAGGGACGCATGAAATAATGGTGCGTTATGAATTTGCTACACTAAAAAATAAAATAATTACTCCGCGTCATTTTTAATTTTGAATGCTCAGCTTTATGAAGAATTTTATACTTCTAATTTTATTGAGTTTATCGATACCCGGCTATTCGCAATTAATTCTCAATAGGGCTGATAAAGAATACGAGCGATTGCACTTTGCTAGCGCAGCCGAGTTATATGAGCAAGCTGTCATAAATGGTCTTGGTAATGATGCACTTTATCTGAAAGTAGCCGATTGTTATTATAAAATAAAAGATCTGCGTAATGCTGAAAAGTATTATAGCAAAGTAAAAGACACAACTAAGAAAAGCGAAACGGATTGGTTTCAGCACTTGCAAAGCATGTTGCAAAATGGAAAAACAGACGAAGCCATTGTCTTAGCACAGCAAGTGGATTCCGCCTCTTCGCGAATCACGCAAATAGCAACAACACCCGTTGCTAAAATTCTGGCTGATTCAACAATAAACACGGTACACTTCTTAGAGTTTAATACTCCGTACTCAGATTTCTCGCCTGCAGCATACAAACAAGGTCTGGTGTTTGTGTCTTCCCGCCATCGGGGTGGCCTACACAAAAATGTATTCGGCTGGAACAATACTCCTTTTCTTAATCTGTATTATATCGATACTACTGGTTTAAATACGTATTTACACAACCATGATTTTAAACGCGAAGATCATGTAACCTATGACGACCCCAACCTATATGCCTATGGCGACCGGTTGCATACAGACGAAACTCATACCACTAGTAACGACACCAAAACAGTAGGTTACTATAGCACCTACTTTAGAAAAAATATTGATACGGTTTACTTCGGAAAAGAAGTTGAGCCTTTCACTGAGTTCAATACAAAGTTTCATGAAGGGCCAGTTGCGTTCAGTCCCACTCAAGATGTAATTGTTTTTACACGTAATAATTACGAGGGCTCTCGCAAGAAAAGTAGTACTGGAGTAACTAATCTGAATTTGTATTTCTCTAAACGGTCAGGCGAGCATTGGAGAACTCCTGTACCGCTACCTTTCAATAATGTTAATTATTCTATAGCACATCCAGTGTTTAACGAAGAGATGACACATCTCTATTTTGCTTCAGATATGCCAGGCGGCATAGGTGGTACAGATTTATATCGGGTAACCTACAATGGCACTGAATGGGGCACACCCGAAAACCTGGGCGAGCCAATCAATACTAATGGCAATGAACAATTTCCATTTGTAAGTAATAATGTTCTTTACTTTTCTTCTGACGGTCATGGCGGGTTAGGTGGTTTGGATGTTTACGCAGCAAACCTGAAAATACCTTCTCAAATTAAAAATATGGGGTATCCCCTAAATACCAATAAAGATGATTTTGGTTTGATCGTAAATGCTGCGGGCACAGAAGGTTTCGTAAGTTCTAATCGGCATCGCACAGGGTTGGATGACGACATCTACAGTTTTACGCGCACAAAACCGATTTTATTTACAACACCCGTAAAAGTATTGGTGGTTGACCGCATCACAGAAAAGCCTATCTCAACAGCATCGATTAACCCTACAGGTAATCTGCAACCTTGTGTTACAGATGAAAATGGTTTTTGTATTTACGATGCCGAGCCTGGCAATTATTCTTTTATAAGTACTAAGGAAAAATATCTTGAAGGCAAAACATCTGTGGAGATAGAAGAAGGCCAAGCAGACACGATCGTAAAAGTATTTCTTACAGAATTTGGAAACAGCCTTTATCTTCATGTGGAAGATCGTATTAGTGAGTTACCAATGCAAGATGTTAAAATTACTGTGCAAGATAAAAAAACAGGAAAAGTATTCATCTCAGAAAGCACTTCACTAGAAGGTGATTTAAGAAAACATTTAGTTAATACTAAGATTGGAGATGTTTTGAATTACACATTCCGTTTTGAACGAGCAGGTTATTTAACCAAGGTGGCTAACTTTAAATACACCGTAAATAAACCTGGCGAAATTCCTGTACATGAATTGATGGACATTAGGATGGATAAAATTGATTTGGGTATGGATATTGGTAAGATTATTCATATCAATCCAATCTATTTCGATTTGGGAAAAGCAATTATCCGTAAAGATGCTTCTACCGAACTGGACAAAATTGTTCAGGTAATGCAGGAAAATCCAAACATGATTATCGAGTTGGGCTCGCATACCGATTGTCGCAGCAGCGCACAATCTAACTTAGCACTTTCAGACAAACGCGCAAAGTCATCCGCCCAGTACATCATTTCGAAAGGAATAAGCAAAGATCGGATTTCTGGAAAAGGCTATGGAGAAACTAAATTGATAAATGATTGTGGGTGCGAAGGCAATGTAAAATCAACTTGCTCAGAAGCAGAGCATCAATTAAACAGGAGAACTGAATTTGTGATTACTAAATTTTAATTTCTAAGCTCTCTTCAATTCCAGAATGGTAATTTCTGGTGGCATCCCAATCCTTCCGGGATAACCGAGATAGCCAAACCCACGATTAACATAGAGATGTTGGTTTTCTTCAGAATATAAACCAGCCCATTGCTTGTAAGCATATTGCGAAGGACTCCATTTAAAACCAGCAAGCTCAACCCCAAATTGAAAGCCATGCGTGTGGCCTGCAAAGGCAATATCAATATCCTTATAATCTTTTCGCACTTGAGCATCCCAATGACTGGGATCATGTGACAGCAATAATTTTACAGCAGCTTCATTAGTTCCTGAGTGCGCCTGATCAATCTTACCATACTTAGCAAATCTTCCTGCACCCCAATTTTCAATTCCAAGAATCGCCAGCTTATCGCCACTTTGCTCAATCATATGATGATCATTCATCAACAGTTTAAAACCTAGCAGCCTGTGTGCTTCTATTAAGTCTTTAAAGTTTTGTTGCTTGGCTTCCTCACTTGTCCAACTTTTATAGTCGCCATAGTCATGATTTCCGGTAACGGAATAAACCCCAAGAGGAGCCTTAAGTTTGTTAAACACATCGATATAATCTACAACTTCCGATGCTTCGTTATTCACCAAATCACCTGTGAAGAAAATAAGATCGGGTTTTTCGTTTAACATCATCTCCACCCCACCCTTCACAGCAGTTTTATTAAAGAAACTTCCTGAATGGATATCCGATACTTGCCCGATTTTTATTCCATCAAATGACTTTGGAAGATTGGGCAGTGTTACTGTTAATTTCCTTACACGATAATCATGCGCACCCGAAATAATACCATACGCCATCGTTCCAAAAGGAATGGCACTAGCAACCAATGCTGTCTTCGATAAAAATTCTGATCTGCTTATTGCTTCGCCCGGCAACGAATTAGAAGATCCTTTATAAAAAGCTTTTGCCATCCAACGCACTAAACGCTGCACGTCATCAATAAACAAAAAGAAAACAGCAAACAGTTTCGAGAAATAGGTAGCAACCAATCCTGTAATAATCCAATTGCGCATGCCAGCACTTATCTTATAAGGATCGGCAAACGTCCACCAAAAAAGAACACCTATACATAGTATGGTCGGAAGCCAAAACCCATAGCGCCATATAGACTTCCAAAGTGGAGTCAATCCTTTCGTTACATTTAATACTGCCTGAAAAACATAAATGTCAATCAGCAAAAAAGCGATAACGAAGAAGAATAATGTCATAAGTCTGTAACGTATCATAAAAAAAATGAAAGTCGTCTTTGATTAGGGACGACTTTCATTAAGATTTATTTCAATTTAATTTGCTGATCTCAAACTAACTCCAGTCTTTCGATTGATCCAGAACAAGAATTTCTCAGAAAGCAAATACATAACCGGTACAACCACCAACGTTAAGAAAGTTGCGAAAACCAAGCCGAATATGATTGTCCACGCAAGTGGCGCCCAGAACATAACACTATCTCCACCCATGTAGAAATCTCCATTGTAACTTCCAAAGAAACCAAGGAAATCAAAATTAATACCGATGGCCAATGGAATTAATCCAAGTACAGTAGTAATCGCTGTAAGCAGCACAGGACGAAGTCTTGTTTTACCTGCTTCAATAATAGCCTGACGCACTTCTTCAATAGTTAAATCGATTCCAGTCTCCTCTCTCTTTCTTCGTTTCTTAAGTTCCACAAAATCCAACAACACAATGGCATTGTTTACCACAATACCTGCGAGTGAGATAATTCCAATCATGGTCATAATAACCACAAATTCCATTTGGAAGATGATTAGGCCAAAGAACACACCAATTGTGCTAAACAACACCGAGGTCATGATAATCAGAGGTGAAGTAAGTTTGTTAAACTGAGCAACAATGATCAGGAAGATAATAAACACGGCTAGCAAAAGTGCTTGTGATAGAAAGCCCATTTCTTTTGCCTGCTTTTCCTGTTCACCACCAAACTTATAAGTATACCCTACTGGCATATCAAAATCAGTTAACACCTTTTTGATTTGATCATTGATGATGGTTGCATTGTACCCACCCAGTACATTAGATGAAATCGTTATCTGGCGCTTTAAATCCTTACGTTTAATAGATCCATATGTAGAACTTAGCTGAGCTTTTGCAACAGACGAAATTGGTACCTGTGAAATTTTGCCACTTGCCTGATCGCGGAATGTGATGCTTTTATTCATTAGCGCATCTACGTTATAACGGTACTTATCATCGAGGCGAAGTTGCACTTTATAATCATCCTCCCCTTCCTTGTATTTTGAAATCTCTTTTCCAAATAAGGAGGTACGCACTTCATTCGCTACCGAATAGGTTGAAAGCCCAAACCTTCTTGCTTTCTCGCGATCAATGTTAACTAGTAACTCAGGCTTTCCAGTTTCGATATCTAACTTTAACTTTTCGATACCTTGAATGCCCGACTCATTGATTGTGTTTTTCATATTCTCCGAAAGAGCAATCAACTTTTCTAGATCATCACCAATTATTTCTATCGTGATCGGTTTGCCTGTTGGTGGACCATCGGCATTTTTATCTACCGTAACTGAAACACCAGGATAACCACTAATACCTTCGCGCACTTTATCCAATACTTCATTAGTTTCTATACCTCCCCGAAATTTAAAATCCACAAAGTTGACTGTGATACGTGCTTTGTTAGGTGATTCGGCCTGACCAATACTTGACATGTCCATTGGATCACCTGTACCAGTGCCTACGTTTGCTACAATTGACTCGACCGCTTTTTCATAAGGGGCAACGATATCAATTACAATGTTTTCAATTTGCTTTGTAAACTCATTGGTTTTTTCAATATCACCACCCACAGGATACTCAATAAACACATTAATATACTTTGGTGTGTTTTCAGGAAAGAATAAAACCTTAGGTGGAAAAATACCTAAAAGCATAAAAGAAATAATCAACAGCATAAATGTTCCAGAAAAAATAAGGATCGGTTTTCTTCCGGCTAACGCGAACGTGATCGTTTTTTCATACTTACTCTCTAACCAGGGGAGAATTCCACTTTGAAAACGCTTTGAAGTAGGAACAAGTACATAAACATTCAGAAGCGTTAACCCTCCAATAAAGAGGAGAATGTTTCCTAACCACAACACTCCTAAGACAATGAATATTATACCAGCAACAATTTCAATAATTACATTGCGCCAAATGCCTCGATGATTGATAACAATCTCACTATCCAACTTCATGAATCTCGAAATCAATACCGGGTTAATCACCAAGGCAACAAATAAGGAAGCACTCAATGAAATAATTAATGTGATAGGCAGATACTTCATAAACTGACCCATCAAGCCAGGCCATAACATGAGGGGAATAAACGCAGCTAATGTTGTAGCGGTAGATGAAATAATCGGAACAGCTACCTCACCTACTCCTTGGCGAGTTGCATCCCACATGGCGTAACCTTCTGAACGCAGTCGATAGATGTTTTCCACAACAACAATACCGTTATCCACCAGCATACCAAGTGCCATGATTAATCCAAACAACACCATCATGTTAATATTCATGCCTAATGCACTTAACACAATAAATGTGATGAACATCGAAAGCGGAATCGCCATACCCACAAAAAGCGCATTACGCGTACCTATGAAAAGAAGCAGGATTATAACAACAACAATCACACCCGAGATGATGTTATTCTCCAAACTACTAACCATTTCTTTAGTGATCGAAGATTGATCATTAGTTATGGTAACATTAAGATCCTTTGGAAATACTTCATTTTTAGCCTTTTCAAGAATTACTTTTATCTGATCAGTGGCTATCAATAAGTTTGTACCGCTTCGCTTAACAACATCAACCATTACAACGGGCTGCTTTCGCAGACGAGCATAGCTTTGCTTTTCAACATAATCAAAGTCAATAGTTGCTACATCTTTCAAATAAACAATGTTTCCCTTCTCATGCTTAATGACAATATTCTCCATATCTTTTGGTGAAGTAAATTCACCAACCACACGAAGTGTTCTTCGGACACCGGCATCTAAAATATTACCACCTGACATGGTGATATTTTCAGCACTTACTGCATTCTCAATATCGGAGAAATTAAGTTTGCGAGCTTCCAATTCATATGGATCAACATTGATCTTTACCTCTTTATCATCAATACCACGAATTTCAACCTTAGAGATTTCAGAAATCTTTTCGATTTCATCTTCCAGGTATTCGCCAAACTTCTTTAGCTCTTGTAATTGATAATTCCCCGAAAGGTTAATGTTCATGATCGGGAATTCTGAAAAGTTGATTTCAAAAACATTTGGATCACTCGGCAAATCATCAGGTAGTTCAGGTTTTGCTTTGTCCACCGCATCTTTCACTTTGGTGAGTGCTTCCTCAATGGTAGTCTTAGGATCGAACTCAACAATGATTGTTGAGTAATCTTGAACTGAGGTTGACTTTATGTTATCTACTTCCGATATAGAATTAATCTCCTTTTCTATTTGTCTCGTTACCAGATTCTCCATATCCACAGGTGAGTTTCCTGGATAGGCAGTACCTATGTAAACAATTGACTGTTTAACTTCTGGATAGCTATCTTTTGGCAAGGCTACATAGGTAATGATACCCATCACCACAAACATGGCAGCCAGAAACATAACCATTGTGCCATTCTTTAGCGAGAATGTGGTTAGTCCAAATTCTTTGTCAACCTTAAACTGCTGGTTGCTCTCTGGTGTATTTTTTAATTCGCTCATAGTGTAGATGAATTATGAAATTTATTTACTAGCTACTTCTGCTGAATGTGTGGCAATTTTTAATTCAGCCCCTTCGGTAACTTCTCGATACCCCTCATTAATAATTTTCTCGCTTCCATTAAATCCTTCTAATATCTCTGTAACGCCATTAAAAGATAAACCCGGCTTTACATAAACCTTGCGGGCTACCGATAGATTATCTTTTTGATCAACCACAAAAACAAAGGCTCCCTCGTTATCACGTTGAATCAATTTAGTAGGCACGGTATATACCTTTGGATTAACATAATCACGCACGGAAACCACAACAATTTGATTTGGCTTAGCGGGAACTTCACCATTAAAACTTGTTTCAACACGAAATGTTCTGTTCTCAGGGTTGATTACTTGACCTACTGAAAGAATATTGCTTTTGATTTTCTTATTAAATGCCGGGAAGAAAACTTCTACTTTATCGTTTGGCTTCAACTTTCCGATAAACTGTTCGGATACTTCGGTCTTAATATACATGTCATTAGAATTAACCATTCTAACCAACCCCAAACCAGGAGCAGCCATCTCACCCACCAAAGCATCAACTCTATCAATAGTTCCTGAAAAAGGAGCCTTAACAATAGTTTGGTCAAGTTGAGATTTCGTTGTAGTTAGCTTGTTCTCAAGAGATTCTTTATTATTTTTTGCTTGTAAGTACTGAACCTCAGTTCCAATTTTCTGTTCCCACAATTTCTTTTGCTTATCGAACATTGTAGTGGCTAGTTCCAATGAGGTTTTCAATTCTGCAATTGAATTTCGAAGAATGTCAGCTTCAATGGTAACTAATGTTTGACCCGCTGTAACCTGTTGTCCTTCACTTACCAAAACTCGTTCAATTTTCCCGCCTACGGCAGAAGTTAAGCTTACGTTCTTTCTGGATTCCATTGCTCCACGCACATCCATAAAATGTTCAAAAGGCGTTTCTTCCAATTCCCAGGTTGAGATAAGAACTGCATTGTTATTCCTTGCGAAGGAGGGATCAAGTGCTGTAATTTCCTTTTCAAGCGTTCCAATCTTTTCGCGTAAGGAGATTAACTCAGTGCGAGCTGCATCCAATTCTTTCTTCTTTGATTCTGCATCATCTGCTGATTGAGTGCACGCGAATACTGATGTGAGGGCGATTAGTATTAATTTGTTTTTCATATTGATGGGGTGTTTCATTAATTATCTTGTTAGGAGTTTACCGTAAGCTTTATCTAAATCAATTTTAGCAACCATTGCATCAAACATGGCGCTATAGTAATTCGTCTGCGCCTGTCGCAGGCTATTTTCAGCGTCAATCACCTCGATGTTTGATCCTACACCCTGCTGATATTTAATTTTAGTAACCTGCGCTACTCGATTAGCCAGGTCCATATTATCTCTTTGCGTTTTGAGTGTTTCGATCGCATTCTCAAACATAAGAGATGATTGCTTAATCTCAAGATCAATCGAATTCTGTAAACTCTTGAAACTGTTATCAACTTGCTGCAACGTTAATCTCTCTTGCTGAAGTTTATAATGTCGCTGCATACCTGAAAAGATGGGCACATTCAATCTAATGCCTATTTGAGAATAATCGTACCATTTATCAGGACCTAATCCGCCCTCATCTTTAATGATGGAGTTGGTTTTAAACAAACCACCCACCTTTGGCGATTGTGTAGAATAGCCATAGGATCCAAACGCGTTAAGTGTTGGCATAAATGCAGCATATTGATTCTTAACATTTAACTCTTGCAGTTTGCGATTTGTCTCCAATACCTGGTAATCAGGCCGAACTTTATAATCCCAATCCACTTTATAATTTTCGAGATTTGGATCTACTTGTACTTCATTAATATCCCCAACAACGCTAATTGCTTGGTTCATCGGATAGTTCATCTGGAATTTTAATAATTCGAGACCCAATTCATTCAGATTTAAGAATTTATTTTGTTCGGCCTGTAAATTATTAAGCGTTACCTGAATTCTATCTACATCAATGGATTCAGCAAAACCATTTTCAAACTGTGCTTTTGTATTGCGAAGTAAAGTGTCAACGCGAGCAATATTATTTTCAAAAAGCCCAATCCGCTCTTTGTTTATAAGCACACCATAGTAAGCCTTCATCACTTGCTGTATGATATGTTCCCTTGTCTGATTGCCGGTTTTAACAGCTAAATCTTTATAGGCTGCTGAAGCTTGCAGGCCGACTAAATACGATCCGTTAAAAATAAGTTGGTTAACAGATATACTTGCACCGCCATTGGATTGTAATTGAAAGAAGTTTTCAGCAGCAATTACATCGCCTACCTGAATACCAGGTACGCCCGACAAATCGCCAACGAAACCACCTGCACCTGTGTAGGTAGTAAAGAACCTTGAGAGTTTGGGATTATGAACAACTGAAGCCTCGCCTGAAATTTGCGGAAGGCCTAACCCAATGGTCTCCTTTACTTTGGCAGACGCAATTTCTTGATCCAAAATTGAATTTTGAACATTGATTGAATTTGTTAGCGCATAATCTATGCATTGTTCGAGGTTGAATGATTGTTGTGCGCTAACCTGACCTACCGCTAGCAGACTAACTATGCATAGAGTTAGATAATAAAAGTTCTTCATGTGTTATAATATTGAGGGTTGGTAATTTGGTTCTTTATATTTCTGATATAGTTTTCTGCCTTTCTCTGTGCAAAGACCGTAAACGAATAATTCAAACATCTGAGTTTGCACTTCTACGAAGTTGAACTTGTCCTTAGGGAATTCTTGTGTATTAAAAGCTCCTTCAATTAAAATAACACGTGTTATTGCCATAATCTCAGGATTAACCTCAGGTCTAAAAAAACCTTCAGCAATTCCCTGCTTAATATTGCGCACAACTGATTCGCTAATGATTTTCACTTTGTGCTCACTCCACAAGTTCCACGACTTTGGATGATACTTCTGCAAATCGAACAACATTGATGGATTCATACTTTCCATGTCTCGCTTCATGCACACCGAAATTCTGCTCAATTCCTCAATAGAATTTTTTGAACTTGATTCAATCTGTTTGTATTGTTCAAAATTTCTATCTAAAAACATCTCCGACATCTTAAACACCAGATCGTCTTTATCAGCAAAGTGTTGGTACAAGGTCTTTTTAGAAACAGACAAATGTCTGGCTATGTCATCCATAGTAACACTCCGGATTCCGTACTTCATAAAAAGAGCCTCGGTGCCTTCTAAAATCTTCTCTTTTGTTTCAAACTCTTCCATATTGGGGTGCAAAACTATGGAAACTATTTACTTTACAAAAGTTTCCACAGTTTCCTTCAACGCCATTTTCTAGTAATTGTTCAGCGTTTTTGAAAAAAGATTAAAGATTTTTTGCTGAGTTAGGACTTCAATCGTTTGAAGTGGCTGAATTACCACTTGCGGTGGGTTCTCCTGTATAGCACCACTTATCCTTCATTTTCTGCTTAAACTTTTCACGATCTTCAGCAGTCATCTTACCCCACTTATCCTTCCAATAATATTTCCAGGGACCACCACCATGATTTCCATGGCTGCAATGGCATTTACCACCAAAGCTCCAGAGAAAAATCTTGCTCAATGCCAGCAGTCCCAGCGCTTGCCAGAAATTTATGAATGGCCCATTAAATAACTCAGGCACCAGCCAGTTCCATAGCTTCATGGTTCCAAATACAATCCCAAACATGATGAAGAATCCGATTATGATCATCATCACTATTTTTCCAATCCTCACTGATCTTTCCATAAGAGCAATTTTTTATGTTTTATAAAATCAAATTCCGGTGACTTCATCATAAAAATTTTGAAGTCGTTTTCGTAACGCTAAAATTGCATACCGCTTTCGCGAAAGCAATGTATTGATTGAAACGCCTGTTTCTTCTGAAATTTCACGGAAGCTTTTTTCTTCCATTTCATTCCAAATAAATATCTGGCGTTGTTCAAAAGGAAGTTCAGCAAGGGCTTCTGTTATCTCATCCCAGATTGCTTCCCGTAATAAGGCCGACTCAGGTGTGTTATCAAAGTCTGGCAAAATTTCTTGCAGCGTTAAGGGCACATCTTCATCCCGGCTCGATAGCAATTCAAAATCGGTGCGCTTGGGGCGCGATGCATCACGTCTGTAGCGATCAATAATTTTATTACGCGCAACACTATAAAGCCATGACGTCACCCGATCCAGCGATTCAATGGTTTTGAACCCAGCGATAAACTGATAAAAAACATCCTGAAGGATATCCTCTGCCTCTTCCACCGTAGACACTCTACTGCGAAT
The DNA here is from genome assembly GCA_041742535.1 of Cyclobacteriaceae bacterium. Taxonomy (GTDB): domain Bacteria; phylum Bacteroidota; class Bacteroidia; order Cytophagales; family Cyclobacteriaceae; genus ELB16-189. The sequence continues at coordinate 111,817 of JBGSIM010000010.1, read as the reverse complement.
AAATCCCAGCAACTTGTCCTTCTCCTTCAGGAATGTGTCTTGTTTTAACTCTTGCATTGCCAGATCCATTCCACAACTAAGGTTGTTACACCTGCATAGTCGGGCATTGGGTAAAGATTATTTTAACAAAGGTGAAAAAATATTAAAGAAGTTGGTCGATTGGGTTTTTGAGCCTTAATAGGAATATCCTATAACCACTTCTTCCGTTTGAAGTACACGATCATTCCACCCAACACAGCCAACATAATTCCCCAGATAATAAAGTAGCCATAGCGCCAACCTAATTCCGGCATGAATTCAAAATTCATTCCATACACGCCAACAATAAACGTTAAGGGTATAAAGATGGTAGCAACCGTGGTAAGTACCTTCATGGTTTCATTCATCTTTTGGCTCAAGGACGAAAAATAAATGTTCGTTAAGCTTTCAAGGGCAGTATAAGTTGAACTTGCCTCTTCAATAGCATTCGTGCAACTATTTTTTAAATCCCTGAAATACTTACGGTTTCTTTTGGCAATGAAGTGGGTACGATCTTTCAGAATGTTTGTCAAGGCTTCTTTAAAAGGTGACAGCGACTTCTTGATTTTATCAACGTCCTTCTTATTCTTTTCAATAATTAGCAAAGTGGATTGCTTTGGATTGGTGATTGTTTCACGCTCAAGCAAGGCAACCTCATGATTTATATAATCCAGCGTTTCAAAATAGTTGTCGAGGATGGCATCCAGTAGTTGGAATAAAAGAAAATCACATTCCCGTTTTCTAACCAACCCCAGGTTGTCACGCATTTTATTTCGGATGTGATCAAAATGATCACCCTTCTCCTCTTGAAAAGAAACCACGTAATTTTTTCCTAGTACAAATGAGAGTTGTTCCATGTGAAGTTGATGATCTTCACGAATAAGGATAGACTTTATACTAAAGAAGATGTAATCATCATAGTCATCCACTTTTGGCCGTTGCGTAGTATCCACCACCTGGCGCACGGTCAGTCTCTCAAAGCAAAGCGCGTTACCAATATTCTCTATCAGCTCAACATCATGAATGCCGTGAAGATTAAGCCAATAATTATGTGAATGATCTGTTGTGTTAATTAATTCAAAGTCGGTTGCTTTGTCGGTTTCATTGCACGTAGTTTCATTGTAGGTAAACAGTTGAAGTTTCGCTTCCTCAACTTTCTTTTGGCCAATAAAGGTTAATTCCGTTTTGCTTTTCGCCTCACTCTTAATTTTCGAATAGAAATTAAAATTGATACCGGTAATACTTCCTGTAATATTGGTAAGCGATCGTAAACTCTTTAGTAGAATTTCGTCTGGTTTCTTTAAGGCCTGAATTAAGTTCTCAGGCTTGAAAGGTTCCAACAGTTTCTCAGGTTTAAATGCCTTTCCATCATTCTTTGACATAACTAATGGATTTACTTTAGGTAATTTTTCAATGATCAAATATGGAGCAATCTTTCTGGGATGACAAGAGAGAAGAGATCAAAGTAAATCCTAAGGTCCAAATATCCTTAAAATGCTTTTTCATTGATAACAACTTCAATGGTTAACGCTTACCTATATTTGCAGACTCGGATATAATTTCAAAGAAAAGAGGTGTCACATCTAAAGAAGATTACACTAGTTGTTTTTACAGTCTTGATCTCGTGCAGCAGCAATGATCAAGACCCAGAAGTAGACTGTTCAAAGAGTACTTTACAGATTTCTCTCGTTCAGAAAAAAGATCTCTTATCCTGTGCCTTTAATAATGGTGAAATTGAAGTTCTTGCCGAAGGCGGTTCTCCATCCTATTCTTTTGCGTTAAGTGGCAAGTCCGAACAATCAAGTCCAATCTTTAAATCGCTCTCAGCTGGTATCTATTCAATAGTGGTTCTTGATTCTAAGAAATGCTCAGATACATTACAGGTAGAGATAACCAATTTTGAAACTACCCTTACGGCCATTGCAATCGCTACTCAAAATTCAATGTGCCTGCCCCCAAATGGTTCTCTAAAGATAAGGCCAAAAGGTGGCGATGTTCCCTTTACGTTTAGAATCAACAATGGAATAAGTTCAAGTGATTCCGTTTTTACTAATCTTAGTGACGGCTCATATTCCGTTTTTGTACGCGATGCAAAGAACTGCAGCTATACATTTACTGCAAGTGTACCCCGAGCAAACACAGGCATAAGTTGGGCGAATCAAATTAAACCCATTGTTGATGTATCCTGCGCAAAGTCCGGTTGTCATGTAAATGGCACGGGCAGAATAGACCTCTCGAAGTTTGATGTAGTTAAGGCCAATGCAGCTCAAATAAAAACGAGGGTTGTAAATAAGTCAATGCCTTTTGATGGCACGCTGACAGCAGACCAAATTCAGTTAATTGCTTGCTGGGTAGATGATGGCGCTTTAAATAATTGAGTGAGTTTGTAATTTCGGCTTATCGATCAGTATATTTTTTTAAAATTTTATTACTTTTATCTCACTAAAACTCTACAGCTATGTCAAAAGGAATGGACGTAAAAAAAGCAGACAAGAAAAAGCCCCTCAAAACATTGAAAGAAAAGCGGGCTGAGAAAAAAGCAAAAAAAGCAGGTAAGTAATTTACCAATTTAACTAAGCCCTCTTCAGAGGGCTTAGTTTTTTAGTATCTAACTCATTCCAAAAATGCGTATCTTTTTACTTCTAGTGCTCTTGTTGTTGGTTTTTGTAGACCTCAAATCACAAGATCTTACTCTTTATAACAAAGAAATCTATACATCTCCATCCGGTGAGCAACTGCCCTATCGCATCTTGTACCCAAAGAATTATGATCAATCAAAAAAGTACCCACTTGTCCTTTTGCTGCACGGTGGTGGCGAACGTGGAAATGATAATGAAAAACAATTGGCTCATGGTGCGAAGCTTTTTCTTACGGATGAAAACAGGGATAATTTTCCAGCTATCGTTATTGTGCCCCAATGTCCTACGGATAGTTATTGGGCAAGTGTGAACTTAGACAGAAGTACTTCACCCATAACACTTGGCTTCGATTATACAAGACCAGTCACACCTCCCTTAAAAAACGCGATTGACCTCGTTCAAAAACTCAGCAACGAAGAAGGTGTTGATAAAAAGCGAATCTACATAACCGGTTTGTCGATGGGCGGTATGGGAACATTTGAAGCAGTGTATCGATACCCAAAATTATTTTCGGCTGCAGTTCCGATTTGTGGTGGTGGTGATACCAGCCTATATGATAAGCGAGTAAAGAAAATTCCATTTCGAGTTTTTCATGGCGATGCGGATGCGGTTGTGGGTGTAAATGAATCGCGGCAGATGGTAAAAAAACTTGAATCCCTCAAGGTAAATGTCTTTTATAAAGAATATCCAGGAGTCAATCACAACAGTTGGGACAATGCCTTTGCTGAACCCGATTTTTTAAGCTGGATGTTTTCTCATTGATAGAAGCTTTGATTAATGTTTAAGGTTGCCAGGTTCCCAGATCAGCCTAACAAACATACTGAACCGTTGGTTGTCGCGATTGATGGGAATTCCACCTAAAATTCCGATTAAGAAATTAGGTGCAATACCTACTCGCATTTGAGGTCGTATAACCACATCCCAGTTACTTTCAATAATTGTTTTATTTATTTCAACACCTATGAAGTTCCGTGTACCCGAAATCATATAATGTAAACTTGTATTGATATCGTACTCGGCATACCACTTCTTCTTTTCAAATTCTCGTTCTATTCTTGGACCTGTATAAATTAGCGTATGATAATTATTACCCCATCGTTTTGCGACAACAAAAAAAGGATTGTAAACATTGCCTTTGAACAATGGATTACCAAATTCCTTAAAGTCTGAAAACTCAAGTTCATTAATATACCCTAAGGCCATTGAGGTCTTATGCTTTTCAGAAACAAAGAAAGACCATTGCCCCGCAAGTTTAAGACTTTCCATACGGCTTGATGGAAAAGAATCGACTGCAATATTTTTGTAAGGTGCTACAATAGTAAACGGAACTTCAATCTCGAGCCCCAATCGATTAACTGGGGCCCATTCATATTCAACCAACGCCTGATACGTATCAAACCGTAAATTGTCAATTAAGCCTAACCCAAAATTCCATTCCCGTTCGCCTTTGCGCGCGCCCAGGTCACGGATTAGATCAATATAAAGTGGTTCAGCGTGCAATACCTTGTCAATAATCGTTTGATCTTGAACTTCGAGAATGTAAAGACTATCTAACTCACGGTTAATAGACTTTAGGGAATCAAGTTCCTGCGCCTTCCCATAGATGCAGACACTGATAGTACATGATAATATGATCCAGAATTTTTGCATAGGAATAATAGTGAGGTATGTTGATACCTAAGAATTTAAAGGAATAGTAACTGAATGATTTAACTGCTATACCACGAACTAAGAGCAGCCAGTGCAGCCAGCATTAGTATGACAATCAGAAAAATGACATTGATTTTATATCTCCGCGACATAATGTATTAAGCGTTAATGAAAAAATAATCCTGTAAGAATAAAGGACTAAGCGCGCTGGGGCGGAGGTGTTAGAATACTGAAATCAGCGGGATAATGAAATACTAAAATATTGGGATGGGAACATCTTACTATATCGACAGATCTGATTGGTAAAATCAAAGAATCCGGCATGAGATAGCTTATCGTATTTGTTCCCTTTGTGGTTGGTTCGGTTTCCGATTCAGATTGCTCTTCAAAAAAATTATCGATACAAACTATTTCTTCTACGATCAATTCTGCAAAGCTCTCAATCTCATTAATGGATACATCCTCTTTGTCATGAGCAATTCGCTGATCTTGAAAATCAACGCTACTATTTAGTAAATAAAGTGCAAGTGCAAAAAATAAAACTTTGCTAATAGGATTTTGCCTTATAATTCGCAAAAAATTACCCGATGTACTCATTAATTGCAAAGGTATAAATTTCGTTCAACACAGTTACACTCCACTTAAGCAGGATGTATTCACAAATTACTATATCAATTCAAAAACTACCTCAATATCTCCATGGAATCCCTGAAAAGGTTCCTATTTTTGTGCTTACGTTCGCCACTATGATTGTTTTCTTTCGGGCTCCTGATACTACCCTTTACGCGGTAGAATACGCTCAACCTTTTGATACTCAAGACTATGAAAAATTGATTTGGCTTTTTGGCGGTGCAAAAGCGTTGGAATCAAAATCGATTAGTGGCTATTTCATAGGACCGAGGAAAGAAATGATCACCCCTTGGAGCACAAATGCTGTGGAGATTACCCAAACCATGGGTATCAAAGGCATTGTCAGAATTGAAGAATTTTTTGAAGTCGGCAATGCATCGGCAACTCACGATCGCATGCTTCAACGATTGTATACCGAGCTCGATCAGGAGATTTTTACAATCCATCATGCACCCGAGCCTATTTTTGAAATTGAGGATATCAAATCCTTTAGTGAAAAAGAAGGGCTTGCATTAAGTCAAGAAGAAATTGATTACCTAAATGATGTTAGTTGGAAGCTTGGTCGCAAGTTAACCGATAGCGAAGTGTTCGGTTTCTCGCAGGTAAATAGTGAGCACTGCCGTCATAAAATCTTTAATGGCACTTTTATTATTGATGGTGTAGAAAAAGAATCCACACTTTTTCAATTAATCAAAAAGACCTCTAAAGAAAATCCGAATTACATTGTCTCAGCTTATAAAGATAATGTTGCCTTCATCAAAGGTCCTTCAGTAGAACAGTTTGCTCCTACGCGAGGTGACATTCCCGATTATTTTAAAATTGAAGATTTCGATTCTGTAATCTCGCTTAAAGCGGAGACACATAACTTCCCAACTACGGTTGAACCCTTCAATGGTGCGGCTACGGGTGGTGGTGGCGAAATACGCGATCGCCTTGCTGGTGGTAAAGGTTCTTTGCCGTTGTCCGGAACTGCTGTTTATATTACGTCCTATCCAAGATTAGAAAATGGACGGCCTTGGGAGAAAAAGTTTGAAGCCCGCAACTGGTTATATCAAACTCCTGCTGAAATTTTAATTAAAGCTTCGGATGGTGCCAGCGATTTTGGAAACAAGTTTGGTCAACCCCTCATTGGTGGAAGTGTTTTAACATTCGAACATTTTGAAAACGATAAAAAGTTTGGGTTTGATAAAGTGATTATGCTGGCCGGTGGCGTTGGTTACGGAAAAGAAAAAGACAGCAAGAAAGAACATCTTAAAGCAGGTGATAAAATTATTTTGTTGGGCGGTGATAATTACCGTATTGGAATGGGCGGTGCAGCAGTGTCGTCAGTTACTACAGGTGAGTTTGCCAATGCGTTGGAACTAAATGCAGTGCAACGTTCAAACCCTGAAATGCAAAAGCGGGTGATGAATGCCATTCGTGCGATGGTTGAGTCGAGTGAAAACCCGATTGTTTCTATTCACGATCATGGAGCTGGCGGCCACCTAAATTGTTTTTCGGAATTACTGGAAGAAACGGGTGGCACAATCGAGATTGATCAACTTCCTATTGGCGATCCAACCCTATCCGATAAAGAAATCATCAGCAACGAATCGCAGGAGCGAATGGGTGTTGCTATTAACGAAAAGCATGTAGCTACTTTTAAAGCTGCCGCAGAGCGTGAACGCGCTCCCTTATATGTTGTTGGCACGGCTACTGGCGATCATCAATTTAAATTTGTTAACAATAAGAAAAATACAAAGCCGGTAGAGTTGGCAATGAGTGCTCTGTTTGGTTCTTCACCAAAAACAATTTTACAAGACTCAACATCAAAAGATAAATTTGATGCCATTAGTTACGATTCTTCTAAACTAGTTTCATACCTGGAACAGGTTTTACAATTAGAAGCTGTAGCCTGTAAAGACTGGTTGACTAACAAAGTGGATCGCTCGGTAACAGGTCGCGTTGCAACACAACAGACCTGCGGCCCTATTCAGCTTCCTCTGAATAATGTTTCCGTGATGGCGCTGGATTTTACAAGCAATAAAGGAATTGCAACGGGAATTGGTCATGCACCCGGTGCAGCTTTGGTGAATGCTGCTTCGGGAAGTAAGCTAGCAATTGCTGAATCGTTGCTCAATATTATCTGGGCTCCTCTTACTTACGGACTAAAAGGAGTTTCGCTTAGCGCGAATTGGATGTGGCCTGCAAAAAATGCGGGTGAGAATGCAAGATTGTATTCAGCCGTTGAAGCAGTAAGTGATTTTGCATGTAATCTCGGAATCAACATCCCAACCGGAAAGGATTCGCTTTCAATGACGCAGAAATATCCGAATGGTGAAGTTGTGCTTTCTCCGGGTACAGTTATCATTTCGGCTGTAGCTGAAGTAAGTGACATTCGTAAAACCGTTTCCCCTAATCTCGAACCTATTATTGGTTCGAAATTGATTTACATCGATTTCTCAAAAGACAAGTTAACACTTGGGGGAAGCAGTTTCGCTCAAGTTGTGAATCAAATGGGAACAGAAACTCCTACTATTAAAGACGATGCCTATTTCGTTCAAGCTTTTGGTACTGTTCAAGAATTAATAAATCAAAATCTTGTTTTAGCTGGTCACGATATTTCATCGGGTGGTTTAATTACTACGTTACTAGAAATGTGCTTTCCTACTCCTAACATCGGCTTGTCATCGGATGTAAAAGAGTTAGGTGATGATTTGATAAAAGTATTGTTTAGCGAAAATCCTGGTGTTGTCATTCAGATTTCAGAATCAGTGCGCGTTGAAAAAATATTAACGGATAACAAAATTGACTTTAAAGTAATTGGAAAGGTAGACGCGGGTAGAGTTTTGTTAATTGACAATTTACAATTGACAATTGACAATTATAGAGCAACATGGTTTCACACCTCCTACCTGTTAGATAAACTTCAACGAACAAAAGGTCATGCGGAACAGAGAAAAGAAAATCTCTTTAAGCAAGTACTGGAATATAACTTCCAACCAAAGTTTGATGGTAAGTTCTCAACCTATGGTATCGATCCTAAACGAAGAACTCCTACCGGAATAAAAGCTGCCATCATTCGTGAGAAGGGTGTGAATGGTGATCGTGAAATGGCGTATGCACTTTACTTAGCCGGCTTCGATGTTAAGGATGTTCACATGACCGATCTAATGACTGGTCGTGAAGATTTGACCGAAGTAAACATGATCGTGTTTGTTGGTGGATTCTCAAATTCAGATGTGTTGGGCTCTGCCAAAGGTTGGGCTGGTGCGTTTCTCTATAATCCAAAAGCAAAAGCAGCGCTCGATAATTTTTATAAGCGAGATAATACGTTAAGTCTGGGAGTTTGTAATGGTTGTCAGTTAATGATGGAGTTAGGATTGGTGTATCGTGATCTTGATATGGCCAACCATCCTAAAATGCATCACAATGGTTCAGGTAAATTTGAATCCATATTTGTGAATCTAACCATTCCAAAAAATAATACAGTGCTGCTAAAAAGTTATGAGGGCGCCCGATTAGGTGCGTGGGTAGCCCATGGTGAAGGACGATTTGATTTGAAGAATCATAAGGAGTATCAAGTTGCGGCAACGTATACTTATCCGGAATATCCAGGCAACCCAAATGATTCGGATTTTTCAGTAGCTGCTCTTTCTTCTACCGATGGAAGACATCTTGCTATCATGCCTCATATTGAGCGTTCACTCTTTCCGTGGAACTGGGGCTATTATCCGACACAACGCAAGTCGGATGAAATTGGCCCTTGGATTGAAGCCTTTGTCAATGCCAGAGAATGGGTAAAGAGTAAAACGAAATCCTAACTCAACATTAACCTACCTCAAACTATGGGAATCTCCCATTCCCATAGTTTGAGGAAATAAATGCCCGAACCTATTGAATATTCACGGTCTGCGTGTCTGTTCGAGTTCTTTATTGATGGCATGATAATTCTGCCATGTCTGTCATATTTAAACTAATACAAACCTTATGAAAAAGAACTCACCTCTTTTGATGTTGGTGTTCGCCTTTGTTTTATTACAAAGCTGCGGACCTAAAGCAGAAGAAAATTCCGATGCTACTGAAATGGAAGCAACCAGTGAAGCCAATGCTCAAGAAGCTCGCGTGGCCAAAAGAGAAAAAATTGAAGCTGCCAGAGTTGAAAAACTAGAACAACGCAGGCTTGCGGCAATTGAAAAAGCTAATGCATCACTTACTTATAAAGATGCTTCAGGAAAAATAATTTATAATAAAGCAGAAGTTGACCCAACTTATGTGGGTGGCGATAAAGAAATGATGGCTTACTTACGCGATAATCTTACCTATCCAGAAATTGCACAAAAGAATGGCGTTGAGGGAACTGTATTTGTTGATTTTATAGTTGATGAAAAAGGTGCGATACGCCAGGTGGTAGCCACTGAAGTTACAAATGATGAAATGGATGAATCATTAAAAGCTGAAGCAATTCGTGTAGTAACTGCTATGCCTAACTGGGTTGCAGGAACACAACATGGAAAGGCAGTTGACGCTAATTATAGCGTTCCTATTACTTTTCAACTTTCCAATTAAAGATTAGTAAAATTGAATGAAGAGTCTCCATCTTTTAATGATGGAAACTCTTTTTGTTTTATCGAAGCTCAAGCACCACAACAGAATGAGCGGGCAGAGTAACCTTTAATGTATTTGCAGATAGTGACGCCTGCTTAAAGGATGCAGGTTTAATAAAATCTGGTTTTTCAAACGTGTTATGATCCTGAAGTTTAGGACTGTTTAATATTCTTCCGGTTACAGAACTAAACTTTCCACCACGAACATCAATCGTAACTTCCTGAATATTCTTTGGATCCACATTCACCAGCGACACATGCGTTAACCCTGCATTATCTTTCGATGCAGAGACAGAAACTGCAGGTAGCTTCTCAGTTCCAAATGAGAAATCAGTTGTTGTGAAATCAAATGGGATTAGTGTTGCATCCTGATGTACATTATACATTTCCATTACATGATAAGTAGGTGTAACAATCATTTTCTCCTCTTTGGTTAACACAACTGCTTGAAGGACGTTCACGGTTTGTGCCAGGTTAGCCATACGCACGCGATCACTGTGGTTATGAAAAATATTCAAGGTTGCTCCGGCAAGTATGGCATCACGCATTGTATTTTGTTGGTACAGAAATCCAGGATTAGTACCCGTCTCCACATCATACCACCCACCCCATTCATCCACCACCAAGGCAACTTTCTTTTTTGGATCGTATTTATCCATGATGGTTGAATGCTTTGTAATCAACTCTTCCATCTCTAACGCGCGCTGCATCGTTTGAAAATATTGTTGCTCCGTAAAATCAGCAGCCGATCCTTTTTTACCCCAATCAATTACTGAATAATGGTGAAGTGCAATCCCTTCCAGCATGTTATGCGGGATGTCACGCATTACCACTTCGGTCCAATGATAGTCTGACGAACTTGCCCCAGAAGCTATTCTGAATGGTTTTACTTTTTCAGTGCTTGTCATGAACGTAGCATACTGTCGATAAATGTTTGCATAATACTCGGCAGTCATATTACCGCCACAGCCCCAGGCTTCATTACCTATTCCCCAATACTTTACATTCCACGCTGCTTCACGGCCATTCTCTTTCCTCCATTTCGACATCGGACTTACACCCTCAAAATTTACATACTGAACCCAGTCACTTAATTCTTGAACTGTGCCACTGCCTACATTCCCTGATAAATAAGGTTCAGCGCCAAGCAACTCACACATGTTTAAAAAGTCATGCGTGCCGAAACTATTATCTTCTGTGACTCCACCCCACCAGGTATTGACAATGGTTGGCCGATTTGCTTTTGGACCTACTCCATCTTTCCAATGATAGGTATCTGCAAAGCAACCACCCGGCCAGCGCAAGTTTGGTATCTTCAGTTTTTTCAAGGCATCAACTACATCAAGCCGAACGCCTTGTTTGTTTGGTATTTTAGTATTCGACTCGCCTACATAAAATCCATCATAAATACATCTGCCCAAGTGTTCTGAAAAATGGCCATAGATGTGTTTATCAATTTTAATTTTACCCTGATCGGTGTTTAACACTCCCTTATTTTGTGCCTCGGCATTGAGATAAATCAATAAGAAAATGATAAGAAAAAATTTCAATGAGGTCATTTGCGTAATCTTATAAGGTTTCATATCTAAATTTTAATTTTTATTAAAAATTTCTAAGCTGAATTCCTAGCTGCGTTGATTATTCCAAACATGCATCGAATGATTAGTTTACGATAGCGATTTTCGTAGATTTTATTCTTCTCTGTTTGATGACGCAAATTCACTAACGCAAATTGTTGAATCGCGATAAGCGGGAGCACAATCCGCTCACGCAATCTTACAGAATCACGTTGCACAGGATTACTATCCATCAACTCTTTCAATCCAGAAACTTGCAGCACTTGTTTGCTTGATAATTCAAACTCAGCAAACATCATTTCCCAAAACTGACCAAACTCGGGATCGTCTTTAAGATAGGTTGTCGCCCGGTAATTTGTTTTGGTAAGCGACATCATACTATTTCCCAACAACGTGCGAAAGAAAAGCGACTCCTGATAAAATGCTTTCAATTTGCCAGCACCATTTTTGTCAGACATACTTTTCAAGGCAGAGCCAACTCCATAAAAGCCAGGAATATTTTGTTTCATCATGGCCCATGAGCCAACAAACGGAATAGCCCTCAAGTCTTCAAACTTCAACCCTTCCGTTGAACTTCTCTTAACTGGGCGTGAACCAATATTAGTATCGCCAAAAAATGAGAGTGGTGTTACATTTTCCAGGTATGGAACAAAGCGAGGATGATGCTTTAATCCCAAGTACGATTGATACCCGCTCTCAGCAAGTTCATCTAATATTTCCTTCTGATCATTTGATAACTGATTCTCTGGATTTTTAAAAACAGCTCCTTCTAATCCAGCCGAAAGTAGTTGTTCTAAATTATATTTACACGAAGCGACCTTACCAAAATTAGAACTGATGGTTTGTCCTTGAATGGTGATTTGTACTTCTTCATTTTCTATTGTCTCACCTAAGGAGGCATAGAAATCGTGCGTGTTACCACCACCACGGGCTGGAGGGCCTCCACGGCCATCAAAAAATATTGCTTTCAATCCATGCTTGCGCGAAATATTGGTAAGATTTTCTTTTGCTCTAAAGATAGACCAATTGGCTCTTAGATAGCCACCATCTTTTGTTCCATCCGAAAAGCCTAACATAATAGTTTGGTTTGCTTCTCTCGAATCAAGATGCTTTCTATACTCCGGAATGCTATAAAGTTCATCCATGATGTCTTGTGCATGAGCCAGATCATCAATGGTTTCAAAAAGAGGCACAACATCCAACTCTAATCCTTTTGGAGTTCCAAGAAGCAATCTGCCCAGCACAAAAATTTCGATTACATGAACAGCGCTTTGGCAATTACTTATTGTGTAGCGATGACAACCTTCCTTACCATTATTTTTTTGGATAGTAGCAATGGCGCGAATACTATCAAGCGTTTCATTGACAAACGCGTCTTCAAAAGTAAACTCACTGAGATTTATCTTTAATGAAAGCAGGTATTTAATCTGTTCTTTGTCAGTGAGCTTTTCAAATTCAACTGATGAAATGGTTTTTCCACTTTTTGAACCTTCATTTAAAATATTAGTCCAGACAAAATCATGTTTACGGCTATCTTGTCGGATATCAAGGCAGGCAAAATGGAAACCAAACATCTTAACCTTAAGAATAAAGATATCAAGCATATCCAAAAAGAGACCGTCATGATCATCGATCAGTTTCTTTCGTGTTTGCATTAAATCTGCTACAAGTTCTTCCGCATGCGCATAACCTCTTTCCGTTCCATAAGCCCAATGATAAATCTTTCTTTCTATTCCAATAATTAGTTTGTCTACCCCATGAAAAGTTAATCGTCTGCGCAATGTGCGAAGGTCCCGATAATAACATTTTAAAAGACTTGCTTGCAGGTGAGCTGCTACCTGACAAGTGATGTTGCTGTTAACATAGGGATTGCCATCCCGGTCGCCCCCAGGCCAAAAACCAATTACAATTAGCCTATCATTATTCCATTCTGCTAACGGGATTTCTAACTCAGTGCATAAAGTCTGCACAATCTCCGGTATTGCATGGTAAAAGGTATTTTCAAGGTACCAGCATAAGCTTAATGCTTCATCAAAAGGTGATGGTTTATCACGATTGATAAAGCCAGTTTTACCAAGTTGCTTTAGCAGCAAGTTTATTTGAGCAAGATCATGTTCGCGAATTGATTTTTCCAAATCAGTTAGAATACCTAACACAGGACCTGGATAAAATTGAGTTGGGTGAGCTGTGAGAACTGTCCTTAGACTAAAATCCTCAAGACGTTTTTTTAAATCTTTTTGCTTTCGATCGAATTTAGTTCGTTGAAGCAAAGAAGCTATCGTTCCTCTTCCTGTTGTATTGTTTATCTGTTCAAATGAAGAATCTTCTATCGAGTCAAACAAAGCAATCTGCCGTTCAACATATTGAATAAACTTAAAAAGGAGTCCGAACTGTTCTTCATGGGTTGCTTGAGGTGCCAGGTCATTAAAAAACTGTTGAAGAATATCCGATGCAGGTTCACCTTTTTCAAAACCTTCTTCACAATACTGTTGCAACAGTGGCAATAATGTTCCTGTTCGTGAAATATCCTGAAAAGGGAGATTTAGAAAAAGGCTATTGTACATGTGATAGCGCGCCCCTACTGTTTGTTCGTATTTTGAAGTCATTAATGAAAAATTAAAAACATGAATTTTTCCCTGAAAATAAGGGAAAGAGTTAATTGTCTCAACTTTAGGGATGAAACCTTCTGCCAATTTGATCTATATCTTATTAGAAAGAAATTATCGCGCTTGTTTCCGGCAACAAAAACTTCTACCTTTTGTTATTAATTCAAACCTACACCTATGAGAAAACTTTACATGCCAATGTTGATTTTAGTGCTGTTCGCCTCGTGCCTTGGTTATAAAGAACTGCCGGTTGAATATGATTATAGTTATAGAGGCAATTTCAAAAAATATAAAACATTTGAAATGATGAGGCCTGTGGGGATAAATGATACCACCATGGTTAATGAAATTGTTGAGAAGTCAATTGTGTCGCGAATGAAGTTTTTGGGGTACAGGCAAACAGATACCCGTCCTCATCTAATTATTGGGTTTAAAATGTTTAATGATAGTCTTCGTTTCAATGGTTATAATCAGCCTGATATTGAAGAATGGGTAAAAAGCCAAAAAGAAGACCTTGATTATGATCCGCATAAGCTAAACCTCAAAACAGGTACTTTATTGATTCAATTTTTTGACAGACGACAAAACAGATCTATCTGGCAGGGGTATGCAACAACCCTATATGGCAGCATCAACTTTAACAATGAGCGTCACTTAAGAAATGCGGTTATCTCCATTTTAGATAAATACCGGTTTATGGCCGAAGGATTTTCTGAGGGCAGCACAGCAAGTGCCCAAGATGAGCTTGATTAAGAGGTAAAAACCCTTAATAAGGTTGAAAAACAGTTAAAATCCACTTTTCCAATTTCGAAATTAATTCTACCTTTGCAGTCCTAAAATTAGGGTTGAACACTGTCCTATGGTGTAATGGTAACACTGCAGATTTTGATTCTGCCTTTCTAGGTTCGAATCCTAGTAGGACAACCAGGAATCCTCCTGATCGCCATCAGGAGGATTCTTACTTAAAAACAACAGCATGGCAGTAAAAATCTTTTCGGGACGAGCAACAACCTACCTGGCTGAGAGAATTGCGCATGCTTATGGCGAACCTCTGGGAACTGTTAATTATCAGCAGTTTAGCGATGGAGAGATGTCACCGTTCATTGGCGAATCAGTCCGCGGTCACGATGTATTTATAGTTCAATCAACATTTGCTCCTGCCGATAACTTCTTAGAGTTGCTGTTGATGATTGATGCATCTAAACGAGCAAGCGCAGCTAATGTAAACGTAATTATCCCCTATTTTGGGTATGCCCGCCAAGACAGAAAGGATAAACCACGGGTAGCCATTGGAGCCAAACTTATTGCCAACCTCCTTTCAGCTGCCGGGGCTCATAGAATTATGACTTGTGATTTACACGCAGATCAAATTCAGGGCTTTTTTGATATTCCGGTGGATCACCTGGACGGCAATTACATTTTTGTTCCTTACTTAAAATCGTTAAAGCTTAAAAATTTAATGTTTGCCAGCCCCGATGTTGGCGGAATTAAAAGAGCACGAAGTTTTGCCAAGTTTTTTGGGTCAGATTTAGCCGTATGCGATAAGTATCGTAAAGAAGCCAATAAAATTGAGTCGATGCGATTGATTGGTGATGTAGAAGGTAAAGATGTAGTTCTCGTTGATGATTTAGTAGATACAGCTGGTACTATTTGTAAAGCAGCAGCCATGCTAAAAGAAAAGGGCGCTACTACCGTTCGGGCTATTTGTACCCACGCAGTTCTTTCGGGCAATGCGTATGAAAATATTGAAAACTCTGTATTAGAAGAATTGGTAGTATCTGATACCATTCCACTAAAACAAGAATCGCCCAAAATAAAAGTATTAAGTGTTTCGGATCTGTTTGCGAAAGCGATTCGCAAGATTCATGATCATGAGTCGATCAGCTCCTTATTTATTCGTTTGTAATTTCTAGTATAATTTTAACCATAAAACAATTTAATTATGAAAACCATCGAGATTATAGGGTATCGAAGAGCAAATCTCGGCAAGAATGACTCTCAGAAAACCCGTGAAGAAGGAAACGTACCATGCGTACTTTACGGAGGCAATGAGCAAGTGCATTTCCATGCACCTGTTATTCTATTCCGCGATTTAATTTACACCAACGAAGCTCACTTTGTTCATTTGAACATTGAAGGTGAAGAGTGCCAGGCTATCATGCAAGAAGTTCAATTTCACCCGGTAAGTGAATTGATTTTGCACGTTGACTTTTTGAAAATCAGTGACGACCGTAAAATTAAAATGGACATTCCAACCCGTTTGGTAGGTCAATCACCAGGTGTAGCTAAAGGTGGAGCGTTGGTGCGCAAGCGTGCTTCTTTAAAAGTATTAGCATTCCCGAAATTTATGCCTGACCACATTGATGTGGATTGTTCAGAACTAGATTTTCATCACTCTGTTAAAGTGGGTGACTTGAAAATTGAAAACCTTGAGTTTGTTGATAAGAAGAACGTTTCTATCGCTGTGGTAGAAGTGCCTCGTGCTGCTAAGTTGGCTGAGGAGACTGCTGCCGCTGCAACTCCAGCTGCAGGTGCTGCCGTTCCGGCTGCGGGTGCTGCTGCTCCGGCTGCAGGTGCTGCTCCGGCTGCCAAAAAAGACGAAAAGAAAAAATAGTATTCGTTTTTCCAATATAAAAAATCCCATGCTTGCTAATACAAGCTGGGATTTTTTGTTTACCTCAATTTGTATCTTGCCATTGAAATGAAATTTCTGATTGCCGGTTTAGGAAATATAGGGTCTGAGTATGAACTCACTCGCCATAACGTTGGATTTCTGGTTCTTGATCGAATAGCAGATACCCATAAAGTTGATTTTACTACCACCCGTCTTGCCGACAAAGCCGAGATAAAATATAAAGGCAAACAATTGCACTTGATTAAACCCAACACGTTCATGAACCTCAGTGGCAAAGCAATTTCCTACTGGTTGCACGAACTAAAAATTCCAAAAGAAAATCTGTTGGTGGTAGTGGATGATTTGGCATTGCCCTTTGGCACGCTGCGTATGCGCACGAAAGGAAGTGCAGCCGGACATAATGGTCTTAAAAATATTGAGTTACTACTGGGTGGACAAGATTACTCCCGTTTGCGATTTGGCATTGGTAGCGAATTCAACAAAGGGCAACAAGTCGATTATGTGCTTAGTAACTTTTTACAACAAGAACTTACTGAACTCCCTGCCTATATGGATAAAGCTGCTGAAATGATTTACTCATTCTGTACTATTGGCCCTGAGCGAACGATGAGTTTAATGAATCAGTAAAAAAGTCGCCAGAGAAAAACCCTGACGACTTTACCAATCCAAAATCAAACAAATATTATCTGAGTGCCTTCTCCTTCAGCAAGCGCATACATATCCCCCACTGTGATGATGTCTTTCACTTCATCTACAAAATCTTCCTTCTTTAAATGGAACATGTCCGCTGCTAATTTGCAGGCATAAATCTCACCACCACCAGCGTCAATCATTTGTAAAAATTCGGTAACGTGTGGCATGTCCAGTTTATCCATTTCTTTTTTCATCATATAGGATGCAAAAGCTTCGAACCCTGGCAACCCGGCAACCACCGTTGGCATGCCTGGCATAAAAGCCGGATTACCCACAGTAGCTGTATGTAAGTGATCGGCACTTTTTTTTGTTATCGCTTCAAGGCCAAAAAAGGTAAAAAACATTTTTGCTTGTATACCTTCCATCAAAGCGCCATTTGCCATTACTAAAGCGGCATACACATCTTCTAGTTTACCCTTGGAGCATATCACCAATACTTTTTTTACTTTACCTTTATTTTTATCAACCACCGCAGCTTCTTTGGTGGCTGTTCTTTCGAGTACATCTTGCATGGCTAATAGAGTTTAAGGTTAATAGATATTAAATGCAGCTTGCTGGTTTAGGAATACCTGCAATTTTGCTGGAGACTTTGAGTGGTCCACCAGGAAAGAGTGCATAAAACTGCTTGATATCAACAATACCAGAATTACCCACTTTACGTATGCTCAGTGGTGTTCCCTCTGCTTGTTTGGCACGTAACCAGTTTAATACATCAAAGTGTTTGTTGGTTAATGTAATATCCTCCTGAGCCGCCATTTCAATGGCTAATTCCGGAGTCCATTGCTTCATATCTTTTAAATATCCTTCGGCATTTACATCAATTTGAGTTCCGTTATAAGTTAGCGTTTCCATACAGTTAGTGTTTTAATGGTTGTTTAGATAATTAATTAGTTTCTACAAGTTTTCCAGTCATTGACATGTTCGTACTTACAGGCAATTTTTTTCCTGTGAGTAGCATGTGCCAATACACCCATTTGAAAGCAAGCTTACCATAATGATTTGCTCGGGTTACCTTCAATAAATCCATTGGACCAATTACTGCAAAGGGAAACTTCCCAGGCAATGGCTCGGTCTCATAGTTAAAGTCAATCAAAGTACCTTTACCATACCCTGTTTCAATAAAACAGTTGGCATGACCATCGAACTTGTGAAGAAGCGGTTCATTGATGATATAACTCAAAATATTTTCTGTTAGAATCTCAGCTTCAAAGTGTGCTACTGAACCAGCCTTTGATGCCGGAACATTCGTTGCATCACCAATCACGAACATGTTTTCATACTTCTTTGATTGTAGAGTGTGTTTATCCGTTGGGATAAAATTCAACCCGTCTTCATCACCCAGATTACTTTGCTCGATTACAGCATCTCCCTTATTTACAGGAATTGAAACCAACAAATCAAATGGTACTTCTTTATCGTCATACGAAATCAAAACCTTGCGTTCATTGTCTACTCGTTGTAAATAGAAATCAGGAATTACATGGATATTCTTTTCATCCATCAACTTATTTAACATTTCGGTTGCTTTTGGTTTAGTAAAAGCACCAGATAGCGGAGTTACATAAAAGATTTCTACTTTATCTCGAATTCCCTTTTCAGTAAAGTAAGCATCTGCCAGAAAAGTAAATTCTAACGGAGCTACCGGGCATTTAATTAATGTCTCCGCTAAATTGATTACCAACTTACCTCCTTGCCAGGTCTCTAATTTTTTTGCAAGCTTAGTGGTGCCTTCAAACGTATAGAAATCGAAAATATCCTTATACCAAAGTTCTCCCTTTAGCCCTTCAGTTTCCTCTGGCACGGGTATAGTTCCCGTAGCTACTACCAGAATATCATACTCAAGAACCGAACCACTGGCAAGAGCCACTTGATTCATTTCAGGCTCAATCTTCTTAATGGTATCAATCATAAAATTGACACCGCTTGGAATAAATTCTCGTTTGGGTTTAATCACATCCTCAGGCTGATATACACCAAAGGGTATAAATAAAAATCCAGGTTGATAGTAATGATCTTCATCCTTATCAATAATTGTAATCTCCCAAAGATTTTTATTAAGACTCTTATAGAGCTTGTTGGCCATCATAGTACCTGCTGTGCCGGCCCCTAAAATGAGTAACTTTTTCATTGGTATTTGATTTGGTTGGTGATACAAATCTATTCACCTGAATCCATACGAGTAATGATGATGCTCAATACGATCCATGATCTTAGTCACGATTGTTGGGTAGTTATGTAACATGTGTTACATAACGCATCTCAATTAAGCTAAAACAGTATGGTTTGAAACGATAACCTAATCCTACAACTCTTCATCTGATTGGTTACCGTAAATTCTAAGAGGACCAGTTTAAATAAAAAAACCTCCACACGTATTGCAGAGGTTTGGTGTTTGGATGGAAATCCCTTATTTAATCGGAGTAATAATAATATTCCGATAATCAATTGGCCCATGGTCGCCTTGCATCATAATAGGACCTGGCTCACCTTCATTGCTATCAATAGCGCCACCTGTTATACCAGGTATCTCCTGATTGTAAATAATCACTTTGTTGTTACCCACTACCGTCACCATTCTGCCACGCAGAGTAATGTCATACGACTGCCACTCACCTGGATTTTTTGCTACCATTTCGCTGGGCGTAAGAAAGCCATAGATGGCTCCTAGATAACCAACCCAAGGCTCTAATCCTTTGTCATCTTCGATTTGAACTTCGTACCTACCGCGTAAATAAACTCCGCTGTTACTTCCTTTTGAATAACGAAACTCGATGTGCAGTTTAAAATCAGTAAAGGTTTGATCACTTACTAAGTTGGCTCCTGATTTCAGACTTCGTAAAACTCCATCTTCTACTTTCCATTGATTTTCGCCTATGGCATGCCAGCCTTTTAGATCAACGCCATTAAATAAAGTAATCGGTTCACCATATACAGGTTCACCTTCTCTTTTTAATAATGGAGCGCGAACAGCAGTCCATGTATATTTCTTTCCATCTACATAAATCATTGTACCCGATAAACCAGTTGATGTGATAGTTCCTTCAAACTCAAGATCACGAGTTTCTTGTTCCCACTGGGGTGGGATGGTGAAAGAAAATTTCCCGTCTTTAAAATTTACTTTTGAGATAGGCCTTGCACTGCCATTTAAAAATACAAATCGTCCTACTAAAGTTCTGACACCGGAATGTTGAACCTCTAACCAGGAAGGTTGTTCTTTGCCATTCATTGAAAGAGTAATATCCCACCGACCTTCCAACGCTTTTGTGTCTTGAGAAAAACAACTAGTTGACACTGTAACCAAAAAAAGGAAAGCAAGAGTGTATTTCCTTATTCCCCCAAATTTAACTGACGCTGTTTTCATAGTCTTAATTTTTTAAACTCCTTCTACTAACTCACCCCCGCCCCTGCACTCACCTCACTCGCAGGACTCACCAACTTCAAGGAACCATCTTTATCTTCAGCCATTAAAATCATTCCTTGTGATTCCACACCCATAATTTTTCGGGGAGCAAGGTTCACTAAGATAGTGACTTGCTTACCCACTACTTCTTCCGGTGAGAAGTGCTCGGCAATGCCACTCATAACGGTGCGTTTATCAATGCCGGTATCTACTTCCAGTTTCAATAGCTTTTTGGATTTCTCTACGCGCTCCGCTTTCAGGATTTTACCAATACGAATATCCATCTTTGAAAACTCATCAAAGGAAACTTCCGCTTTAGCGGGATTAGCCGGTTGACTTTCTAGTTCCATTGCTCTCTTTTTATCAAACAGTTTTTTCACTTGTGCTTCAATCACGGCATCCTCAATTTTTTCAAATAGCAAAGGCGCTTCGGTTAAAATGACGCCCTCTTTTAAAGTGTTCGAATTGCCAGCTTGTTGCCAGGATAAATCAGTTACTCCCAACAAGTCCTTTAATTTTCTGGATGTGAAAGGTAAGAACGGCTCGCCAACCACTGAAAGTGTTGCGGCTATCTGAAGCGATATATTCAATATGGTACCTACCCGATCTAAATCAGTTTTGGCTAACTTCCAGGGCTCGGTCTCGGCTAAGTACTTATTGCCGGTGCGTGCTAAATCAATAAAGTTTGCCGTGGCTTCCCGAAAGCGAAAGGCTTCAATGGAAGCTGCAATCTTTGCCGGGAAGTCTTTCAAATCCGCCAACGCTTTTTTGTCTAAGTCAGCTAGTCCCTTTTGTGCAGGAACTTTCCCTTCAAAATATTTCTGCGTAAGCACAACAGCGCGATTCACAAAATTCCCGAAGATCGCAACTAACTCATTATTATTCTTGGCTTGAAAATCTTTCCAGGTAAACTCGCTATCCTTTGCCTCTGGTAAATTAGTAAGCAAAGCGTAGCGCAACACATCTGGTTTATCAGGGAAATCCTCCAGATATTCATGCATCTCAATTGACCAACCCCGGCTCGTACTCATCTTATCACCTTCCAAATTCATAAACTCATTGGCCGGAACATTGTCAGGTACAATGTATTCTCCCGTTGCTTTTAACATTACCGGGAAAATGATGCAGTGGAACACAATATTATCCTTACCAATAAAATGGATCAGTCGCGTGTCTTCGTCTTGCCAGTATTTTTTCCAATCCTCTTTGCCAACATTCTCAAACTTACGTTGTGGAGTTGCAAATTTCAATGCACCTGCATTCATCTCATCAAACAATGCCCTAGTAGCTGAGATGTAACCAATGGGTGCATCAAACCAAACGTACAGCACTTTGCCATCAGCATCCGGCAACGGAACCTTAATTCCCCAATCCAAATCACGCGTCATAGCGCGAGGTTGCAACCCAGCTTCAATCCAGGATTTGCACTGACCATATACATTTGATTTCCAATCTTGTTGATGTGACTTTAAAATCCACTCACGCAACCAAGGTTCATAATTTTCGAGTGGCAAGTACCAATGCTTAGTCGGTTTTAGAACGGGGGTTTTATCACTTAGCGTTGACCGCGGATTTATTAATTCTCGCGGACTTAAGGTAGATCCACAATTTTCGCATTGATCGCCATACGCGTTTGCATTTTTGCAGGTAGGACACGTACCCACAATATATCGGTCGGCCAAAAACATCTTTGCCTCTTCATCATAGTACTGTTCCGTGGTTTCTTCCGTAAACAATCCCTTGTTATAAAGATTCAAAAAAATCTCTTGCGAAGTTTGATGATGGATGGGTTCGCTTGTGCGATGATAAATATCAAAAGACATTCCCAATTTGTGGAAGCAATCTCTG
The DNA here is from genome assembly GCA_041742535.1 of Cyclobacteriaceae bacterium. Taxonomy (GTDB): domain Bacteria; phylum Bacteroidota; class Bacteroidia; order Cytophagales; family Cyclobacteriaceae; genus ELB16-189. Next base: position 89,535 of record JBGSIM010000010.1, on the reverse strand, counting down.
ATTAGGGTATCATACTTATCGATGATTGCTTTTGGAGTGGTGTTTTCTTTAAGTGCTTGATTAGGAATAGCCGTTCCATGTTCATCGCTACCACAAATAAAAACGACATCTTTCCCCATTAACCTCAAATAACGGGCATACACATCAGATGGAATATAAGCACCCGCTAAATGACCAATATGTTTTGGTCCATTTACATAAGGCAAGGCTGCAGTAATCGTAAAACGCTTAAATGACTTTTCACTCATAGTTGAAATCTGAAAAACAAGACTACAAAGATGCTAAATGACGGGGAATATTCCCGATGGCTATCGGTATGAATTAACAGGTAGCTTTTCTACTAGATAAAGTTCTCAATGTCATCCTTCAGACCCTTTTCTCTTCTTTCGCGTTCGCGTCTTTCCTTTTCGATCAGACGTTGTTCTTCCAGGGCTTTTCGCTTGGCAAGAATAGGGTTTATATCACCCGGAAGGAGTACTAAAAATTTAGAACCTTTATCGGAAGTCTCCAAAAGTTTTACCCCACCTCCTAAACGTTGAGATGCCAGCTTAGTTAAGTAAAGTCCAATACCTCCTGTTTCCGAACGTTCAGAGGCTCGAACAAACAAATGAAAAATCTGATCCTTATCTACCGAGCTAATACCGATGCCATTATCCTCCACATAAATCTTAACATTGCCCCGCTTTCCGTTGCTTATTTTTATTTTCACAAAAGGATTAATCCGGTCTGAAGTATTATAAAACTTGATGCCATTATCTATTAGATTTTCTAGAACAATTTTTACAAGTCTTATATCAGAGATCAAAGTTACATCTGGATCAATGGTGTATTCAATTTTTAACTTTGCAGGAATTCCTTTTTCCTTTTCCAAGGTTATTACCTCACCGATAGCAAACTCCAAATTAATCCTTGAAGCCTCAATGTCTGTATGATTAACCTGGTTCACTACCAACAATCGGGTAAGGATAGCATTTAGTTTGGCGGCAGTTATATCCAGTCTTTTCAAATAGTCTTGAGCCAGCTCATCTTTTACATCCAGCATGGCAACATTACAAACTCCTTTAAGAGTAACCAAGGGTCCGCGCAGATCATGTGAAGTGCGATACACAAAATTATCCAACTCATCATTTACCTGAATGAGTGTTTCATTGGTTTCAAATAAATCCTGTGTTTTTTCTTGTACCCGCTGATCCAACTCTTCGTTAGTGATAGTGAGTTTTTTATTCTGATCTTCAATTACACGCTTCGCTTCGCTAAGTGCTGCATTATGCACATGCTGTCTTCGGTTTGCCCATAGCAACACCATAGCCAGGACAATAATTAACAGAGTGACTAAAACAATAAAAAAATATTGGAGACGCTGGCGTTGAATCTGTTCATCTTTTAGTTTGATGTTCTCAGCGTTAAGTCGGATTGTTTTGAGATTCTCACGCTGATCATAGTTAGTTTGAATTCTAGCAAGATTTTTTATTAAATCCCCACTGTAAATACTATCCTTAAGTGCGATATATTTTTCCTGTGAAATAGCAGCATTTTTAAAATCGGAAAGAGCATTATACGTATTTGATAGCTCCTTATAAACATCAATTTTAAGTTCTGTGAAATTACTCCCCTGAGATAACTCACTTGCTTCTTTGAGATACACCAAACTTTGATTATAATTCTTCAAGCTTTCTTCATTGAGTCCTAGGTTTATGAGGTTCTCTATCATATACCTTGTGTCTTTAAGCCTCCTAGCAATTTCTAATGAGATAAGAAAATAATTTTTTGCTTTTTCAAATCCCTTCGCTGAATGGTAGGCTCTTCCTAATCCTAAGTTGGCCTCTTTAAGAACAGATTCGGAGCAGTTATTCTTGCAAATATTTAGTGCTTCTTCAAATGAGGCAATTGCCTTTTTATAATTCCCTTGTCCATTGTAACTCAATCCAATATTAGTTAAAACCAAATATACACCGACTGAATCCCGTAATTCTTTCTTTGTTTCGAGTGATTGTAAATAATATTCAAGGGCACGTTCATGATTTTTTAATTTGTAATAAACGAGTCCAATATTATTCTGAGCTCTTCCTACACCCAACCTGTCACCTTCCACTTCACGTATTTCCAATGATTTAAAGTGATAACTTAAAGATGAGTCGTATTTACCAAGATACATATAAGCAATACCAGCATTATTGTATAAAAATTTAAGTTGACGTTTTAATTCTGGATAACGTTCTTGGTTACGTTGAGCAGTAAGAATTATCTTGTTTAAGATCACAATTGCTTCCGCATTTCTTCCCAAATCATCAAGGGAATAAGCTCTCATCCTTCCAGCTTCAACTATTTTTACAGTATCTCCTATTACTTTGGCTTCTTCATAAGCTGCATTAGCATATCCCAAAGCTTCTTCAAAATTAGTGCGGTTAGTAGTTTTAAAAAGTTCGGCCAAAATTTCAAACCTTGCTGTATCTCTAGAGGATTTCAGGAGGGATTTAAGAGAATCAATTTTTCCTTGAGAATACAATATTCCCGGGCAGAATACTGCAACGAATAACAATATTAAAGTGATGCGTTTAATAAAATTAAGGTACAAGAGCAAGGTATGTTTTGTCTTAGTTAAAATTATTCAATTGACGAAGTTGATCTTTGTATCACAATGATGGTCAAAATAAAATTACAATTTAATAAACCTTTAACCTCTTAACCTCAAAACTATGAAAAAATTTATCTACACATGTTTGCTTATTGCCATTTCTGTTATATCATTCTCCTCATGCACCGAGGAAGAAGTTAAGCCACAGACCGAAGCTAGTGGAAGTAGTGGATCACCTGAAAAAGAATAATACAGAATTAAAATCGATGGTAGTCTTTGGAATAAATAAGAAAGATGATTTCAGAGTCTGTTTCTTTTATAAATATAAAAATTCTTGAGTAACTTAATTCAATCCAACATGAAAACTAAAACGATAATTCTCCTTGGCGCTATAGTTGTAATCCTTTCAACTTCGTTCGCATTTAGCACCAACTCGACTGCAACAAACAAAACAGTTGCAAAAGAAGAAACAACTGCTACCTCTTCAACTGGTGGATTTGTTTTGGAAGATGCTGATCAGTGGAAATAAACTGATTTCGCTTCTTTCAAAGTTTAACAACACTTGATTTGGTTATCAAGGTAGGTTAAGTAACCACGGATTAGATTTGAATATCTCAAAGTACCGCTTATACGTGGACTTTAGAGGAATATTTCTGTAACTGGGATTAATACTCGACTAATTGCCTGAGGCTGTGAACTTTCGATTTTCAGGGCAGGTTAATTGGGAGGTTATATTGCATTCAGATTTGCACAAAAACACATTAAATGTTTCATTTTTAAGTGAAATGTTACACCTAATTTTAGGTCAAATCACTATTTTATAATTATTTCAAAGGGCATTCTTGTCTGGCTTCCCTGCAAGGTTTTTAGTGTTTTCAATTGCTCATAAGTGCTGTAATGTTCACCCAGACTATTTTTTAATGCCTTGGTTTCGGTATTTTCTTCCAACCCACTAAGCCACTCCTGAATAAAGGATTTCTGTACCGGGTAAAACCGAGTTTTATAATCTCCGGATATACCTGCTTTCTCTGCTGCAATTGACAACGCATCTTCATACGTTCCCAACACATCCACCAACCCACGCTCTTTCGCCTGAGTTCCTGTCCACACTCTACCCGATGCAACTTTTTTCAATGCTTCTACAGACATTCCTCTTCCATCAGCCGCCTTGGCTGTAAATGATTCATAGATATCATCAGTCTTTCTTTGCCAGATCGCTTTTTCAACATTTGTTAACGGACGAGTAACCGTAATCATCTCTCCTAGTTCTCCTGTCTTCACCTGATCAAATGTGATTCCTAGTTTAGAATCGAGAAAACTACTCATATCAAACAGCACACTGAATACGCCAATGGAACCCGTTATAGTTGTAGGTTGGGCAACAATGGTATCGCATGCCATTGCTAAATAATAACCACCCGATGCAGCATAGTCGCTCATCGATGCAATAACAGGTTTTACTTTTGATGCGAGTTTTATTTCGCGCCACATCACATCACTTGCAAGCGCACTGCCTCCTGGTGAGTTAATGCGCAACACTATCGCTTTCACTTTATCATTCGTGCGTGCCTTTCGCAATTCTTCAGCAAACGTATCGGAACCAATAATACCCTGACTTGCCTTGCCGGGAACGATATCCCCATCGGCAACAATCACTGCAATTTCATTCTTTGAACCTGAATAACTTGAGAAACTCTTTTTGTATTTGTTGTACTTAACAAAATTGATTGCGCCATCGTCTTCAATGCTCAATCGCCTTCTCAAATCATTCTGCACCTGATCGAAATAATAAAGTGAATCAATTAGTCCCAAGGCTAACGAAGTCTTAGTATTAGTTACCAACATTTTATTTGATATCTCGCGCAAGCGATTGATTTCAATATTCCTGCTTTCAGCAATGTCATTAAGCATAGATGAATTGATATCAGAGATCAATTCATTAAGCTGAAGTTTATTTTCTGCGCTCATGTGATCAAGCATGAACGGTTCAACAGCACTCTTAAAATCACCCACTCTGAAAATCTGAGGCTTTATATCCAATTTATCAAAGAGTCTTTTGAAAAAGGAAACTTCAACTGCTAATCCATTGAACTCAATTTCGCCTTCCGGATTTAGAAATACCTTATCGGCTACCGATACAATGTAATAAGCCTGCTCGGTGTAAAACTCACTGTACGCAACAATCCACTTTCCTGAACTTTTAAAATCTTCGAGTGCTTGCCTGATTTCCCTTGCCACTCCGTAGCCAGCCATGAACATGCTTAGATCCAAATAGATCCCTTTAATTTTTGGATCAGTCTTGGCATGTTCAAGTATTCGCTTTAGCGGGAGTAAGCCAATAGACGATACTGCTCCAGGAATTGGCAATCCTTCGAGGGGGTCTTCAATTTCAGCTTCCGTAATAGGAACATCTAGCTTTAAATGTAGCACCGAATTATCTTTAACTGTGGTAAGTGTATCCGTATTGGAAAGACTGGTAATAGCGCCTATGAATATACTCACGATAAGGAAGCCCAATACAATAAAAGCAACCAATGAACCGAGGCAAGAAGCTAAAAATGCTTTGAAGAAATTCATACTAAAAATTTAAGCGTCAAAATTACTGAAAGCTTGTCCGTAAAGAAATACCGTTGTTATCTTTCCATAAATGAAATCAACCGTTATTCTGCTTTTGGGGGGCAATTTGGGGGACCGACAAACAAACCTTGAAAAAGCGGCTCATGACATAGAAGAAACAATAGGTTCTATTACTGCCCGATCATCTTTATATGAAAGCGAAGCTTGGGGAAAAACAGATCAGCCTGGATTTTTAAATCGGGTATTAGTAGTCGAGACATTGCTGTCACCCGATCAGGTTCTGAAACTTGCTCTTGCTGCCGAAAAGAACCTTGGTCGAATTCGAACAGAAAAATGGGGCGCTCGATTAATTGATATCGACCTTCTTTATTTCGAAGACAAAGTGATTGATTCTAACAATCTCACTATCCCCCATCCGGGGATTTCAGCAAGAAGGTTTGTATTGGAACCTTTGGCAGAAGTAGTTCCGAATTTTATTCATCCCATAATAAGAAAGAATCATTTACAATTATTAGAGGACTGTGAAGATACGCTCTCAGTAAATCGAATTGGTTGATTACAAACTTGATGCTTCAACTTGTGGAGCAATCTTTTTAACAAGGCCTTGTAAAACTTTTCCTGGCCCACATTCAACAAACGTAGTTCCACCATCCTGCACCATTTTTTGTACCAACTGTGTCCAGCGCACAGGGGCAGTAAGTTGATCGATCAGATTTTTCTTAATCACCGAAATATCTGTTGATGGCAAAGCATTCACATTTTGATACACCGGACAAACCGGATTACTAAATTGAGTTGAACTAATAGCTGCAGCTAACTCCTCGCGGGCAGGTTCCATTAATGGAGAATGAAATGCCCCACCTACCTGAAGGGGAAGCGCTCGCTTGGCGCCAGCCGCTTTTAATTTCTCACATGCAATCTCAATACCTTTCATCGAACCAGAAATAACCAACTGGCCGGGGCAATTGTAATTAGCCGCAACAACAATTTCATCAGTAATAGTAGCACATACCTCTTCAACAATGTGATCATCTAATCCTAAAATTGCGGCCATGGTAGAAGGATTAATTTCACATGCTTTTTGCATGGCAATGGCTCGTTTATAAACCAGTTTAAGTCCGTCTTCAAACGAAAGTGTTTTATTAGCAACCAATGCCGAAAACTCACCCAGTGAATGACCAGCAACCATCTCAGGTTGAACTGCTTCCTGAGCAAGCGCTGTAACAACAGAATGAATAAACACAGCGGGTTGTGTAACTTGAGTTTGTTTTAGTTCTTCGGCTGTGCCACTAAACATTATTTGAGTGATCTTAAAACCTAGTATTTCATCGGCTTTATCAAATAGCGATTTAGCGGTAGCATTGTTTTCGTAAAACTCTTTGCCCATACCAACAAACTGCGCGCCCTGACCTGGAAAAATAAATGCTTTCATATGATGAATTTTATAAAGTCGATAAAAATAAATGTGAGTTTACACGATGAAAGGATAACTTCAAAATCTAGTGGAATCATGCCACAAAACGCGATCTTAATTCCGGAGTTGGGATCATGCATGCATCTTTTTTACCAAACCACCGGTAGCGGTTCCTTGCAATCCAATCATATACGCTGTTGCGTATAAACGGAGGAATTATTTTAAGCACGTATAACATTGGCCACAATCCGCTTAGTTGCCTTGTAATTTCTAAGGCAGCGTTACTTTTCTGAAAAAGTTTTTGATCTTTAACCAACAAGACACTGCTTAATTCTCCTTGCGGGAATTCAAATTCGTCAATCAGTTTCATGCCAAGTTCTGATTGCAGAGAAGCAAATCTAAATTTTGATTGTGGATCTCTTTTGATAATGAAAAGCACAGAACCGTTGCACAGGTTACAAACTCCATCAAATAAAATGATCGGCTGATTTAGCGAATGAGATGTACCCATCCTTTAATGGTCTTATTTTGGTTTTCCCGATCAATAACATCAAAGGTTACATCCGCGCTGTAATAATATATGCCTGTTGCCAGCTCTTTACCATTATCATCATGTCCATCCCAATCGATAAAAATAGAACGCTCCCCTCCTGACTGATAATTGTATACATCCTTACCCCAACGATTGTAAACTGTAAAGTCAACCTTTAATACGAAACGCGCGCATCGTGCGCTTAGATCAACCAAATCCTGACCACAGGGGGTTATGCCATCCTCTCCTACAAGATCGGCTATTCGATCGCTGTACGCACTAAACAAATCATTGCACTCATCTCCATTTGGAGTGAATACATTCGGCAATTCATAATAAGGGCAATTGTCGAAACAGAAAACTTCGCTAAACTCGCTAGCATTACCAGCGCGATCAATAGCCCTTATTTTATAACATGCTGCAAAGGAAGGCAAATTTGTGTCTTCATAAGAATATACATCAGGGACTACTGCAACTAGAATAAACTCATCTTCTGTCGCTCGGTTCGACCTATAAATTTCATAACTCCGAATGTCATCCCTACAGGCCAGGTCAACTGGCGGATTCCACGTAACTATATTACTATATGTATTTACGCCACATGAAGATGTTTTCTGGTACTCCAAACAATCTCTGGCTTCAATAGCAAGTTCTGGGGTACACGGTGGCTGATCATCATTTGGCTGCGCACAAATTATTTGCGAAAAATTCTTTAGCGGCTCATCTATTTTAGGATTTCCATATGCTCCTCTGGTCATCACCCGATAGCAATACACATCTGTTTCTTTCAGAGGTGTATTTAAATATTGCCCAGAGTCAATGTAATTAAATTGAAACTGGTTTACATCCACACTATCAATTAGTACTAATGTGGATTCGTTGGCATTCGCATCACCTCTATAAATTAAATGTCTTGGATAATCCTGAGTTTGATTTGACCACGGCACAAATGCATTCCATGACAAAGCTATTTTTAGAAGCTGAGATGATGGTTCTAACCGAACCGTTGAGGCTGTGGGAGAAACGTCCACACGGGTTCCATTACTGGCAAAAGCAGTTACCCGATAGTTATAAACAATATCACGAGTATTAAGACCAGAATCTGTAAACACCGTATCTGCTCTTTTACCCGGGAAAGCCGGAGTAAGCCCAACATCACCCGAAAAACCTTCGGCACGATGAACTTCATACGTATAGGGCGGTGGGAATTGTATGGGGCTTGCATCGAACGGTGGCGTCCATCGCACCGTAACATTACCATTGGTTCGATCGGTAAGATCAACACTTACATTGGTGATCACAGGGGCATCGGCTAAAATTGGAGGCAAACATATTTCTTGTGATACATAGCTCTCGCCTCCCCCCGGTTGTGGAAATAAAGCTACCAGGCGATAACAATATTGAGCACCGACAGCCAACCCTCTTGCATTATTAGTATCTGTAATTGTTGTTGTGCCTATGGCTACCTCCCTAATTAATGAATATCCTAAAAAATCAGGCATACCTGTTACGCATTCAGGTGGAGTATAATTAAACTGATCAACTCTTCGCCAAATTTGCATGGTAACTGCCTTTGCTTTACAAGCGTAGTCATCCCATTTTAAGACAACCGATCGTGCCCCTAAATCTACCACAGGAGGTTGCCATATCGGAGCTGGTCCTACAACTCTTACATTCCATGTTTTAAACTGAACCAAGGTAGGCCCGCTACTCGACTCATCACTTATCTTAAAAACTACCTGATATGGTTGATCTTTTATATGATCACAGGTCGTATTCCACGTAAGTGTCAGTTTTGCTTTTTGGCCGGGTGCCGTTTTTTGAAGAATTACCGGACGCGGTGTATAGTTTGCAGGTGATGGATTCAGCGTAAGGATTTCTGAAAATGCTTCAATCTTAACACTGTCATAATCAGGATCAAAACCAAACACATCAATGGAAATTGATTCACCTGCTTCAACGCAAATATCCGGTGGCACTTCCAATTCAGGTCGTTGATTATTACAATCTTCAATAATAATCTGCATATCTCGAATTACATATCCAATTTGAACCCATGTATTCCTAATCTTGCGCCACTCTTTAATAACAAAGGCAATGTTGTATTCACCGGGTGCACCGGGCGAATCCCAAAGCAAAGTTCCTGTTGTCGGATTAATTGAAAATGTCGGTGTGCCAGTTCCTTCTTCATTGGCAGTACCATAGTTAAGTCCAATGCTTGAATAGAATTTCTGATTGTTTGGATCTAAATATCCAAATACGGGTGTGTCTTTTTCTCTTTTAGGAATCGTGATTTCAAAGGAGATGCTATCACCATCGGGATCGTATGCTCCCGGATTGTGAAAAAAAGCAGCGCCCGTGCATCCTTTGTCGATGGGTGGAACCAGAAGCCGGGGTGTGTTGCTACACCCTAAAAATGGATCAATCGTAATGGAGGTCTCAATATAAAAACGAGTTTCTACTGAATTTGTCATATTCAGAACCCCAGCATTTCTGTTTGCCTCCAGATAACTGATTACATATTTCCCTGGACCACCAAAGGTGTGATCGATTGTAAATACAACGAGCCCTACCTCAGGCCCGAGATCAGGGCGTATAGTGTTTTCAACTTCGGGTGTAATAAATGGTTGGCTTCCGTCTCCAAAATTTAAAACTCCACCACCAAATCGAATTGGTGAACCGGTATCAGTATAAATAGTAATGGTAATTTTGAAGGTAAGGTCCGTGCAGCTTGCCCGATCAAGGGTTATTTCGCCAGCCCGAAGGTGAGTTGCCAATGCATTCATGTGGGCTGCAATAAGAATAACAGCTACTACAATGGTTTTCCAAACCCTAAAAAACAAATCTTTATTACCCATGCTATTCGGTCTACGCAATTTACAACACCAAAAAATCAGTTTAGGTTACAAGTAACAACAAATACTATTTCTGAAAAACCCTTTTTCAACAAGATCAACGCTCAATTCCCTTAAATATTTAATAGTCAGTAGCCTTATTTAAACCCGTCAAGTCATTAAGACTTAAATTACCCTAAATTTAGCAATTAAGTAGTCATGAGAGTAGTTCGAGAAATTCCCCATCCGCAGGTTAAAATAACCATTTTTCATTGGAATAACAGGTATCTTATTAAGCTGGAAGCTGATGCCTTCGAGCAGACTTTTAAAATAAGTGAGTTCGATATTACATCCGAAGAAGAAGTTATTTCTCTGCTTGATGATGATTTTATGACTCAGGCACTATCACGATTTAATGAAATGGCCAAAAGTTTAGCCCTAGCGGTCAACCGGCATGAATAATTTCATTTTTGCGTTTGAACATCCACCGATTAACTTTGACGTCCTGCGTTCGATTTAATGGAAGATGGAAATACTGGAAGAAAAGAAGAATAAGAACAGACGATACAAACCAATTTTGGATGGTATTCCGGATTGGCCAGTATATCAGCTTAGTAAAAATCGCAAAGAATTTATTGAAGAAGTTGCCGCCAAGTCCGTTGAGCGGATTAAGGAACTGCGTCCAAATATTAAACAGCTCATTACTGATTTAGAAGCAACCGCTTACCGCGAACAAAACAGAATTAAACGCAACCGCTGGCGAGTAGATCCCAAAGACGATCAAAAATTTTGGGCAAAGGTTAAAAATGAACTTGTTGAACTTGGTTCAAAAAGCACAGATGAGACCTCGACTATTGCCTATGAAATTCTTCACCGAATTGTACAGCGCTATGCAAACGAGATTGCCGGCAATTTTAAACCAAATTCGTATCGCGTAACTCGTGAATTGATAAAGTTTTGGTTTCAGCGTTTACTGAATGGAGCTCGGGTAAAAAAGTTTGGGGCATTCTTTCGCAATCAATACACCCTTCGAGATAAAATTCAGATAGTTGGTAAAGTAAAGATGCTGCGCACACTAGCAAAGCAGGGCACGGTTGTAATGGTTCCCACCCACTTTAGCAATTTAGATTCGATTTTAATTGGTTGGGTGATTCATTCCTGTGGGTTACCTGCTTTTATTTATGGAGCAGGTCTTAATCTTTTCAACATTAAAATATTTGCCTACTTTATGAATAGCCTTGGCGCATATAAAGTAGATAGAAGAAAGAAGAACCTCCCCTACCTCGAAACATTAAAAATGTATTCGAACCTCGCCATTCAAAAAGGAGCTCATAGCTTATTTTTTCCAGGTGGCACGCGGTCACGCTCCGGCTTAATTGAAAAACAATTGAAACTCGGTTTGTTAAGCACCGCCATTGAAGCCCAGCGTAATCTCTACCTAGAAAACATTGAAGGGCCAGTTCGTAAAATTTTTATTGTACCCGTAACACTTAACTACAATTTTGTATTAGAAGCTCCAGACTTAATTGAAGATTATCTGCAGGTAAAAGGTCAGGACAAATACTTCCCTGAACAGGATAAGTATGGAAGTGTACAGTTACTTAGTTTCCTCTTTAAATTTTTCACCAAAGGCTCTAACATTTCGGTTTCTATTGGAACTGGATTAGATGTACTTGGAAATTATGTAGATGATGCCGGCAACAGTCTTGATAATCAAGGTCGTATTATTGAAACAAAAGATTACTTTGTTTCAAACAGTCACATCACCGATGATAAACAACGCGAAGACGAATACACGCGCATGCTTAGCAATCGAATTGTAACTGAGTACCATCGCATCAATAGAGTTTTCGCAAGTCATGTGGCAGCGTACGTTGCTTTCGAGATATGGCAGAAGAAATTTCCTATGCTTGATCTGTTTAGTTTATTGCGCTTACCTGAAGAAGATCTCGAAATCGATTATGCTGAGTTTCGCGAGACGTTTAAACGTGTGCGCAAAAGGATATACGAATTAAAAGAGGAAGGAAAAGTTCGCCATGCTACTCACCTGAAAGGAAATGCGGACGCTGTAATTAAGCTAGGTGTTGAAAACGTGGGTATCTTTCATCTTAAACGCCCCCTTCTTATCAATAAAAAAGGGAACATAATCACCCGCGACCTTACTGTACTTTATTATTACCATAACCGACTGGTTGGCTATGACCTTGAACATTGCATCTGATAAACCTGTTGGAGTTATTGGGGCTGGTAATTTCGGAACTGTAATTGCCAATATCTTAGCAATCAACCGAAAGGTATTGCTGTATGCACGCGATGAGCAAGTGGTTGCTACCATGCGTGCAACTCGTGAACATAGAGGCTACCCACTCCATCAACAGGTTGAACCCACAAATGATTTGGCTCAGCTAGCCTCACAATGTGATGTGATCTTTCCCATTGTTCCTTCTGTGCACTTTCGTGCGATGATGAAACAACTATCACCTTATCTTCATCCGTATCATATTCTTATCCACGGCACCAAAGGTTTTGATATTTCGCTGCCCGAAGGACAAACAATAGAGAGTATGCCAAAGCTCACGCGCACTCAGGTAAAAACAATGAGTGAAGTTATTCAGGAAGAAAGTGTGGTTGTGCGTGTAGGCTGCCTGGCGGGTCCAAACCTTGCCAAAGAACTTGCCCAGCGTCAACCCGGTGCTACCGTAGTAGCAAGTCATTTTAATGAAGTAATCCAGATCGGCAAAAGAATGCTTCGCAACGATCGCTTTCAGGTTTATGAAAACAATGATATTGTAGGTGTTGAAATAGCAGGAGTATTAAAAAACATTATTGCCATTGCATCTGGGGCATTGAGTGGATTGGGCTATGGCGAAAACGCAAAAGGTTTGTTGATTAGTCGAGGTGCAGTAGAAATGGTTTACCTAGGCCGGGCATTAGGTGGCGACCTAAAAGCATTTTTGGGTGTAGCTGGTATTGGTGATTTAGTGACTACCTGCAACAGCCCCATGAGTAGAAATTTTACCGTAGGCTATCGCCTTGCGAAAGGCGAAAAACTATCTGAAATTTTAGCCGATATGTCTGAAGTGGTAGAAGGTATCCATACCGTTCGTATTGCAAAGAAATGTGCCGATCATTATAAAGTTCGCGCACTCATAACCGATCGATTGTATAAAGTATTATTTGAAGGAATGACGGTAGAAGAAGCGCTCGATTTTTTAATGCGCTACCCACTGAACGTGGATATTGATTTTATCTAAGATTATCCAATCGCTGCTTTAACTTTCTCGGCAATCGCTTCCATCAATTCTGATTCAAGCTTCAACTTCGGTTTTGTAAAATTGATATCACCCATTGAGTTCATAGGCACTAAATGAACATGCGTGTGTGGTACTTCAAGGCCAATTACTGCAATACCAATTCTTTTACAGGGAATAACTTTCTTCAACGCTACGGCTACTTTTTTCGCGAATACCATCATATCGCCCAAGGTAGTTTCGTCCAAATCAAAAATGTAATCCACTTCTTTTTTAGGAACGATTAGTGTGTGGCCTTCTACTAAAGGCATCACATCCAAAAAAGCAATAAAGCGATCATCCTCAGCTACAATGTAGCCGGGAATTTCGCGATTGATAATCTTAGTAAAAATGGATGGCATGGAAAATAAATCTACGCTCCGATATTTAAAATTTCGAATTCCATTTCTCCGGCTGGAGTTTTTATAACCACCGTATCTCCCTTTTTCCTACCCAATAGTCCTTTACCAATTGGTGATTGAGTTGAAATCTTTCCAGCCTTTAAATCAGCTTCTTCTTCTGACACTAACATGTACGTGACAGATGCACCATTTTTCTTATTCTTAATAGTTGCCTTTGATAAAATAGAAACGGAAGAGGTATCTACATTAGTCTCATCAAGCAATCGAGCACCGCTCAATGTATTCTCTAACTGAGCAATCTTTGCTTCCAGGTGGCCTTGTGCATCTTTAGCTGCATCATATTCTGCATTCTCACTCAAGTCGCCCTTATCGCGTGCTTCAGCAATTTGCTTAGCAATATCCGATCGTCCCTTCGACTTAAGGGTGGCTAATTCATTGGTAAGTTTATCCAACCCCTCTTTAGTGTAATAAGAAATTTTTGCACTCATACTTTTTTCTTTTAACAGTCAACCGCATTCTTTCTCCCTAATTCAATTGGAGGTAAAAAAAGAAACAACGGCTTCTGGTGTGAAGCCGTTGTTTTAAATTCTTCTACAAAACTAATTTTTTAATCCACGAAAACAAAATTTAAGCCCCAACCAACTCAGGGATGATGGTTTTTACTTCTTCTAATAATTCATCATCAAATTTCGCGAGATACAAGGTTTTAGCTTTGGTTAGCTGTTCAAGTGTAAGCCCTTTTGCTCCACGTAAGTCAGCTTTATACAAACTTGCATTTTCAAAATCAGCACCCATTAAGTAACTGCCCGATAAATTGGCTTCCATTAAAAACGCATTTTTAAAATTGGTCTTTATCAAAAAAGCATTTTCAAATTGAGATTTAATTAAGAATGCATCTTTAAAATTCGCTCCGCTGGCATAAGCTCCTTTTAAATATGCCTGATTCAAATTTGAGTTTTCAAAATTGGTTTGGTTCAATCGCGTGTTTTCCAAATTAGTCTCAATAAGAGATGAGTTTGAAAAGTTTGCAGAATTCATATTTGATCCCGCAAGGTTTACATAGTTTAAATTAGTGCGCGATAAATAACAATTTACCAGATTGATGTCATGAATTTTATGGCGATTCAGACGCTTAATATTACCTACGGTTCTAAAAGCTGCTTCATCAGATTCCCATAATCTAAAGTCATCAATTTCATCACGATAAAATCGGATTCGTTGACGAGTTTCACCATTTTGATTTAACCATACCAGCAAAATACCGATGATGGCAATATCGAAAATCATTCCATGTGCCTCTGCTAAAATCTGAGGCCAGAAATTGTCAAAGTCGTTGAGGTAATATTTAAAACTGAAGGAAAGAACCAATAAAGCAATTGTTGCTAATACAATGGCCGAAGTAAGTAGTGGCTTTTCAACAATAATGTTGAATTGATCCTGAATCTTACTTACTAATTTTTTGAAGCTCGCCATTCTTTTGAAGTACCTAGACCATAAAATTAAGCTCAATAACTAAAGTACAGTTTCAAATAAACTCAAAATTTTAGAAATGACCGCATCAAATTAGTTACAGATCGAATGTAATCATACTTCAGTATCCAGTTGGTCATTATTCAATAACTATAACAACAAATGAATGGTTAGAAAATAAATTGCTAAACCTAACAAGTCGTTGGTTGTGGTAATGAAAGGGCCTGATGCAAGTGCGGGGTTAAATCCTAGATTATTTAGAATTAGTGGAGTAATGGTGCCAATAAAAGAGGCAAACACAACAACAAAAAAGAGCGCCATAGATACCACTAAGTTAAGGGGGTCGTATCCAAAAACAATCCAGGTGATTCCAAATACGACCACTGACAGGAATGCTCCATTCAACAAAGCAACACTAAATACTTTTATCAATCGCTTCCAAAGTCCTTCATCAACAAAGCTTGGATTTACAAGGGTTTGAACGACAAGCGATGAGGACTGAATACCTACGTTTCCACCCGTAGCTTGAATTAAGGGTATAAAGAAAGCAATGGCTGTAATGCGAGCAATTTCCTGTTCGAAAAACCCCATGAGTTTGGCACTGATCATACCACCCAAAATACCAATAAAAAGCCATGGCAAGCGAGCTCGTGTATTCCGCCACACGCTATCATCTTCCTCAACATCTTCCGTAATACCCGACATGATCTGTCTTTCTTCTTCGGCTTGTTCGGTAATTACATCCACCACATCATCAATGGTAATTCTTCCCACTAAATGTCCTTCCACATTTACGACCGGTACTGATTCCAAGTCATACTTACTCATAATCTCAGCCACTTCTCTATCCTCCAAATAGGTTTCAACTGACACTACATCATCATCCAATATATCCTTTACAATTGTGCGCGGATCAGATAAGATAAGTTTCTGAAGTGAAACTCTTCCTAGTAATTTATTGGAATCATCAACTACATAGACGGCATAAAACTTCGATACATTCTCCGCCTGCTTTCTAATCTCCTCCACACATTGCACCACCGTCCAATAATCATAGGCTGTGATTAATTCTTTCGCCATCAATCCACCAGCCACATTCTCATCGTAGCGGAGTAGATCAATAACTTGCGATTTCAATTCAGGCTCAAGCCGGGCAATGATTTCTTCACTGCTTTTAATCGGCAACTCGTTTAAAATATCGGCAGCGTCATCAGAATCCAACTGATTGATGATCTCTGTAATTTCTTGCGTTGTATAATTCGCTAAAAAAGTTTTACGAGTATCGGCATCAAGATCATTAATAATTTTTGACCGAACCTCCAGCGAAAGTATGTCCAATACATACTTAGATTCTTCGCCATTAAATTCATATAAAAGAGAGGTGATATCTGCTGGATTTATTTCCTCCAGACTTTGCTTAATGAAAACACCGTCACGCTCATTCAACGCTTGTTGAAAACGATCTCTAAACTCTTTGTTCAATTCAAATTCAACGGACTTCACGGGAATTTTCTAATTGCTGGGTAAGAAAAACAAACTCTTCAACCCCCAACTGTTCGGCTCGTTTATCCAACAAGGGATGACTCAACATGGAGGCAGGCAAATTTAGAACTTTCAGTGCGTTGCGCAAGGTCTTCCGCCTGTTTTGAAATCCTTGCTTTACCACTACTTTAAAAAGTGCCTCATCACACTCTAACTTCAAACGGTTGTTGCGGGTAAGTCTGATTACCGCGGACATTACTTTGGGCGGTGGAAAAAAAACTCCGGGCGGAACCTTAAACAAATAATCGATATCATAATATGCCTGAAGTAAAACACTTAATATTCCATAAGTTTTGGTACCAGGCTTTTCTGCAATACGGTCAGCCACTTCTTTTTGCAACATACACACCACCTGAGTTACTTGATGCCGGTATTCAAGCACCCTAAAAAAAATCTGTGAAGAAATGTTGTACGGAAAATTTCCAATAATGTGAATACTTCCCGTAAACAGTTTATCCAACTCAAGTTGCAGAAAATCCGCTTGTATAATATGTCCATCTAATGCAGGGTAATGTTCCTTCAGATAAGGAATAGACTCACGATCAATTTCAATCAACCGAAGATCGATAGGTTTTTGATGTAGAAATTCTGTCAGTACCCCCGTACCCGGCCCAATTTCAATCACTTGATTGGCTTCGCCTGAAAGAACAAGTGAATCAACAATGCGTTCGGCAATGTTTTTGTCTTTCAAGAAGTGTTGGCCAAGAAATTTTTTAGGGCGCACCATTACAATGCAAGTATAGCGGATTCCACGTTCAACAAACTATCGCACATAAAATCAAAACAAGAAATTTCCGTTACCTTGCACAGGAAGTAAATTCAACACTACCTATGACTAACATACAAACAGATAAACCACGCATTGGAATTACGATTGGCGACCTTAATGGCATTGGCCCTGAGGTAATCATCAAAGCGTTGTCAGATAATCGATTGCTGAATCTAATGACTCCGGTTGTTTATGGCTCTACAAAAGTACTTTCCTTCTATAGAAAGTTGATGAACCTGGAAGAGTTTAACTATAGTGTTGTAAAAAACAAAGGGCAATTATTTTCAAAAGCGGTTAACGTTGTAAATTGCTGGGAAGATATTTATGAAATAAACCCCGGGCAGCCATCGAAACTAACCGCAAAAGCAGCCCTTCTTAGTTTAAGGAAAGCCGTTGAGGAAGTGAAGGAAGGATTGATTGATGGTTTTGTAACAGCCCCCATCGACAAAAACACAATCCATGGAGAAGACTTTCCATTTCAAGGCCACACTGAGTATCTAACACAAGAATTTAATGCCGGAGAAAGTTTAATGTTGATGGTTGGCAACGATCTTAAAGTTGGGTTAGTCACTGAACATATTCCTGTAAAGGATGTTGCAACCTTTATCACCAAAGAACGAGTAGAACTTAAAATTAGATTACTTGAACTAACGCTGAAAAAAGATTTTCTAATTAACAAGCCAAAAATTGCCGTGCTCGGATTAAATCCACACGCGGGTGATGAAGGTCTGCTGGGAAGTGAAGAGATTGAGGTTATCAAGCCTGTTATCAATGATCTGAAAACAAAAGGCAAATTAATTTTTGGACCATTTCCTGCTGATGGATTTTTTGCCACTGGCCAGCATACTAAATACGATGGCGTGATTGCCATGTATCACGATCAGGGGTTGGTTGCCTTTAAAACCTTATCCTTCGAATCAGGCATTAATTATACAGCGGGCCTACCTTACGTGCGCACTTCACCCGACCATGGAACCGCTTATAACCTTGCCGGGAAAAATGAAGCGAGCGAGTCGTCTATGCGCGAAGCCATGTACGTTGCCTGCGATATTATTAAAAATAGAAGAGCGTATTTGGTAGAAAAATAAATAACCTTACATGGCCTATAAACTTCTTGTCTGATTAGTCCACATTACCGGGCAATTAGTATTAGATTTGGATTGAATCTGAATAGAGTTTGATGGATATCGTTACCAAAAAGAAGCTTAACATTTTAATTCAACTGGCTGAGGCCGATAAGCATTTTGCAAAGGCCGAACGTGAGATGATTCTTAAAATAGCAGCCGATAGAAAGTTTCCTGAAGAAGATGTGAACCAGCTTATCCGAAATCCCGAGCCGATCGATACATTGGGTGCGCTCTCAAATGATCAAAAATTTGACTATCTGATGCACTGCATCGATTTGATCTTTGCCGATCAGAAGGTTTTTGAAAGCGAAGTGATCTTCACAAAAAGTATTGCCATAAAGCTTGGTTTTAAGAAAAATGTGGTTGATTTTTTGGTTGAAAATACGGGTAAGCAACCGGTTTCAGAATTGAAATCCGTAGCCTTTAGTGATTACTGGTAACCGATACCGCTGAATTGAGGTTTAAACCCATAAAAGGCAAAATTTCGCGGCTTTAGAGTCGCAAATCCAATAAATTCTGATAAATTTGCCCGCTCATTTTAAAAACCCTCGGGGTTGAGAGATTTTACAGTAAATATCATCGGGTTGAGTAATAAAACCCATCAGTTTGACTTCGAGTTGAATGATGGTTTTTTTGAAAAATACGGTAAGGAGGTTATTTCAAAAGGCCTTTTTGATGTTCATGTGGTTCTCGAAAAAAAGGAGACGTTCATTGATGTTGAATTTGAGATTTCGGGTAGCACTCAATTGATTTGCGACCGATCGTTGGAACCCTTTGATTACATAATCAAAGAGAAAAAGATGATTGTGTTCAAATACGGTGAGGAAGCTCAGGAAATCAGTGATGAAATTGTGATAATTACTCGCGATCAAGTAAACCTGGATCTCGGTCAGTTTATTTATGAGTTCATTGCCCTTTCAATACCAATAAAAAAAGTACATCCCTCCCTTCAGGCGGAAGATGAGGATGACGAGAGTGAATATAAAATGATTTATAGTACATCAGTGGACGAAGAAATAAAATCGGAAGACATTGATCCGAGATGGGAACAATTGAAAAAGTTAAAATAAATAATTTAGGTTATGCCAAATCCAAAACGAAAAACCTCGAAAACCCGCAGAGATAAGAGAAGAACTCATTATAAGGCTACTGCAAAACAATTTACAGTGTGCCCTACTACGGGCGAGAACCACTTGCCACACCGTGCTTTCTGGCATGAAGGAAAGTTATTTTACAAAGGTAATGTGGTAATGGAGAAAGAAGTTCTGGCTTAATACGCCATGCTCAGATCTCAAAAACAAAAAAGTATAAATCCTTATTTTGATTGTCATAAAGGCAAGCAAACTAGTTGAAGTACGCACATTTAGTAAGCCCGATTGAAAACTCAATCGGGCATTTGTTTTTTTAAAGCGCGGGCAAAATTAAAAGTCACCACAGCATATGAGTAAACTAAGAGCTGCAATAACAGGTGTAGGAGGTTACGTACCCGATTACATATTAACCAACAAGGAGCTTGAATCCATGGTGGAGACCAACGATGAGTGGATAACTTCCCGCACTGGAATTAAGGAGCGAAGAATTCTGAAAGGAGAAAATCAGGGCGTGAGCGTAATGGGAATTGCAGCGGTTAAAGACATGCTTGCAAAAACAAAAATCGATCCTAAAGAAATTGATCTCTTGATTTTCGCAACGGTTACACCTGATATGACCTTTCCTGCCACGGCAAATATAGTTGCCACTGCTGTGGGTGCTACTAACGCATTTAGTTACGATATGGGAGCTGCTTGTTCAGGATTCCTATACGCATTGGCTACCGGCTCAAGTTTCATTCAGTCGGGCATGTATAAAAAGGTAGTTGTTATTGGCGGTGATAAAATGTCGGCCATTGTTGATTACACGGACCGCACAACATGTATCATTTTTGGTGATGGCGCTGGTTGTGTGTTATTAGAACCAACTACGGAAGATGTTGGGGTGATCGATTACATGTTGAAAAGTGATGGTGGTGGAGAGTCATACCTACATATGAAGGCAGGTGGCAGTCGAATGCCCGCTTCACAAAATAGTGTCGATACGCGCAGTCATTATGTTTATCAAGAAGGATCAGCAGTATATAAATTTGCTGTTACCAATATGGCTGATATTTCTGCTCAGGTTGCTGAGCGTAATAATCTAACTGCCGAAACAATTGATTGGTTGGTGCCTCATCAAGCCAATAAAAGAATCATTGATGCAACTGCTAGTCGTGTAGGCATAAGTGAAAATAAAGTATTGATGAATATTGAGCGCTACGGAAACACAACTGCAGGCACAATTCCATTATTACTTTGGGATTTTGAAAAGAAACTAAAAAAAGGAGATAACCTGTTGATGGCTGCCTTTGGAGGTGGCTTTACGTGGGGTTCCGTTTATGTAAAGTGGGCGTACAATAGCAACTAGAAATTACCGCTAACACTATTAAATTGTTATTAATCATTTCATTTGTAAATTAAAGTCTTAAATTTTTTATGGCAACCGTTTCTGATCTAAGTAAAGGAAATTACATTCGGTACAATGGTGAAGTTGTGCAAGTAGAAGAACTTCAACACCGCACACCCGGTAACCTTCGCGCATTCTATCAGGTAAAAATGAGAAGTGTGAGAACCGGAAAAATTGTTGAAAATCGTTTCCGCCCAGGAGATTCTGTTGATCAACTTCGTGTTGAAACTAAAGAGTACCAATATCTTTATGAAGATGGTGAAAGCCTTGTGTGTATGGATAATGTAACCTTCGAACAAGTTTATCTCGATAAGGTATTATTAGGCGAATCAGTAAAATATATCAAAGAAGGAGTTACAATTCTAATTGCATTTGAAAACGGTACTACTCCTATCACCGCTGAACCCCCTGCACATGTTGTAGTGAATGTAACCTATACAGAACCGGGTGTGCAAGGCGATACTGCTACCCGCACATTAAAAGCAGCAACCATAGATACAGGCGCAGAGATTCGTGTTCCTTTATTTGTTAATACCGGTGACAACATCAAAATAAAAACCGACACCGGTGAATATGTAGAACGTGTTAAAGAATAATCATGGCAACAAAAAAGATTACTCCAAAAAAAACCTCATCGGCAGAACCTAAAAATCAATCTGACATGAAAACTTCTGAAATCAGAGATCTTATCGACTTCATTGCCCATTCGGGTTTAAATGAAGTAGATATTGAAACCCAGGAATTAAAACTTCGCGTTAAACGCGAACCTGATCAAAAAGTACTTAAGTCATCGGCTCCGGTTATGACAGCTCCAGCAGTTGTTCAAACCGCACCACAAGCTGTTACAGCACCTCCTGTAAAGGCAGAAAAGCCTGCAGCGTCTTCAACAACTTTGGATATTAAATCACCCATGATTGGTACTTTCTATAGAACTGCCAATCCCGATTCACCTCCGTTCGTTTCGGTGGGAGATAAAATCACAAAAGGTCAAACCGTTTGTATTATTGAAGCGATGAAACTCTTCAATGAAATTGAAGCTGAAGTTTCAGGAACACTTGTTAAAGTGATGATTGAAAATGCAACGCCAGTTGAGTACGATCAGGTACTTTTCATAGTTGAACCCGACTAACAATTCAACAACCAATATTCAAAAATCAATCGAATTGAATCTTGAATTTTAAATTTTGAATTAAGCTTATGTTTAAGAAAATATTAATAGCAAACCGGGGCGAGATCGCTTTGCGGATTATTCGTACCTGCAAAGAGATGGATATTAAAACGGTTGCCGTCTACTCTACTGCCGATCGTGAGAGTTTACATGTTCGCTTTGCTGATGAAGCCGTGTGCATTGGTGCTCCACCAAGCAAAGAATCATACTTGAACATTCCACGCATTATTTCTGCAGCTGAAATAACCAATGCTGATGCCATCCATCCTGGCTATGGCTTCCTTTCAGAGAATGCAGAGTTCTCTTCTGTATGCCATGAGTATGGGATAAAGTTTATTGGCCCCACACCTGACATGATTCATGCGATGGGTGATAAGGCGACTGCGAAGGCAACCATGATAAAAGCAGGCGTTCCATGTATTCCAGGTTCCGATGGTTTGCTTGAATCTGTTGAACAAGGAATGGCCATCGCCAAAAAAATAAAATACCCGGTTATTGTTAAAGCAACTGCTGGTGGTGGTGGCAAAGGAATGCGGATCATCAATGATGAATCTGAATTTCAAAAAGCATGGGATGATGCCAAGCGTGAAGCAGGCGCTTCCTTTGGTAACGATGGTCTTTACCTTGAGAAGTTCGTTGAAGAACCTCGACACATCGAAATACAAGTGGTGGGCGATCAATACGGAAAAGTATGTCACCTTTCTGAACGTGATTGTTCTATTCAGCGTAGGCATCAAAAATTAGTAGAAGAAACCCCCTCTCCCGTTGTAAGTCAGGAGTTGCGCGAGCGCATGGGCGAAGCTGCTATCAAAGGCGCCAAGGCTATTAATTACGAAGGTGCCGGAACAATCGAATTCTTAGTTGATAAGCACGGTGATTTTTATTTCATGGAGATGAATACCCGTATTCAGGTGGAGCATCCAATCACTGAAGAAGTAACAAACTATGATCTTATAAAGGAACAAATTAAAGTAGCAGCGGGTGTACCTATTTCAGGCACTAACTATTATCCAAATTTGTTTGCGATGGAGTGCCGCATTAATGCTGAAGATCCTGCTAATGGTTTCCGTCCTTCACCCGGCAAAATCATTAACCTGCATAAGCCAGGTGGTCATGGAGTGCGCATCGATAGCCATGTGTATGCGGGTTATACGATTCCATCTAATTATGACTCAATGATTGGAAAGCTAATTGTAACGGGTCAATCGCGTGAGGAAGTAATAACGCGTATGAAACGGGCTTTAAGTGAATTTATTATTGAAGGGGTTAAGACCACCATTCCGTTTCACTTGAAATTGATGGACAATGCTATTTTCCGTTCGGGGAAGTTCACAACTAAGTTCTTAGAGACGTCATTTGATTTTGACGAATTGAAGTAATCAATACCGACTACACTTGAAAAGGCTTTCCGTAAATCGGGAAGCCTTTTTGTTTTTATCAACACAGGATTAATATTTCAGAAGATCATTAAGTGTTTTCACCGATAGCGTGAGTTCACTTTTCTCAATGTCTCCCACCTTAGAAATCAGTCGGGCTTTTGAAACAGAACGAATATGAAACACAAGTAATTCTGATTCTTGTTTTAATCCATTCACTTTCGAGGGACGTATAACCGGATTGCCTTTATAATTTTTTATTTTAGTTGTGAGCGGTGAAACGATTACAACATTAAGATGCTGGTTTAATAAATTTCCACTAAGAATTACAACAGGTCGGTGACCAGCTTGCTCACTTCCTTTAGTTGGATTTAAATCAGCATACCAGATTTCACCTTGCTTCACTTTTCTAACTGATTCAGATAATCTTCCATACCTTCTTCGGCAATCGACAGTATATCACTATCGGTTGATGCTTGCTTGTAGGATTGGATATATTCGGCTTTCTCCAGGTGTTCAAGATATAGGCGTAGTGCAATTTCAATCAGCTTGTTTTTAGGCATCGAAAGCGCCTTTGCCTTTTCGCTTAGTGATTGAAGGAGATTATCGGGTAGTGTGCTAGTGAATGTTGCCATTTCTTCAAATATTAAGGCAAATTTCAAAATATAAATATAAATTACAAATATAATTTATACTTAAATAAAATATTATCCTTAAAATGAGTCAAAATTCAACTTTTTTAATTCGCTCCACCATTTCAAGAACAGCTGGGCAAACCAACGTGTTTTTATAAGTCAGATCCATGATTTGTACCATTTTCTTCCGATTGGTATGCGGATACTCGCGGCAGGCTTTTGGGCGGCTCTCATACACCTTGCAATAATTGTCTTCATCCAGAAAAGGACAGGGGGACGATTTCAACACATAGTCCTTATCTTCATCCACCCGAAGATATTGGTCAATAAACTCACCCGGCTTTACGCGCAAAGCTTTTGATACACGCTCTATATCTGTCTGATAAAAAATCGGACTGGTAGTTTTACAACAATTAGCGCAGGTAAGGCAATCAATTTCTTCAAACACTTCTTCATGCAGCGTATGAAATTCATCATCAAGCTGGCGTGGATTTTCCTTTTTTAAAGAAGAAAGAAACTTCTTGTTCTCTTTTGCTTTATTCGTTGACTTCCCGCGAAAGCGTTCCAAATCCATGGAGCAAAGGTAGCGTCTTTTGTAATTATTAAGCATTTCCGACCCGTCAGGTTGAGCCTGCCGAAACCAAATTAGTTATCCAATAACTTCGACAGGCTCAGTCTGACATTAGCCTTATGTTTAGAGAGAAGTCTAATCTTCGGTATCTTTGCCAGAATGAATAGTGATTTCTCAGCGCTCCTTTCAAACATTGCCAAACAAATTCCATTAGACTCGTCAGAGTCTGCATTCTTCACTTCGTTACTTCGGCCGGCTCATGTAAAGCAAGGTGAGTTTGTCGAAAAGTTTGGAGTAACTACACCAAACTTCATTCATGTGGTTTCCGGCTGCCTGATGACCTACTACACCGACAAAGCAGCAAATGATCATGTAATACAATTTGCCATGGCTGGATGGTGGACGGGAGACTTGCACAGCTTTACGGAACAAGTACCCTCTATATACACTACGCGTGCATTAGCTGATAGCGAAGTTCTTTATCTACCAAAGACTGATATGGATAGGCTGCTTGAACAGATTCCAAAATTTGAACGCTTCTTTCGAATCCTCTTTCAAAATTCACTGGTAACGCATCAAAATCGGATTATTCAAAATTTCTCCGCTAGCGCAGAAGAGAGATACGAAAACTTTCTGCAGAAATATCCTTCGTTGGAACAGTATGTGCCTCTAAAGTACATTGCATCCTATCTAGGCTTCACTCCGGAGTTCCTAAGTAAAATCCGCAGGAAGCGGATGGAACGTTAACAATCTTAAACTAGTTCAAGATTATTTAAATAGTTTCTTAACCTGGTTCAAGGTCTTCGCTGATATGATGACCCTACCTTTGTACTATACAAAAGGAAATAAATTTTTAACTCTTAAAACAGAAATTAATATGTCAACACAAGCAGTAGCAACAAAATGGGCAATTGATCCAACACACACCGAAGTACAATTCAAAGTAAAACATTTGGTGATTTCTACCGTGACCGGATTTTTCAAAAAATTCAGCGGAAGCGTAGAAACTGAATCTGATGATTTCGATGGCGCTGAAGTATCGTTTAGCTTAGATGTAAATAGCATTGATACGAATCAAACGGATCGTGATAATCACTTAAAATCTCCAGATTTCTTTGCAGCAGCTGAACATCCAACACTTGACTTCGAAGGAACTTTGAAAAAAGATAAATTGGTAGGCGATCTTACGATTCGTGGAACTAAGAAAACCATCACCCTGGATGTAGATTTTGGTGGTGTTATGGTTGACCCTTACGGAAATACAAAAGCAGGTTTTGAAATCAATGGAAAGATAAACCGCAAAGATTTTGGATTAAACTGGGGCGCAGTAACTGAAGCTGGCGGAGTTGTTGTGGGTGATGAAGTAAAACTTCACATTAATGCCCAATTAGTAAAAGGATAATTTTAGGAAAATCAGACTAAGTCCTGCTCTATTCCGGAGCAGGATTTTTTTTTTGCGAATACTTAGCCGATTGCTATCTTTCATACATGAAGAAACTGATTTCGGTTCTTGGGTTTATTGTTGGGTGTTTTGCACTCACTCTTCAATTATATCTCATTCTGGTAAATGCTCATCACGATCAGACAAGCTACATAAGTGAAACGATTCGGTTTTTTAGCTACATGACTATTTGGTCTAATATTCTTGTGGCACTTTGCTATGCCAGCATCACTTTCTCTACCGTAAAATTGCTATCCTTCTTTTCAAAACCTTCAGTGCAAGCGGCTACGTTTATTTACATTTTAGTGGTAGGAGTTGCTTATCATTTTCTGCTGGCTAATATTTGGAATCCAACCGGTCTTCAATACCTGGCCGATGTTCTTTTGCATTATGGTGTCCCGATACTTTACGTTCTATTTTGGATTCTCCTGGCTGAAAAGAAATCTCTTGCCTATTCCACTGCCTTCAATTGGTTGATTTTTCCATTTTTTTACTTCTTATACTCCTTATTTAGAGGGATGATTACAGAAACCTATCCCTACCCTTTCGTGGATGTGAATGAATTGGGTTATGTAACTGTGCTTCAAACCAGTTTAGTGCTGCTGCTGGTCTATTTGGGTTTGGGATTACTTGCGGTTTGGATTTCGAGAGTATTATCAAAAGAAAAGAGTTTAAAATAAGTTGCCGCAGATTTACAGACTCAAGCTAGTTCTTAGAATTGCCTAAATCTCACCGATAGCAAATATTCTGATACGGACAGTAACGGCATTTTTCAATAAAAGGAGTCTGATCAAATACTTCTGCTGGATTAAAAATTTCTTCCAGTAACAATTTTAAATGCGCTTCAAATTCGGGAAGTAGCGTATTGATATCATAAACACGCTGCTTATTTATAGTTAACCCGAACTGAAAAGAATCATCAAATAAATTAAGACGGTTAATTAAGCCGGGAACAATCCGGGCTTCGGCTGCGGAAACAGACCTATTGTTTTTATATAACAACGCATAAATGAAAGTTTGAAAAGCCGCTTTCCGGTCTTTCTCATCGTGCAAAAACAAAGAAGCAACGCTTTCAAAATCAAGTTTATCCTTTCCTGTTTTATAATCAATGATGCGTACTTCATTGTTTTTGCGATCTACGCGGTCGATAGTACCTCCCAACACTGCATAACCCGGTGCCTGATCTATTTTGGTGCGGTACAAAAGACCTGAGAGTTCAACAGCCTCCATTACAAAGGGAGTGCGTTGCTTGTCCAACTCAACAATGCGTTTAATGAATTTCTTAATCACTTCTCGCACAATAAGGCCCTGCCC
This sequence comes from Cyclobacteriaceae bacterium, assembly GCA_041742535.1. GTDB lineage: Bacteria > Bacteroidota > Bacteroidia > Cytophagales > Cyclobacteriaceae > ELB16-189. The sequence goes on along the minus strand of JBGSIM010000010.1, from coordinate 62,060 downwards.
TTCATACACCACTTTCTTTCCCGGCTCAAGATGATACGACAATGCAAAAACCTGATCGATTAATTTGTTGAATACATTTTCATACTGGTCGAAATCTCCTGCCTCCACAAGATTGTTTTTCTTCTTCTCAGCAAGCTGTTTATAAAAACGCTCCATCACCTTATGGAAAAAATCACCCAGCACCCGGGCATCCAAATCTTCGGCTACTTCGATAGGTTCCTTAATTTTGGCGATGTATCTGAAATAGAATTTCAGTCTGCACTCCAAATAGGTATTTAAAGCAGAAGGAGAAATTCCTTTGAAATACGCATTCCCTGAATTAAGTTGAGCAAGACCAGCAAGAATTTTATCATCCTTTTGAATTGTAATCGGATTGATAGAAGCTGGCTGAATTGAGTTATGCAACGCATGTCGCTCTAACTTCAAACCACTTTCGTAGATCAACTGCTGCAGGTAACGACTCATTTCACCTTGCCCCAGCACATCCGTTTCGGAATTATAGAATAAGAAGATGTTTTCTGCCCGCTGCATTACGCGGTAGAACAAATACGCATACATGGCATCCTGATGTTCAATGGTTGGCATGCCATACGCCTTGCGAATATTATATGGAATATAAGAACCCTTGCTCCCAAACCCAGGAAAGGCTCCTTCATTGAGCGAGAGTATAAATACATTTTTGAAATCAAGATTTCGGGTTTCGAGTACACCCATTACTTGCAAACCTTTTAGTGGTTCACCGGTAAACGGAATTTTTTCCGCTCGCACCAATTGTTTTAATAATCGCAAGAACGACTTCAATGCTTTATTCCGATCCTTTGCATTTATTTCAACTGCTTGCTCTGATACTACCTCGCCCATGCGATTCAGCAATTTAATAAATTGAATGGCGTACTCCCGATCAAAGTCAGTGAGATTTGTTAAAGAACCAATCTCAGAAATGATTTCAGAAAGATAGGCTAAGGGTACTTCCGTAGATTTTCTAAAGATCAAACGATGGACAGGAACAACCGATGCCAGAAAATTCTCAGGAATGTGAACCCAGTTATGTTTTAAGATTTCTTTCCGCTTGCTATTCGCTTCAGCAGCATCGGCAGCAACAATGTATGGGTGTCCCAATAAAGCCAGCACCTGCCGATGATTGTAGTGACCCTCCTTTTCTGCAATCTGAAGTTCCACTAATAATTCAACCAAATTAAAGAATGGAGTGCTACTCAATGAAAAGCCCATGGTAACGTTCAGCTTTTCAACACTTCCTGCAATGCCATGAAGTACAGGCATCAATAATTTTTCATCCGGCAGCACAATGAGCGTATCCTCGGGAACAAGACCTTGTTTTAATTGCTCATCTAAAATCTGAGCCATCAACTTGGTTTGCCCAACGGGTTGTGGTGAGCTATAAAGCTTAATCGATTTTTGGCTTCGGAAGTTAGAAGGAAAACTTTTATCAAAAGTATCTTTTAAAACGGTGTGTTGTTGATACTCTCGGATAAACATTCCCGCTTCCTGCCGGTCATTATTTACATAGTAATCATCGCCATCCCAATGCATTTTACTTCCTAACTTCACAAAATAAGAAAGTATTTTTTCTTCTGCTTTTGTTAAAGCATTAAATCCAACAAAATTTATCTCTGACGGATTTCTCTTTAATGGATTTCCTGATTCAATCCCATCAACAACACTTCGGTGTAACATTCCTTCATATGCCAGACCCTCTGTTTCTAATTGGCTTCGGAATGTTTTATATAACTCAAAAAGTTTTACCCAGACATCAATAAATTTCTTTTTATTTTCACTCAGAGTTTCATCAAAGCTTTGCCAAAAATTGGTGAGGAACTCGCGTTGTTCATCGGTGAGATAATCAAAACTTGAGTCTAGTTCCTTCTGATTACGCAGGTCTTTAAATAACTGTTCGGCATTAACAAGATACTTGTCAATCTCATCAAAGTCTCGGAGTAACATATCGCCCCAAAAATAAAACTGATCAAAAGGCTCACCTTTTCCGCTTGCTTGAATTACCTCTTGATAGCTTTTGTGTAACCGATGAACCAATTCCAATTTATCAGGCACTCGTGCAGCCGCTATCTCTGAAATAAAATCTTCAATCGTAATTAGATTGGGCGCAAACAAAGGCTTGGTGATAATTTCGCTTAAGTGCTTACGGAAATATAAGGCAGCCCTGCGATTTGGGAATACCAGCGTTACCGAATCCCACGTAGGGTTTTCTTCATTTAGTTGTATTGCCAATTCACGTAGATACGATTCCATACTAAAATCCCAATCCTAATTGTTTGTCGTCCTTCTTTTTGCTCTTGCTTGCTTTACCGGGCGGAATCGAAACCACATCTCCGGTTTTTGTATATAATAGATACCCTTCCACCTCAGTGAAATTCATTTGATGTAAGATGGAAATGTATTCAGCTACCTGATGTTGATCTGCTTTAGTAGGTTCACCGGTTTTAAAATCTACAACAATAGCTTTACTTCCTTTAGTCATCAGTCGATCAATCCGATTATCACCACCGCCAGGAATAATGATGGGTACTTCCGTGCGAACTTTCCAGGATTCAGAAAACCAGGAAGCAATCAACGGGTTTGAAAGCAACTCGATCATCAACTCATAGATTCGCGGCTTCTCCCCCAATGAGATAAGGCCTTCCGATACGAGTCTCTCAAGTATTTCTTCCCATTCACTTTGATATTTTACTTTCGAAAGAATAGTATGGATATGAATCCCATAGCGTACCTTTTCAAAGGTCTCGTTTTCAGTTTTATTAAAAAATCCTTTGGCCGTTTGCCGGATCACGAGTTGCTCGCGCCACGAAGTAGCAGGATAATGATTCAGCTCGATAGGAAGTGATGCTACCTTTTGATTTTTCTCGTTAGCAACTGACCAAGAACCAGCATTCCAGGTTTGTGTTGCTTGATCCCAACCCGATTTAAGTTCAAGCGATTGTTGGATTCCATCAATCAATAAACCGCCAACCGTTTTCTTCTGATATGGCAACATTACAATCAATCCTTGCTCAGCACGGGTAAGCGCAACATACAGCAGATTCAAATTATCCAGGTAACTGCGACTGCGCTCCTCTTTGTAATATTCAGAAAAGACTGTGTCATCCAATGTGCTTGAATACTTCACAGGCAAATGACCTGCTTTGTCAAAAGGAACTTCGTCAGCTTGCACCCAAAGATTTGGATCACGCCCAAAACCATGATCCAAGTCCCATGCACAAAAAGGAACAATTACATATTTGAACTGAAGCCCTTTTGCTTTATGCACAGTAAGTATTTGAACTGCATCCACTTCCCCCGAAACCTGAATTGATTTTTTAAATTTTATGCTTTCCCACCATTCCAGAAAAACTCCTATATCATTTCGTTCGCGATTGGAGAACTCCAGCACCAAATCCTGAAATGATTGCAGATAAGCTAGCTCACCGGTTATTTTTCCTAAGTCAAAAAGCTCTACTAAAGACTCTGTCAATTCAAACAAAGGCATTTTTTTCAGTGCTGCCTTACGCTTAGTAAATGATTCAGGTAAATTATTTTCAAAATCAATTTGATTCGTAACTGCAAACACATCGGTCAATACCCTGTTAGGTTCGTGAAGCTTTGCATATTCATACCCTAGTTGCGCGCGTGCAATTGCATTTTCAGGATTTAATAAATATTGCAAAGCACTGATCAGCAGATTAACAGAACTGGCCCCATCTAACCTAAGTGATTCGTTAGACACCACTTCATATTTGCAATCGGGTTTGGCTTGGTCAGAATTTTTATACTGAAGCAAGTATTGAACAATAAGTTGACCATCACGATTATCACGAGTCAATATCGCAATATCTTTTAACGCTACACCTAAACCTTGAAGACGCTCAAGATGTTCTGGTATCCGGGTCAATGCTATCTCCTTCCACTTTCTATCTTCATCATCTTTTAACAAAGTAATAGAAACAAAACCTAGTTCTGACTTATGAACTTGTTGAGCGACATCAATATAAGCATTCGTTGAAATCGTTTTACCAGTTTCACTGGTAACAATCGTGGAGAGTGACTTGAATAAACTATTATTGAATTCAACAATAGATGAAGCACTTCTATAATTGTGATTCAGTTCTTTCGAGCCAACCCGATAATCACCTACTTCCTGTTCTACTTTCTGTTGAAGTAAATTAAGATCACCTCCGCGCCAGCGATAAATAGCTTGCTTCACATCGCCCACTACCATACTTGGGTAACCCTGATCCAATCCATTGGTAAGAAGTGGTAGAAAGTTTTTCCATTGTAAGCCTGATGTATCTTGAAATTCATCGATCAGGTAATTGCGATAGAACGACCCAACTTTCTCATAGATAAAAGGTGTATCGCTATCCTGAATTACTCCATTTAAAAAACGAGGGGCATCCGCCAGCAACATAATGCCGTTTTCATCTTTGTATTCCTTTAGCTTTCGCGAGATATCAGTAATTAAACCAAAAGAATAAAAATTGCTTAGGGCAACTTCGGCTGAGAGAGCTGTCTTGTAATTCCGTTCCCGGTAGTCAATGATTTCATTCATCAACGGGATTAGTTTCTCATCAGCAAGTTTTATCAGAATGTCTCTGTGTTTAGTATCCTTATCGGGAAAATTTTTACTACTCTGATAATCACCCAACGGGCGCTTGCCAAGCTCTTTGTCATCAAATTGTTTTACCGAAATATGTTTTGAAATTTTCAGGAACCAACTGTAAACACCCCCACCGGCATACTTAAAATCCGTGGCTGTTAAGTTTTGTTGATGAATCAGCGTAACCGCTTCCTTTGCTTTTGCAGTTACAACATTTAGAAACTCAAATTTTCGTTTCCTGAGTTGAGTTAACAAATCTGAAAAGTAATTCGGTTGCGCAGTTATTTTTGTGACCTCATCTTCAATTTCGCGAAACTCTTCTTTAAATATTTCTTCCGAGAATTTGATCAAGCTACTCCGCACATCCCACGCCCGTTCATTTTCAAGTTGTTCATTGGCGAAATCTACCACCCACTTGGTTAGCTGTTCATTGCTTCCCAACTCATCCATCAAATTATCAATCACTTCCTCCATGATTGGCTCTTGCTCCACCTCCAAACGATAGTCTCCAACCAACCCGGCTTCACGGGTAAACGAGCGGATTACTTTTTGAAAGAACGCATCAATAGTACTAATCGAGAATTGGGCATACTTATGAAGAATCTCAGCCTGGGTCTCCTGCGCATACAATTGAAAGGTAGAAGCATCCAGCTTTAATTCTGTTCGTAATTCTTCCGAAAGATCATTGTCCCGGTTATTGGCAAAATCATCCAGATAGGCCAAAATCCGGTCCTTCATTTCCTGGGTAGACTTATTTGTAAACGTAACTGCAAGGATGTGCTTAAAATAATCCGCCCGCGAGCGTAATGCCAGTTTGAGGTATTCCTTGGCAAGCGTGCGGGTTTTACCGGAGCCGGCTGAGGAGCGATAGATGGAAAAGGTTTCTGACAATGAAAAGAAATTACTAGTTACAAAGTACGAAGTACGAATTGTAAAGTGCGAATTGCAAGCACAATTTTAGGTTCATTTCTAATTCCAAAAAATTAATTACCTTGAAGAGTTTATTACATGAGAAAACTCTACCTGTTTCTTCCTAAAGTATTCTATTCGTTTCCTATTCAGTTACTTCTGAATAATTTTAGGCGTAACCATATTTTGATTTTATGTTGGATCATCTTATTCGCCATGGTTACGGGAAACTTTGGAAAATATTTAGGTATCCCCTACCTCTTCCTCGATCCTGAGTATCTAAACAAGGTAAATTTTACCAGCTTCCTTATGATGGGTTTGCTTACGGCAGGCTTTACCATGGCTTTTAACATCACATCCTACATTACAGATGGTCATCGTTTTTCATTTGTTGGAGCACTCAGCAATCCGTTCAAGAAGTTTACGATTAACAACAGCATTATTCCAATAACCTTTCTGATAACTTATGTATATCAGGTAATAGCCTTTCAGATTAGCAATGAATATAGTACACCAGCAATACTTGCAAAAAACCTTGCGGGATTTTTCAGTGGGTATATTTTAATGACTCTTTTGTTCTCACTTTATTTCAAGTTTACTAACAAAGACATTTTTAGATACATGGTTTGCCGCATCGATGAAAAGATTAAGCAAAATGTAAAAGTCACGCGCGCTAGTGCCATGAAAAAATTAGACATCGTGCGTAAAAAGCAAGTTCGGGTTGATTATTATTTAGATGGTTCACTTAGACCAACACCCGTTGAAGAAAATATCTTTTACGATAAAGCAACTGTGCTTCAGGTATTCGATCAAAATCATTTCAACCTGGTTATTATTGAACTATTCATCTTTGCAATGGTATTGGTGCTTGGTATTTTCAAAGACTATCCCACTTTTCAAATTCCGGCCGCGTGCAGTTTCATGACCTTCCTTACAATTTTCGTCATGTTGTCGGGTGCGTTCTCCTATTGGTTTGGTGGTTGGTCGGCTACGGCAGGGTTAATCATATTTCTTTTTGTTAACCATTTGGTTGGTGAAGATTTCTTTTCGAAAAAGTATGAAGCCTTTGGATTAAACTATGATACAACTCCAGCCGAATATTCTATAGCTACACTTCAAAAGGAACTTGACCGAACCGTAATGGAAGCTGACCGCCAAGTTGTGTTAGCTCAACTGAAAAACTGGCGAAATAAATTCGATTCAGAGACTAAACCAAAAATGGTTTTTCTGTGCGCCAGTGGTGGCGGCAAACGCGCTTCCCTATGGACATTGAGTGCCTTACAAGTTGCTGATAGTCTCACACAAGGCAAACTAATGGAGAACAGTGTTCTGATTACGGGTGCATCGGGTGGGCTTATTGGTGCGAGCTATTTTCGTGAATTAAAATTACGCGAGAAGTTAGGCGAGAATGTTGATCCTTATGGAAGCATTCATCGCCAAAAAATTTCAAGCGACAATTTGAACCCACTTATCTTCAGCCTTCTTGCGAACGATCTATTTGTTGGGTTTACCAAGTTTGATTATGCCGGGAAGTCTTATCAGCGTGACCGTGCATTCACCTTCGAAGATCAACTTAATCAAATCACAGAGGGTTTAATGGATAAACCTATTCAAGCATATGCCGAAGTGGAAGGTCAAGGAATTACACCCATGGTGATATTAGCACCCACAGTAGTTAATGATGGCCGTAAAGTTTATATCGCTTCTAAGTCTGTTTCATTTATGAATTCAGAAGAGGAAAATTTTACGGACTATAAGCAATTAAAAGTAAGTGGTATCGACTTTTTACGCTTCTTTAAGGAACAAGACTCGGAAGACTTAAGATTTCTTTCTGCACTGCGAATGAGTGCAACGTTTCCCTACATAACACCCAACACAACACTACCTACCGATCCACCTATCCAAATTATGGATGCGGGGATTTCAGATAATTTTGGTATGTCAGATGCAATTCGGTTTTTATATGCCTTCCATGATTGGGTTGCTGAAAATACTTCAGGGGTAATTTTTATTTCAATTCGTGATTCACCAAAGCTGGCAACCATTCTGCCAAAAAGTGGCCAAACCATTATTGATGATATTACTCAACCAATTAGTAGTGTCTACAATAACTTCGAGAACTTTCAGGACATCAATAGCGATATGTTGATTGGCCAGGCACATTCATGGTTAGATTTACCCATCGATCGCATTGATTTGCAGTATCAATCCGAAAGCTATTTACCCATCCTACAAAAGATGGATAGCATTCGCCAGAACAGCACCCGGGCTTCTTTAAGCTGGCGCCTTACCACCCGCGAAAAAGATGGTATCTATAATGGTATTACATCTGACCGAAATAAGCAGGAACTTAGAAAGTTGGTGAGGTTGTTAGAGTGATTGCGGTCGACAAAACCCAGATTTAACTAAGAACATGTATAAATCCAATTTTAGAATTCTAGGGTGGACGGGTTACATCTTTGTGATAGGACTCTTTATAGTGTTTCTGATAGTGGGCTTTTTTATAAAGTTTAGTACAAAAGGACAATTAACTCCAATCATAGCTGTCGGGACACTTCTTTTATCTATGACATTTTTTGTATGGAGAAAGATTCTGACAGAAATGAATCAAATTGTTATCACAGAATCTACAATTGAGATTAAGAACCCAATCACAAAACGGGCAAAAAGAATTGAGAAGCAAAAAATTAAGGGCTTTAAAGACATATTTAAAAACGGTTATACAATTCTAATTATTGACGACAACGATAAAGTGATTGTAAAAATCCATGACTATTATTACAAAGATTTTCAGGGACTTATTAATAATTTGGGAATTAAATATTTAGAGCGGGTACCGACAACCTTAGACAAACTATTTAAAATCGAAGAAAGAAAGTGAAATAATGCAAAACAAAAACTATAAAATACTTGAGACAAACCATGTTAGTATATAACGCCTACGTTTTATATAATTTATGGAAATTTTAAAAGACTACTGTCTCTTCAAAACCATTCCACTTCTCACTCCAGTATGTTTTCCGCGATCAATCACTACTTCCCCATTCACCAACACATACACAAAGCCGTTTGAATAGGCATGTGGATTTGAAAACGTAGCTGCATCGCCAACTTTTGCTTCGTCAAAGATTACAATATCGGCAGCCTGCCCTTCCCTAATTAATCCTCGATCACGAAGATTAAATTTCTGAGCCGGAAGGGAAGTCATTCTCCGAATGGCCTCCTCCAATCTAATTGCTTTCAACTCATTCACGTATCTGCCCAACACCCGGGCATTGGTTCCATATGCGCGTGGGTGTGGCATACCGGATCCGAATTTTGCAATGCCTGCATCGGAAGCAAACATATTGAAGGGATATTGAAGAATTCGAATCAAATCTTTTTCATCCATACTAAAATAGACCATTTGTGTTCGATTGACAGCGCCTACCATTTCCAAAATGGTTTCTGCTTCCTCCATCGCTGTTGCTTTACGTCCTTTCAGCTTATTGACTTCAGAAATATTTTTTCCATTGAAGGTTGTATCCGGAGCATAGCGTGCTACCAAGGCATAACTATAATTTTTCAATTGCTTCTTTTTAAGAGTGGCTACCATTTCCTTTTTAATCTTCAAACGTGTGGCTGGATCGTCTAATCTCAACTTCATCGAATCGCGTCCACCGCTAAACACCCAGGTAGGTAGGGTTGTGTCTAGGGTTGTGCTACTCGCAACGTATGGGTATTGATCAATGGTAACATCCAGTCCTTCACGTCTGGCACTTTCAACCAATTGCAAAGTTTCAACGGATCGACCCCAATTGGGTTTGTAGGTAACTTTAAAATGCGAAATCTCAACCGGCATCTTTGCTTCACGTCCAATATTAATAGCCTCACTTACCGCATCTGTAACCTGATCTCCTTCATCACGAATGTGTGAAGCATAAACACCATTAAATTGAGAGGCTATGCTTGCTAAGCTCACAACTTCACTAGTCTTGGAATAAGTGCCGGGTATGTAAATTAGGCCTGTTGACATACCAACTGCACCTGCAAGCATGGCTTCCTTTACACGCTCCTCCATTTGCTTGAGTTCCTCTAATGTAGGATCGCGCTGCAAGTCGCCCATTACAGATCGCCTCACGGTATTGTGACCAATTAATGAAGCCACATTGATGGAAGTTTTAATTGAATCTAACCGATGAAAATAATCAGTCAAATCCAAATTCGATCCTCCACAATTTCCGGTTACAACCGAGGTAACTCCGTCATGGATAAAGTTATCTGCGGTAGGCGTGGTTAACTCACCTCCTTCTATATGGGCATGCACATCAATAAAGCCCGGGGCTACAATCAATCCTTTCGCATCAAGTACGCTCCTACCTGTGGCGGTCTCAGCCTTACCAATCCAAACAATCTTTCCTTTCAAAATACCTATATCACCATAAAACCAAGAGTTGCCTGTACCGTCCACAATTTTTCCATTCTTAATTATTATATCAAAGGATTGGGACTGAAGTGTCAGACTGAAAACAAATCCTGTAAAGAATAATATGATGCGCATACTTTTTATTTGGAAGGTAAACATTCTGGCTAATAACAAAAAGTAGATTTACATCGTGAAATTTGATCGGGATAAAAAAAAGTACGTGTTTTACCAACATCATTGGCTTCAATGGGCTTACCAATGCCTGTTGCTACTATGCTAAAAAAGACAAAACAAAAGATCATACTCTTTTACCGACTGCTGAGGCGCACCCTCGCAGACTCCGTAATTAACCAGAGCCAGTTTGCGATTGTAAACATCCTTCGCGTTACCTATAAGATTAGCAATGCTCTAATTCCAGTCGTTGCCCTTTTGGCCGTTTCATTTGTGGTCTACGATTTTGGATTTAATCCATTTTACACACACGAGGCTAATCTCTATCGAATTCTCAACCTATTGTTGTTTAGCTTCAAGGCTCTCTTTCTTATTCGGTTTATTTCAGAGTGGGTAGAAGTAAAAAAGATAAAAGCCCACGTCTATAATTTTGCACTCGTTGTGCTGGTGTATTACCTGCATTACGTTGGTAAAAAAATTGTTCATATTGATACACATGCCAATTCTGACCTCTTAGTTCAAAAACTCATCTTATACTCAGGAATTCTTTTTTTGGTTCTTACTGAGGCATCTGGTTTATTGAAGTATCTCTATCGTAGACGACAAAATACAGCCTTTATATTCATCATTAGTTTTGCAATCATAATAGTAGGTGGTGCGCTGTTGCTGATGGTTCCAAAAGCCACCATCGATGGAATTACACCCATTGACGCATTCTTTACCTCTGCCAGTGCGGTGTGTGTTACAGGACTTACTGTTGTAAACACAGCTACTCACTTTACAAGCGTGGGGAAAGTAATTATTCTCTTACTCATGCAGATTGGCGGGCTGGGTATTATGACGTTTACCGGATTGTTTGCCTACCTGGCTGCCGGTTCAGTTTCCTTTCACAATCAGGTTGCGCTCAAGAGCATGGTTAGTAGCAAAAGAATGAGTAATGTGATAACCATTATTGGCCGAATAATTTTAGTGACTCTTTTCTTTGAAGCGATTGGTGCCTTTTCAATTTATGCCAGCATTGACAAAGATCTGTTTCCCCAAAAAGAGCAGCAGATTTTCTTTTCCGTTTTTCATGCAGTCTCCGGGTTTTGCAATGCAGGTTTTTCCACGTTACCCGATGGGTTGAATGAATCAATTATTAAGTTCAATTATCCCATTCATTTAATCATTGCTACATTAATTATTCTTGGGGGTATGGGGTTCCCTATTGTGTTCAACATTTTTTCGTTCTTCCGAACAAAAGGTATAAATATATTAAACCGCTTATTAAAAAATCCAATGCTCGAGTCTCAAACTCGAATTATTCAAGTGAATTCAAAAATAGCACTGGCCACTACTTTCATTCTATTAATTATAGGTTTTGTAACGTATTTTATATTTGAACAGGACGCATCGTTACGTGAACACCCTACCCTGTTTGGGAAGTTAGTAACTTCACTGTTCGGCTCGGTTACACCACGCACGGCTGGATTCAACACAGTAAATTTATCTTCCCTTACGCTTCCTACAATAATGATTTACTTGCTTCTCATGTGGATCGGTGCTTCTCCCTCTTCTACAGGTGGTGGGATAAAAACTACCACAGCAGCCGTTGCTATTTTAAATCTCAGATCAATTATCCTTGGTAAAAATAAAACCAATGTATATCGAACGCAGATCAGTGAACAATCAATCAATAAGGCCTTTGCCGCTATTCTCCTCTCTCTTTTAATTATTGGCCTTGCTGTATTAATCATTTCCGTGAATGATGGGAAACACGGACTTTTAAAAATAGCCTTTGAAGCTTTCTCTGCCTTTAGCACGGTAGGGTTAACTCTGGGTATTACGCCTGAACTTTCGCATACGAGTAAAATCGTCTTAATCCTTACTATGTTTATTGGGCGAGTTGGTGCGCTAACGGTATTAATGGCCTTTGTTGCCGAAGCGAAGCAACATTCGTATCAATACCCTGTTGAAGAAGTTATGAACTAAAAAATTTAAGTATGAAATTTATTGTCTTTGGAATTGGTAGCTACGGTGCTTCATTGGCAAGCAAACTCGTGGAGTTGGGTCATGAAGTTTTTGGTATCGATAACGTTCCAGCACGGACCGAAAAATTAAAGAACCGAATTACATATACAGTAACCATGGACGCCACGAATCGTGAAGCGATTCAGGACTTGCCCTTGAAAGAGGCTGATGCCATCATCATAGCAATTGGTGAAAATGAGGGCACAATCATACTCCTGGCAGCATTACTCAAACAAATTGGAGTGAAGCGAATAATTTGCCGGGTAACTTCCACACTTCAAAAAACTGTACTCGAAACCATGGGGCTTAGTGAGTTTGTTTACCCTGAGCAAAACTCTGCCGATCGCATGGCACATCACTTAAGCTTTGAAGGGGTAATTGATTCACACCGCGTGTGTGATAAGTTTCAAATTGTAGAAGCGAATGTTCCGGGCCGGCTCATTGGCACTAAAGCAGCAGACGTTGATTTTGTCAATGAATTTGAAATTCAATTGGTTTCGATCAAACGAAATTTTGAAGAAAAAAATATTTTGGGTTCTACTCGCTTAACGAAACACACTCTCGGTATTCTTACACCCAGCACAGAATTCAGAACGGGAGATACATTAATTTTATTCGGTGAATCAAGAAAGATCAAGACCTTTTTGGAACGTTGATAATGAATTTTCTTTTTTCGCAAGAAGTTTTAAATTTTTTATCAACCCTTGAAATCAAAACCTCGCTTCCGCGGAACGTTGAGGTGCTCAATCCCTATCAAGACCCAGTTGTCTTTCAATTGTGTAAAAGCTTTTACAATCAATATTATTCTGATTCTAACCAACGAAGAATCATTTTAGGTATAAACCCTGGGCGGTTTGGTGGTGGCCTTACGGGAATTCCTTTTACCGATCCTGTTAAACTGGAAACGATTTGTGGCATTACTAATAGCTTGGATAAAAAGGTAGAATTGTCTGCGGATTTCATCTATAAAATGATCACAGCTTATGGTGGTGCCAATGAATTTTATAAAAGTTTCTACGTTAGCTCAGTTTCTCCACTCGGGTTTACACGAGACGGAAAAAATCTTAACTATTACGATGATAAAAAACTAACAGAAGACTCGCTTCCATTCATTCTATCTTGCATTAATGAGCAATTGAAATTCGGAATCGATAGAAAAGTTGCGTACTGCTTAGGTGAAGGAGAAAATTATAAGTTCCTGTCGAAATTAAATGAGCAACATCACTTTTTTGAGACTATTCTTCCTCTTGCTCATCCGCGTTTTATTATGCAATACAAACGAAAGAGCCTAGATCAATATATTGATTCTTATCTGAAAGCATTTTCTATTTGATGAAATCTCACGCAAAGTCGTCAAGAACACAAAGGGAATACAAATATGTTACAAGAAAGAACTAATGAATCTCATTGCATCCTTGCGCCTCTTCGGCAATCCCTCACATTTCCTGAAGCGGTCGCTTTTTAATCATACCCCCCTTAATATCATTTACACTATTCTCAACCACAAAAGCATCAGGATCAATTTTGGCAATCTCTGTTTTCAATCGTTGAAGCTCAAGTCGGGTAATGACAGAAAAAATAACATCAATCTCTTTCTCCTGATGGCCATTCTTACCATACCCGCTTTTCCCCTTTAATATTGTAACCCCTCGGCCCAAGCGTGTAATAATAGCTTCTTTAATTTCATCACTTTTTTGAGACACGATCATCACACTTGTATATTCTTCAATACCATGCACCACAAAGTCAACCGTTTTGGAAGCAACCAAATAAGTTAAGATGGCATACAATGCAGTCTCAATATTGAGAATATAGGCTGCCAGTGAGAAGATAAAGATATTCAGGATGAGTATTATGTCACCCACTGTAAGCGTTGTTTTTCGGCTAGAATAAATAGCAAGCACTTCGGTTCCATCAATCACACTACCACCCCGAATAGAAAGCCCAATGCCTACACCCAGAAAAAATCCTCCAAAAACAGAGATTAAAAGTTTATCCTCGGTAATAGTAGGAAACTCAACAATCGCCAGTACCATCGCTAAAAGCGCAATGGCGGCTAATGTTTTAAAGGCAAACATTTTTGAAATCTGCGTATAGGCTATCACCACAAAAGGAAGGTTGATCAAAATTACCAATACGGAAAGGTCAATACGCGTAACCACATTCACCAAAAGGGATATTCCCATTACACCTCCATCTAAAAATTGATTGGGTAACAAAAATCCTTTTAACCCAAAAGCAGCGGAGGCCACACCCAACGTAATAAAGAGTATGTCCTTTATTGAACGAATTACATTGATTCTGCGAATACGAAGTATTTGAAGTTTCTTAAGTCGTTGTTGAGTGCTCATTCCTTCAAGATAAAAAATTAACATTGTGTTTCATAAATTTTTATGTAAGTAATTAGCCTTGCATCTTTGCGCACTTAAAATCAGATGACGGCTACCGAACAACTTTTAAAGACACTTGAGCTAATTAAACAAGAGCGTCAAGCCGACTTGGAACAGTATCGTCAAAAAGTTTTGCTGCGTTCGCTTACCCAACGCGTTAAAGAAGGCGTAACCTGGTATCCTATAAAGGTTATTCGCGATTACATCGGCACTGGCGAGCGAATCATTCTTGAGCTGCAACGAGTTCATCCTTCTGATCAGCCCCATAGTTTTCAAAGTGGCAAACTGGTGAGCTTGTTTTGCAATGCATCGGGTAAACCCGAAAAAGAGCATACGCAGGCAGTAATTAATTATGTGAAGGATGATACGATAACCATTACTCTAAATAGTGATGACCTGCCCGACTGGATTGAGGATGGTCAGTTAGGGTTGGATGTGATGTTTGATGAAATGACGTACAAAGAGATGGAGTACTCATTAAATAAGGTTATTAAGGCCGAGGGTGATCGAGTAGCTGAGTTTAGAGAGATCTTTTTAGGAGATGGAAAAATTCAAATAAGCACAACCGCACCAACCAGCAGCCAGCATCAAGTATCTAGTAACATCCTAAATGAAAGTCAGCTACAAGCATTAAACAAAATTGTTTCCGCCCAAGATGTAGCCTTTATTCACGGACCACCGGGTACAGGCAAAACAACAACATTAGTGCAGGCCATTGTACGTACCAATAAATTAGAAGGCCAGGTTTTAGTGTGCGCGCCCAGTAACGCGGCTATTGATTTATTAGTGGACAAACTAAGCGAGCAAGGATTGAATGTGATTCGAATTGGGCATCCAGCTCGTGTAACCGAACAAACACTTAGCAAAACGTTAGACGCGCGAATTGCCTCCCACCACAGCTTTAGTGAACTACGGGCGCTGAGGAAAAAGATGGAACAAGTGCGAGCAGCAGCTTTTAAATTCAAACGCAATTTTGGACATCAGGAAAAAAACCAACGCAGACAATTAAAAGAAGAAGCCCGGGCGTTAAAGTCTGATGCCGACATGCTGGAGTTCTATATCATTAATGACTTGTTTCAATCTGCCGATGTTATTTGTAGCACATTAGTTGGCTCTTCACATCCTGTGCTGCGTGGGCGAAGGTTTAAAACTGTTTTTATTGATGAAGCCGCCCAATCGCTTGAACCTGCCTGTTGGATTCCTTTATTGAAATCACAGCGGGCAATTCTGGCCGGAGATCATTGTCAGTTGCCACCTACGATAAAATCCTTGGAAGCAGCTAAAGGCGGGCTTGCACGAACTCTTTTCGAAAAGGGAATTGCAAAACATCCTGAGTGGGCAAGTATGCTGCAAGTTCAGTATCGGATGCACGAAGCCATCATGAAATTTTCATCCACTTATTTTTATAAAGATGAATTGGTGGCACATGATTCTGTGCGCTCAGAATTATTGCGACCCAATCAACCACCGATTGAATTTATTGATACTGCTGGTTGTGGATACACCGAACAGCAAGATCCAGAAACATTAAGTCGATATAACCTGGACGAAGCAAACTTGCTAATTCAACAAGCTGAAAAATTAGTGACTGAGGTTGGTGCCGAAGAATGGTTAGAACAAAGGATTACACTGGGAATCATTGCACCCTACAGGGCACAGGTTAATCATCTTTTGAAATTGGCAGAAGCCTCTGCTTTGTTAGAGCCGTTGCGTAAATTAATTACCATCAATACAGTGGATGCCTTTCAAGGTCAGGAGCGCGATGTAATCGCTATTAGCTTTGTGCGCAGCAACGAAAAAGCAGAGGTAGGATTTTTGGGTGATATCCGCAGAACAAACGTAGCGATGACCCGCGCCCGCAAAAAACTGATTATGATTGGCGACAGTGCCACACTGGGTTCGCATCCATTCTATGTTGAACTATTGGAATATGTTCAAGTAAATGGATTTTATAAAAGTGCTTTTGAGGTGGGTGACTAGATTGAGTAATGTTTAAAATAATTTCGTATTTAATCTTGGGACGATAAAATACAAAATCACAAACAATAGAGCCGCTGATAAAACAACTGTTGCAATCACTTCAATAACAAATCTCCTTCTTACTGATCGAATCAATACTTCTCGATCCTTTGTATTCATCTCAGGATCATTCTCAGTCAATGACCCTTCAGACTTTGTTTTAAAATTATTTCTTTTAATGGCTCCCTTAACTGCATCCTTCCTCAAAGTTCGATTTTTCTCGAAGGATTCCTGAGCTTGTTTAACAAAGCCTCCACCGTTACCCATCATCATAATAAATCTCTATTTCTTTTCTTTAGAAGGGTTTTCTTTCGGAGCTTCTTCGTTTGCCGGAGCAATTGCTTTCACCTTTGCCTCTTCAGCCATCTTTTTTAATTCCGCTTCAGTCTTGCCTTTTAAATATTCTGGCAATTCCATCCCCGCCATGTTGAAAATTTCTTGTAGTGGCGGAACTGATTTATAAAGTCCGGAAATAAAATTAGACGTAGAGTTTTTACCATCTGCTGAATTTCCTGAGCCGCTGTCCCACACGGTGATCTTATCAATCTTAATATTTTTGATCGCTTCAGTTTGTAAGCGAACCAATTCCGGAAGTTTATCCACGATCAATAACAGAACCGCATCGCGCGAATTATTGCCAGCCGCTTTCACGATTTGTTCAAGACCCTGGGCTTGCTTCGTTAACACTTCAAATAACCCTTGTGCCTCTGCTTGCCGTTTGAATAAGATCGCATCGGCATCACCTCGTGCTTTACGTCTCACTACTTCGGCTTCAGCTTCTGCGGTGATTTCCACCTTCTCTTTATTGATTTGAGCTGGAATTACAATGTTGGCATTCTGTGTTGCTCTATCTCTTTCGGCCCGGGCACTCTCTGCTTCTTGTTCGGCAGCGTAAGCTTCTTCCAATGATTTAGCCAACTGTACTTTTTCAGAAGCTGTTGCCAGTTTTAATGCTTCCGCTTCGCGTTGTCTTCTGGAAGCATCCGAGTTGGCTACTTTAATCTTCGCTAAGTTCTCTCCTTCCACTGCCATCGCCTGAGCATCTGCCACTCTCACCCGCTGATCCTGATGCGCATTAGCTTCACCAATCGACCCGTCTCTGTTTCTCTCCGCTACAACTTTCTTAGCATCGTTAATAGCCTTTGCCGCAGCTTCTTTTCCTAACGCCTCGATGTAACCCGATTCATCTTTAATATCCGTTACGTTTACGTTAATCAGTTTCAAGCCAATCTTTTTCAATTCAGCCTCAACGTTCGAAGCCACGTTAGCCAAAAACTTATCGCGATTGCTGTTAATCTCTTCAATGTCCATCATGGCAACCACTAACCTCAACTGACCAAAAATGATATCTTTTGCCAAATCATGAATGGTGTCCTTACTTAATCCTAAAAGTCGTTCCGCAGCGTTCTCCATTACTCCTGTCTCTGTAGAAATACCTACCGTAAACCGGGAAGGAACATCCACCCGAATATTTTGACGACTCAAGGCGCTTGTCAGGTTAACTTCAATAGAGTTGGGCGTAAGATCTAAAAAAGCATAATCTTGAAACACGGGCCAGATAAATGCAGCACCGCCATGAATACACCGTGCTGAACCGCCACCCACTTTACCATACACCACCAGCACGCGATCGGAAGGGCAACGCTTGTAGCGCCTTAGTATGGATGTAATTAAAACAAAGACAAACAGGCCTATAATGCCAAGAATGATAGGTGTAAACATGAGGATGGTTAGTTAGTGGTTACAAGAAGAATATTGTCATTTAGGATATCGACTACTTTTATAAACTTGCCGGTAGGCAATGATTCTTGATCATCAGTCATGGCATCTAACGTGCGCAAGGAACCAGAAACGTTTATCTGAATTTTCCCAAGCCCACCTCGCTTAGGCGGAATGGTTAAATACACTTCCCCGGATTGACCCATGGCATTTTTAATTTTCATTGTACCATCAGCGCCACTTTTCATCATAAGGTAAAATAATCCAGCCATTAACCCCATCATCAGTAACCCTGCTATGGTAGAAATTAGCAATGTTAATCCATTCGATAATCCCGCATCGATACAAGCTATCCCTGTCCACGAGAAGATGGTGAAAAAGCCAACAAGATTTTTAACCGTGAGGAACTGAAACGAAATACCTTGATCAGCTTCAATCTCCGAGTCAGGCAAATCATCGGGTGAATCGCCTCCAAAAAAAGAAAATATGAGTTGTAAAACGAAAAAGAGGGTAAATGGAATCGCGAGACTCCAATAGATTTTGAGCACACCGCTCAATCCTTCCCACCAGGCGCCAAAATTTTCCATAGACAATTTCAGGATAAGTTAATTCGGATTTTTATGAATTACAATACTGAAAAGTAACCCGATGAACCAGTTTATCTCAAAAGTCATAAAAATTTAGAATGTCATTTCGGGCGTGACTCGGAATCCCAATAAGTTCGTTTACAACTAGATCGCGGCTCGGTGGCCGCGATGACAGAAGACTTTTGAGATAGAATATAAAAAAGAAAGCCCTCCCTATTCCGGGAAGGCTTTCGATGGTTTAGGTTAGGAAAAACTATACGTATTGGTTCAGCATTACAGGCATCACCAACATTAAAATATCTTCGCCCTTGTCCTTCTCGGAAGGGAAAATAACACCAGCCTTATTTGGTGCCGACATATTCAATTTGATCTGATCAGTATCCAAGTTGCTCAACATCTCAATCAAAAACTTAGCGTTGAACCCGATCTCAATATCTTCGCCATCATGCTCGCAGGAAAGGCGTTCGTTCGCTTCGTTTGAGAAATCAAGATCTTCGGCAGAAACCTGCAACTCGCTACCAGTAATTTTCAAACGTACCTGGTGCGTTGTTTTATTTGCATAAATAGAAATCCGCTTTAGCGAACCTAATAAGTCGGTGCGACTAATCGTCATCTTAATGGTATTCTGAGCAGGAATTACATTTTCATAATCAGGGAAACGCTCATCAATCAAACGACAGATCATACGAATGTGTCCGAACTTGAAGAATGCATTCGACATGTTGAAGTCGATGCTCACATCCGTATTTTCAGTAGGTAATGTTGCTTTCAATAAATTCAACGCTTTGCGCGGAATAATGATTGAGTTTCCGTTTTCAGACTTGATGTCTGTTCTGCGGTAACGCACCAGGCGGTGACCATCCGTAGCAACGAACGTAGTGTTCTTTTCGCCCAGGTTAACATACACTCCCGTCATAGCCGGACGTAACTCATCGTTGCTTGTCGCGAAAATGGTATTGTTGACAGCACGAGCCAACACTTCAGATGAAATAGAAGCTGAAAAGTCGTTTGAAACTGCAGGCACTTTCGGAAAATCAGTAGCGTTTTCACCGGCTAATTTATAGCGACCGTTATCTGAACTGATTTCTATGCTATAGGTTGATTCGTCAATTGAAAATGTAACAGGCTGATCAGGTAAGTTTTTCAAAGTATCCAACAAGATACGGGCTGGCACAGCAATATTTCCTTTTTCTTTAGACTCTACTGTGATCTCTGTGATCATAGAAGTCTGCAAGTCGGAAGCGGTAACCGTTAGATTACTCTTATCGATTTCAAAAAGAAAATTCTCTAAAATAGGAACAACTGGGTTGGTTGTAATTACCCCGTTGATATTAGAAAGCTGCTTAAGCAGGTAGCTTGAATTAACAATGAACTTCATCTCAAATCAGTGGTTTGTGTTTATTATAGGGCGGTAAAGTTAGAAAGAAAAACCAATCTGAAAAATGAATCAGTTTGGATGGTTTAGTACTCAAAATAGCTTCTTTTCCGGGAGATTTGAGCGATTTGCTTTGGGCTAAATAAGGCCGACAAGTTATCATTCAGTCGCCCAAGAATAACCTGTTCACCTTTTAGAGGCGGGAAAACCTCCAATTGGTAGGTTCTGTTAGCGATATCCATTATGGTAATGGAGTAGGCTGGTGTAGTTTTGAGCAAGCTGTCATACCTGGCTGAAGGTTTGGTATTAAACTGATCAGCCTCTAGATTAAAGACCGACTCCAAAAAATTACTCAACTTGGTGGTGTCGGCAACTTCCACTTCTACAATTCCATAAAGTCCGTTGGAAAACGAAATAGTAAAATCCTCATTGGGTTGTCGCGCGAATTGAGCTTTCAAACTTTTAAAGTTTGCCCAGTTGAAATTGAAAATGCGTTTGTCACGCCACTCGGCTTCCGACAATTCAAAAAGTGAAGCAACAAAAACCCGATATCCGGGAATGGTAACAAGATAAGATGTTTTATCACCCGCAAGCTGAAAGTAAGTCTCCGTGCGCTGATCATTACCACTTACCCAAAAATCTTTTACTAGTTGCTCGCCTTCAAAAAGCTTCACACGAATGCCTTGTTGTTCCAACCTATTGGCAATTGAATCTTGCAGTGCTTCCGCAACAGGTCGCTTAGGTTCAGCTTGCAAGAGTGTAGCAAAGAAAACAGTGATTAGCTGATTGTCGGCTTCAAAGGAATTGTTAACCATCCATCGGGTTCCATCAAAACGAATTTCAACTTCTTGATTTTTACCGGGTGTTGATAGCACAATCTTACTTATCTGAGTTTGATCTTCTACACGGAAAAGATTCTTATCAACCTCAGCACGCTCTCTCCTTCCTCCAAAAAATACAAGAATACATAATCCACTTATCGCGAATAAAGAAATGAGTAGCCGAATGTTTTTCTTTTCCTGCATGCTAAAATCTCGAATACTTAACTCTCCTCCAATACGAACGAATCACTCCAAAAATTACAAGTACCACCAACGGAAGCAGGATATTAATGACCTGCCAAAAAGTTCGTTCACCGCGCACCTTTTCTTTATCTAGTGGCCTTACTTTAACTTCCTTATTTCTTGCTTTGATCAATCCGTTTTCTTCAACCAGATAAGCTACCATATTCATGAGCAAATCCTGATTTGAAAAGGTATATTGTGTAAAGGGATCAAGGCCAAGCGGCTGTGGATTTCCGTCACGCGGATTAACATCATTCCGAGCTAGATCACCATCACCAACAACAATAATTTTTGTTGGTACACTGCCATTTTTAAAACCGATGGTATCAACCCCATCAGGAGCAAACCTGTTTTTATAAAGCGAAGTAAATTCACCTTCCAGTAAATAACTTATTGGAATTTTTCCGTCATTAAATCCACCTTCTTGCATTTGCTTGCGCAGATCATTCACTCCTACTTTAACAGGAGCTGTTACTTTGCGTGAATAAGGCGAAGAAAAAAACAACGGAGTCTTTCTTACACCCGTTGCCTTAACCGTATCAATGCTACTCACAAATTTTAATAAGGATGCATCCAAATTTCGGGTGATAGGATGATTTGCATATTGATTTACCAATGGAAAGAAAGGCCAATCCAATTGCATAATCTGCGGACGATTGCCTTCACCTCCAACAACAATCGGATATTTTCCTGAAACACCATCCTGAATAAGATCCTGGTTGATCCGAACTCCATATTTGAATAACTGGTCATCCAGATTAAGATTGTAGGGAAATGCATAATAATCATCCTCAGAAGCATGACTCATGTCTGCATCCAGCCGATCTAAAAGAAAAAGAATTTTTCCGCCACGCATCAGGTATTGATCCAGCTTATATTTATCAGGTTGTGAAAATTCCTGAGTTGGCTTTGCAATAACTAATGCATCATAATCTGTAATTGAAGCTTTCCGCGAAAGCGTAACATTAAATACATCATATTGATCAAGCAGCGCATTGTTAAAACTTGCAAACTCAAGACTATCCAATTCACCGTGACCGGTAATCAATCCCACTCGCTTTCGGTTTGTGTTGGTTAGCTTATGAATCGCGTTTGCCAATTCAAATTCAACTTCTTCAACAGATTGATTAATACTTTGGGCACGATTTCCTTTTAATAACATCACGCCCGTTTCAAACCCTTCGTATGAAATCAACGCACCAGGAAAAACAAATTTTTCCACACGTTGTCCATCGCGGGTTTCAATCACATTGCGCGGACTAATCCCTTTTGAGTTTAGCTCAGCAATATATTCGTTTCGTGCTTTTTCATTTAACGCTTGTAGTGGATTGGTGAATGTATACTGAATACGATTGTCAGAGTGAATCCGAAACTCTTCCAACGTTTCGCGAACTGATTTTTGAAATCGTCTGAATTCAGGATTAAGATCCTCCCCTTCCAAAAAGACTTCCACAAACACAACATCATCCAGCGTTTTAAGAAGCTCTTTTGTCTGAGGTTGAATGGAATAACGTTTCTCTTCTGTTAAATCTATCCTGAAAAAATAAAATGAAGCAAGAAGATTCAACAAGACAACCAATGCAAGTCCATTGGCAAGCAGCAATAAATCACCTGTCTTCTTACGTTGCATCCACTTCACCATTGCCTGCTGCTTATAACCACTTTGGTTGTGAGTAAAATAAATCCGGCAACGCTCAAAAAATAAATCACATCACGACTATCAATCAAGCCTTTACTCAACGATTCGTAATGATAAATAATACCAACTTGTTTAATTAACAAAGCGGCATTGCCACCAAAAGATGAAAGTGACTCGAAGCCTGTATAAATGATAAAACACAAGAAGGCAGCAAGGATAAATGAAACAATTTGATTGGAAGTGAGTGAAGATGCCAAAAGTCCGATCGCACAAAATATCATAGCAAGTAATGCCAATCCAAGATACGACCCCATCACTCCGGCAGAATCAACATTACCCACTGGGTTTCCTAACAAATAAACGGAATAATAATAAATGAATGTTGGCAGCAACGCCAACAAAACCAATGCGCAAGTAGCAAGAAATTTTCCCAGAACTACATTCCAATCACTTAATGGTTTTGTTAACAACAACTCCAATGTTCCCATCTTTTTTTCCTCAGCAAAACTTTTCATGGTGATGGCCGGAATTAAAAAGATAAACACATAAGGCGCCATGGAGAACAACGTGTCTAAATCGGCAAAGCCATAATCTAATACAGAAGTCTCCGGAAAAACCCACATCAATAAACCGATGCCGGTAAGAAATGCTCCTATCACTATGTAAGCGATTAGCGAATTCAGAAAGCTGTTAAACTCTTTAACAAATACCTGAATCATGAAACCGTTTCTTTAACCGTGAGTGATCTGAAAATATCTTCAAGCGTATTCTCTTCTTGCTTCAATCCTATCAGCGAAAGCTTTTGCTCGGAAGCAAAGCGAAATACTTCAGGTCTTAGATCTGCTCCTTCTTTGGCAGTAAGTCGATATAATCCTTTTTCAAGACGAGTAACTTTTTCAACACCGGCTAATTCACTCAAGGCTTCTTCACTTACTTCATCCACAAACTCTACTACTACATTCGCTTTACCCTGAAGTTTCAAAAGATTATTCACACGATCATCCGCTACAATCTCACCCTGGTTAATTACAATCACCCGATCGCAAATCGCTTGAACTTCCTGCATGATATGTGTCGAAAAGATTACAGTCTTATCAGCACTAATCTGTTTAATCAATTTTCTGATTTCTAAAATCTGGTTTGGGTCCAAGCCTGTTGTTGGCTCATCTAATATTAGGACTTCTGGATTATGGATAAGTGCTTGAGCAAGACCTACCCGTTGCCTATACCCTTTCGATAGCGCCTCAATCTTTTTATTTTGTTCACGATTCAATCCACACAATTCAATAATTTCAGGAACGCGCGATTTCAAATTTGAAGTTGGGATCTCAAACACACGTCCTATAAATTGAAGGTACTCGTGCACGTACATATCCAGATAAAGCGGATTATGTTCCGGCAAATAGCCAATCATTTTTCTTACTTGTAGAGAATGAGTAGCTACATCAAGGCCGTTCGCGTAAACCGTGCCTGAGGTAGCAGGCAAATACCCAGTGGCAATCTTCATGGTGGTGGACTTACCAGCACCATTTGGGCCTAGAAAGCCAACAATTTCACCTTTTTCAACCGTAAAAGAGATATCGTTAACAGCGCGCTGCTGATCGTAGACTTTAGTAAGATGAGATGCGGATAACGACATGTTTTAAGCGCTGCAAAAGTAATTTTAAAAGTTGAGAGTGCATAGGTTAAACTTACCTTCCGCTGATTTGGCCTATTAATTGTCTTGTAAAGACCTATGAATTTTAGAAATTTGTCTAATACTAATTTTGAACGGAAAATGCGGCTATTGATTGTATTGTTTTCACTTGTTTCTTTTCTTGGAGCAACTGCGCAAACCGGGTATAAAATTGATTTTAACATTAAAGGTTGGAAGGATACCACGGTTTATTTAGGATCTTATTATGGTGAGCAAACTAATTTAAAAGACACCGCACAAGCCAATGCAACAGGCAGTTTTACATTCGACAATAAAACATCCCTACAACAAGGGGTTTACTACCTTGTTTTAAAAACATCCTCAGGATATTCTAAAATTTTTGACTTTGTAGTTAGTTCTAATCAACGCTTTTCTATTGAAGGTGACTCAAAAGACTTTATTAAGACTGCAACGGTAAAAGGTGATGAAGACAATAAACTCTTTTTTGACAATATGCGCTTCCTTATGGAACGGGGAAAAGAATCAGAACCTTTCGCGAAAATTCTTAAAGACAGCACATTAACCGAAGACCAAAAGAAAGCAGCGCGTGAATCATTTACAGTGATCAATAGCAAGGTGCTTAACTACCAAAACGAATTGATTGAAAAACACCCAATGTTTCTAACTGCGCGCTTAATTAAATCTACCCAACCTATTGAGGCGCCTATACCACCAACCAAGGCAGACGGCACTATCGATTCATCGTTTCAACTAAAGTATTATCGCGAACATTTCTTTGACAAGTTTGATCTTGCTGATGATGCCATGCTGCGGTTGCCCCGACCTATCTATCAGGAGAAAATTAAAGAATATCTAAACAAACTGTACGCGCCTATACCCGATACCATTATGATGGCGATCGATAAAATGGTAGCAAAGGCCAAAAAGAATCCTGAAACTTATAAGTACCTGGTTTGGAATTGCGTTTATATGTATCAGAGTCCAGAGATAATGGGACTTGATGAAGTTTATGTGCGACTTTACGATAAATATTTTGTTTCCGGTGAAATGGATTACTGGGCAACTGCTTCTATCAAGAAAAGCTTAAAAGATTATGCAGAAAAACTTCGGCCAAGTTTAGTTGGTAAAACGGGAGCTAACTTAATTATGCAGGATCAAAATCTGCAATCCAGGTCCATGTATGACATTAAAAATAAATACACGATACTTTTTATTTTCGATCCTGATTGTGGGCATTGCCGCGAAGAAACTCCGAAGTTGGTTGAATTCTACAATAAGAGTCATACAAAATTTGATTTTCAAGTATTTGCAGTTTCTTCTGATACCTCGATGGTGAAGATGAAGAACTTCATAAAAGAATTTAAAACCCCTTGGATTACCGTGAATGGCCCAAGATCGTATTTACCTGAGCATTATTCAACACTTTACCACTCCGAGTCCACACCCGCACTCTATATCCTTGATAGTAAGAGAAAGATCATTGCTAAGAAACTGCCTGTTAAACAATTAGAAGACTTTTTCACGAAACATGAAAAATTCCTTCAATCTAAAAAGAGTAGTAATAAGGGCACGTGATAACAGAGTCGTCAAGACCACCTGCCTACCGCAGGCAGGCTCAAAGTGGTCAGACAACTAAAATTAAAGTTTCATTTACACCAACTCACACCACTTTTTTGACAATTAACTCAAAAAAGTATCCCCAGCATGCAACTATTTACCCAAAACGAAGTATCTAATAAGGTAAATCACTTAAACTAAGAATCATGGCGTTGTTCGACTCGTTGTTTGGAAAGAAAAAGAAGGAATTTAAGGCTCAATGCCAGATCACAAAAGAGCCCATCGAAAAAGGTTACGGCTATTTACTAACTACTGCTCAGATAGTTGCGTCAGAAAAATACTGGGACATGATCATGACAGAGCCCGAAACTATGTCTTATACCCTATCCCACTTCAAAAATCAATCGAGCGGAACGCAAATGCGATCCATGATTTTCGAGAAATATGCAACCGTTGAAAAGGCCTGGATCGTCTCCGATTCGATTATCAATTACTTTGAAGTTGATAAGTCGGAAGCTCGCGAAAACGCTAAAAAGTGGTGGGAGGCAGAAGGTGATTTCACACCAAGTGATATTGGCGCAGCAGCAAAAGTATTAGATAAATCGATCTTCACTAAGTTTAAAGAATACGCCATTTTAGAGGCAGGTCGCGAACGAGTTGCGTTGATCTAAGTATTCACAAAATGTATTGTCAGGTTGAGTTTGTAAACCTAATTTTTGCGTTCGATCGTAAACTTAACCAAATCAACCAGCGAGGTTTTGTATTCAGAAGGTGGCACTGTCTCTAACAAAAGCATTGCCTGATCAAAATAGACTTTCATTTTTTGATTGGCATATTCAATTCCGCCAGATTTTTTCACAAAGTCAATCACTTGCTTTACCTTCTTAGCATCTTCGCTGTTGTTCTTAACAATGCCAATTATTCTTCTCTTTTCAAGCCAGGGGGCTTTTGAAAGTGAATGAATTAATGGCAATGTCATCTTCTTCTCTTTGATATCTATCCCCAACGGTTTACCAATTTCATCATCACCATAGTCAAAGAGATCGTCTTTAATTTGGAAAGCCATACCTACACATTCTCCAAACTTTTTCATGTTTTCAACAATTTCGGGAGATGCGCCTGAAGAGCTTGAGCCTATCGCACAACATGATGCAATTAGTGAAGCAGTTTTTTGACGGATGATTTCGTAATAGATATCCTCACTGATATCCAGGTGGCGCGCCTTTTCCATCTGCATTAACTCTCCCTCACTCATTTCTTTCACGGCTTCGGTACAAATGCCCAACAGATCATAATCTTTGTGCTCCAATGCGAGAAACAATCCGCGGGTAAGCAAAAAATCACCCACCAAAACGGCAATCTTATTCTTCCAAAGTGCATTCACTGAAAAGAAACCCCTTCTGTAATTCGAGTTATCTACCACGTCATCATGCACTAGGCTGGCAGTGTGCACTAGCTCTATTAAAGATGCTCCGCGAAATGTGGATTCATTGATCGTTCCAGTAGCTCCAGCACTTAAAAACACGAACAAGGGCCGCATCTGCTTTCCCTTACGCTTCACAATATAGGTCATGATTTTGTCGAGAAGGAGGACACGGGTTTTCATAGAAGCCCTGAACTTTTGTTCAAACTCTTCCATCTGCTGCGCCACAGGCACTTTGATGCTATCCAGGTCTCGAATCATGAATTGCAATAATAAGCAATGTGGTTAACACTAAATATGAAATTGGGAAGGATTTAAAATTACAATGATTGACTTAAAGGCTGTCAACTAATTGATTATTTTCGAAGCCATGAATTGGATTGACAAACAATGGGAGCAGGTAATCTTTGTGATTTCTGTTTTGGCGGTGGCCTTCGTTGTTTCACGAATCTTAAGATCACTCATTGGAAGGTTTATCCGGGGTGCTGCGCACAAACTTAAGGTTGACCCTACCCGTTACAACTTTTTTAAGAATGCTGTCGACTTCATCATATTTCTAATAGCAGCTATTGTTATTTTCAGATCCATTCCAGCCCTTCGATCGATTGGCACTACCTTATTAACAGGTGCCGGAGTGCTGGCAGCCATAGTTGGTTTTGCCTCTCAATCTGCTTTCTCAAATATTATTAGCGGACTTTTTCTGGTAATCTTTAAGCCATTTCGTGTTGGTGATCGGGTAAAGATTGGACAACTCTACACGGGCGATGTTGAGGATATTACACTCCGTCACACCATTATTAAAGATTTTGAAAACAAACGGGTTGTAATTCCGAATAGTGTAATCAGCAACGAAACTGTTATCAACTCAACCCTCACAGACGAAAAAATTTGTGTGTTCATAGAAGTGCCCATCGCATTTAAAGCAAATGTTGACAGAGCGTTGGAGATCATACAACAAACTGGTTTAAGCCATCGCTATTGTATTGATAACCGATCTCCCGAAGAACTAACCGAAGGTGAACCTGTAGTGATTGTTAAGGTTATCACCTTTTCAGAATCAGGCATACAACTTCGTGGCTATGTGTGGACGAATAATCCTACCCGCGCATTTGAACTCAAGTGCGATGTACTAACCTCCATTCAAAAACAATTCGTTAAGGAGAATATAGAGTTTGGTTATCCAGGTCGGATACTTATAAATCGCTAACGCTCATGAAGAATTCAAAAGCAAAAAGAAAAGCGGCCTTAAAGCACTTAAATGAGCAATTAACTGAACGCTCTCATGCCCCTCACATCGGGCCTTCGGGGGAAAAGGTTATTCTTGAGCTAATTTCATATGATGATAAGTCATATGTGGCCTATGATCACTTGCCTATTGATGAACTTCTTAAACAATGCAATCTTAATTTAATTAATTGGATAAATGTTGATGGGTTGACAGATGGAGAGTTGATCAAAAAAATTGCAACCGAGTTCAAACTTCATTATCTGCTTATCGAAGACATTTTAAACACCGATCATCAACCCAAAGCAGATGAATATGATCAGCACCTATTCTTTACACTAAAGATGCTATATCGCATTGAAGACCAAAGTATAGATTATGAACATATCAGTTTTGTTTTGGGAAAAAATTACCTGCTCTCCTTTCAAGAGAAGGAAGGCGATATTTTTGACAACCTGAGGTCACGTATTAAGCAGGACACGAACATTATTCGCAAGCGTGGCGCTGACTATCTACTTTATCGAATTATCGATACTATTGTAGATAGCTACTATTCAGTACTTGAGAACATTGGACGTAAGGTAGAGGATATTGAAGAAAGCATTTCGAATAATCCCTCCGTTGAAGATTTTCAACAAATCCAAAAATTAAGAAAGGAGTTTATCTACTTGCGTAAAGTGGTTTATCCTTTGCGCGAAGCGCTAAATAAAGTTATTAAGAACGAAGATGAGTTTATTGAAGATAGAAATATAAAATACTTCTCGGATGTGTATGATCATGTGATTCATTTAATCGACTCGTTGGATACATACAAAGATCTTACCTCCACCTTGATGGACTTATACATGAACACCATCAATTACAAGATGAATGAGGTGATGAAATTATTAACGGTAATCACGACTATCTTCATTCCGCTCACCTTTATTGCGGGTGTTTATGGTATGAACTTTAAGAACATGCCCGAACTAGAATGGCACAATGGATATTTTGGGGTGCTGGGTGTGATGGGTGTAATCTTTGTGCTTATGATTATCTACTTCAAATACAAAAAATGGTTTTAGAGATTAGAATTAATCTATTGCAGTCTCATCCATCAGCTTAACCTCCACCGATTCGGGTAAGGTCTGATTAATCTTGAGGATTTTTATCCGGTAATTAAAAAGCTCGAAAACATCACCTTCTTTTAATGCTGGCTTTTCAAAGGTTAATAAACCAGCCAGCGTTTCGTATTCTTCGGCTTCAGGAAAAGGGACATCCAGTAACTTATTTATATCATGCAGCGATGACTGAGCTGCAATTTGGTAAGTCTGTTTATCTGTGGGGACAACAATCTGTTGCTCGTGATCATGTTCATCTTGAATCTCTCCCACTAACTCTTCTAAAATATCTTCGAGCGTTACTAAGCCAATAATTCCACCGAACTCACTCACAACAAATGCCATCTGTGCCTTAGTGCGTTGAAAGTCTCTTAGCAGCACATCAATTGGTTTCGTTTCTGGAATGAATTGAACTGCCCGCATGATATCACGAAGTCCTTTATTCTCCTTTTGAAAAAAAACAGAAATGATATCCTTGGCATGAACTACACCTACTATCTCATCTTTTGATTGCTCATAGATTGGATAGCGTGAGTATCCTTCCTTCAACACAATGTTCATAGCTTCCGCCATGGTGGTTTCGGCCTTCATCATGCTCATTTTAACGCGCGGTACCATCACTTGTCTTGCTACACGGTTATCAAAATCAAATACATTTTGAATCAACTCGCGCTCACTCATTTCAATAGCTCCACCTTCTTCACTTTCAGCAATAATAAGTTTCAGCTCTTCTTCTGAGTGGATTTCTATTTCACTCATCGGTTTAATGCCAAAAACCTTTAAAATCAGATTGGCAAATCCATTAAGCAACCAGATAAACGGTCTGCACACGACATAGAACGCGCGCAAAGGAATTGACAACCTCATGGTTGTGGTGCTTGGATAGCGAATGGCAATTGATTTGGGAGCTAACTCCCCAAAAACAATATGCAGAATTGTAAGAATAATAAATGCTATAGGAAGTGAGATACTATGTGCTGTAGCCTCGCTCATTTGAAGACCAAGCGAACTCATGATATCGAGAACGATTTTGGAAACAACATCCTCTCCAACCCAACCAAGCCCCAAACTAGCAAGCGTAATCCCTAATTGGGTTGCAGCCAGATAGCCATCCAGATTACTAACTATTGATTTTGCAGCCTCTTTGGCTAAAGTTCCCTTTTCGAGTGCAATTTGCGATGATCTTACTTTTACAATAGCAAACTCTGCTGCAACAAAAAAGCCATTCAAAAAGACAAGAAACAGGGTGGCGAGAATCTCTAACGTCATGGTTATTAAACCGCAAATTTAAAAAGAATCATGGTTTCTGAGCAGTTAATTTTTTACATGTACCTTTTCAGGCCAAAAGAAAAAGATTTATATTTCGAAAACCCTAACCAAAACCCTATGTTACTAGCCATCACCCTGTTACTCATTGGGTTTGTAATTCTCATTAAAGGGGCCGATTTTCTGGTTAGTGGCTCTTCATCAATCGCAAAAAAGTTTAATATCTCTAACATAGCCATTGGCCTTACTGTTGTTGCCTTGGGAACTTCAACTCCCGAGCTACTTGTAAGCATTACTTCTTCGGTAAAAGGATATAATTCTGCAGCATTCGGGAATGTGATCGGTAGTAACAATTTTAACTTGTTATTCATCCTGGGTATATCAGGCCTAATTTATCCCCTCGTTGTTCAGCGAAATACCGTTAAGTATGAAGTTCCATTATCATTGTTAGCTGCGGTTGTTTTATTCGTTTTGGTAAACGATCATCTACTTTGGGGCAGCGAAGCAAACAAATTGACCCGAATTGATTCATTCATTCTACTTCTCATGTTTTGTGGATTTATGTTCTATGTTTATAGAACCATGTCGCATTCAACAGATTTGACTGAAGAGGGTGAAATAAAAATCTTCTCAAACCCTAAATCTGTTGGACTTATTGTTTTAGGACTAGCCCTTTTGGTGGGAGGAGGAATGTTGGTCGTTGATAATGCCATCTTAATTGCAAAAAATTATGGACTTAGTGATAAACTAATTGGCTTAACCATTCTTGCTGCCGGCACCTCCTTGCCAGAACTTGCCACTTCAGCTGTGGCAGCCTACAAAAGAAACACAGACATTGCTATTGGAAATGTTGTCGGTTCGAATCTTTTCAACGTCTTGTTTATTCTTCCTATCACAGGCTTAGTTAACCCCATGGAATATAACTCCAATCTTAATTTTGATATTTTTATTTTAGGTGGAGCTACGGTGGTATTAATGATCTTTATGTTTACTCTCAATACCCGCAAATTAGATAGATGGGAAGCATTTATTTTGCTGGGTGGTTATATCGCTTACACGATATACCTAATTCGAATGGGATAAATGAAGGCGCTTTCAATAGCTCGCACAGGTCTAGTATTCTTCTG
This sequence comes from Cyclobacteriaceae bacterium, assembly GCA_041742535.1. Taxonomy (GTDB): domain Bacteria; phylum Bacteroidota; class Bacteroidia; order Cytophagales; family Cyclobacteriaceae; genus ELB16-189. The sequence continues at coordinate 29,808 of JBGSIM010000010.1, read as the reverse complement.
TTTATTAATTCTTGCAGGTTCATCCGTTCCCGGAGCTAAAATCCCATCAGTATTCGAACTAACTCCAGATAAACTCATTCATTGTGCTGAATATTTTGTTTTGGGGTTGGCCATCATTTATTGGTTATCTCACGAATTCTCAATTCAAAAAAATCACCAATTAATATTAATCACCATTCTTATTGGATCTGCTTTTGGAATTCTAGATGAGAACTATCAGCGACTCACGCCTGGCCGCACACCCGATGTGTGGGATTGGGTGTTGGATACAATAGGTGTTTTAATCGCAGCTTTCGTTGGAAATTATTTTATCAACAAAAAAGAAAAGGCAAATAAAAAGACCCTGCAGTAAATACAGGGCCTCTGAATTTTTTTACGCTAATAATTGTCTAAATCTTCTTCTCCAATTCAGTAATCTTCGCTTGAGCTTCCTCCTTACCTAAAGAAAGTGCCTTCTTATAAAGCTCAATGGCTTCTTTAAAAGTCTCTTTCTTTTTCTTAGGTGCCAACTTAGTTCTATTGGCAGCTTCTTCAACAGCCTGAGCGCGCGCATAGTATCCGTCCGCCTCACTCACCTTACTGCTAATCATTAATTCTTGAATTTTAGCTTCAATCAATGCCAGTTCTTGCTGTTTAGCTATAATCTGCTCTTCCTTATCCGTTAGTTCCGCCTCCTGCAAGCCAACTGTTGTAATCAAATTTTGGTTTTCATTACGAAGTTGATCCACATGCTCATTCAGTTGGGCGATCTCTTTGTTGCGTTCTTCCAAGTCAGCTTTCAATTTTTTAATCGTAGATGAAAGAGCACTATTACTACCTTTTGATTTTTTCAAGGTCTTCTCTAAATCTTCAATTTTGGTTTGTGTGTCTTTTACATAATTATTAATGTCTTTCATACGCGACTGGTAGTCATCGTAGGTTGTGCCTTCTACCATGTTCACCCGAAGCAGTTTACGATTTGCATCGATCGAATCCATTAAAACACCTACCTCCTGAAGAGCAATAGCAAACTGTTGACTAGTTTGTAACTCAGTTTTCAATGAATCTACTTGTGATTTCAGCTTTTCAGCTTCGCCACCACAGCTCATCATGAGCGCTCCGAAAGAACATACGAACAAGAATTTTTTTAGCATAACGGTTGTTAGTTTAGTATTCAAAATTAAGGGGTTTACATGGGTTAAGAACTCAAGTACAAAAAAAAATTTCAAACAAGATGAAATCCTTCGACAACCTGTAAATTGCACCCTTTTTAGAGCCAGAATTCTCTTTAAATGCCCAAATTAATAACCACGCGCACGCGTATCGCAGACCTGGGCAAGCCCCGTGTAATCATAATTGGTGGTGGGTTTGGTGGATTAGAAGTAATTAAAGGACTTCGAAACCATAAAGTACAGGTGGTTCTTTTCGATAAACACAATCATCACACCTTCCAACCGTTGCTCTATCAGGTAGCTACTTCGGGTTTGGAGACCAACTCAATTGTTGCTCCTTTCAGAAAATTATTTGGGAAACAGGATGATTTCTACTTCCGCCTGGGTGAAGTTAAAAAGATAAACGCGGTTGATAATTATATAGAGACTTCCATTGGCGTAGTAAAGTATGATTATCTGGTGATTGCAACCGGAGCGGTTACAAATTTTTATGGAATGAACGAAGTTGAAAAACACTCATCATCCATGAAAAACATTGTTGATGCTACTAAGCTGCGCAATAAAATAATAAGGCAGCTAGAATACGCCTTATTAACTGAGGATGCAGAAGTAATGAATAGCCTGATGGACTTTGTCATTGTGGGCGGTGGACCCACAGGCGTGGAACTTTCTGGTGCACTTACCGAATTAAAGAAGAATGTCTTTCCAAAAGACTACAAAGAACTAGACATGCACCAAATGGACATCCATTTGATTGAGGCTTCTCCAAGATTGTTGAATGGCATGTCCGTGCAAGCGGGTGAAAAAGCATTGAAGTTTCTAACGGAGATGGGTGTAAAAGTACATTTGAATGCTGCTGTGAAATCATATGATGGTTATGAAATCATGTTGAGCACCGGGGAAAAACTTATTTCAAAGTCCTTGATCTGGGCTGCCGGTGTAAAAGGCAATCCAATTGAAGGAATAAATCCGGATGTAATTACAAGAGGAAATCGTTTGCTGGTAGATCAATTCAATCGTGTAAAAGGACACGATAACATTTTTGCGATTGGTGATGTTGCCTTAATGGAGGGTGATGAGAAATTTCAAAAAGGGCATCCCATGATGGCACCACCCGCGCAACAGCAAGGAAAATTACTGGCCAAGAATATTAAAAACCTGATTACTAAAAAACCACTTAAACCCTTTAGCTACTTCGATAAAGGTTCAATGGCTACAATTGGCCGGCATAAAGCGGTAGTGGATATGAAAGGCATTCGCTTTCAGGGTTTCTTTGCCTGGTATGTGTGGATGTTCGTTCATTTGATGTCAATTGTTGGATTTCGGAATAAAGTGTTTACCTTTTTCAGCTGGATGTGGAATTATTTTTCCTTTGACCGAAGTAATCGACTGATAATTGGTCGTAATGAAGAGAAGATTAACCAGGAAGAACTTAGCAAGCAAAGCGCCTGATGGATTCTAAAGATTCGAAGCTTAATAAGATATCAACAGCTGGAGTGTTAGTAGCTATGGGTATTATCTATGGCGATATTGGCACCTCTCCTATTTACACGCTTCGTTTCATAGTAGGCGATAGTCTTATCACGGAAGATCTCATCTTAGGTGGTTTGTCATGCGTCTTTTGGACATTAACTTTAGTCACCACTATCAAATATGTTTATCTCGCATTAAGTGCCGATAACAAAGGTGAAGGTGGAATTTTCGCACTCTATGCTTTGGTACGAAGGTACAAGGCTGGTTGGGTTATCTTCCCAGCTATCATAGGTTGTTGCACGTTAATTGCTGATGGCTTCATCACTCCCGCCATTAGTGTAACCTCAGCAATAGAAGGATTGCGAAGTTTAAATCCAGACATTACAGAACAAACTATAATCACTATCGTAATTGCCATTCTGCTAGGATTATTTCTCTTTCAACAGTTCGGAAGCAGCGTAGTAGGCAAAACATTTGGACCTGTAATGATTGTATGGTTTTTATTTATTGGCTCAATTGGTTTGTCTCATTTAGTCGGAAACTTTTCGGTGCTAAAAGCATTAAATCCAATTTATGCCTACGATTTATTGGTTAAATATCCCGGTGGGTTTTGGATTTTAGGTGCTGTGTTTCTATGCACAACCGGAGCTGAAGCAATGTACTCGGATTTGGGTCATTGCGGAAAATCTAATATTAGATTAGGATGGGTATTTGTAAAAATCTGTTTGCTGCTTAGCTACTTCGGCCAAGGTGCGTGGCTATTAGAACATCAGGGCACTAAGTTGGATGGGGCAATTCCTTTCTTCGAAATCATGCCTGAAGTCTTACTGTTCTTTGGTGTTATCATTGCCACCATGGCCACTATCATTGCAAGCCAGGCTTTAATTTCAGGGACATTCACCTTAGTGAACGAAGCAATGAAATTAAAACTCTGGCCAGCTACTCGCGTGCGTTATCCCAGTCAGGTAAAAGGTCAGATCTACATTCCATCCATTAATTGGATTTTAATGTTTGGATGTATTATGGTGGTTCTCTATTTCAAAGAATCAGATGCGATGCAATCTGCTTATGGATTGGCAATTACTTTTGATATGTTGATGACCACCTCATTGCTAACTTATTATTTCTCTACTTCAAAAAAATCAACCATACGTACGATCTTAATTGCCGTTGCCTTCTTCTCTATTGAAGGAGCATTCCTGGTCTCTAACTTAAGTAAGTTTAGTCACGGTGGTTGGTTTTCATTTAGCATCGCCTTCATCTTCTTTTTAATGATGTACATACTTTTAAGGGCACGAATCCTTAGAGACAGACACACTGAATTTGTAGATTTAAAACATTATGTTCCCCTGATTCAGGATTTGCAAAACGATACCTCTGTCCCCAAGGAAGCTACTAACCTGGTGTATATGGCAGTAGCTAACAGCAAGCGCTACATTGATTCAAATATTATTTATTCAATTTTTAAGAAGCGGCCAAAACGAGCGGATGCTTATTGGTTCGTACATGTGGATACAGTAGATAGTCCTTACACATCTAAATATTCTGTGGATACCATCATTCCAAAGAAATGTTTCTTCATTAGAATCAAGTTAGGTTTCAAGTCAGATCATCGGGTGAACCTGTTGTTCAATAAAATTTTGCATGACATGGCCGAGGCGGCAGAAATAGATGTTACCAGTCACTACGATTCTTTGAAAAGACATAGCATGCCTGCCGATTTTAAATTTATTATTCTACACTCATTAGCCTCAGTAGATAGTGAGATTTCAACATTCGATAACCTCATTATTCAGGGCTACCGCTTTATAAAAAATCATAGCCTTTCAACTGAAGAAATGTATGGCCTAGAACTAGCCAATGTAGAAGTTGAGCGGGTTCCTATTATGGTTGGTCCCCCAGCCAAAGTGCGCATCAAACGCGAAAAAGAAGATGCAGAACGCGAGAAAGAGATGCGTTACCATGGCCATATTGATTGATCGGTGGCGGACGGTTTCGTTCATTAACGGATTTTCTATTTCTCTAAACATTCTTTTTTATAACTAAAATAGGGTATTACTGTTGGCACTGAATTAGCGTTGCACTTCTGGATTCTCGAAATCCGATACACGAAAAAGAAGATGTTATGCTACGCAACTATTTTAAAATCGCCCTTCGAAACATAATTCATAACAGAGTTTATTCCGCTATCAACATATTCGGACTGGCCTTAGGTGTTGCCTGCTGTTTACTATTAACGCTTTACATTCAAGACGAGATAAGTTACGATAAGCATCACGAACGAGTAGATGATCTCTATCGAATTGTAACAAACTTTCAATCAGATGTAGGATTCAACAAAGTAGGCTCTGTATCTCCGCCTATTGCCATGACCTTGAAAGACGAAGTACCAGAAATTGAAACTGCCGTGAGAGTGGTTAATCCGATTGGGGTTAGTCAAAGTTTAATACGCTATCAGGAAAATCTCTTCTACGAAAAGAATGGCTTACTGGCCGACTCAACACTCTTTGATGTATTTACGTACAACTTAATAGAAGGCAATTCTAAAAAAGCTCTTGTTGAAGCAAACTCTGTAGTGCTTTCTGCTACGCTTTCGCAGAAACTTTTTGGAGGTGAGCCTGCGCTTAATAAAGTAATCTCTATCAGTCAAGGTGGTAAATTGATAGATTATAAAGTGACGGGAGTTTTTCTTGAAAAGTTCAATAGTCATTTGAAAGCGAACTTCTTTACTTCTATGACTAGTGAAGGATTGGGCGAGTACATCACTAAAAATAATGAGGCCGCAAATGAATGGGCCGGACAGAACTTTGTTCCCTCCTATTTAAAATTAGTGCCCGGCCACGATCCTGCTGCTGTGACTGAAAAGATCAATGAAGTTTTGATGCGTCATGGTGCTGAAGCAATGAAAGCATTGGGGCTTCGTAAAACACTATCCATTGAACCTGTAAAAGATATTTACCTTAAATCGGATACTGGCAAAAGTCCACGAATAACCTACATCTATGTAGTGGGATCTTTAGCATTGTTCATCCTGCTGATTGCATGCATCAACTTTATGAACCTCTCAACAGCAAAGGCAACCAAGCGAGCATCTGAGATTGGGATTCGTAAAACAATGGGCGCATTTCGATCTTCTTTGGTGAGTCAGATTTTGGGCGAGGCAATGATTATTGTATTTATCTCTATTTTGATTAGCCTGGTGATTGTTCAACTGGTGCTTCCTTTCTTTAATCAACTTACCGACAAAACCATTTCATTCAACTCAGGAAATATTCCCTATTTCATTGCCACCTTAGTGGGGTTGGCAATTGTTACCGGGCTGGTAGCTGGGAGTTATCCTGCATTTTATCTTTCCTCGTTTCAACCTGCTCAGGTTTTAAAAGGAAAACTTAATCTTGGAAATTCAGCAGGGCGTCTTCGCCAGGCACTGGTTGTATTTCAATTCACAATCGCAATTATTCTGACTTGTGGAATTTTCATCATCTCACGTCAACTTGATTATATGATTGAGCAGGATTTGGGTTTTGACTCGCAAGCCAAAATTGTTTTGCCATTGCGCACAGAAGAAGCACACAGCCAATACACAGCACTAAAGCAAGCAATTGAAAGCAACAGCATTGTTGGGACTGTTTCTGGTACAGCCTACATCCCAGGCACTACTATTTTTAGTGATATGTTTTATTACCCCGATGGAGGTAACATGGATAAAGCGGTTGACATCAGGCGTAACCGGGTAGACGCAGGCTACATAGAATTATTAGAAATTAAATTATTGGCAGGACGGACGTTTACGAATAATAGAGAAATGGATGGCGATAATAAATTGATCCTAAATCATACGGCAGCAACTAAGCTTGGTTTTGAACCAGATGAAATTATTGGGCAATATTTACACTTCGATTGGCAAGGCCAGAAATATGATTTTGAAGTTATTGGTGTGATTGACGATTATCATCAAAATTCATTACATGAAGAAATAAAGCCAATTTTATTTGAGCTGGCGGGTGATACCGAATCTTATGACTACATGATAGCATCTGTTTCTTCAACCAATTTCGAGCAAACCACTCAATTTATTGAGAGCACCTGGAAGTCACTAATCAACGATACTCCTTTTGAATATTCTTTTCTCGATCAAAACATTGAGAAACAATACAATGAAGACCGTAGGATTTCCAAAATCATCACCAGCTTTGGTTTAATCGCAATGGCTATTTGCGGGTTAGGTCTTTATGGGCTCTCCTCTTACATGGCAGAGAGACGGTTCAAGGAAATTGGAATTCGCAAAGTGATGGGGGCAAGTATTACTCAAATAATTACCCTCATGTCTAAAGAATTTATAAAACTAGTTGTGATTGCTTTTATCATCGCGGGTCCAATAGCCTGGTACTGTATGACAAAATGGTTAGAGGGTTTTTCATATAAAACTCCAATTGGCTGGTCTGTATTTGTGTTGGCCGGAGTTCTCGCATTGGGCATTGCGTTGATCACAGTAAGTTTTGAATCTGTTAAGTCGGCAGTAAGCAATCCGGTGGATAGTTTGAGAAGTGAATAACATAAAAGATCTTAAACTAAACAATAACTTAATTCATCATTAGTATCTAATATCTACCACCATGTTAAAAAACTTCTTCACAATAGGTTTCCGTAACCTATTAAAACAAAAAGGATACTCAGGGATAAAAATTGCAGGTTTAGCTTTCGGGCTTGCCGCCTGCATGATTATTTTCCTTTTCATACAAGAAGATTTTTCCTACGATAGAATGCATCACAACTACAACAACATTGGTCGGTTGTTAACCATTGATAAAGGTGAAGGTGTGAGCAGTAAACTTGTTGGTGTAACTCCACCCGCATTAGGAAATGCAGCTGCGGCCGAATTTCCTGAAGTTTTAAAAAGTGTAAGACTTTCTGGTGGAAGTAAACAAGATATTACTTATGAAGACAAATCATTGAAGTGCGATGCTTATTATCGAAGTGAATCTTCTCTTTTCGAAATTTTTGACTTTCCTATTATAGCTGGCGCAGAAACCGGAATGCTTGATGAACCTAATTCAGTGGTCATTACACAAGTGTTAGCAACGCGAATTTTTGGTACAGAAAACCCGATCGGCAAAACCATTAAGCTCAACCAAAATACTGATTTGAATGTAACTGCTGTTGCAGCGGATCTTCCCTCTAACTCGCACATTCAATTTGATATGTTACGGTCAATGACACCCGCACAAGGAGAAGATAATTACAGTCAGTTTTTAGAGTCCTGGCAGGGAATAAATATGTTTACGTATTTGCTGCTCGATCGCGAAGTTAATCCAGAAGAACTTAATCCAAAGTTACAAGCCCTCAGTACAAAAAATAATGCGGTTGAATTTTTCATTCCGGTAATTCAACCTTTAAAGGACGTTCATCTCCACTCAAAGGAAATTTTATTTGAACGCAATGCTAATAAATCAGACATATTAAATGTATATGTGCTTTCCACGATTGCGATTCTCATTCTGATTCTAGCAGCCGTTAACTTTATGAATTTGGTTACAGCCAAATCAACGGGTCGTGCCAAAGAAGTAGGGATGCGTAAGGTAATTGGCGCTGTAAGGCATCAACTTGTCTTTCAGCATTTAGTAGAATCCATATTAGTTACCCTTGTCTCTGTTATTATTGCAATTGCTATTGTCTTCATGTTAATGCCTTTGCTAAACATCAATTACAATCGCTTTGCGGATGCTAATTCCCTCTTCTCATTCCAAAATCTGATTTGGATTGGATGCCTCGTTTTTGGGGTTGGTATTCTTGCTGGTTTATATCCCGCTTTTGTCCTTTCTTCCTTCAAGCCAATTGTTGTTTTGAAAGGAGCTTTTAAGAATTCGACCAGTGGTATTCAATTACGCAAAGCCCTTGTGGTGCTGCAATTCACAATTTCTATTGCTCTTATGGTGGGTACAGGTATTGTTTATCAGCAGATGAAATTTATCTACTCTGCGGATATGGGTTACAGTCGTGATCAAATCATTACCATTCAACAAAACGGGCAAAATGTTTCACGCGCTTCTACCCTAAAAACAGAACTACTAAGAAACCAAAGCGTGCAATCAGTGGGAACATCTACCGTTAGGATTGGTCAGCAATTAGGACGCACTCAAATTTATCCTGAAGGTGTAAGCAACGAAACAAATATTATTACCAGCATTATGGCGGTAGATGAAGCATTCATCCCAACCATGGGAATGAATATGGCTGCCGGTAGGAATTTTTCTTTGCAGTTTAAAGACTCTCTTAGCATGATCATTAATGAAGAAATGATGCGGATGCTAAAATGGAATGATGCAGTAGGTAAAAGAATCGGCTTACAAAATGGACCCAACCCCACCGACCAAACTCTTTATGAAGTTGTTGGAGTTGTTAAGGATTTCCATTTCGCTACCATCCGTCATAAGCTGGAGCCCATGTTTATGCTTTACAATAATAACAATCAATCGATGTCGATAAAGATCAGTGCTGATAATGCTCCTGCGACTATCAGTGCCATTGAAGAGACCTGGAAGAAAGTAAATCCCGGCTCTACGTTCGAATATGATTTTTTAGATGAACAGTTTTCTAATCTTTACCGCAATGAGCAAGCCTTCAGTTTAATGTTTTCGCATTTTACAATCCTGGCAATATTAATTGCAGGGCTTGGTCTCTTTGCGCTCTCCGCATTTACTGCCGAGCAACGCAAAAAGGAAATCGGCATTCGAAAAGTAATGGGTGCTAGCAATGGTACAATTCTGATCAGACTATCCTCCGAATTTATTCAATTGGTACTGGTTTCATTTATTCTTGCCAGCGGAATAGCATATTACATAATGGAAAAATGGTTGAGTGATTTTCAATACAGCATAAAAATAGGTGTTGGAGTTTTTATTGCTGCGGGTATTGCCTCGCTGGCAATTGCCATGATCACGATTAGTTTTCAGGCGCTAAAGGCTGCCTTCAGCAATCCAGTGGATAGTTTAAGAAGTGAGTAACCAGTTAATTTAAAATCAGGCATGATACACAACATTAAAATTGTATTTCGACATTTAAGTCGGCAGAAGTTAAATACCTCATTGCATGTCATTGGCCTTACCTTGGGGCTAAGCGTTTGCTTGATTATTGCATTATTTATTCGTTACGAACTTAGTTTCGATGCCTATCATGAAAATGCAAACCGAACGTATCGTGTAATTTCCAAATGGACCGAAGGGAATGGCGAAGTCAATACGCACTTTTCTGCTCCGTTTCCATTAGCGAATGCCATCCGCACAGAAATGTCGGGTGTTGAGCGAGTAAGTTTTGCACATCCACCGTATGTGAAAATTGTGGAAATCAGTTCTGAAAAGAAATTTATTGACGAACGAATTCTTGCAGTAGAAGCTGACTACCCTGAAATCTTAAATATAGAAACTCTAAAGGGTGATCTATACAAAACACTACGTACTCCTTACCAAGCTGCGATTACAGAATCAACTGCTAAGAAGTTTTTTGGCAACGAGGATCCTATTGGAAAAACATTTAGTTTGAAAATCAACGAAAATTTTGAGTTTACCATTGGAGCACTAATCAAAGATTTTCCTGGCAATACACATCTGCCGGCATCTATCTTAGTATCACATTCATATAATGAAAATTTTCTAAAACCGAACCTCAATGGATGGACCTATGTTTCGGGTACTGAAACATTACTGGTGGTAGCCGAGGATGCAGACCTCTCCGTGTTAACTGCCCAAATAAAATCCATTGCCGATAATCATATTAACGGCAATAGGAAAGGTGGTGGAGAAGGAAGAAGCGACTTTGAATTGCAACCTATGAATGATATTCATTTTAACACTTCACTTGCAGGTGGTGGCGGATGGGTGCAAGCAATATCAATAAGCTGGCTTTGGTTTTTCGCAATTATCGGTGCAGCCGTTTTAATTCTTGCGTGTATCAACTTTATAAATCTATCAACGGCACAGGCTATTACAAGAGCCAAAGAAGTGGGTGTTCGCAAATCAGTAGGTGCAGGTCGATTTAATTTGATTGTGCAATTCCTCTCTGAGGCTTGGATACTTACAATTATCTCAGGAATTCTTGCACTAGCAATAGCCCAATTAGTGCTGCCTTCTATCAATACCCTATTGGATAAGACCATCTTGTTTGAACTGACTAATTCACCGCTACTTCTTTCAGCTCTTTTAGGAGCAACTGTTTTAATTGGTCTGCTTGCCGGAATGTATCCGGCTTGGTTCATTTCAAAATATAATCCATCGATTACCTTGAAGGCGGGGTCAACCACTTCAGGCGACCATGGATCTGCCTGGTTGCGAAAAAGTTTAGTAGTAGCTCAGTTCAGTATTTCTATTGGGTTGCTGATTGCACTATTAGTAATTGCTGAACAAGTGAATTATTTACGGAGCAAAAATTTAGGCTTTAATAAGGATAATATTATTAATGTTGGAATTGAACCGCGCACAAACAAGCAAGGACTGTTTAGAAATGAACTTGAGAAAAGTTCTCAAATAAAAGATGTGGCCTTTGCCACTGCAACCCCAAGCAGCCAGTCTCACTGGGGCACTAATATGAACCGGGTGGGTCGAGAAGATCCATCACGAAAAAGTGTAACATTAATTTTTGGAGACGATCGATTTTGTAAAATGTATGATCTCCAGCTTTTAGCAGGTCGGTTTCTGGAAGCCTCTGATACAAATTATGTAGCACGATCAGTTGCTGAGAAAGATCAAATCATGAAAGCCGTAGTGAATGAACAACTTATCCGTGATCTTGAATTTGAATCAAATGAAGTGGCAATCGGTGAACGAATCTGGATTGGCTGGAACAGCGGTAATGTTGAAATTGTAGGAGTTGTGAGTGACTTCAATACCGGATCATTACATGAAGTTATAAAGCCAGCCCTTATAACTCCCAGCCCAAGAGATTATGAACAAGCAGGAATAAAAATAGAAGCGAATAGTAACGTGCCCGAAACCCTGGCTGCAATAGAAGCTGCTTGGAAAACAGCTTACCCGGAAGGAATTTTTTCGTATAAATTTTTAGATGAACAGATTGATGCTTTTTACAAGGCAGAGGAAAGGTTATTTACTTTATTTAAAATATTTTCCGGACTTGCTATGCTTATATCGTGTCTCGGCCTCTGGGGTTTGGCCACCTTTGCTGCGCAATCACGCACAAAAGAAATTGGTATTCGCAAAGTATTGGGTGCATCGGTAAATAGAATCGTTGTGCTACTCTCCAAGGATTTTCTTCTACTGGTGTTAGCTGCTATGATTATTGCCACTCCCCTCGCCTGGTATGGAATGAATCAATGGCTTCAGAACTACGCATTTCGGATTGATGCAAGTTTGAGAGTGATCGGGCTTACTGGAATTATTGCGGTACTCATTGCTATCATCACGGTAAGTTCGCAAGCTATAAAAGCGGCTCTTAGCAATCCGGTTGAGAGTTTAAAGAATGAGTGACATAGTAACAGGCTAAGATTTTTTTAAAAAAATAGTTGTATGATTGTCTATGAATCCGACAAGAAAAATTGCCCTGATTCTGACAGTCATCTTCTTGCTGCCGGCTATCTTCTTTTCAGTGTATGAAATTTCGTCCCTCAGTAAGGATGAAAAAATGATTGAAGAGATTTACTATAAGCAACTGGAAGCTATAATTTTCTCAGTAAATCAGTATTCGGATGATGCTCTGAACAGTTGGGTTTATAAACTCGAATCCGGTCAACAAAAAAATAATGATGAAGAACTAACAACATCCCTTCAGAACTTATTAAGTCTCAACAGCTCAATCTCATTGGGTTTTGTAGTTGACACGCTTGATCAAAAACCAGCAACTCGGATTTTTTCATTAGACGACACCTTTACTGATTCCTTACAAGTTTCAATAAATGAAGAACTCCGCAAAAACATTCCACAGATTGATCAATTGATAAAATACAAACGAAGTGGTTTCCAAAAGATAGCTGCCCTCAAATCCGACTATTATCAATTGGTTATTTTCATTATTGAAGGATCTACAAACTCCCAACAAGTAGCAGGGCTGGTTATTGATCCTGAAATCTTCATACAAGACCTTATTGGACCGCGTTGCCAGGTCATTGCAAAAAATCAATTTGTGTTATCGGCTTTTAATAAGAATAGTGGAGCTCTCATCTACTCTACCTCACAAGGAGATACTACTTCATTAAGTAGTATGCCGCTCGCAAAAGACTTATGGATATTCCCTGATTATTCCTTGGGAATCCGCACCGAAGGCGCCTCGTTGCAACAACTTGTACAGGAACGCACAAACACAAATCTAATTTTATTACTTGGTCTTGATGTAGTATTAATTGTTGCTTTGATCCTAGCCTTTAGAAGTATTAAAAAAGAGGTTCAACTAGCGCAAAACAAATCAGATTTTGTTTCCAATGTTTCGCACGAAATTCGTACGCCCCTCGCACTCATTAGCATGTTTGCCGAAACCTTGGAACTGGGACGCGTAAAATCCGAAGAAAAAAAACAAGAATACTATTCTATCATCAGTAAAGAAACCAACAGACTAACAGGCATTGTTAACAAAATTTTAAGTTTTAGCCAAACAGAGGCCGGAAAGAAAACACTTCAGGTAGAAGAACTGGTACTTAGCCACGAGGTGCGGGAAATCTTGAACACGTACGATTTCCATCTTTCCAATAAAGGCTTTGAATATTTATTTGAAGAAAATTCTACCATACGCATTATAGCCGATAAGCAAGCGTTGGCTGAAATGGTCATTAACCTAATTGATAATGCAATCAAGTATAGTTCAGATAAGAAGCGTATTGAATTAATAATAGGAAGTGATTTAACCTATGGTTGGGTTTCGATAAGAGATTATGGTTTGGGTATTAGTACGCAAGATCAGAAACATATTTTCGATAAATTCTATCGAGTGCCCAGCGGTAATTTAGCCAAGAGCCAGGGAACCGGTCTTGGCCTTTCTTTAGTGAAGCAATTAATTGAGCAACAGAATGGAAAAATATCCGTTACAAGTCAACTAGGACAAGGATCAACTTTTAAACTATATTTTAAATTATCCAACAACACACATGGCTAATATTCTAATCATCGAAGATGAACCTGCCATGCAACTGGGGCTTAAGGACAACCTTGAATTAGAATCGTACACTGTAGAGTTAGCAAGTGATGGAGAAGTTGGGCTATCAAAAATAAAGAACAACCAGTATGATCTTGTGCTGCTAGATGTTATGCTCCCCAAGCTTTCTGGTTTTGATGTATGCAAAGCTGCCCGCGCAGATGGAATTTATACACCCATCATTTTATTAACCGCTCGTGGCGAAGAAATCGATAAAATTTTAGGGCTTGAGTTTGGTGCTGATGATTATATCACCAAACCTTTTAGTGTAAGAGAACTATTAGCACGTATTAAAGCTATTCTTAGAAGGAGTGCGACTAGTGGAAATCTTGAAACTGCTTCTTCTAAAATTGGTCGATTAAACATCAACTTCTCAACATTTTATGCAAGCGAGGGGGATGTGGAAGTGAAACTTTCGCACAAGGAATTTGAAATACTCTCCTATTTATCTCAAAACAAAAATCAAGTAGTAAGTCGGTACGATTTACTGGAAAAAGTTTGGGGGTATGATGAGCAACCCACCACACGAACCGTAGATAATTTTATGGTACGCCTTCGTCAGAAGGTGGAAGTTAACCCCAATCAGCCGAAAATAATTCTTACCGTTCATGGATCTGGTTACAAACTTGTAATCTGAAAAGCGACAAGGCTTAAGTCCACATTAAAAGCCAATCAAGTTCCGCTGGGTTGATCTTGTTACATTTTGTTACAAACCCTTACCTACCTGTTACATCCCCGTAACTGAGGTACCCGTTATTTGTAATGTGAATCGAAACAACACCAACCAAAAAAAAATATGAAAACAAAAACAATCATTTTCGGAATTGTGATCGCAGCGATCAGTTCCATCAGCATCACAACTAAGGCTCAATTAAATCAGCCTGAAATTAGAATAGTACCTGTCATCGATCCAAGTGTCATAAAAGTAATCTATGGGTATGATACTAAGGAAGCTGTGAACGTAATTTTTATACAAGCAGACAATAAAACAATCCTTACAGACAAAATTGATGGAAACGATATTAATGGCGGCTTTCAGAGAAAGTATAATATGAGAAAATTAGAAGACGATGAATTCTGGGTAGAAGTAAGCAGCCCTGAATTATCAGCCAGATACAAAGTCTCTCATGACAAAAACGGTAGGTGGTCAGCGCAACTTGAAAAGACTACTTACAATTATCCAATAGTTGCACTTAATTAGGGTTAGTTTGAGAGGGGTGGTAACTTTTGGTCAGGTTACTCACCTTCTCTCAAACATTTGTAATTTTGACTAATTGAATTAAACTTTGAAGCCTTTTCTTTTTTATATTTTATTTTCAATTCTACTGAGCCATTCAACAATGGCTCAAGTCATTAATTTAAATGGGAATTGGAAATTCCACATCGGTGATAAATCCACGTGGGCTCATACAAATTATGATGACTCTGGCTGGGAAAATATTCACGCACCGTCTCCTTGGGAAGATGAAGGCTTTAATGGATATGATGGCTTTGCGTGGTATCGAAAGAAATTTGATGGCAAACGATTAATCAAAGAAGAAAGCTATTCACTTAATCTGGGATACATAGACGACTGTGATGAAGTATTTCTCAATGGCGTTTTAATTGGTCTATCCGGATCCATGCCTCCTAAATTTAAAACAGCCTATAATAGCGAACGAATTTATTCACTACCTAATGATCTTATCAATTTTGTAGGTGAAAATACAATTGCCATTCGTGTTTTTGATGTAACGCAAGGCGGTGGAATTGTTGATGGCAGGTTAGGTATCCACCGGGCTCCTAAAAGCAGAATGATTGTGGATTTACAGGGGCTTTGGTATTTTCATTTGAGTGAAGATGATGAACCCATAAAGACTGCTGATAGTAAAGAATGGGAAAAAATTATGGTGCCCTCACCCTGGGAGCATCAAGGATTTCCGAGATACGATGGCTTCGCCTGGTATAGAAGATCTTTTACTATTGAGGATAAATATATTACTCCTGATGAGGACTTGGTGTTGCTCCTTGGAAAAATTGATGACTTTGATAAAACCTATTTGAACGGAAAACTAATTGGCTCAACCAATGATAGGAGATCTTATGGAAATAGCAGTTCGTATTCACAAGATAGGGTGTATAAAATCCCCTATAATCTTCTAAAAAAAGGTGCCCCTAACATTATTGAGGTGCAAGTAGAAGATATGGGGAATGTGGGCGGAAT
Organism: Cyclobacteriaceae bacterium; assembly: GCA_041742535.1. Taxonomy (GTDB): domain Bacteria; phylum Bacteroidota; class Bacteroidia; order Cytophagales; family Cyclobacteriaceae; genus ELB16-189. Next base: position 13,851 of record JBGSIM010000010.1, on the reverse strand, counting down.
TTATGAAGGTGCTATAGGCATCACAACCCGAACAGCCTACGTGCGGTATTTTAGATAAGTCCAGATTCTGTTGAATAAATCATTCATTTGATTGACAGAAACGAGATTCAAATAAAAAAATAATTTATCTTGTTGACAAAGATGTCGGCTCATTAACAGGATTGATCTATGCTTCGTAACTATTTAAAAATTGCCCTTCGTAATCTGCAGCGTAATACGGTCTATTCATTTATAAATATAACCGGCTTGGCAGTTGGCATTGCCTGCAGCATCTTGATTATGCTTTGGGTATGGAATGAAGTTTCATATGATCGCTTTCATAAAAATTCAGATCGACTTGGTCAACTCTGGCTGCACAATCAATTTAGTGACAAGATAATTACATCACAGGCTGTTCCTTTACCTACCTATGAATTTTTTAAGACGTATGACAGCCGAATAAAAAATACAAGCATTGCTCATTGGCCGTACAAACATCTTTTAACTTCCAAGGAAACTAAAATTTCAAAATATGGACAATTTGTAACTCCTGAGTTTCTGGAGATGTTTCAATTTGAGTTTGCAAAAGGAGCGGCATCCACCGCATTGCTTGATGCTTCTTCAATTGTAGTAACCGAATCTTTAGCAAAGTCACTTTTTGGAGATCAAGATCCAATGAATCAATCTATTCGATTAGAGAATGCTTATGATTTAAAAGTTACTGGAGTGTTAAAGGATTTACCCGGCAACTCATCATTCAATTTTGAGTTTTTAGCTCCCTGGGCAATTTATGCAACGCAAGATTGGGTTAAGGGAAAAAATGATACCTGGGACGATCAATCTTTTCAGGTCTTTATAGAACTACAACCGAATGTGGAGTTTAGTGAAGTGAATGCTGCGATCAAGAATGTAATCAAAGAAAAAGCCGAAGATTCTAAAGTTGATTTGTTCATTCATCCTCTAACTGATTGGCGTCTTCGTTCATCCTTTGAAAATGGAGTTCAAACAGGAGGTGCGATCGACTATGTAATATCATTCTCTATGATTGCAGCCTTCATTCTGGTAATTGCTTGCATTAATTTTATGAATCTGGCTACTGCGCGCAGTGAACGCAGAGCGCGTGAGGTTGGCATTCGCAAATCCATTGGCTCCAGACGAAGAGATTTGATCGGGCAGTTTCTTGGGGAGTCAATTTTAATCTCTTCAATTGCATTCTTTATGTCAATCGTTTTAGTGGAGTTAGCGCTTCCCTTTTACAATCACTTGGTTGATAAAAAACTTGCGATTGATTACTCAGCTCCAGCAACATGGTTGTTATCGATTTCATTTATATGTGTTACCGGAATTTTTGCAGGTAGCTATCCAGCATTCTACTTATCATCCTTCAATCCTGCCAAAGTATTGAAGGGAAAACTACATACTGGCCGCAATGGAACTGGTCCAAGAAAAATTTTGGTTTCAATTCAATTCTTTTTTTCGATCATGCTTTTAGTTGGTATGGCAGGAATTTATCTACAAACACAATTTGTAAAAAATAGAGAGACTGGGTATGATCGAGAGAACATGGTTACTATCACATCCAATGAAGAGCTTAATAAGAATTATAAAGCCATAAAGGATCAATTGCTCTCACTAGGTATTGCTCAATCAGTTACAACAGCCAGTAGCCCCATAACCGAAATTTATGGTAACAATACATTGGAGTGGCCCGGTAAACCGGAAGATCAAGATATCTTATTCGCACGGGTAGTTACTGGGTATGAATATACGAAAACGATGGGTATCAAAATGATTGATGGTCGCGATTTCTCTGAAGACTTTAAAAGCGACAGTAGTGCCATGCTTATAAATAAAACTGCTGCCGATGCAATTGGTGCCGATAATCCGGTGGGGATGGAAATTAAGCTTTGGAGCAATACCTGGAAGGTGGTTGGTGTAATTGATGATGTGGTAATGGCCTCTCCTTTTCGGGATGTGCAACCTGGTTTCTTTCTTCTTAATCCAGATTGGGCTGAAGTAATAACTGTTCGGTTAACTAAAACGAATGATTTGAATGGCTCGATAACAAAAATGGAAAGTGTTTTTAAAACCCTCAATCCCTCCTACCCTTTTGAATATCAATTTGTAGATGAACAGTTTGCTAAAAAGTTTTCTGCTATCAACTTATTTGGAACGTTGGTTTCACTATTTGCCATTCTTGCTATTTTAATTACTTGTCTTGGGCTTTTTGGGCTTGCCACATTTACAGCCGAACAACGAACGAAAGAAATTGGAATTCGTAAAGTGATGGGTGCAAGCACGATGAGTATCATTACCCTGCTATCCAAAGATTTCACACGATTAGTACTTGTTGGATTTGTGTTAGCCGCGCCTTTGGCATGGTGGGGATTAAATACTTATTTGGAAAGATATACGTACCGCGTTTCTATTTCATGGTGGATCATACCAGCAGCGGGTATTATTTCGTTAACATTAACATTAATTATTGTAATGACTCAAACGCTGAAGGCAACTGCGGTAAATCCTGCAGAAAGTCTTAGGAGCGAATAGGGGTTGATAGCAAGTTGGGTGTCATACTATCAAAATTAAAAGAATATGAAAAAAACGACATATGCGCTTATTTTGGCAGCTTTAATTACAAGCGTCAATTTTTCCTATGCTCAGGAATTCGAAAAAGAGCTTGGCTCGTTCGATAAAATAATCGTATCGCCTAAAATCAATTTGATCTTAGAAAAGGGCGATCGGGAGTCAATCCGGATTAAAAGTTCAAACATCGAACCTGGAAAAATTAACGTGGAAGTGATTAACCATAAACTCCATCTCTATTTAGACAATGCCCGCATTGTTGAAAAGCAAGAACGCGCTGATGAGTACCACTCAAAGATGAGTATTTATCGAGATGCTGAAATAACTGCCTACGTTACCTACACAGAACTTTCGGCACTGGAAGTTCGAGGCGAACAGGAAGTAACCTGTTTAAGTAACATCGATTCAGAAAAGTTTAAGCTTAAAGTATATGGTGAGACTGAAATAACTCTTGAATCGCTAACAGCACAGAAATTTAAAGCTGTGGTTTATGGAGAGAATAAAATAAAAATTAAAGAAGGAAAGGCAGACCATCAGCGCTATAGGCTATATGGTGAAAATAAAATTGATACCAGAGCTCTATCAAGTTCAACCGTATCCACCACCATGTATGGTGAAGGAAGATTAACCGTGAATGCTGATGATGAGGTGCGGATATCCGCATTTGGTGAGCCTCAAATAAATGTAATGGGTACATCCTTCATTAATAAAGGAATCGTAATAGGCAGAGCAGAAATTCGAAAGAGTAATTAGCAATCGCTTTCAAAACGAAAAAACCTGACTTGATCAGGTTTTTTCGTTTTAGTTATGCCCTATTTACAGAGGCCAACCGTACGAAACCTTTAACTTATTAAAATAATGAGCTTACCAATTTGGCTAAATTGGAATTGATGTGTAGTTTTCAATATTAGACCCAATCTTATGAACAAGATTTACAAATTTATTGCACTTATTCTACTAAGCTTCGCCTGGCTGCCTCACACAAGTCATGCGCAAGATGACATCAATGAAATCTTAAAGGGATCATTAAAAGATGCCAATTACCTACTAGAAGGTTATATAACTCCCGTAATGAATGGAATTGGAAATGGTTTAAACCAAGGTTGGTACAATACGGCAAAAGTTCATAAAACATTGGGCTTTGACTTGACCTTAAGCGCAACACTGGTTTATGTGCCTAGTGATGATCAATTTTATTTAGTAGATAACAACAGGCTGGAGCAAGTGAAGCTGGTTTCATTTGATGGCCAGACAGTAAGCCCTACAGGAAGTGCTAATGTGCCGACTATTTTCGGTCCCGATAAAGCTCCGACTTACCAAGTAGGTTCTAGCCCTCCATTTGAAGGCCCTCCCGGTCTTGACTTGAAGAACACCATTAAGATTGCCAACGCATTACCTGTACCCATGTATCAATTAGGGCTTGGCCTACCCAAAGGTTTTGAACTTAAGGTAAGGTTTGCTCCTACTGTAACATTATCCGACTTTAAGTTTAATCTTTTTGGCATTGGGGTAATGCATGATGTAAAACAGTACATACCCGGAATAAAGTCATTACCTTTTGATTTGTCGGCATTTGTAGGCTATACAAAAATGAAAGCTGAACAAGGTATTGATGCAAGCGCAGGGCAAAACCAACGGGCTGAAATTGAGTTCAACTCAACCACAATACAAGGTCTTATCTCAAAGAAAATTTCTGTACTTACGATATATGGAAGTGTTGGTTATAACATTGCATCCTCTAAACTGGCTATGAAGGGAACATACGATCTGGATGATGATGGTGTACCGGAAGCTACTGATCCTGTAAATCTTGATTTCTCAACTTCAGGCGTTCGTGCAACAGGTGGACTTAGACTTAAGCTTGCAGTATTCACCTTTCATGGAGATTATACTTTATCAAAGTATAATACTTTGAATGCAGGTTTTGGTATTAACGTTCGATAAAAAATAGATTATAATAAAAAGAGGCTCTGAAAATTCAGAGCCTCTTTTTATCTACAAGATATTCTTACTTAATCTTGGCAAATAATTGTTCCATACCACTATCAATCAAAGGAGGAACGTTCGTTTCTTTATTTGGAATAACACTCTCCGCTGAACCTTGCCACACTAATTTATTGGAAGCCTGATCAACAAAATCAAGAGTAATGGTTCCATCACGATATTTACCTACCTCAACTTCACCCGCTTGCCAACTATAATTGCGCTGCCCCATGTAACCCACTCTATCCGTGGGGTTGGTAAAACTTGTTTCACGGGTCTGAATTTCCTCTGAAACCACGACACCAATGTTCACCATCAAGTTAGGATTTCCTGTATCCTGTTTCAATCCTTTTAATTCCATCTGCTTAACAATAGCCGCTTTTAATAACTCAAGATTTGACTGATAATTTGGGCCAAGGGCATCACCCTTTACATCTACATCAAAAAAATTAAAAGTCTTGTACTTGGTAATAGAAAAGTCAGGGGCTGAATTAATGCCTTTGATGTTTACACTACTACAACCAAATAATATGCAGGCTACTATTATAATCAGTTTTTTCATATTGGTTTATTTGAATTTTGAAATAGAAATTTAATATCAATTTGGCTGCTAAACAATAGTTGACATGGTCAAAAAACAAGAATTATGATTTGTAACTTGCAGCCAACTTGATTCGCATTGTTAAGAATAATTTTCATTTTCTTCATACTACTGATTTTATCGCCTATCTATATTCTTGCGCAGGGCAAAAAAGATTCTGTTGATGAAAAATCACTTACCCAAAGGGCCTTTAAGGAAGGCTTGAAATTTATCTCAACAAATCCTGGTGATACAATCGTTAATGAAAAAAGTGAGGATAGCTATACGCGCTTTTCAGGTAGAATAATTCGTAACATAAGTTTCCAACGAATAGGATTTGAAATTTCAATCTACGATAGCGCAAAAAAAGTTACCAAAACAGTTACTCAAATAGCGAATGCGATACATACTGATACTCGTGAAAAAATTATTCAACAGCATTTATTCATAAAAAAGAATCAACTGTTAAATCCAAGTAAGCTCGCAGATAATGAACGTTTCCTTCGCGACAAAGATTTTATTTTGGATAGCCGCATTATTGTAACTGAGGTAGCAGGTACGGACTCGGTTGATCTTCTTGTTGTAACCCGTGACGTTTTTAGTTTAGGGGCAAGCGTGGGTGGAAGCTTCCCCAATGCACCCGAGGTTGGCATATATGACGCAAACGTTGGCGGCTTAGGTCAGCGAATTGAATTCAACACCCTGTTTGACATCGATCGAACTCCGAAGTTTGGCTATTCATTGCTCTATCGCAAAAGCAGTATTTTTGGAAGCCTTACAAATGTTGAGTTTGGTTACACTCAAATCAACTCAGGTATAAGTATTGGTGATGAATCTGAGTTTGCCATATTAATGCGCATAAGCAGGCCGCTTGTATCCCCTTATTCGCGACTTGCCGGAGGCTTGGAATTAAGTCGTAATTGGTCAGAAAATGTTTATACAAAACCTGACTCCGTATTTCTCGATTATAACTACAAAATCTTTGATGGCTGGATTGGATACAATTTTGGAATAAAGAAAAATTTCGCAAACCGTAATAGGCACTTTCTGGCATTTAGGGGAAGTGATTATTATTACTTTGACCAGCCTGATCAAGAAGCATTTAAAGAGTTAGTAGTCTACAATAATACGTTTAGTTATTTAACGGCTTTTACCTTTTATAGACAGGATTTTTTTAAAACACGTTATGTTTTTGGTTTTGGCCGAACTGAGGATGTACCCTATGGGATTACAATGGGAGTAACCAGTGGATACGTACGGCAATTAAATACCGCAAGACCTTACGGGGCTTTTAATGTTAACTATTCATTTGAAAATCGTAGAGGTGGTTTCCAGAGTTTTATTCTACAATCGGGAGGTTATGTGCGCAATAATGAATTGGAAGATATTGTCCTCGATGCAAGTACAACTTATTATACCCGGCTGTTGCAAATCAATCGATTCAAAATGCGTAATGTAGCCTCTGCTTCGTATACACAACTACTCAATCACAATGTGATCGATTGGCTTACTCTAGGAAGTAAGGAAATTCCTGGATTTTCAGCCGATAGCCTAAAAGCAGATACCCGCTTGGCCTTGCATGCAGAATCTGTGCTGTTTACACCCTGGTCATTTATTGGATTTCGTTTTGCCCCCTTTGCAAGTGTAGACATGGTTGCAGTACAATGTGTGTCCTGCACAAAAAAGAATGCTACTTTCTGGGGGTTAAGTCTAGGACTGCGAACCCGCAATGAAAACCTTATCTTTGGCACTGTTGAACTGAAGTTGACCTACATCCCAAAAGATGAACTTGGAAGGAATCAATTTTCAATTGGTTTTAAGCAGAATTTGAGAGTGAAAAGTTCAGGGTCGTTTGCTCAAGCCCCTGCATTAATAATTTATAACTGACCATACTCCTACTAAAACTTTCTATCTCAAGTAAATTAATCACGCACTATAAGCGAGTGATTAGAATTATTTTAATCTAAAGTTCAAACTTCCTCCAAGATTGAATTGCCAGATCGTTGATCCTGTAGATACACCTGCACCGCTTCCACCTGTTCCAAAATAGAAACCACCGCCAGCCCACTGAACCGGAGATAACAATTGTGCGTGAAGTCTAAGGCTAACTTTTTCATTGGTCTGTATGCGAACCCCCAAGCGACCGCCAATAGCAAATTTGGTGACACTTTCAGAATCTAATGATTCGTCTGGACTAGACCAACCAGCACCTAAGTCCACCGTTCCAAAACCGCTTACCTTTTCATTGACAGGAGCATAGTGCGTAAAGCCTAACATGGCATAATTAATTCCGCAATTTCCCTTGTATTGCTGATTAATTCCCGCATACGTTACAGTGGTCTTCATATTTTGGTAGATCAATTCAACGGCCATCCTTTCATCCAATCCAAATTCAAGACCCCCACCCCACTGAAAGCCATCTCCTATTTTACCTGTACCATATTCTGTATCAAACGAATTGTCGGCAAAGGTGTAGCTCTCAAATGTCAACAACGTAACAGTGGGCTGCGCCCATGCGGTTGTTGCCAGAGTAAGAACAAAACCGATAAGTATAAGGCCTTTTTTCATAGTATTGAATGTTTAAAATAGTCTTGTAATATTAGGAAATTAAGATCACTAATTTGACTCAAATTTATTTTGCTTTCGCAGACTTCTTCATTAAAACCTACACCTATTCATCAGACTTCTTCTTGCCAGCTCCAATTGGGATCCCCACTGTAAGGTACATGGAGCGATTGTATACACCAGCCCCCGAATCATCAATTGTAATATCCACCAATCCGTAATAATACCTTAGTGAGAGATGCATCCCTTTTCCCTTTAGTAAACGGTAACCAATACCTGCTGCCAACCCTGCATCCAAGGGATGATATAAATCTCTAATGTGCACAGTATACGATAGATCATCATCTTTATTTATTTCGTTCTTAAACTCATCGGTCGACTTATTCATGAGTCCAAGCTGAATACCGCCCTCTATAGAAAAGTAATTTTCGAAACTCCGCTTTACTAAAACTGGTACATTAAAATAACCAAGCTTACGCTCTACCTCGCCACCTATAAATACATCATCAAGATCGGGGTTATTTAAATAGTAAGGTGCAATACCTTTAGCCCCAAGCGAAGACTTTACCATTACACCAGTATGAATCATCCACTTATGCTTTGTCTTGAAATCAAAATAAAAACCGAGATTAAAATTGCCTACAGATGAACCGTCTACACCACTAAGGGAAGAAAAACTGACACCACCATCCAACCCAAATTCAATATTTCCAGTATTCAACTTATCTCCTAATAACAATGAAATTAATATCTGGCCTTGCGAGCTCAAGGAAAAAAAGAGGATGCTAACTGTGATAATTATTTTTTTCATGGTTGCCTAAAATTATGTCTTACAAATTTAGGCAAATATTAACCTCATCCTCAGTGCCTAATGAAAATAGGAAAACTACTTCCTATTTTACTTAAAATACCTCACAAAAAATCCCTGACCGAATAACAATCAGGGACTCTAAACTTTTGTTTTAACATGCCAACCAAATCTTTAAACTAGATCAGAATTTGGCGAACGTAATCAGTTCAACTCTCCAATAAAAGGAATGTTCTCAAGGATGGCAGCACGAACAGCGCTCAATAAATAAGCTTCCAATTGATAGAATTGGGCAGCTGATTTAGCACCCGAAGCCTTCTCAATTTTTTTGAAGTAAGTAGCCATTAATTTATCATTTGCTGCACCTAAACTGATCATTTCTTTAATGATTTTTGATGTAGAAGCATCATCCAGAGTCAAATAATTGGCCGCATAGTTATTTAGCAATGCAATTCTTCTTTTACCAAGTTCCTTTCGTTTTGTTTCATACTCATCATACAAACTCCAAAATGCATCGCCTTGGGCTCCCTCCAAAGTAACAAATGCAGCCACAATGGTCTTTTTCTCCTTGCCATATATGGATTGAATAAAATCAATGTCTTCACTGTTGGATTGTGCAAACGCACTCATTGAAACACAAAAAGCAAATAATAAGGTCAATAGTTTTTTCATAGCAATTTTTATTTTTTTGAAAATTTTGATCGCGAAATATAGAGTTTTATTATCATAATCCAATGCTCAACTCTTAGACGCGTTCGTCTAATATTATAGGTTTATTGGATCGGGTCTGATGTGGATTTTAAAAAGCTTCACCAATATTTAAATATACGTTCCAGTAGTCTTTACTGGCAGCAAAGTCCAACAGGATATTGGTGCGCGAGTATTTGTTGAATTTAACTCGAAGGCCGGTACCAGCGGCCATATGCCACGATTGAAAATTCTGGGTTTCAAATTCCGAAGCCGAAGAGACGTTCGAGAATACAACAGCTCCCAGTAAACCATTTGCTGTAATGTCAAAGCGATATTCTGATTCAAAATAGAGTAATGCATTGCTTCGATAACGGCCTTGTTTAATTCCCCGGCCTGAGGGTATAATCGCCAAATCCCAACCTATACTAGGCAGATCCAGATAAGGAACCTGACCCGAAAGAACCGTCCAGTAGTAACTTCTAAGAGCAAGCAGATTTGTCCGATAATTCGAGAAAGAGAAATACTTCCGGGTGTCTATATATAACGAGTGCCAGGTGTGATCACTGCCCAACGCAGGTGTATTAAATCGATAATTAACCAATACATACGCTCCACCTTGTGGGTTAATAGAACTGGCTCGGCTATCATAAGCAATTGGAAAATTAAGTCCTGAAGAGGTGGTCTTACTTTCGAGTCCCGTTGGATAGTCTTTTAAGTGACCTTCCCAGCCATCTAATTCAGCTTCACTAATATTATAGTGATGATCCAGCATATACCCTATCCCTACATTCCAATTTCCACCTATACTTTTAACAGCCGTTTGATATAATCGGAGGTAACTATTATCAATCACTGTACTCGCTTCATCCGCATTGCTTCCACCTAAACCCCATGTATACTGCGGGTATTTTAGAATGCGATAATCACCAGAGAGATTCCATGTATTTCTGGAAAGCCAAAGACTCGGTCGCATGAGAAATCCATACTTTCCAACAAAGGTGATATACGGAACAAAGTAAACAGTAGAAACCCGTGTGTTTGTTTTTTCGCCCAGATAAAAAGCAGCATTAAATGAAGTTACTATTGCCCTACCTCCACCGGGCACACCAGCTTGTGTTGGAAAGAGTGAGAAGTGTATTTTCTGTTGTGCCCGTTTGTTTTCCTTAAAATTAATGTTGAATTTTTTGACTAATATTTCTACAATATCTACAGAAGCACTGTCAGCCGGTTGCGCAAATCCTTCTATCGCACAAACCATAAATCCTATCAACACCAATACAAATTTCACAAGAACAAGTTTACGAAATATGCGCCTACATATTACAAACAAAGATTCCACTCAATGTTTTATAAAGGCAATTTGGAATCTTAAATACAAATCAATAGCAACGCGTTGTTATGAATTAAGTAAGGTAAAGTAATAAAAAAATGCCCTGCACTTAACTGCACAGGGCACACACTTTCAATTTCAAAAAACTACTTCTTGGTTTCTATCGTAACCGATTTAATCTTTCCGGAGAATTTTTCTTTCTTAGCATAAAGTGGATTAACCGGAGTGTTTTCATCCGTACCTACATCAGCTGATTCATCGATACCAAACGTGTTGCTGTTTGTTTTAGCAATCTTTCCTTCAGCTGTTTTTGTACCATCTACATTGATAGTGGCTGTTCCGCCTCCACCACGTCCTCCTTCGTAGGCAAAGTCAAAAGTAATGGTGTGCTTTCCTGGAGCAACTCTCTGTGTTGATGAAACCGTGTACATTTCAAGGCCTACCCAATTATAGGTATAGGCTGGTTTGCCATCCAGCAAGTAAAATGTCCAGCCTCCAAAATCACCACCCTGACAAACGATAACTCCGTTGGCATTTGCAGAAACTTCAACCTCAGCAGTAATGGTGAGCGATGTGTTTTTGATATTGATAAATGCATTTTCAGGAATTCCTTTTGCTCCTTCGTACAGTACAAGTTTGGTTTTTCCATTCATGAGATCGGGGCGACCTGCGATGATCGGATCAAAACGTTCAATGGAGCGATCATCAATCGGAAGCACATTATACTTCACAGCTTCTTCCATAAATTTCTTTTTCAACTCCTCTAACTTCTCTGGATTTTTCTCTGCTAAATTATTCGCCTGACTAAAATCTTCATTGACATTGTAGAGTTCCCAGAGGTCTTCTGTCAGAGGTCTTCTTGGTTGACCTTCCCATGGTGCTTTATGAATTGTTCCAGCAAACCAGCCATCATGATAAATGGCTCTGTTACCAATCATTTCAAAGTATTGTGTTTTTCTTGTATCCGCAGCGGTGGCGTTATCAAAAGAATAATTCATGCTCACACCTTCCATTGGGCGTTGTGCAATTCCATTCACCATTTTAGGTGATGGTACGCCAACAGCTTCATACACAGTTGGTGCAATGTCAACTACGTGATGAAATTGTGAACGAATCTCATTTTTAGCCTTGATACCGGCTGGCCAGTGCATCACCAAGCCATTACGCGTACCACCAAAATTAGAAGCAATTTGTTTTGTCCAGGTAAACGGAGCATTACCTGCCACAGCCCAACCAGCTGCAAAGTGATTATAGGTTTGTTCGGTTCCCAATGCATTGATTCGGCTCAATTGCATATCCAGTGTTTCCTGCACTCCATTGAAGTATGTATTCTCATTAAACATTCCAATCATACCACCTTCAGCGCTCGATCCGTTATCACCCACCAGGTAAAAGAAAATTGTATTCTCCAGTTCGCCTCTTGCTTCCAATGCATCTACCAAGCGGCCCACTTGCTGATCGGTATGTTCGGCAAACCCTGCAAACACTTCCATTTGTCTTTCAAAGAGGCGTTTTTCATCTGGCGTTAGTTTGTCCCAGTCTTTTATGTCGGCAGGCTTTGGTGCAAGGACAGTGTTTTGAGGAACTACACCCAATGCCTTTTGTCTTGCCAGTGTTTCTTCGCGCACTTTATCCCATCCCTGAGAGAATTTTCCTTTGTACTTATCTGAAAATTCTTTTGGTGCATGGTGAGGAGCGTGTGTTGCTCCAGTAGCGAAATACATGTAAAATGGTTTCTCCGGTGTAAGTGATTGTTGCGTATTCATCCAGGCCAATGCTTGATCGGCCATGTCGTTTGTAAAATGATAGTTGGGATCTTCTACTTTAGGATATACACGCGTAGTTCCATCGTACACCATCGGGTGCCACTGGTTTGTTTCGCCACCAATAAATCCATAAAACTTATCAAAGCCAGAACCCGTTGGCCAACGATCATACGGGCCAGACACTGATCCTTCCCACGGGGGTGTTTCGTGATACTTACCAAACGCTGCTGTGCTAAACCCATTCATGCGAAGTACTTCAGCAATGGGTGTAATACTTTGTGGACGAATACCTGTGTTACCAGGAAAGGCAGTTGCCACTTCCATGATAGCCCCTGCATTATTGGAGTGATGGTTGTAGCCGGTGAGTATGGCTGTTCGTGTTGGTGAACACAATGCCGTTGTATGAAAGCGATTATATTTTAATCCATTAGCCGCCATCTTTTCCAACGTGGGCATATTAATGGGGCCACCAAAGGCGCTGGAATGACCGAAGCCAATATCATCAATCAAAACAATTACAACGTTGGGTGCTTTTTCAGGAGCCTTCACCTGAAAACGTTTGGGTGCCGTAGCCTTGCGGGCATCCAATTCAGTTTGTGCCGGATAGGTTGGTTCCGCAATTGGAAGAACCGATCGATCTGGTTCACCTGAAGTACTTGTCGATTGCTGGATATTATCTTGCTTTGGTGCGCAGGCATAGAACAAACCAATTAACAGTAAAATAGAAAAGAGTCTTGATTTCATTAGGTAAACTTTATGTATGATAATCTTTTAATTAAGAACCTTAAATATAGGAAAAGCAAGGATCTTCCTTTCACAATTCAATTTATATTTAGCTGTTTCAATTTGCTGCCATAGACGTTTTATAGGAATGTTAGTTCAAAGAATCAATAATATTATCCATATGCTCGTTATGCGTTATTTTTAAGGATGCGGTTTTATAATCAAATTTCCAGTTGGCTCCGCCTTTAACATCCGTCTTAACAATATTAATTGAAGATTGACCTTTTCCTTCTCCACAAAGTGCATAAACAGGACTCAATGCTGCCCATGCTGCTGGGCCATCTTCACCTACATAGCCCCAGTGCACAGGACGTTCCGATGTAGATGTCTATTCAGGTTCAATCGCTTGCTGACCAACTTCTTTTTGTTGTGTACTGCATTGTATAAGTAGCATGGCCACCATAACCAATGCTGCCAGAAGGAATGGTTATTTTTTCATGTTCTGAGATTTTTTTGCTAAAAATTTATGTGAAGTAGTAAAGTATCAAAATGTTTCGGCAGCTGCCAGATAAAATCCACTTGTTTTATCTCCGAATCCTATGTCTATGGCCAGCGTTGTGCGCGATTTTTTATCCACCAGGATCCGCAAACCAAATCCATAGCCAGGCTGTATGGATTCAAACAAGGAAAGATTTTGTGTTGTATTATTAGCGGTTGTAGCATTTAGGAATAGAACACCGCTGAGCACGCCACCACACTTTGATATTGGGAAACGATATTCTGTTTCACCGTACACGAAATTATTTCCGCGAAAGCGACCTTGGGTATAGCCCCGTGCACT
>JBGSIM010000009.1:0-66497 GCA_041742535.1 Cyclobacteriaceae bacterium | reverse complement strand
GGAGAGGCTTTTGTAGAGAGCATAAAAATCTGCAAGGTTTTCGATATAAAACTCTACTTTCTTGCAGATTTTTTCAACTAAAATCAATTCATATTCTCATTAATCTTAACCCTTTCAGCTTTTTAAGGGCTGACTATTTATATTAAAGGAATAAGATGCAAGTCCTGAAGTTTGTTTTTCCACTTCTCTTGATTTTACAATTTGCTTTCTCACTTTAAAGAAGGCAATATATTTTTCCGCTTCACTTTCTGAATATCCTTTTGAGATGAGTTCTTCTGTCGTTGTGCTTTCAGTAATTCCGAGTTTATCAAAGTTGATTGTGTTAGTCAGTCTTTGGTTTTTCAATTCTTTAAAAAGCTGAAACATATAAGTAAACCACCCGGTATCATCCCAATCAAACTTCTTAGTCGTATCAATTTTGTCTTTAAGGTTCTTAGCTAAATAATCAATAACTAAAGAGTCTGAATAAAAAAGTGGCTTGTTAATATTGGCAGTGTATATGTCAAGGAAATTTTGACTAAGATTGTTTGACTGCGGGCAAGTAGCATACATCATTGCACAGCATCTATCCTCAAATTCTCTTGTTGCAATGTATGTGTTTTCATACTTTGGATTTGATAAGTCGTCTGTTTGCTTCTTGTTAAAACCACATTCAAAATCACACTTATGAAAGTTAACCAAACTCAAAGGAATTGGAATTAGAATATTCTCAAGGTTGCCTGTTGCAGTCCAATCAATTTTCCCCTTGTCGTCAAACTTGCCGTCAAAGATTTTCATTTGTGGGTCTGTGTAATTTGATTTCACTTCAACATACATTGATTTGCCTTCTGCAACTGCCAATGATTTATTGTTCTCCTTTGCATCAATGAAAAACATTCCTCCTGTCTGCAAAATTTTGTCGCCAGAAGTTGTTTGAAGATTAGTTTTGATTATGTCGGCAATAGAGTTTACTTCAACAAGGTCAATACTTACTGTCGTTGCTCGTTGTCCTTGTGTGTTTACGAAAGTGTTTTTCAAAATTGTAAATATCGTTCCATTTTGTCCAACAAGTAAAGTATCTCTGTCTCCTCTAATAGTGAATGTTTGTGTTGTTGGTCGCAAACTGTCAAACAACGGAGAAAGATTCATTTTTGGATAAAGTACTCTATCCTCAATAATAATTGTTTTTTGGTTAGATTGCTTTTTGTCCTGTGATGAGTTACAGGCAAAAAGTCCGAAGAGAAGAAGAATAGCTATTATGTTTCGCATTGTCATAATTCGTTTTTTTCACTGGCTGTTAGTGTTCTCATGTCGTTACAGAATTACAGCTAACGTCCGAATATCAACAATTGTTGATATTTCCTATATATCGAAATTGGCTAAAAAGCCTCTAAAAACATATAAATTCAAAGAATTCAGCTGATATTTTTTTTGTACAGTTTTATGAAAATGACTCTTTAATAAGCCCTTACCAATTTCCCTTCCAGGTAATTTACAAAGGAACGGTTCACTACGCGCATACCACCCGGGGTTGGGTAGTTGCCGGTAAAGTACCAATCGCCTGAGTGGCCGGGAATGGCCTTATGTAAATTGTCAACAGTTTGAAAGAGAACTTCCAGATCGGCTTTCATTCCTACAGGGCGCACGATGTCTGTTATCTTTTCTGAGATTTCTTCGTATTTAAATTGATTGTATAAGCGTTGAACATGATTGGTGGCAACTGCATCTTGTTCGGCCTGGCGGCACTGCTCATACACTTCACCCAATAAATATTCTTTGCCTTGTTCTTTCAGCAATTGAATCATAGCGCGGAAGGCAACGAAATCACCCATCTTACTCATATCAATTCCATAGCAATCAGGGAAACGGATTTGAGGTGCAGAAGAAACCACCACAATCTTTTTAGGGTTTAGCCGATCGAGCATTTTTAAAATGCTTTTCTCCAGCGTAGTTCCGCGCACAATCGAATCGTCAATAACCACCAAGGTGTCTTTGCCTTTGTTCACCACTTCATAAGTCGTGTCATACACATGGGCAACCATATCATCGCGATGATCGTCATCGGTAATAAAGGTTCTTAGCTTAACATCCTTAATTACTATTTTTTCAATCCGTGGGCGGAACGAAAGGATATCATCCAATGAATCAACCGAAGGCTTTGAGTCGATAATTATATCTTTTTGCTTACTGATCAAATAATCTTCAATGCCCGACATCATACCCATAAAAGCTGTCTCGGCTGTGTTGGGAATGTACGAGAAGATTGTATTCTTCAAATCAAAATTGATGGCCTTCAATACCTGAGGCACTAACAATCTACCAAGTTGTTTTCGTTCCTGATAAATCTCGGGATCGGTACCACGTGAGAAATAAACGCGTTCAAAACTACATGAAGTCTTTTCAAGTGGTTTTAAAATTTCCTGCTGTTCGTACTCACCATTTTTATTGATGATTAACGCATTGCCTGGTTTTATCTCTTTTATTTGAGAGTAGTTAACATTGAATGCTGTTTTAATAGCTGGCTTTTCAGAAGCAACAACCACAATCTCATCATCGGCATAATAATATGCAGGCCGAATACCCGAAGGATCACGCACCACAAATGCTGAACCCGATCCCGTAAGGCCAGCCATCGTGTAGCCACCATCAAAATCTTTGCACGCTCTTCTTAGTAAACGGGTAAGATCTAATTCATTCTCAATAATCTCCGATACTTCTTTGTTGGTGTACTTGTCCTTATATTTTTCAAATAAGTTTTGAACTTCTAAATCCAAAAAGTGACCAATTTTTTCCATCACGGTCACCGTATCTACTTTGTCCTTTGGATGCTGACCTAACTCAACCAAGATATTGAAGAGTTCGTCTACATTGGTCATGTTGAAGTTACCGGCCATCACAAGGTTACGACTACGCCAGTTATTTTGTCGCAAGAACGGATGCACATTTTCAATGCTGTTGATACCATGTGTTCCATATCGTAAATGGCCAAGCCATAATTCGCCACTAAAGGCAAGATTTTCCTTTAGCCAACTTTCATCAAAGAATTTTTCTTTTCCTGCTTTTTGAGCTTTCTGATATTTTTTTCCAATCTTTTTGAAGAGTGCCGCTACGGGCTGAGTTTTTATGGATCGGTAGCGACTAAAAAAACGAAATCCCGGCTTTTGATCTATTTTAATGTTGGCAATTCCGGCTCCATCCTGCCCACGATTATGTTGTTTTTCCATCAGGATGTACATCTTATTCATGGCGTAGGTAGGGCCATATTTATCGATGTAAAAGGAAAGGGGCTTTCGCAAACGAATGAGGGCTATACCGCATTCATGAAGGATGGAATCACTCATAGCTTCTTCAATTCAAGTTTAGCCTTTTACTCAGTTGTCAACTGCCCTTGCTGAAGCCTTGTGAGTATCAGTTTTAAAGTACAAAGGTAATCTGATTAATCCATCCCATCAACCCACCGGGTATTAAGAAAAACCAGATTAGAAGTATAACCAGAATGAGATGAAAAAGATTGCCGGAACGGGAAGTTTTTATTGGAATTAATTCCTGAGCAGGTTCTTTTAAAAATAGGAGATAGGGTATTTTCAAATAATAGAACAGCGCGATTACCGTATTAATTAACCCAACCCCGAAAAGAACTAACAGCACAATAGAGTTTGTATCCTGATAGGAAGTCCACAACGAACTAAAAATTAAAAGTTTGGCTGTAAATCCAGCGGTAGGAGGTAAGCCAGTAAGCGCAATCATTCCTAGTAACAATGCAAAGGCCGGGAAAAAAGAAAGTCGACCAAGACCGGCAAAATTAGATACGGATTGGATGCTGATAGAATTTTCAAATTGATTGAGTACTGCAAACACCAAAAAATTCATGATCAGGAAAATGGCTGCATAAAACATCATGAAGTGAATGCCTTCCATGCTCATGGTGGCAAGCCCAATTAATAAAAATCCTGATTGCGCGATTGATGAGTAAGCAAGCATCCGTTTGGGATTGGTTTGCGCTAAGGCCGATAGATTGCCGACTAGTATTGAAATGATGGCGATTACGGAAACAATCGTGGACCACGGCAAAACCGACTGACCAAAAAGATTTAACGCCAAAACCATTTTTGTAAAGATCGCGAGGCCTGCCAGTTTAGGAACGACCGATAAAAATGCAACCACCGGAGTGGGAGCAGATTCATAAACATCAGGCGCCCATAAATGAAAAGGTACGGCTGCAATTTTGAAAAGCAATCCGGCCAGTATTAAAAAAGAGCCAACGAAAAGTAATGGAGCCTTAGAATCAATGAGTGCTTCAATGAATTGATTGGATGAAAAATCAAGGGTGCTACTTAATCCATAGATCAGTGAGATTCCATAAATCATGCAAGCGGTAGCCACTGTTCCGAACAAAAAGTATTTTAAACTTCCTTCGGCACTTTTTCTATCGAACGCAAAACCGGCCAACATGTAGGAGGGCAATGAGATTAATTCGAGTGAGAGTATTAACATCACGAAGTTCATACTCATCGCCAGAAGGCAAGCACCTAAAAGAATAGCATCAATAAGAATTATATATTCTGATGATGTTTCTTCTTTTTGTTTTGAAATGAGGATGGTTAAAAACCCGCCCAGGAAGAAAAGTAACTTGAAGAAGGCAGAGAAATCATCTAATCGCATCATACCCCCAAATAATGAAACGGGTTGATGAGGCCAGGCTTGGAGGATTAGAAAAAAAGAAAGTAAGTAGGTTGCTGCTGAAAAAATGTAGAGTATGGTCAGCTTGTTCTTTTTGAGAATCAATCCCAACAAAAGAGAAATGATCAACGACCCAATAAGAACTAACTCAGGTAGTAGATAGCCTATGCTTGCTGAAATTCCGGTAAGTTGTTCCTTTAATTCCATAACCGGGTTAAGGAGTTAACACATTGCCAGATTGAAAGAGATTGTTTACAAACTCTGAAGCAAATGGGTTGATATAGTTAAGAAGTAGTTGTGGAAGTACACCAAACACTAAAGCGGCCAATGCTAAAGGTAGCAACATGATATATTCTCGACTATCAAGATCAGTTAAGTCGGAAGTTACATTCTTAACAGAGAAAGGACCATAAAACATGCGCTGAATTGTCCAGAGGTAATAAGCAGCACCAAGTAGTAACCCCAAGGTTGCTGTGATCGCCATCCATGTTGGGATCAGTCCGTTTACTGTGGAGGATTGAAAAGCTCCAAAGAAGATCATCACTTCGCCCATAAATCCTGCAAAACCAGGCAAGCCCATCGAAGCAAAGAATGCGATCAACACAAAAGCAGAGTAGTTGCGCATCTTGCTGGCAAGCCCGGAATAGTTTCCGATCATCCGGTCACCGGTGCGATCATACAACACACCAGCAATCAAAAACAACATAGCTGAAATTATTCCGTGACTAAACATTTGATAAACGGCTCCGGTAATTCCTTCTACTGTGGCAGAGGCAATACCAAGAAGCACAAACCCCATGTGCGAAACAGAGGAGTAGGCAATTAAACGTTTTAAATCTTTTGAAGAAAGTGCGTTGAGCGCACCATATATAATGGAGATCAAACCTATTAAGCCGACAAACCAACTAAAGTGGATAGCAGCATCGGGGAAGATGGGATACGCAAAACGAAGTAGACCATATGCTCCAAATTTTAAAAGCAGTGCAGCAAGAATGACTGAAATAGGAGTGGGAGCCTCCACGTGTGCATCGGGCAACCAAGTGTGGAACGGAACTGCCGGGAGTTTGATAATGAACCCAATGAATAGTAAAAGGAAAGCCCAATAGCGAAATGAAAATGAACCTAACAATTTTGTTGAATCCAACGAAAGTAGAGAATTAGGAATCAGGTTGTTTACATCCTGCATGTGCAGCACATTAAAAGTATGGACAATTCGATCGGATGACTCAGGAGTTTTTACAGAGATATAGAGTGCAACGATAACAATCAGAATTAAAATTGATCCCAATAATGTATAAAGGAAAAATTTGATGGAAGCGTATTCTCTTTTTACGCCACCCCAAATCCCAATCAGGAAATACATGGGCAGTAACATGAATTCGAAGAATACATAAAAGAGTAAGAAATCTAATGCGCAAAAACTTCCGATGATCGCTCCATTTAGAATAAGCAACAGAATAAAATATCCTTTGCGATTTTTTTCTATTGTCCACGATGAGATGGTAGCAATCAATAAAATAAACACTGACAGTGCAACCATGGATAGGCTGAGTCCATCGAGCGCTACAAAATACTCGGCCTGCAGCAATCCCCACGATCCAAGATCAATGGAGATCCAGGGAATTTTTTCAATAAGATGAAAGCCACCTTCATAATTATACTGTGATAAAATCAACAAGAGAATAATTACTTGCACGATGCTAACACCCAGTGCGATAGATCGAAAACTGCTGGCAAGCCTAGATGGAATTAGCAATGCAAGCAATGCTGTGCCGATGGGAATAAATATGAGGAGTGAAAGCAGATACATTAATATAAAATCCAAACTATAAAAATAACGAGCCCAGCCATAGCCCACAGCAAGTACGACTGAATTTTTCCATTTGCCAAAGAACGGGTTATAGCCCCAACCCCTTTTGCGGAGTAAGCGATTCCATCGACAAATCCATCCACCAAATAGCGATCGGCCCAGCCTGTGATATGGGCAAACGTAATTTGTAAATAACTTATCCCATGAATGACTGAGTCGATAAGTTTATCACCCCCTTTTGTTGCTTCCGATAACTTTAAAGTCAACACCATGAAATAGTTTGAAACTACATCCAAATAGAAATGAGGAGTAATCAATTTCTGATTTTTTACTTCCTGATTCTTAAAGATATAAAATGCAGCTGCTAGTGCGATGCCAATAATAACTATTGATGCAAGGGAAACTTTCGAATTAATTTCCGGGTACGAATGCTGGAGCAGATTGATTGCGGAAGAAATATGAATAGGACTTAGTGAAGAAAGAATGGCCAATGAACCAGTAGCAAGAACAATCATAGGAATGCGCATGATAACCGGAGCCTCTTCAACGTTGTGTTGGTGTTGTGGTTTGCTAAAGAAGATAAACCAGATTAATCTAAACGTATAAATTGGAGTAAGTAGAGTAACAACCCACGCACTGCTCATCACAATCCATCGCCACGAAATTTCATTTCCCGCCCAAGTTGTCATTTGAGTTAGTATTAATTCTTTAGAAACAAATCCTGATGTAAATGGAATTCCCGCAAGGGCTGCAGCACAAATAGCAAATGAAATAAAAGTGACAGGTAGTTTTTTTCGTAGGCCCCCAAGGTTGCGTATATCCTGCGCATCCAAATTGCTTTGGTGATTCTGATGCATAGCATGAATGATAGCACCGGCACCTAAAAATAATCCGGCTTTAAAGAATGCATGATGAAGCAAGTGAAAATATCCACCTTGCATAGCACCCGCACCCATGGCCATCACCATCAATCCTAATTGCGAAATGGTTGAGTAGGCCAGCACTTTTTTAATATCAAATTGAAACAGCGCACCAATAGCTCCGGCAACCGTTGTAATGGATCCGGTAATTGCGATAAGCATAAAAACATCTTCAGTAAAAAGATTGCTGATGCGCATCAAAAGAAAAACACCGGCTGCCACCATAGTAGCTGCGTGAATTAATGCAGAGACAGGTGTTGGTCCCTCCATGGCATCGGGCAACCAATTGAATAATGGAAATTGTGCCGACTTACCAATAACACCAATAAAAATGCAAACACCTGCAGCCGTTAACCAAAATGCAGGAATTCTTAATAGATTAGGATCACCTATTTCAAGTGTACCTGACCACGACCAAAAAATAATAAGCCCAATTAAAAATCCAAGGTCACCAATTTTATTCAGTAAGAATGCTTTTGTTGCCGCTTTGATGGCAGACTCTTTTTCCTGATAATGCGCTATTAAGCGATAAGAGCTAACGCCAACCAGTTCCCAAAAGATAAATGTGATTAGCAGGTTGCTACTCATCACCAATCCCAACATTGCAAACGTAAAGAATCCCAGCATTCCAAAATACCGCACCTGATGTTGATCTTCGGCCATGTAGCCGATCGAGAAGAGATGTACCAGAAAGGAAATAACCGTAACAATCAGTATCATAATACTTGTGTTACTATCAAGCAGAATACTAAATGCGATTTCTTTCTGATTGAGTGTAAACCATACCCACGAATAGCTCACTTCAGCCGAATTACTGACTTGAAAGAAAAGTACGATTGCCAGTATGGAAGCGATTAGCAGAAGCACACTGCTTATTAAAGGTGCCAGCCAACCAATTTTTTGTTTAATCGAAAAACAACTGAGTGAAGCAACCAATGGAATAACCAACACACTTAATGTGAGCCAAAACGAAAAGGAATATTCTGGAGCGGCTATCAATTTTTTTCTTTTAGATCACTGATTTGATCAGGCACTGACGTATGATAATAGTGATATGTTTTTAAGATAATGGCAATACCCACCGCAGCTTCACATACAGCAACAATGATGATGAATAAAGCAAAGAGTTGTCCGTCCATTCCTTTCTTTTGAAAGTTGAATAGAACCAGGTTAAGATTGGCTGCATTAAGCATGAGCTCAATTCCCATTAACACTACAATGGCATTCTTCTTTGTTACCGCTATTAATAACCCTGAGCAAAAAAGAAACGCACTCAAATAGAAAAGCAAATCTGTTTTACTCATGATTTTGCTTTTTTAAATGAAGAGGCTGTTAATGCTGCGCCAATTAAGCAAACAAGCAATAGCAGTCCGCTGATCTCAAAAGGCGCAGCATAGGTGCTCATTAACTCAACACCTATTTTACTTGTGTGATTTCCGGTAGCCAACTCATTTTGAGTTGCTGTAATGGGGGAATTCCGAAAAGCAATTACAAGAACTGCCAGTAGTGAACCTGTAACTAAAATGCCTGGTATCCAGTTATCCGATTTGCTTTCAAACGATTTTCCTGAAATTCGATTGGTGAGCATGATTCCAAAAATCATAAGAACTAAAACACCGCCTGCATAAATAAGGAGTTGTGTTACAGCTAGAAACTCAGCTTGTAATAATCCAAAAATTCCAGATAATGAAATAAGACACGTAAGTAACGCCAATGCTGAGTAAAACACATTACGATTTAAGAGTATCACCAACACACTCACTATCGAAAATCCAATGAAGAGATATAGGATTACTTCCTGCATCATTGTTGAGTAGGTGGTTTAATGCGAGGCTTGAAAACAGGTTTTGTAGCTGATGGTTGATCTGTTGGATTAGAAACAACTGGAGTAGCTGCGATTTTATTTTTCTGATGTTCGTCCCAAGCTTTTTTCTTCTCATCAATTTCGGAAGGCTTCATGTTCCCGAAAGGGAAATTATGATCGGCAATATCAAACGTAGAGAAGTCATACTCTTTTGTCATGGTGAGGCATTCCGTTGGGCATACAGTGGTGCATAATCCACAGAAGCAACACTTACCCATGTCAATATCAAACTTGGCCGCGTAAATTCGTTTCGAAGTGCCATCAGACGTTTTGCCAAACTCTTCAGCAGACCGAATCGGTTCAATGGTGATGCAGTTAACCGGACAAACCTTCACGCACTTATCACACACAATGCAATCTTCAATTTCGTTGTGAAGTTTGTAGCGGCCATTATCTGGCACTGGAATGCTTTCGAAAGGATATTGAACCGTTGCAATACCACTTTGATGATCAAAATAACCTTCTTCCTGAATGGAGATCTTGCTTCTGCTCTTTCTTGATTTTAACAAGTGAGAGAATGTGAGCGCAAGCCCTTTTGTAAGAGACTTAGTAGCAAATATTATATCCGACCAGTACGAGTGTTTCTTTTCCATTTCTTATAAAGAGGCGTCAAGACACCTTTGAGGTGTCAGACGCCTATCAACCTTAGTAACAAAAATAGAAGGAAATTGCTAAAGGCCTGTAGCCTAGGCTTTCTTAATCGAGAAATAAAAGGTACTGCCTTTACCTTCTTCACTCTCTAGCCAGATTTGGCCACCATTTTTTTCGATAAACTCTTTGCATAAGATCAGTCCAAGCCCTGTGCCTTTTTCATTGGCGGTGCCTCGCGTACTATAGCCTGTGGTTTTGTCGAACAGTAACTTTTGCACTTCAGGATTAATGCCGACTCCATAATCCTTTACAGCTATTACATAAAAATCTGCATCTTGTTTTGCTGAGATTTCGATAGATCCACCCTTGTCAGAAAACTTAATCGCATTGAGAATAAGATTTCTAAAAACGAGATTGATCATGTTTAAATCACCCCAACCGAATATTCCAGTCTCTACTTGATTAACGAGGTTCATTTCCTTGAGGTGAAGCGATCTCACCAAGGTAAAGTTTTCGTTAATTACTTTGCTAAGTTCAATTTTTTCAGGTTGGATTTTAAGTTTATCCATTTGCAGGAGCGCCCAATCCAACAGATTGTTAATCAAAGTACGGGTATGATTAAACTGAACTCGCAGCTCCTGGGTAAGGGATGAGAATTCTTCCTGTGTTATATGCTTGTTACTTAGCAAATCCAAAATTCCGGATAAGGCATTAATGGGAGACCGCAAGTCGTGTGAAATGATAGAAAAGAACTTGTCTTTCACTTGATTGAGTTGCTCCAGTTCAACACTTCTCTTTTTAATTTCCTCTTGATGTTCTATCAATAATTTATTGATCCGTTTCCTTCGGTGTCCACTTCGATATACCGTGAAAAGCAAAATGGCAGTTAAAGCCACCAATACAGCAAGAATGTTACTAAGAAATTCTTGCCTTCTTATCTCACCATCTTGTTCAGACGTTACTTTGCTCAAGTTTGCGATTTCAGAATCTTTGTTTTCAGTTTGAAAGCGCAGCTGGTCCTGGAAGACTTTTGCAATCATTTCCTGACTAAAGAGTGAGTCTTGCATCACTTTGAAATTCTTATGAAATGCTAACGCACTTTTAAAGTCCTCTTTCCTTTCTGCTAGTTTGGAAAGTTTTTGATAGCAATCTATTTCCATCCGTTTGGCACCAAGGGCCTGCGCTGTCTTTAAACTTTGCTCAATCAGAACCTGAGCTTCATCAAACTTCCCCTGCTCAATAAATACCTGACTTATTCCTAAATTAACTTCTGCATCTCCAAAATCGTTGCTTGTTTTGTCATACACCATAATAGCGGTATCATAGTACGCTAACGATTTTGGTAGGTCTCGTATAACATAGTAAAGATGTGCAAGATGGGTTAATGCACGCGGTTCAATAACAGTTAACTTTTGTTCCCGGATTTTTTTTAATGCTTTGAGTAAATTTTCTTCTGCTTTTTTATACTCTCTTTTTCTGCAATACACATCGCCAACAGCATCCAGATCATAGGCGATTCCGTCCAGATCGCCAATCGCTAAGGAGATTTTTGAACTGACTTTAAAATGATCTAGTGCCAAGTCATATTGACCCAAATCACTTAGTACAGTTCCAATATTATGAATGGCAATTGCCATTTTTAGTGAGTCGGGTATGGCTCTGGCTACCTTGTATGACTGAGTGAAATAGTAATAGGCTTCATCATACTTTCCAAGGTCTTTATAATCATTACCTAAAAAACCTAATGTTTCGGCTATGGAAAGACTGTCCTTTTGCGCGATAACTAATTGAAGGTTTTGATTATCATATTTCATAGCAGTCGCATAATCACCACTAATAGTTGCCAAAAATGATTCTTGCCCAAATGCCTTTGATTTTCCCCAAACCCATTGTTTTTTTTCTGCTAGCGCAAGGGCCTGCGCAGAATAGGCAGATGCTTTAGCCAAATCCTTATATTGATTTTCCTGTGAAAGCTTAATGAGTGTTATAAACCGAATGGAATCAGACGATGCGTTTCTTAAAACATTTTCTAAACTATCCAATTTGTTTTGGGCAAAAGAATTTAATCCGCCTATCAGTATGAGAAAAACAAAAAGAGATATTTTAAATTTTGATACGATCACAACAATAATTTCCAAAGTGAACAAAAAAGTAATACTACTAAGGCAACGGGGGTTAATAGCTTCCAGCTTAAAGAAGTAAGTTGATCAAGGCGCATGCGTGGATATGTCCACCGAACCCAAATTTGCATAGCTACAGTAAATAATGTTTTTGAAAGTAGCCAGAAAATTCCCCAAAGGTGTAAACTCAATGAACCAACGGTTCCGGTTGTCCAGTCGGCCAACGTTAACGATCCTATATTTGGCAATGGCGTGTTCCAACTTCCCCAGAATAAAATAACTCCCACAAAACTTACCAGCAACATCATGGCATATTCTGCAAGCATAATCACGGCCCACCGAAACCCTGAATACTCAGTTTGAAATCCGGCTACCAATTCTGATTCTGCTTCAGGTAAATCAAATGGTGCCCGATTACTCTCGGCTAGTGATGCTATAAAGAAAATCACCCACGCAAAAAACAAGATTGGCATTCGGAATACATTCCATGAAAGAAAGCCTCCGGTTAATGTGATATCCACACCCAATGATTTTATACCAAAAAGAAAATTAGTTTGGTCTTTTACTAGTACCCCTTGTTGAAAAGAAATTTCTTGCAGGTCAAGCGTTTGAGTGAGCACACAAACACACAGCACGGATAAACCTAAGGGCACTTCGTATGAAATAATCTGTGCTGCCGATCGAAGAGTACCCAACATACTATACTTATTGTTCGATGCCCAACCCGCGACTATAATCCCAATCACATCTAATGATATGATAGACAGTAAAAAGAAAAGTGCTGATGAAAACGGTGAGGTGCCCCAAGCCGGAGATAATGGTAAAAAACTGAATCCAAGAAAAATAGGAACAAAGATTAGCAACGGAGCAATCTTAAAAAGTGGCTTACTGGCCGAGGCAGGTACTATATCTTCCTTTTGAATTAGCTTAAGCAGGTCGGCCACAGTTTGAAGCAGGCCATAATATCCAACTTCCATTGGCCCAAGTCTATCCTGCATAAATGCCGATATTTTGCGCTCGGCATATACCACCAAAATGGTATAGAGCACTAAAAAGGGCAGTATGAAGTATAAAGTAGAGAGCACAGTCTTCTTCTATTTAAGCCTTAAATTTCACGTTTTTAAATGAATTAAAACTTACCGATTTAGCAAAAACCCTACATCCACGGTTTTTCTTAGAATTCAATTCCATAGGGGATGTCTTTCTAAGCTGACTTTTTGTTGGAAAAACAGTCGGGTCGAGGCTTCAAAGGCTTCAGTATAGTCGGAAACAAAAAATTGATGATCGGGTTCTCCAGTTGGATTCAGTAAGTTATTCTCAGTAAGATAATTGGTCAATGCTTCAGCTACCACAATAGCAGAGTCTAATACATGTACTCCGCCACCCAAAAAGGCAGCTATCTCCCTTTTGATAAGTGGGTAGTGCGTACATGCCAAAACCAACGCATCAATGTCTTTAATGGATGGGTCATCCAGATATTGTGAAATTATTTCGTGACTGATCTGATTGTTAAAAAAACCTTCCTCAATCATGGGTGCCAACAGGGGAGTAGCCAATGATTGCAACGTGATGCTTTTCTTTGCTTCTTCTATTTTTTTGGAATAGATGTCGGATTGAACCGTGCGCTTGGTTCCAATCAGTCCAACTTTTTTGTTTTCATAGTTGTGTGTAACCAATTCAACCATCGGGTCGATTACATTTATGATGTGAGCATCTTTACGCACATACTCTTTTAATAATTCATAAGCTGCTGAGCTGGCCGAGTTGCAAGCGATCACAATTACTTTGCAGCCTTTCTTTAAGAGTACATCGGCAATTTTTATCGAATAGGCTTGTATGGCCGCTTCCGATTTATCTCCGTATGGTAAGTGCGCGGTATCTCCAAAATAGATAATATTTTCGTGTGGAAGCGTTTGGCGTATTGCGTGTGCTACAGTAAGACCGCCAATACCACTATCAAATATCCCAACAGGTGCGGTCACATCTTTTTTCATCAATCTCAAAAATAGCTGCAATTGATTGTAATTTGTAATATTGTAACTCAAACTTTAAAAGATTACTACCATGGCCTATAACCTACTAAAAGGAAAGTTGGGAATTATTACCGGAGCCTTAGATGAAAACTCTATCGCCTGGAAAGTTGCTTTGCGCGCACATGAAGAAGGCGCAAAATTTGTGTTAACTAACGCACCCATTGCCATGCGCATGGGTGAAATAAATAAACTGGCAGAACAGACTGGTTCCAAAATTATTCCTGCCGATGCTACTAGCGTTGCCGAAATAGAAAAACTCTATACGGATTCGATGGAGCACCTTGGCGGGAAACTTGATTTTGTATTGCATTCTATTGGTATGAGTGTGAATATGCGTAAGGATATTCCATACACTGCGCTTAACTACGACTACTATCAAAAAGGTGCAGATATCTCTGCCTTGTCTTTTCATAAAATGTTGGCAGTAGCCTATAAGCTTGATGCTATTAATGAATGGGGTTCGGTGGTAGCGTTAACGTATATGGGAGCACAACGTGCGTATCCTTTCTATACTGATATGTCGGATATTAAAGCGATGCTCGAAAGCATTGCCCGCAGTTTTGGATATCACTATGGTAAATTGAAAAAAGTAAGAATCAATACGGTTTCACAATCGCCAACTAAAACCAAAGCCGGAAGCAGCATTAAAGGCTTTAGCGAATTCTATGATTTTGCAGAATTGCAATCGCCCTTAGGTAACGCAAGTTCAGAAGATTGTGCTAACTACTGCGTGTCGTTGTTTAGTGATCTTACCCGTATGGTTACGATGCAAAACTTGTATCATGATGGCGGATACTCCACTACAGGTGTAAGTCAGGAACAGTTGAATGCCGGAGTGAAATAGGCACGAGGGTGCATGGTTTACTTTCCACATTGTAAAATCAATCTTGGGCTTCAGATTGTTTCGAAGCGAGAGGATGGCTACCACAATATTGAAACATGTTTCTATCCTGTGCCCTGGTGCGATGCGCTGGAAGTAATCAAGTCAGATCAATTTCAATTCACACAATCAGGAATTGGCATCCCCGGAAGGGAAGAAGACAACCTATGTGTTAAGGCATATCAACTTCTTAAAAGGGATTTTGATTTGCAGCCCATCAAACTCCATTTGCATAAAGTAATTCCTACGGGTGCAGGATTAGGAGGAGGTTCATCCGATGCTGCTTTTACGTTGCGGGCACTCAATTCAATTTTTAATTTAGGCTTGTCGGATGGTGTGTTAAGCAAGTATGCTTCAGTATTGGGAAGTGATTGTTCTTTTTTTATAGATGATAAACCAATGCTCGGCAGTGCGCGAGGAGAAATTTTATCAGAGACATTAGTAAGCTTAAAAGGAAAATATCTAGTACTAGTAAAACCTGGTGTTCATGTTTCAACCGGTGAAGCTTACGCTGGCGTTACACCCAAACAACCTGTTCATTCTATCGAAGAAATTCTTGAGTTGCCAATAACTCAATGGAAAGAAAAGTTGATAAACGATTTTGAAAAATCCGTTTTTATAAAACATTCTCAAATAGAAGTCATTAAAAATGAGTTATATAATCAGGGAGCTTTGTATGCCAGCATGAGTGGCTCGGGCGCATCTGTTTTTGGAATTTTTGAATCACCCCGCGATTTAAAAAATAAGTTTAGTGGGGATTATTGGGCGGGTGAACTCTCATAAGAGCATCTCTAAAACCATGTCAGGTTGAGCCTGTCGAAACCAATTTGTTACTTCTTTAAGTTCAATAATGACTTCGACAAGCTCAGTCTGACAAGCAATTTTGGTTTTTAAAGATGCCTTAGGAGATAGTATCTAAAAAAACACTTGCCACAGATTCACTGATTAAATACAGTTAAAAGTAATCTGTGAATCAGTGGCTCATTAAACTTTCAGTTTTCTCTTCATAATTGGATACAACACCACAGCACTTAAAATAATAACCGTTCCCAAATAAAATTTCAAACTCATCACTTCTTGTTGTCCGAAAATCAGTAACGCAAGGATAATTCCGTACACAGGCTCTAAGTTTAAAGCCAACTGAATAAAGAACACCGAAAGTTTTTTGGTCAGCTCAATGGCTACCGAATACGCATACACCGAGCACGCCCACGCCAGAATTGCAAGGTAAATCCAATCCACTGTTGTGGGAAGTAAATTTAACTTTCCATCAACAGCCCATGTAGCTTTATAGATTGGCATAAACAAAACAATGAATGCACAAGCACCCACCATTTCATAGAAGGTGATGGTGTAGGTACTTACTCTACTTACAATTTTTGAATTGATAACGGTAAACCACGCTGCAGTCATGCCTGAAATTACACCGAGAAATAATCCAAGAGGATATCTGAAATCAAATGCAAGGATGATGCAGAGTCCTATCAGCACCATAATCCCCAATCCTATTTCAAGAAATTGAATTTTTTTTCCTTTTGCGAGTGGTTCAAAAATGGCTGCCCAAAATGAACACGTTGCAAAACCCACTAAGCTGGTGGAGGGATTAGAAATTTTTCCTGACACAAAAAAAGTAATCCAGTGAACAGCAACGATCATGCTGGTCAGTAGAATTAGTATCAGATCATTTTTTGAAACGGTAAAACTTTTCCTAAATAAAATCATCAACACGCCCATGCCTATAGCGGCTAGCAGTGTGCGATAGAAAACCATTTCAACAGATGGCAATGAAATAAGTTTTCCTAATACGGCAGTAAAGCCAAATAGCAAGACAATAAAATGAAGCTTAAGATAATCGCGGGTAACAGGAATCACCGGGGCACGTATTTATACATGGCAAGTGCAATAACTATAAACACTCCATTAGGAAGCCAGGCTGCAACAAGTGGCGCCAATGATCCGGTTTCGGCATACGTGCGCGTCATAGTAACAAAGAGTATGAAGATGAATGAAAGGAAAAATCCCAATGCAATTTGAAAGCCCGTGCCTCCACGACTTTTTCGGGATGAAACGATTGCCCCCATAAATACTAGCACAAAAATGGTGAACGGAGTAGCGAATCGAATTTGTTTTTCCACTTCATAAATCTCCACTCCGGTTGATCCGCGGAAGCGCATTTTTTTAATATGCTCATTTAATTCAGGAATACTCATACCATCATATCCACGATCGTTGGATTCAAAATCTTTAGGAGTAATAGATAAGGTTGTGTCCATCGCTCCGCCATTGGTGCCTAGTGTTGAAGGTTTTTGCCGTACGTGAAAAATGCTATCAACTTGTTTACGTTTCCAATACCGCAGCACCCATTTTCGTTTGGTGGTATCCCACTGTATGTTTTCTGCCGAGAGTTTGTCTACCAATCTGTTTTCATTAAATCGCTCCAATGAAAATTGATACCCGGTGTTTGTTGAGTTGTTAAAGTTTTGAATAAACAGATACACATTGGGTTCTATCTGCATGTGAATATTCGAACGACTATGTTGATTATTCTTTTTAAAATATTGCATCTCAAAATCAAGTCGCTCCTGATTTGATTTTGGAATAATCCAACCATTCAGGAAGAAACTTAAGGCTGCTATTACTGCGGCCGCAATAAAGTAAGGAACCAGCAGTCTTCTAAAACTAACACCACTACTAAGGATGGCAATAATTTCGGTGTGTGCTGCCATACGCGAGGTTACGTAAACAACGGCAATAAAAACTGTGATAGGAGCAAGCAGTCCTGAAATCCATGGGATAAAATCAGCGTAGTAACCTAACACTTGCCCGATCCCTAAATTGTTGGTAGCAAACTTGTCAATCTTTTCGGTAAGATCAATTACGGTGATGATCGCCACTAATATTAAGACCACGTAGAAGAACGTGGAAAGAATTTTCTTAATAATATATCGATCGAGAATGGTCATCAAGAAATTATAATCGTTGTGAAACCGTTTTTACCATACTGTTTTTCCAGGCGGTGAATGTACCTTCTTCAATTTTTACCCTTGCTTCACGCACCAGCCAAAGGTAGAAGGTAAGGTTGTGGATGGAAGCAATTTGCGCGCCTAAAATTTCTTTTGAGATAATTAAGTGACGAAGATAAGCTTTGGAGTAAAACGTACTTACATGCCCGCCCACTTCCGCATCGAGAGGCGAGAGATCATCTTTCCATTTTTCATTGCGGATATTAATAATGCCTTGCGTAGTAAATAGCATTCCATTGCGTGCATTGCGCGTAGGCATTACACAATCAAACATATCAATACCCAAAGCAATACATTCCAAAATATTTTCGGGCGTGCCCACACCCATCAGATAGCGAGGCTTGTCCTGAGGAAGAATAGAGCAAACCAGGTCTGTCATTTCATACATCATCTCGTGTGGCTCGCCTACCGATAATCCACCAATCGCATTGCCCGCTTGCTGTTGGTTGGCAATGTATTCGGCTGACTGAATTCGTAAATCTTTATAAACACTACCTTGCACAATAGGGAAGAGTGTTTGATCATAGTCGTATTTGGGTGAAGTTGCGTTTACCTGATTCACACATCGCGTAAGCCAGCGGTGTGTAAGCTCCATCGATTTTTTAGCGTAGCCATATTCACACGGATACGGAGTACATTCATCAAACGCCATAATAATATCTGCGCCAATGGTGCGCTCAATGTCCATTACTCCTTCGGGTGTGAAGGTATGTTTAGAACCATCGATGTGTGATTTAAAGATTACGCCTTCCTCGTTGATCTTTCTGTTAGCACCTAACGAATAGACCTGATAACCACCACTATCGGTGAGCATGGGTCTATCCCAACCAATAAATTTATGAAGCCCACCTGCTTTTTCGATCAAGGGCAAACCGGGCCGTAAATACAAGTGATAGGTGTTGCCAAGAATAATTTTAGCATCAATATCTTCTTTCAATTCGCGCTGGTGTACCGCTTTTACCGACCCCGCTGTGCCCACAGGCATAAAGATGGGCGTGGAGATTTCACCATGTGAGGTAATTATTTTTCCGGCTCGGGCTTTTGAGTTAGGATCGGTAGCGCTAATGCTGAATTTCATGAGGGCGCAAAGTTAACCGCAGAGTCTAAGGGCTCCAAATAAGGTATATAAGGTCAAAGTAATACTTATTGAGCTTCCTGATAACTCCTATATTTGTGCGTTTTTTAATTAACTCAGCCTCCATTGTCCGTCCTTGCCATAATCTGCATTCTGATTGTAAGCATACAATTTATTTACCTGCTCATCTTTTTCATTGGAATCAATAAAAAGGAAAATGAATCGGCCAAACCACTGAACCCAATTTCGGTAATTGTGTGCGCCCATGATGAGGAAGAAAACCTGCGTGAACTGATCCCCTTATTATTAAAGCAAGATCATCCTGAATTTGAACTAATTATTGTGGAGGATCGAAGCAATGACGGCACGTTTGATTACCTGCAAGAGGCGACAGCCAATAACAGTCGACTTAAAATGGTTCGGGTAATGCATAAGCCCGAGCATATCAACGGAAAAAAGTTTGCCCTTACACTCGGAATAAAAGCTGCAAAGTATGATTGGCTACTTTTTACCGATGCCGATTGTCGCCCGTCAAGTGATCAATGGATTAAACGAATGACGGAACGATATGATGAGCAAACGCAAATTGTACTAGGTCATTCGCCTTATGAAAAGCACGAAGGTTGGTTGAATGCATTTATTCGGTTTGAATCGTTGCTCACTTCTATTCAATTTATTGGATTGGCGAAGTTGGGTCGCCCTTATATGGGTGTTGGTCGTAATCTCGCGTATGCTAAATCAATATTTTTTCAGGGCAAAGGATTCAATACGCACTTAGATGTGACCGGTGGTGATGATGATTTATTTGTAAACAGTCATGCAACTAAACTGAATACAAAAGTCTCAATTGGAATAGATGCCATTACAGTTTCAAAACCAAAAGAGAACTGGCACGACTTTCTCCATCAAAAACTACGACATTTATCAGTAGGTACGCGCTATCGAGTTTGGGATCAGTTTATTCTTGGACTTTTCTCGGTTACGTGGTTGGCAACCTGGCTAATTGTTCTTCCGTATTCTCTACTTAACGGATTTGGTCTTATCATCCCTTTCGTATTTTTGGTGCGCTGGATAGTAATAGCCGTGCTTTTTAATAGTAGCTCACGCAAGCTGGGTGGGCACTTTGAGGCATTGAAAACGCCTATTTTAGATTTTATTTTCACCTTTTATTATCTTGTCACCGGCTTGCGGGCGTTAGTAGTCAAAAGAATCCGATGGAAGAACTAGAAGAAGGCAGATTTTCATCAAAAGCACTTGAAGATTTCAAGCTGATTGACAGGGCTGTTGGTGGCGATCAGAAGTCGTATGCCAAGTTGTTGCAGCGCTATAAGCGACCTGTTTATCACATGATCTTAAAGATGGTGCGCAACATCGATGATGCTGAAGATCTTACCATGGAATCTTTTTCTAAGGCATTTCGCAGTCTCCATAAATTCAAGAAAGATTTCACCTTTAGTACCTGGTTGTTTCGCATTGCTACCAACAATACAATCGACTACATCCGAAAGAAAAAAATAAACACACTTAGTATTCAAAACACCTATACGGATGATGATGGCCAATCAGTTAGCATAGATGTAGAAGATGATGGAATTCTGAATCCTCAGGATGAGGCAATCAAAGGTCAGAAAGAAGAGTTGGTGCAAGTGTTTGTCAACATGCTTCCATCAAAGTATCAGAAATTAGTTCGCCTGCGCTACTTTGATGAACTAAGCTATGAGGAAATTGCCGTTGAATTAGAAGCTCCGTTAGGCACCGTTAAGGCCCAGTTGCACCGCGCCCGCGAGTTGCTGTACGATCTTGTAAAGAATAAGAAAGAGCATATTTAGGTCGTTTCCTAACGCTTAGTCGGGTAGTTTCATAGCAATTTTAACTCGCAATGGTTTGCAGTAGCCGAAGAATTTTCTACTTTTCGGCCGTGAAAAGATCTTTCTCCATAGTAATGTTATTTTTATTCCTACTCAATGTGTTGGGATATTATGGGGTGCTAGTCGGTTTGCAGATTAAAAACACACAAAATTTATCGGCTCAGTTTGATGATGACGATTACGAACGTCAGCATGAAGTAACTATTAAAGTTCCGATTACGGTTCCCTATCAAAGTGATACTAGGGAGTATGTTCGGGTAAATGGAGAATTTGAACATGAAGGCGATTTTTACAAAATGGTAAAGCAGCGCTTACAAAGAGATACTCTCTATATAGTATGTGTAAAAGATAACACCTCCAAGAAAATTAATCAGGCTTTGAAGGATTATGTAAAAACATATACCGACAAACCATCCAGCGGCAAGAGTCAGACTAGTGTGCTGCAAAATCTGATTAAAGATTATATTACTACTTCCACAGCGTTGCAATCTACCAACGCAGGCTGGAACTATGAACTGCCTGAAGGCAATAAGTTGAATGCATATGAATCTGTAAGCATTCAGTTAAACAATCCACCACCACAAGTCTAATATTTTCCGATCCAATCGGATTCACTTCCTGTATAACACAGGTTGTGTAGTGCTTATGCATAGGATTTTGTACCGGTTAAGCTGGTATTAAAATCTGACGCTACGATTAACCCAACAACTAACCTTTTATTTTTTTTATGAAAAGAATTTTACTCCTGAGTGCAGGTGCACTGTTTTCAGTCGGTGCCCTTTTTGGTCAGACACCTTCCGATGCGATTATGATGAAGCAAAAAGAATTATGCTTCGCACTCGTTTATGATCATGGTTCATGGGATCAATATTGGGAAGGGACTTACCTAAGATACAATCAAACGGTTGCTACCCTAACCAGAAAAATGGTGATACCGATGGTGGCTATTGGAATTATGGACAACTTGAATTTACTCGTAGGTCTTCCTTATGTTAAAACAGAATCAAGCGAACCTAACGGAGGCAAATTTCAAGGCGCTCGGGGATTTCAAGATTTGAACATTGCCTTAAAGTATGAAATACTAAACAAGCAACTAGGAAAAGGAAAGCTTGCCTTATTAGCAACAGGTGGCTTTGGCACACCCATTACCAACTACCTTTCTGACTATCGACCTTATAGCATTGGCAATGGTACCAACGAGTTTAGTCTTCGGGGGATCGCTCAGTATATACTGGACAATGGATTCTATGTGAAAGGTACAGCAGGGCATCTATTCAGAGGACAGACAAAAGCTGAACGCGATTACTATTATAACAATGGAAGTTACTATACAGCCTGGATGGATGTGCCCGATGCATGGGAGTTCAATGCTGGGATAGGAGTATGGTTACTGGATAACAAGTTGAAATTAGAGACATGTTACTATGGGTTGAAGTCAACAAGTGGTGACGATGTGCGTGCGTACAATGCTGCTCAACCTACCAATAAAGTACAATTTGATCAGGTAGGAGCTATTGGTCAGTACTACCTTAAGAAAGTAAAAGGTCTTGGGGTGCTTGCCTATTATAACCAAGTGGTGAATGGAAGAAACTGGGGTAAGTTCTCAAGTTTTGGAGTGGGTGGAACCTATCAGTTTAAGATTTAAAAGAGAAAGTATTATGAAAAAAAATATTATTGCATCATGTATCTGTGCATTCACCTGCATGTTGTTTGTTACCTCGTGTGAAGATGAATTGCCAACCATGGCTAACTATTCTGCCTATGCTTTTTCAGGGTTAGATGCCAATGGTGGTAGTTGGACTCCAATCCTCCTATCAAGTTCAGATCAAATTACTATTGCTACTCCTGCTGATGTAACCTCGAGCGAATATTTAGCTGAGTTAGCTTCACTAAAATCAGATATGGCTTCGTTGAATGGTGATCAAAGGAGGGCGATTGAATATTGGACAAACAATCCCATTCTTAGGTGGAATGAAATTGCATTAGAGTTAATCGCAAAATACAATCTTATACCGGGGCCAAATGATGATGGCACGTATACATTGCCTAATCCGGCTGCACCTGATGGACCCCCTCCATTTCCTTTTGCTCATCCGCCATCCGCTGTTCGAGCACTTGCATATTTAAGTGTGGCACATTTTGATGGATTGATCACGGCCTGGCATTATAAGTATACTTTCAATAGACCTGCTCCTTATCAGGTTGATAACTCTATTAATTCTGCCTACAAGCAAAACGATATTCCTTCTTACCCATCCGATGGTGCTGTAGTGGCTGCTTCATCGCGCGATATTTTATCAGTGATGTTTCCACTTGAAAAGGAATATTTGAAAGCTAAAGCGGAACAACATTTACAAAGTTTAGTTTGGGCGGGCATAAATGTGGACAGTGATGTTGTAGCGGGCAAATTTATTGGAGAGGAGGTTGCAAAGGTTGCACTTGCCAGAGCTTCCAATGATGGAATGAAAAAGGCGCAATGCCCTAAACCAGTTTCTGATTCTATAAAAGCAGCTGCATTTAACAGGTTTGGTTGGCAATGGGATAACCTTGAGTTGCCGACAAGACCCGTTGGATTAACTCCCCTTTATGGTAAGGTGAAAATGTGGTATGTACCAACGGTGGAGGAAGTGAGACCGATTGCACCACCGGCTCCGGGCTCTGATGAGTATAATGCAAACGCTAAGGAGCTTGTTGATATTCAAGATCACATGACCGAAGAAAAAAGAAGAATTGCAAACTATTGGCAAGATGGACTTGGAACCTACACGCCTCCCGGGCATTGGAATAAAATTGCAATAGATTTTTTAATAAAGTACAAGGAGAATCCACTTCGCACGGCACGTACTTTTGCCTACTTGAATATGGCCATGATGGATGGTGGTATTAGTTGTTGGGATGCAAAATATTATTATCACTACCCACGCCCGATCCAACAAATTCCAGGATTTAAAACTATTGCCGGTACTCCTAACTTTCCAAGTTATACATCTGGACATAGTGTGTTTTCAGCCGCAGGAGCTGAAGTGTTGTCTTATATTTTTCCTGCTGAGGCGAGCACGGTGAGAGGGTGGGCAATTGAAGCTGCAGAGTCAAGAATTTATGGGGGTATCCATTGGCGATTTGATGCTGAAGTAGGAACTACTCAAGGAAAGGATGTGGCTAAGTACACAGTCGATCGTGCAAAACTAGACGGAGCTAACTAATGAAAAGAATTTTAATAATTATTTTTTCAGTTGTTATCGTGCTACATGCTAGTGCCCAAGATCAGGTTGATACAATTCAAACGAAAAGACTGGAAGAAGTAGTTGTAAAAGCGCAGCGCTTGAATGACATAGGCAGATTACCCGAAACAGAAGGCACCCGGTTATGGTCTGGTAAAAAAAATGAAGTAATCAATTTGCAAAGCCTGAATGCAAACATTGCCGAGAAAACAGGGCGCCAGATTTTTGCAAAGGTGCCTGGAGTTTTTGTGTATGATATGGATGGGAGTGGAAATCAAATGAATATTTCTACACGTGGCCTCGATCCGCATCGTGGCTGGGAATTTAATATCCGCAGGAATGGTGCAATCACCAATTCGGATATGTATGGATATCCTGCCAGTCATTACAGCATTCCGATGGAAGCGGTAGAACGAATTGAGTTAGTGAGGGGCACAGGTTCTTTGCAGTATGGTGCACAGTTTGGAGGGATGCTTAATTATGTGACCAAAAAACCCGACAGCACAAAATCATTTAGCTTAGAGAGTACTACTTCGGTGGGATCCTATGGGTTATTAAGCACTTATCTAGGAGCAAGTGGCAAAGTGGGCAAGTTTCAATACATGGTGTATTATTCAAAGCGGGTTTCTGATGGGTACCGCGAAAACGGAAATTCCGATTTTGATGCGCAATCTTTTCTATTGACCTATGCACCTTCTGCTAATATAAAATTTACAGCAGAGTTAAGCAGGTCAAAGTATATATATCGTTTACCAGGTGCGCTTACTGATGCAAAATTTAATGATGACCCAAGGCAATCATCCCGATCAAGGAATTATTATAGCCCGGAAATTTATGTTCCTTCTTTACAGATGGACTGGGATCTTGGTCATCAAACAAAGCTTTTGCTTCAAACTTCAGCTGTATTAGGTTATCGAAACAGCGTTATGTTTGATAAGCCTGCCAATGTGGAAGATGTGATTGATCCGGTTACATTACAATATGCACCCAGACAAGTGGACGTTGATAATTACAATAGTTACACAAGTGAATTGCGTTTGCTTCATAATTATTCCCTTTTTGGAAGAACAAGTAATTTGGTGGCGGGTGTGCAATACATGAACAATGATTTGCACCGACAGCAGCAAGGAAAAGGAACCACGGGGACAGATTACGACCTTACTCTTACTGAGCCCGGATTTGGCAGGGACATGCATTTGAAATCAAATAACATTTCACTGTTTGCTGAAAACAAATTTCAACTGACAGAACAACTTTCTATTACACCCGGGGTGCGCATTGAGTCAGGTGAATCTGTGATGGGTGGAGTAATCAGCTATTACGATCCACAAGGAGTGCCTAATACAATTGTACATAAGTTTCCTTTGTTAGGAATCAATGCTCAATACAAGGTTGGAAATGGAAACTCGTTTTATGCGGGCTGGTCTCAAGCCTATCGTCCGGTTATTTTCAAAGACATTGTTCCGTCATCTACATACGAAATTGTTGATAAGAATTTGAAAGATGCTTATGGGTACAATGCCGAAGCGGGGTTTCGCGGTCAATCAAACAGATTGCGTTGGGATGTTGGCGTGTTTATAGTTCAGTATAATAACCGATTGGGCTCGCAAGCCACACACGATGAAAACAATGTGTTTTATCTCTACCGAACCAATATAGGCAATTCCTTAACGGATGGAGCAGAACTATTTACAGAGTATCAGATAATAAATCAAAAAGGTATAACTCTTTCTGTTTTTACATCCACCGCTTTTATGAATGGACGCTACACGGATGCCCAGATACGATCGGGTGATGCCAATGTGGATGTATCGGGCAATAAATTGGAGAGTGTGCCCGAAGTAATCTCTCGCAATGGACTTTCTGTGAAAATCAACAAAGCAAGTTTTTCATTTTTGTATAGTTATGTGGGTGAAAGTTATGCTGATGCGCTTAACACGGTTGAGCCCTCAGCCAATGGTGCGGTAGGGTTAGTGCCAGCTTATGGGCTCTTTGATATAAACTCTACGTTCTTGATTTTAAATCAAATCACACTAAGGCTGAATATAAATAATGTTATGAACACACAGTATTTCACAAAGCGCCCTTCATTTTATCCAGGGCCGGGCATCTGGTCTTCCGATGGTAGATCGGTAGTCGTTTCAGTTGGCTTTAAAATTTAGGAGATACAGTATAAAGATAATTGTTTAGTTGTTGTTAAGTAAATGTCGGGCAGGGGTGCCCGACATTTTTATTTGAATTTATTTCCGGACGCAATCGATTTCAGTTATAGGATAAGTCAATTGGCC
This sequence comes from Cyclobacteriaceae bacterium, assembly GCA_041742535.1. Taxonomy (GTDB): domain Bacteria; phylum Bacteroidota; class Bacteroidia; order Cytophagales; family Cyclobacteriaceae; genus ELB16-189. Next base: position 40,145 of record JBGSIM010000009.1, on the reverse strand, counting down.
TTGCTTCTTGACTTTGGGTTAGTATATTTATGAAATGTCCTTTACCTCCTTACTATCTGACTATTCGGTGCGCCCCAAAGTATGGGATGAAATGTGCCGCGAAGGAGATATCCGAAGTCATTACCAGGTTTTTTTTGATTCGCTGAGTGAATCAACATCCGATGAGTTTACGCTCAAGGATGAATTGGCCAAGAAGCTCTTCATGAATCAAGGCATCACTTTTACTGTGTACAGCGATGGTGAGGGCATCGAAAAGATTTTTCCTTTTGATATTATTCCACGCATCATTACGGCAGCCGAATGGGCGCATATTGAAGCTGGTATTAAGCAACGTATTCGTGCGCTCAATATATTCTTACGTGATATTTATCACGATCAATTTATTATTAAGGACAAAATAATTCCGGATACACTCATTCATTCGTGCCCGGGTTTTTTGCGCGAAATGGTGGGTGTTGATGTTCCGTTTGATATTTACACACACATCTCAGGTATTGATTTGATTCGCGATGGCGATGGATCGTTTTATGTATTGGAGGACAACTTACGTACACCTTCCGGTGTTTCATATATGCTTGAAAACCGGAACATGACGTATCGCATTTTTCCGGGTTTGCTTCCGCGAAACAATGTGCGATCGGTTAAAGATTATCCTGATTTACTTTTAAAGAATTTACTTGGCTTGGCCAATCGACAAAAGAGTGAGCCTACCGTGGTTATGTTAACTCCAGGCATTTATAACTCTGCTTATTTTGAACACACCACCTTAGCGCGATTGATGGGTGTTGATTTGGTGGAAGGCAGAGATCTTGTGGTTGACAATGCGAAAGTCTATATGAAGACTACCGCAGGCCTGAAACAAGTAGATGTGATTTACCGAAGAGTGGATGACGAATTTTTAGACCCCTTGATTTTCAATCGCGAAAGCATTTTAGGGGTATCAGGAATTTATTACGCCTACAAAATGGGGAATGTGGCCATTGTGAATGCACCGGGTAACGGAGTGGCTGATGATAAAGCAGTGTATCCGTTTGTGCCCCACATGATTAAATATTATTTGAACGAGGAGCCGATTTTAAAAACGGTGCCAACCTATTCAATGGATAACCCCGATCATTTTTCACAAGTGTTTTCGAAGATCGACAGCATGGTGATAAAGAAAACAAATGAGAGTGGTGGCTATGGAATGCTAATGGGACATGCGGCTACTGAAAAAGAAGTAGCAGCTTATAAATTGGAAGTGGAAAAAACCCCGCGAAACTTTATTGCACAACCTATTATTAGTTTGTCATCAGTGCCTTGCTTTCTAAAAGGTAAAGTACAACCGCGACATGTTGACTTGCGACCTTTTGCGTTGTATGGACCAGAGGGAATCGAGATTGTTCCGGGTGGGTTAACCCGTGTTGCTTTGCGAGAAGGATCATTGGTTGTAAACTCATCACAAGGCGGAGGAAGTAAAGACACCTGGGTACTCGGATCGTAATATGAAAATTAAAGCCACATGCTAAGTAGAGTAGCCGATGCAGTATTTTGGATGGCGCGTTATATGGAACGCACCGATAATATTCTGCGCGTACTCCGCACCAGCTACATTGCTTCGCAAGACGAGATTCAGGATTTCAATTGGCAGATGTGGGTGGATGGATTAGGTGCGTTGGCAAACGATCCGAATGTAAAAGTTTCAAACTATCGCGAGGCGCTTAATCATATGATCTTAAGTAGGGAGAATGATACCTCGGTGCTTACTAACATCGTGCGTGCACGTGAGAATGCCCGTTCGGTGCAAGATTATATAACCAAAGAAGTGTGGCAGGTGATGAATGAATATTATCATCTTGTGCGTGATCCTAAAACAGAAAATCTTTTATTGAAAAACGATCCGGTAACAGCCTTCGATAACCTACTCCGCGAAAGCGTTTTGTTTTACGGTACTGTAGATATCACAATGAATCGGGGAGAAGGCTATATATTCTTAAGCATTGGAAAGTACATTGAACGCCTTTTACGAAGTTTGGATATTTTGGAATTGAAAATGCGCGAAATAGAAGACGGTGGTAATGAAGCCATGCATTGGAAATATCTTTTGTATTCGCTGTCGGGTTATGAGTTTCATAGCAAACATTATAAAAATGCATTGCACATGGATGATGTCATCCATCAAGTGTTTTTAGATATTCAGTTCCCGCACTCAGTGCTTTATAGTTTGTTGCAAGTGGAGCGTTACTTCAAACGATTAGAAGACATTTCATTACCCGAACATTTTAAAGAATTAGAGTTTATGCTGGGGAGAGCCATTAGCAACTTACGCTATGCTTCAAGGAACAATGCAGGTATGGAGGGTGTGACGGAATGGATTTTAGAAACGCGCACAGAAGTAAAAGGAGTGAGTCAAAAATTAGCCAACTTATATTTTGGATATTCTTAATAATTTTTCCCGCGGATCACGCTGATATTCGCAGAATGGTTTAGAAAGAAGGAAGAAAAAAATAGAGGATAGGTGTTCTGATAATTAAGAAACTAATTTAGAGTAAATGATCCTTACGTTGTCAATTGCTGAATTGTCTATTGTCAATTCTGCTATTTGATTTAATCAAAATAACTAAACAAATATGTCATTGTTTCATATCCGTCACCGCACCCATTACATCTACTCAGGTTTGATCATTGATTCTGCTAATCAGATTAAGTTGTATCCTATGCATGATGAGATACAGCGGGTTAATGATCATCGTATTTACATTTCAGAGAGTCCCGCAGTTTCTACGTTCAAAGATTACTTTGGGAATACAACAGGGTTTTTTACTGTGTTACCTCCGCATTCCGAATTGATTATTGACAACATTATGGCAGTGGAAATGCTTTCTGCGAATTTTTCGGTGCAGCGTGATTCAATTACTGATGTTTGGAAAAAAATTAATAGTCTGGAGAGTCAACTAACATATCATGATTATTTAGAGGCTGAAAAAGCCAAGTGTCAAGTTGAGGTGCAGCAAGCTATTCACGAAATATTAGAAAAAGTACAACATCCGTTAGATACAATTCTGGATCTATCTAAATACATCTACGAAAATTTTGAATACAAGAAAGGTGTAACGAGTATAGAAACCAGCGTAGATGAAATTTGGAAACTTCGCGCGGGTGTATGTCAGGATTTTGCGCATTTGCTTTTATACATGCTTCGCTTAATAGGCGTTCCTGGAAGATACATTAGCGGTTACATTTGTCCTGGCAGTGATGAATGGCGAGGTGAAGGTGCAACTCATGCATGGGCGGAAGCCTGGCTACCTGATACAGGTTGGATAGGCATTGATCCTACCAATAAATGTTTGGCGGGTGAACGCCATATACGTTTAGCGAAGGGAAGAAACTTTACGGACTGCACTCCTGTGAAAGGAACCTATAAAGGTGCTGTTGAACACAAACTGGAAGTAACCGTTGAGTTTGGATCGAAAGCATTCAGTGAAGCACATCTTGCAAAAAATCCTACCCCTACTTTTGTAAGTGGATCGGTAGTAACTGAAGGCGTGCCACGCAATTCTTACATGGCCTACATGCAGATGCAACAACAGCAACAACAATAGCAGGTCAAGCTTTCAATCCAAAATTTGTATACACTTCTTCTACAACGGCTTTGTTATCGGCCATTACCAGTAAGTGATCATTAGCTTCAATTACGGTTTCACCATTGGCTGTGATGTATTTATCATTGCGATGGATCAGCACAATGATTGAACCTTTAGGCATTCCGATTTGAACGACTGCTCTGCCGACAACCGGTGAATTGGTGGGGATGTCTAATTCTACGAGCTCAGATTTGATGTCTTCCTTTAATTCTATATCAAGAGGAAAGTTTCGCTTAATCTTACCAGGCACACTAACATGAAGCCATCGGGCTACTATCGGTAACGTTGAACCTTGCAGCACTACCGATGAAACGGAGATAAAGAATACAAGATTAAAAATGGTATCAGCATAATGCATACCTGCCAACATCGGGTAGGTGGCAAACACAATAGGAGCGGCCCCTCGCAACCCAACCCAGGAGATAAAAAGTTTTTTACGAAAGTTAAGCCCCTTTGTGAGTGACAATGAAATAAATACTGCAATTGGGCGTGCGGCAAAGATTAAGAAAACAGAAATCAAAATGCCTGGGCCAAAGATTGGAACAATTTTACTGGGATAAACAAGTAAGCCCAAGGAAAGGAACATGACAATCTGCATCAACCATGCTTGCCCGTCATAAAATTTCATTAAACTTTTCTTATGAATGAAATTGCTGCTTCCTAAGATGATTCCGGAAATGTAGATGGCAAGAAATCCATTACCTCCAATAAAGTCTGTAAACGAAAATGTAAAGAAGACAAGAGAAAGAATAAGTACTGGATAGAGTCCGGCAACATCGAGACGAATTTTATTGATCAGTAAGATCATTGCTTTGCCCATCACAAAGCCACACAATCCACCAAGAACCATTCCCTTAAGAAACTTGGGAATGAGCACGAGTACGGAGGTGTCTGGATTCAATACGATAAACGTCATACTGATGGTAAGGAAATAAGCCATCGGGTCATTGCTTCCACTTTCAAACTCAAGTGTTGGGCGCAAGTTTCCCTTCAGTCCAATACTTCGTGTTCGTAAAATTGAAAATACAGCTGCGGCATCCGTGGAAGAAACAATAGCGCCTAACAGTAAACCTTCGGCTATAGTAAAGCCAAGAAGATAGGAGCTAAAAACTCCAACTAATAATGCGGTAATGAGAACACCTAATGTTGAAAGAGATAATCCTTGCCATAATACAGGCTTAACACTTTCCCATTTTGTATCTAATCCACCAGAAAATAAAATGAACGTAAGAGAAACAACGCCTAAGAATTGAGCTAACCTTGGATCGTTAAAATAAATACCACCAGGTCCGTCCGAACCTGCAAGCATACCTACCACCAAGAATAAGATTAGCGTGGGGACTCCCAGTTTGAAGGATGTTTTGCTGGCAATGATGCTAATAAACAGAAGTACCGAACCAAGCAATAAAATATTTTCAACCGATAAAGTCATGTAGGTGAATAAGGTTGCCTAAAACCATTCAGGCTTTAGGCAACCTGAAGAATTAAGACATTTTCAAGATAATAAATAACGCGACTAAAAGCACGCCCATCAAGATAACAAACCAAAGTCTCTTGAGATCTTCAATAAGATTTTTCATATAATAAGTTTAATGTGTATACAAGGCGTCAAGACACCTTTAAGGTGTCAGACGCCTGGTGTTTGTTTTAAAATGATTTTAAGAAATTGCCGACTGGCTAATTTTGAAAATTCGGATTAAGGCGCGTGAATACGCAGCACCCGATAGTAGTTATTATAGAGTGCTGATGGAATTTTTAAAGCTGAGCAAGTTTGAAGTTCGGAAGTGTGAAGCAGGGTAGTGAGTCGCCAATTCTTTTCCAGTAAAAAATTAATCTGAATAGGCGAAAAAGAAAAAGGCACACTTGTATAAGCCTCGCGACTTGCCACCGCAAGTGAGGGTGCTACGCAAACAAGCACCGCATCCTTTGTAGAATTATTTTTCGAGTAAGAGTAGGCGGGTGGGGTATTGAAAAGAATCAACAGAATTGCCAAAGCCTGAAATACAGACCCAACAACGTTTAGTGATTTTGTTCTTTTCATTGGGGGCGAAGATAATTGATTTTGGATCAAACTAGTTTTGATTTCTTACTGTATTTTTGAAAACTCTAAAATTCCATTCCTTTGCAAGACGCGTCCATTATTTTTAACTATTTCCCCAATCTTACCGAGAAACAAAAAGAACAATTTTCTTTGGTGGGCTCCTTATACAAGGAATGGAATGATAAGATCAATGTTATTTCCCGGAAGGATATTGATAACCTTTACACAAATCACATTTTGCATTCCTTAGGCATTGCAAAATTGATCTCCTTCAATCCGGGTGCTGAGATTTTAGATGTAGGTACGGGTGGAGGTTTTCCAGGTATCCCATTAGCAATCCTTTTTCCCGAAACACAGTTTCATTTGGTAGATTCCATTGGAAAGAAGATTACCGTGGTGAAGGAAGTTTCCACGGCTCTAGGATTGGAAAATGTAAATGCCGAACAAATCCGCGCAGAGCAAATAAAAGGTAAGTATGATTTTATTGTGAGCCGTGCTGTTACCCGCATGAAAGAATTTTATGGATGGGTAAATACTAAAAGCAAACCTAAATCAACACATTCCCTGGATAATGGAATTCTCTATTTGAAAGGGGGAGATTTGGATGAAGAAATGAATGAATTGAAACGACCGTATTCTGTAACAAACTTGCAAGATTTCTTTAGCGAAGAGTTTTTTGAAACGAAGCGAGTGGTTTACTTGCCGTTATAGTTTATAACCAAACAAAATTCCATCCACCCGTTGACCAAGAAATAAGCTGCTTACTACCAGTTCAACGGTATCTCCAGTATTCAGCTTATAAATGTTTGAATCCTGGTAATTAATAATAGTAACAATGGGGTAGGCCACTGTTTGCTTGATATCATATAAAGAAGTTGTACCAGAAGTTACCTTCAGTTTAAGTAATGCACCCCCTACTGGCGATGTGCCGGAAACACTAAAAGAATAAGTTCCTGCTGATGGAGCAGTAAAACGATTTGTAGCCACCACATTAAAATCATCAAAAACTTCCGTTAGCGCGACTGGCGAGTCGTTGAAAACCCCACCTGTGTTGAGAAAGGTGTAAGTTGTTTTAAACGCATACGTGGTTGCGATGGCATTAGCGATAGAAGTGTCTACATAGCTTTTTGTAGTTGCATCGGTACTCGCTGAAGGAGTACCAATATTTTGTATACGGATATTGCCTGCACTCGGATTGGTTGTTAACACTTGCGTGAGGGTGGAGGTAATGTTTACATTGTTGCCGCCTGCAATAGCAAGATTATTAGTAGCGGGGTTATAGGTAAGATTTTGTTTGTAAGGACTTAGATCAACAGTAGTAGCATCGTTCGTCAAGCTAAGAATATTTGTACCTGTATTTAATGCAAGATCCTGAATTTCATTCGTGGAGTTGTCGTCACCAAGTGTAACTGAACCCCCACCATTACTTAGACTTACGGTAGTTCCGCTTTTTGTCAGGGTCTGAATTTCATTAGTTGAGTTGTTGTCATTATCGGCAACATCAAATGTTGCACTGCTTCCATTGGTAATATTGATTGTACGATTTGTACCAGCTGGTGCTCCGGTAGATAGATTTTGATTATCGGTATTCACCGATCCCAGATTTACTGCGTTACCCCCACTAATGGATAATGAAGTTCCTGTTAAGGTTAAACTTTGATTGTCAACGGCAAGTGTATTTAAATCAACTTCTTTTGTTCCGCCTGCATCGGTAATACGAAGTTTTTTATCCGCAGTTAATGTAGCCGCAGTGATCAATTCGTTAGTAGTACTGTTATCTGTATCACCTGTGTTACTGATTACGCCATTGCTTATGGAAATACCTTGCCCGGCAGTAAGGTTTGCACCATTACTTCCGTTGCCTGAGTACTCGGCATAAAAAGCATAAGGCACGCTCATCAATTGTTGGCTTCCGGCTAATTGAAACAAACTTCCGCCATTGGGATCAATTTCTATTTGCAACCATTTGTTACCCATCGCCCAACTTACAAATGCAAACGACCCAGTAACCGGAGTACCTTGACCGATAATAAGCGTAAATAATCCAAACTGGTTGGTTTGAGGTTTATGAATTTCAGAGTATTCAACTTCACCGGTGGCTGCATTTTTTAAAATACCGATGCGAACTGAAATACTTTTTGTGATGATAGGTTTACCCTCGTTGTCGCGCGCTACCCCCTGGTAGTTTATACCCTTGGGTGCTTGCGCATGTGCAATACAGAAACCAAACAAAGCCAATACAAGAGAGAGTAAACGTCTATTCATAGGTTCCAACTTTTACGACTTTAATAGTTTTACTCTCGCTATTTGTGAGCAATATTTTTATTAAGTACACACCTGGGCTAAGATCGCCCAGAAGCACTTTGTTGTCTTTTCTTGGTGTTATACCGGTGATCATTCTTCCCCACGGATCATAGAGTTCTAAAAATTCTACTTGTACTTCGCAGCCATACGCCTCAATTACAATTTCTTCCTTGGCGGGATTTGGATAGTAGCTAAAGTTAAGATCCTTGCAGGGAAGAATTTCCGGTTGAAGAAAACCCTGAGTAAGAATTATGCTTGAATTGGCGAACGTCATGATGGCGGGTTCGCCAATGGAAGAAGTGACAATGAAATCCGTAACAGAAATGTCGAAACCAGCCAAATTAGTTACTTGTTGCCCTTGCGACAGCCCCAAAAAGGGCATAAAAAGGAGTAAGAAACAAGTAAGTTTTGATCTCATAAGTAGTTAGGAAATAGAAACTTACAACAATTCGTTAAATATTCACATAAAGTGAAATTATTTTTTGTTTAACTCTAAAAATTCAGGATACGCCAATCAGATTTGTTCACCCGCCAACAGCCCCAGGTAGATGGCCACTACACATAATAAAAGGCTGATGATCACGTAAGTAATAGAGGAAGAACTGAAACCGCCTTGCAAAAGGGTAAGTGTTTCGTGGCTAAAGGTGGAGAAGGTGCTGAAGCCACCACAGAAACCCACGGCCCAGAATAAACGCGCGTTAGGGGAGAGTAGTTGACGATGATCTGCCAGGCCAATCAACAGTCCAAGGGTTAAGCAGGCAATTACATTCGCGGCTAATGTGCCATACGGAAAATTTTGGGTATGCAGAGTGTTTACCCATCGGCCTAATGTATAGCGAACCACACTTCCTAAACCACCGCCCAGGAACACAAACAATAATGACTGCATAGAAATTAGATTATGGGTGACTGAGGATTTTCGAGGATCAGCCGATCCGACTGCGAAAGGTTTAGATCGGTAGTTATTGAATAAATCGTTGGCCGGAATAAAAAGAACATGGCAATAATGATTCCTGTAAACAGGAGAAAAGAATTGTCTGTTGTGATCAGCGCAAACACACACCCCAACATCCCGGCAAATTCAAAACAAGCCGAGCGGATAAGCACAGCAGTTTGATATTTAATGAGTTTTTCTTTCAGCGAAAGCGAGGACTGAATTGAACTTGTTATCTTTTTAAAGATAAAGTAGCCAGCCCCGAGGCTAACGGGGAGCAAAGCAATTAAGATGTAACGCAGCATGTGTGCGAACTCAACATCTACTTCAACTTCCATTCCACCCGTATAGTTGAGATACAAAACAATTAACCCAAAAGTGGTCATGACGAAGACCAACGAAAAGTAAATGAGGTTAAGCCCTGTTAAAAGACTTTTTGATGTTGGAGCTGCTGGCATAGGGTTGATTTGAATTTCAATTTACGAAAGTGAAGGTAACACAAACTTATTTTCCTCAAGATTTCGCAGATAGACCTACAAATCTCTGCGAGAATCAGCGAGATCCGCGGGAGATGCTCTTAATGGTGTTGGTTAAACATGTCTTGCATAATCTCAAAAGTTTTACTTTTTATCGCGGCAGTTCCTTTCAAATCATCAGTAACAGGAATTTCTGTGCCTACAACAATTTTTATTCGTCCCGGTCGTAGCCGGATGGTGCCGGGGGGCATGAGTTTGCCCGCTCCAATGACAACAATGGGTAAGATCGGTTTCTCGGTATCCATTGCGATGCGAAACGCTCCATCTTTAAAGGGCTGCATAATTTCTTTCGTGCGGTTTTGTGTGCCTTCGGGGAAGATGAGAATGTTGATTCCCATCGTTAAAAGTTCTTTTAAGTGATTCATACTTTTCTTACGACTCTCGTTACTGGTACGATCCACCACAATGCACGTAGCGCGCGTTATCCAACCGAACACCGGTAATTTCAAAAGTTCTTTCTTAGCCAACGGCCTGAACTGCCCGCGTATCGTCATGGCAATGCCCGGTAAATCCAGAAAGGAAGTATGGTTACTTACGTAGATGTAGGACTTGCCTTTGATAATATGTTCGCGCCCAACCACATCGTAGCGAATAAACGTAAGCATGCTAAACACCCAGCTCCACGCTTTCATAAAAAAGAACGTAACGGCAACGGCATGCGGCCCAAAGAAGGCAGGCAAAATAATCCCCGGCAAAAACAACAGCATAAAAACTGTAAACACCAGAAAGACCCAGAAAATATAGATTGTAGAAAATACAGAGTTGATCAGCTTCACAGATTACAGAATTGGTCAAATAAAAAATTCCCGAAAGGTAGGGAAATGAGTTTTAAATGTGAGCGATAAAATGAGGAATGGATGAATCATCCAGTTTACCTTGCCTAGGTTCGTGTCTCACGAACCCTTCTGCTTCTTTAATATTTCGGATTAGGCAATTTTTTGGTTCGTGGGACACGAACCATGGCTGAATTATTTTTTTGGAAGTCGGGTGGAATGCAGCACATCTATTTTCCATTGCTTTTTATCTTTAATTAGAACAACAGTTTCCATCCATTTTACCAGTTCCTCTTTTCCGTTACGGGTGATGGTTGAGGTTAGATAGTAGCTAGCCCATGCCGTGTTTTTGTTGATCGTAGTATTTGCAAACTTAAATTGATTAGTCCGTTTGAAGTCTGGAATTGATTTGTTCTGCATTACCTTATAGATCAAGGTGTCCATTGTCCAGATTTCACCATATTCATAAAAGCGAACATTGCTGGTAGTAAACGATTTCATCGCAATTGAGTCAGCGTTGGTTAAAGCTGCAAATAGATTTTCAATAGTTCGCTGCACCAATGTCTGCTCTGGTGTGGTTGTTTGTGCATGAGCTGTTGCGGTGAAGAACAATACAATCAGCACGAGTTTAACTTTTACCATCAGATATTTTAGATATTATTTTTTCTTACTGGCAATCCACTGATCAATTTGTCTTTCAAGTATGGACAGTGGCAAAGAGCCATCTTTTAAAACCTGGTCATGAAACTCCCGGATGTCAAACGTATCACCTAGCTGCTGTTTAGCATTTTCACGCAAAGCCCGGATTTTTAATTCTCCTACTTTGTAGCTCACTGCCTGACCAGGAACGACCATGTATCGCTCAATACGTTGTATGGCTTCCTCTTCAGATACCGGCTGGTTTTCCAAAACGTATGCTATAGCCTTCTCGCGCGTCCAACCTTTATGATGCATTCCAGCATCTACTACTAAGCGAACAGCACGTTCTATTTCATTATTTAATCTACCCATATATTGATAGGGATCAGTGTACATACCTAATTCCGTTCCCAAACTTTCGGCATATAAAGCCCAGCCTTCACCAAACGCACTTAAAGAATATGCTTTTCTGAATTCAGGAATATCGGCTTCCTGTTGGATGGCCACCTGATAATGATGACCCGGTATTGCTTCGTGAATAAATAATCCTTCCATTGAAAAATAATTGTACTTCAAAGGATCGCGGACCACTTCGTAGAATATACCTGGCCGCTTACCATCGCGTGAAGCACGCATGTATTGCGCATTGGCTCCGGCTTCTCTGAATTTCTCAGTGGCTTTCACCACAAAAGCTGCTTTGGGTCGGAGATTGAACAAACGATTTAATTGAGGCTCCATGCGAGTTTCAAAACTTCGATATCGATTCAATACTTCCTCTTCCGTTTTAAAGGGAAAAAATTTAGGATTGGTTTTGATGTATTGAAAAAATGCGGATAAGTCACCTTTAAAGCCCGTCATTTTTTTTATGGAGTCCATTTGAATGCGAATGCGCGCTACTTCACGAAGGCCTAAGTCAAATATTTCATCGCCTGTCATGTCCGTTGTGGTGTAGTACTTTAACCAAAAGGCATACTCGGCCTTGCCGTTACTTTTATCGAGCAACCCGGTTGTGCTGCGTGTATTGGGTATATAGGATTCAACCAGAAAGTTATTCAGCTTCTTGTAAGCGGGTTTAATATGCGTTTCAATGGCCTTCGTATAATCTGCAATTAACTTTATCCTTGCAGCGCTATCGATGGTTTCGGGCAAATTCTGAAGAGGTTTATAAAAAATATGATTTTCAACATCGGCCTCAAAAAGTGGTTTCAATTGAGCCGGCACTTTTTCCATGCTGGCCTTGGGGTTTGTATAGTTCAACTCCAATCCGCTTTGCATGTTATTAATGGACTGATCAATCCATTTCGGGAAGGACTCCATTCGACTGATGAAGTTTCTATAATCCTTTTCATCTTTAAAAGGAATAAAGCCAGCACCTGAAGCCAGCACGGCAAACCGTTGTGGAAAGCTAAATACGAATTGATCAACGGGTGTATAAAAACCATACTTATTACCTAGTTGCTCATTACTTATTGTTAATTGATACGTAAGAATGTCCACACTCAGTTTTTCAGATGCTGTCAGGCTATCGTAGCTGATTGTTTTGAGTGTATCGAGATAGCGTGTGTTCAGTGCCATGACTTTTTGCTGATGCTCCTCACCAGTATCGATGGGAAGCTTATCGTTATAGTCATGCACATTATTTGATGTCGCCAATAAAGGATTGAGCGCATAATTTTCACGAGCGAATTGCTCGAAGATTCCATTGAGGTCAATCTGTTTTTGCTCTTTTGTTGAAGAACATCCGAAGCTAAGCATGGTAATAACCGATACTAGAGTAAGTTTATTCATTAGTTACAGTTGGTTTGTTTTGAGATCCTTTGCTAATATATGTTAATTATATATGTAATACCCTTGCCTGGGTTCGTGTCTCACGAGCCCTATTGCTGAGTAGGATCATGATTTCAATTTTTCTATTTTAGATGGATGAACCGATTTCTTTCAATTCTATTAATTTTTGCATTTGCTTGTGCAGCTCCTAAAGCTAAAATCCCAACCGAAATGAAATATAACCATCACAATACTGATGATAATGCCCTAACTAGTGAAGTACTTAGCAATATTTTTCTTATTTATCATGGAACTCAATACGGAACGTGCTTTCAATTATCATTAGGAGGTAAAGATTATCTTGTAACTGCGAGACACTTATTTGAAGGCATTCAGAATAATACACTTGTCGATGTTTTGATAAATCATAAGGACGGAAATAAGTCATTGAAACCAACTTTACTTGTTCATAAAAATTCCAACATTGACATAGCCGTTCTTGATATGCACTCCAATAATATTAAGGAGGAATATGTAGACGTGGGATCAGAAGGTTCATATGCTTCACAGGAATGTTTTTTTGCGGGATTTCCTTTGCAGCTAAGTATGGTTGACAAGGTCGGACTAAATAAAGGGTTTCCTTTACCATTGATTCGCAAAGGGATTGTTTCAGCATTCCTTTGGGAGAAGGATCAATCAATCATATTACTAGATGGAAATAATATTACAGGTCAATCAGGGAGCCCCGTAGTAGTATTTAATTCTAGCCTTGGCGGGAAGAATAAACATAAATTCAGATTGATTGGCATTGTTCGAGGATATATCCCCGATCAGAAAGAAGTCAAGCTTACAAATGAAACATTCGTGTATCCAGAAAATACAGGAATCGTTGTGACATTTGATGCTGGACATATCAAAGACATCATTGGGCAAAACAATGAAAAATAGATTTAGATATCCTCCGGAAGTCCTTCAAATTCTTTTCGCTTGCTTTCCATCCACTGATTCATGGAGTAGGGTGAGGTCATTAGCTTTTGCATTTCATTCATGGCTTGCAGGTGTGAGGCGTCTCCTTTTTGAAACATTTCCATTCCATGTTTTTTACTTAAGGCTGCAATTTCGTCAAACGTAGTGGCAGTAAATGGTTGGTCGCACGCGCCACCAAGTTGTTTACAAGTCATTGTTTTCATAGTTCTTTTTTTGTTGTTAAGTTATTTAACTATGCATTGGTTCATGAGACACGAATCAGTGTTGATAACGCCAGTTATCTCCACCAGTCCATGGTTTGATATGTGCTCTTTTGTCGTTGAATACTTAAATTCGGTGCCATGTTGTCAAGCATGTAGCTAGTCCAACCATTCATGATGTACTTTTCATTTACCATGAATTCTCCTGCTCCACTATCGAGGCTCTTGCTGTCTGGAATTCTATAATCTCCCCAATTACACTTTTTCGAAACATTTGTTTTATAGCTTGTCCATATACCTTTAAATTGATTGTTGGAAAAACCATCCGCTACGAACATCAATGCATCATACCTGAATTTTCCTTTGTCGTCAATAACAAAATTCGTAGTCAACTTACCCTTGATCAACCCAGTCGATGATTGTTTTCCATCCTCATAAAGAACAACCTCACAAACAGCAAACCCTTGTTTATATGCCGGAATGTCCCCACGCTTGTATAGGCTTGATTCTTTTACAATTATTTTTCCTTGAAACGAACATATATTTTCTTTCACCATTGTCTTTCCATAAGCCAAATACTCGTATTGATTTGTTGGATTCTGAATCACAGAAATAAAATGAATGTGAAATCTTTGGAAATTGTCGCCAATAAACCCTAGAGCTTCGGCTCGCTTAATTTTGTCTTTCGAATCTTCTCTGTCCTCTGTTAGAATGCTATCAGCGGTCAGGATTGTTGAGAGATCGTAATTTTTAATCTGGTCGTAAAAATCCGTTCTATTATCCTGCCCAAAAGCACTATAGCACAGCAAAGCAATTACCAACAAAGGCACCATCGCGTATTTCACAATCGGCATTATTAAATTGCCGTCAAGTTTACCGGACATTCAAACATTGGGGATTTTGCACTCATCTTAAATAGACACTCTTACGAAAAATAATTTGTCACTCCAGGTATTGCTACCGGGTAGTTCCCATTTGCATCGGGCAACAGTGGTGGCAACGCGTTGAAATCAAATTTCGTTGGCATAATCGTCATGCCTGAGTTAAGCGCTTTATCAAACTCCACAACCTGCCCGGTATAGGTTGCTAATCTTCCTAAGATGGCAGTCATCGTGCTCTTCGCGCCATTTTCAGTATCATCATATTTGTATTCCTTCTTTGCAATGGCTGCAAAGAGTTCATCGTGTTCGGTTTGATATGGATTATTTTCTTTTGTACGATCGTATTGATACATCACCTTTCCTTTGCGGTCGGTAATGTTTGCAGCACCACAAAAAATACTTCCCTTTGTACCTACAATCAACTCATCCACTTTACTCATGGTTCCTTTAATATGCCGGCACTGACTGTTTAGTATAGAGCCATCGGCATATTGAAATTCCACATAGTGATGATCGAAAATTTCTCCGTAGTCTTTTCCTTTTCGCACTTCGCGGCCACCCATACCTTGCGCTTTTACCGGATAGCCTCCTTTGAACCAGTTGATCACATCAATGTTGTGAATGTGTTGCTCTACAATATGATCGCCACACAACCAGTTAAAGTAATACCAGTTGCGCATTTGATATTCCATTTCGGTTTGATTGTACTTGCGTGGATTCATCCACACGCCTTCATTGTTCCACCATGCTTGCGCGGAAACAATGTCGCCAATCATTCCTTCTTTATATTTCTTATATAATTCTTTATATGAGTTTTGATAATGACGTTGCAGGCCAACGACCACATTTAATTTTTTCTGACGCGCAATGACTGCAGCATCCAATACGCGTTTGATACCAGCAGGATCAGTAGCCACAGGCTTCTCCATAAAAATTTGCTTGCCTTGATTTACGGCTTCTTCAAAATGAATGGGGCGAAAGCCGGGTGGCGTTGTAAGAATAACTACATCGGCCAGAGCCATTGCTTTTTTATAGCCATCAAAACCAACGAACTTATTTTCTTCAGGAACAGAAACACGGTCACTCACATTTCCATCTTCATTGTTCGGATCACTCAATTCTTTAAAACATCCGTCAAGTCGATCGCGAAATGCATCGGCCATCGCTACCAACTTTACATTTTGTTTAGTGAGCAAGGCTTGCATAGCAGCACCCGTACCACGACCACCACAGCCAATAAGCGCAATCTTAATACTATCGTCCACCGATGTATTTACATGAGCATTTGTTATAAAAGGCAATGCAGCCAGAGAGCTTGCTATAAGAGATGTTTTTTTAACAAAGTCTCTGCGGGATTGGGTAGATTCGGTTTTCATAGTTAGTATTTTTTTTGCCACTGTATTGAAATTTATAGAATTACTCGTTTAATAACCAACGATTGCTCACCAAAATTATAAATCAGGCCAATTTTGCACTTTGATACAGCCAAATAATTTAATACTTGACTGTAGTGTTCATCGGCAATTCCCTTTTGAGCTTTTACCTCAACAATAATATCATCGAGCACTACAAAGTCAGCGTAAAATTTATGTGGAAGGATTGTCTCCTTGTATTCGACTCTAAATTCCTTTTCACGTGTAAAGGGTATTTCTCTTTTTCGCAGTTCTAATTCAAGGGCATCTTTATATACAATTTCTAAAAACCCTCGACCAAGTATCCGATGGATTTCCATTGCAATTCCATTCAGCAGATAAGTTTCTTTTTGTAAAGGATAGGCATCATTATCAAAGCTCTTTTTTGCCATAGAATTTTTGGCCACAGATTCACAGATTAAATCAGTGAATCTGTGGCTTTGTATTTCATTTCAAATATAAATTATAAAACTTTTCAATTTCTTCGGTTGAAGGTTGTACGAGCGGTCGCACCACCCGAAAGCCCACAAACATGCCATCGGTAAGCCACCATTTGCTTTTTGGAATTTGAGGATCACGCACGTTCCAGTTTGCATTGGCAACAATACGATTGGCACAACGCAATTCTGAGACCTCATCCATATAAGAACCACCTTTTACAGTTTTTGGATATTTGGCGCCCACAGTTGTCATGGGATTTTTACCAGTTATTTTTTCATAATAAGCAGGATCATATTGATCCATCGTCCACTCACTTAAATTACCTAGCATATCATACAAGCCCCAGGGATTTGGTTTCAGCAGAGCTACGTGATGAAATTTTCCATTGCTGTTGTCTTTAAAGTAGCCGTACTCTTTTAAACTCTGGGCATCGTTGCCAAACGGATAAGTAGTTGTGGTTCCTGCGCGGCAAGCATATTCCCATTCCGCTTCGGTAGGCAAGCGAAAGAAAATTCCTGTTTTAGTATATAGCCATTTACAGTACATAATTGCAGCCGTATGACTCATACTATTAGTAGGATGTTTTCCATCGCGACCCATGCCCCAGGTTAAATCGATGTATTGAGGAGTGGCTCGGGTTACCCCATCAATCGTTTTTGTTTGTGGAAGTGAATTGTCTTTAAAGTATAAATCCCATTCAGCAAATGTTACTTCTTTGGTGCCCATCCAAAAACCGGAAAGCTCAACTTCTTTTTGTGGGCCTTCATCTTCGTTTCTGCTGCGCTCTTGCACCGGACTTCCAATTTTAAATTTGCCAGCCGGGATAGCCGCCATTTTAAAAGTTATGGAAGTATTTGGAATCGTTTGATCGTAAGTCTTAAAATCCTGACCAAAACAAAAAACAGAACAACAGATCGTAAGAAAACTTGTTAAGGATATTTTCATATTGATTAAAAAGCTGAAAGTAAAAAGTTAAAAGTAGAAAGTAAGCTACTTTGATTTAAACTTTAAGCTTTCAACTTTGAACTTATGATTTTATTTTATTCTCTTCATCAACGCCATATAAAATCCATCATAACCTTCCGAAGGCAACATCCACTTCTGATCAACTAATTCAAACGAATCCTTACGGGTTTCTAAAAAAGCAGTTACTTGTTTTTCGTTTTCGGAAGGGAGTAGACTACAGGTAGAGTAAACCAGCAAGCCGTCTTTCTTTACCATGGTACTATAATCAGCAAGAATATGTTGTTGCAGTTCTTTCACGCGTTCAATAAAATCAACGGAGAGTTTCCATTTTGCATCGGGGTTGCGCCTGATTACACCTAACCCTGAACAGGGAACATCTAACAACACACGGTCAGCAGAGTTTTCAAGTCGCTTGATTGTTTTGGAAGATTCAATCACGCGGGTTTCAATGTTGCCAGCTCCGGCTCTTCGAGCACGCTTTTTTAACTCCTCCAATTTCCAACCTTCCGTATCCATCGCAATGATGCGCCCTTTGTTTTGCATAAGCGATGCAAGGTGCAATGTTTTGCCACCACCACCTGCGCACGCGTCAATCACGCGCATACCCGGGGCTGCTTGTAAAAAAGGAGCGATCAATTGCGAACCGGCATCCTGGATTTCAAACAACCCATCTTTAAATTGTTGACGGGTAAAAATATTTTGTCGTTGCTCAAGAATTAATGCATCCGGAAATGCTGAAGGTGCTTCGCTGGCAATTTCTTCTTCATCTAATTGAGTCTGTAACGATTTACGATTTATTTTTAATGTGTTTACCCGCAAAACAACTTTAGCCTCTTCATTTAATGCTGTTAGTTCTTGTTCCCACTTGTCACCAAATTCCTTTTCACCTAACTCATCCAACCAATCGGGTATTGATTCTCTTATTTTTCTGTCGGATTGAACCTCTTCGTAGCGTGCTTCGATTTTTTTTCTATTCAAACCTTCAAATTCTTCCCAATCCGGAAACTCAGTATTATTCCAAAGGCACCAAACTCCCAATAATTTCCAGAAATCATCTTCTTCGGCATCAGATACTTCTCTGAACAGACGATACCAGCGCACAATATCATAAATGGTTTCAGCAATAAAGCGTCTGTCGCGCGCACCCCACTTCGGATTGCTCTTCAGAATTTTCTCAATTACTTTATCGGCATATTTATTGTCTGTAAAGATCGATTGAAGACCTTCCACAACGGCTTCGCACAAGTTTCGATATAGTTTCACCCTTTGGTTTTTTTTGTTGAAATTTAACTGTTTAACTCAATCCTCACTCTTAATTCTCTATCCATGAAGCGAAGAAATTTTATTCAGGCCGGCCTTGCTACCGCAGCATCTGCCTGGGCATTTAATCCCCTGCAAGCTAAAGAACAATCTACTAATGCCTTAGCAGGAAAGACTTTTAAATTGAACTATGCGCCTCATGCGGGCATGTTTAAAAATCATGCTGGTGATAATTTTATAGATCAGATTAAGTTTATGGCCGATCAAGGCTTTCGTGGAATTGAAGATAATGGGCTTTTGGGTAGACCTGTTGCAGAACAAGAACAAATTGGAAAAACGCTTGAGCAACTTGGAATGACGATGGGCGTTTTTGTAATTGATGGAGGTGATAATTGGAAAGTATCATTAACTACAGGCAAGCAGGAGTTTAAGGATGTGTTTATCAAAACGTGTAAACTTTCGGTGGAGGCTGCAAAACGAGTAAATGCAAAGTGGGCAACTGTGGTACCTGGCTTCTTTGAACGCAGAACTCCGATAGGAGTGCAAACTGCTAACGTAGTAGATGCCTTGCGTAGAGGTGCTGAAATTCTTGAGCCAAATGGATTGGTGATGGTGCTTGAGCCTTTAAGTGATACGCCCGAATTATTTTTAAGAACCTCAGATCAAACCTTTGAAATCTGTAAAGCTGTGAAGAGTCCATCCTGCAAAATTCTTTACGACATCTATCACATGCAACGCAATGAAGGCAATCTCATTAATAATATTGATGCTACATGGGATGAGATTGCATATTTCCAAATTGGAGATAATCCCGGAAGGAAAGAACCCACTACGGGTGAGATTAATTACAAGAATATTTTTAAGCACATTTATGATAAAGGCTATCGCGGCATCATGGGCATGGAACATGGAAATTCAAAGGAAGGTAAAGAAGGCGAGTTGGCATTGATTCAAGCTTATAGGGAGAGTGATAGTTTTTAAATTCGAGAGAGTTAAATTTTACAATTTTGCTTTGTGAAAACTTTGTGCCTTAGTGTCTTTGTGGTTCAATTTTAGTGCAAGAAGTTTTCAGGCAAATCGGAATACATAATGAATATGAAAAAGATTGTTTTTGTTGGAGTTCTATTTGCAATTCTTCCTTTCTACTGCCAAGCACAACTTGGTGGAATAAAAGATAGGCTTGTGAAAAAAGTCAAGGATGCTAGTAAAGATCGTGCGAACGATGAGATTGGTGAGGGACGCGATCGACTGGATTCAACGGATTTCAATTATGCTATCACGGTGATTGATAACTCCGGCATGATGAATGTGAAAGATTTGAATGAGCGCGCATTGAAAACTGCTTCAACAGCAACTAGTTTTCTGGCTAATGACAATAAGAAATCAACCGCACAAAAATGCCGCGATATTTTAGATCGTGCTGAGGCGCTCTATGAATTGAAGAGATTCAAGTTGGCCGAAGTTTCTTTTCTGGAAGCTAAGCTAGCCTATGAAACGAATGGTTTGGTAGACAACATCAATTACAGTAAAGTACATGCCGATCTTGGGTTGCTCTATGCTACCATGGGGCGCTATAATCTGGCTGAGTATCATGGCTCTGAAGCCCTATCCATTCGTGAGCAATCGTTAGGCAAGGAGAGTAAAGCGTATGCCGCTTCACTCAATAATATGGCAGTGCTTTATCAGGAAACAGCTCGGTTTAACGAATCGGAAAATTATTTTAACGATGCCCTTAAAACAGTAGAGAAGTTATTTGGAAGTGAAACGCAAGAGTATGCGGTTGTGCTAAACAATCAGTCTATTCTTTATGCTGAGATAGGAAGAATTGATCAGGCGGTTCAAAAACTTAATACGGCCATAGCGATCGTTGAAAAATTAAATGTCAATCTCAATAGTCAAGTCGGGTTTCAATCTAACCTGGCACTTTTGTATCAGCAAACAGGAAAGCTAACAGAAGCTGAAGCAGTTTATTTACGATTGGAGAAAAAGTTGAAATTAATTGCTGATAATCCATACTATGGCGGAATCCTGAATTCGTTAGGATTGCTCTATATTCAGCTTAATCAGCTTGATAAAGTTGAAGACTATTTGAAACGTGCTGCTGATTTTTATTTGAAGAGGTTTAAAAACAAGGATAATCCCAACTATGCAAAAGTTATAAATGACCTCGGGAATTTTTATCGTATGCAAGGCAAGTTTACGGAGGCTGAACAAAATCTTACTGAAGCGTTGAGAATTCGCGGAACCGCGCTTGATAGTAATCATCCCGATTATGTACGATCGCAAGAGGACTTGGCAATCTTATATTGGAAAAAAGGTGATCTGGCTAAAGCCGATGCGAATTACACCATCGCCATGGATAAGTCGCTGGATTTTATCAATCGATATTTTCCGCCCATGAGCGAAGCGGAGAAAACAAAATATTGGGATGTACTTCAGCCACGCTTTCAACGGTATTATAATTATTGCCTGGAGGCGAGTGCTTCCAATGCTGCAATCATCAGCACTATGTTTGATTACCAGGCTGCAACCAAAGGTTTGCTACTTAACACAACCAACAAAATCAAAAAAGCAATATTAGGTAGTGGCAACAACGAGTTGATCAAAGATTATGTAGCCTGGCTGGATAAAAAAGAAACACTGGCCAGATTATATTCACTATCGAAGGAGGAATTGAAAGAACAAAAAATTGATTTAGCAGCGCTTGAGAAGGAAGCAAACGATATGGAACGTTCCTTATCTCAGCAATCCGGTGATTTCTCGAAAGGATATTCTGCAGAGAAAATTAGTCTCGCTCAGATAGCGGCTTCGTTAATGGATCAGGAAGCGATTTTGCAGATTATTCGAATTCGTACGTTCGATAAAGATTTCACAGCGGATTCAAAATATGCAGCATTGGTGATAACTAAAGGAGCAACAGTTCCCAAGCTTGTAATTCTTGATAATGGAAATCAGTTGGAAACCCGCTATGCAAAGTTCTATCGTAATTCAATTCAGCAAAAAGGTGCTGATACATATTCATACGATCAATATTGGGCACGCATCGATCCAGCTTTAGCGGGTAAGAAAACGATTTATGTTTCGGCAGACGGAGTGTATAATCAACTTAGTCTAAACACACTAAAGAAAACTGGGGGTGATTACTTATTGAATAAGTATGATCTGATTATGGTAGGTAATTCGAAAGATGTACTCGAATTAAAAAGCAGAAAGCCGTCAACCACAAAGAAGAATGCATTCTTATTGGGTTTCCCTGATTATGGAGGTGATGCAGTAGCTGCCTTGCCGGGAACAAAACTCGAGATTGATAACATCGGTAAGATTCTTAAAACCGGGGGCTATCAAACAACACCTTATGCACAGAAAGCTGCTACTGAAGCAGTGATCAAATCATTAAAAGGTCCGTCCATCGTGCACATTGCTACACATGGCTATTTTCAACCCGATGTGGAACAATCCGCTGCGGGTATTCATCAGGAAAATGCAAAGGATAATCCGTTGCTGCGCTCAGGACTTATTCTTGCTGGTGCATCACCCACCTTAAAAGGAGAAGCACTGCCAAATCTGGAAAGCAATGACAATGGAGTACTCACGGCTTATGAAGCTATGAACCTTTCATTGGATGGTACTGATTTGATTGTGTTGAGTGCTTGCGAAACGGGACTTGGTGATGTGCGTGCCGGTGAGGGTGTATATGGATTGCAACGCGCATTTTTGGTGGCTGGGGCAAAAGCAATGGTAATGAGTTTATGGAAAGTGGATGATGCAGCTACTCAAGCATTGATGACTAACTTCTATACTAACCTGGCCAAGGGTGGCAACAAAGCAAAGGCTTTTAAGGCTGCTCAATTGCAATTGATGACAAAATATAAAGACCCATATTACTGGGGAGCATTTGTGATGGTGGGGATGTAAAGTTTTAACCTACATCAATGTGGGGTGGAGATCGATTGTTTCAGGTTATACCTTTCTGAAAAAAAACGGTATGAAAAAAATAACCTTACTTGTCCTATCCACAGGTATATTTTTGGTATTGATAACTATGCATCAGGCTGTCGCCCAAAAATTTATTGTCACGGAAGCCAATAATTCAGAGTATGATAATGGCTTAATGATAAAGGTAGGGGATACCCTACAGGTGGATACTCAAATAAATATTGCTAATGGAGGAGGTCTTTCGATTCGACACCCAAACTGGTACAAAACATATTTTACGAAACCAGGTAGTTATCGAATGGATTACTATTTAGATAAGATCATTGAACAGGCTGACTATTTGGAGCATGATAGTTTGTATAATTTATTTCGATCGTACGGAATTGACAGTTGTGTTTTTGGTACAATGGCAGTAAAAGGATTGTCCAGAACAGATACTGACAAGAAGCAAGACCCCAATCAGATAATTATGAGTAGCGATTCTCCAACAACTACCAATCAATCAACCATTAGGCTTGAATGGAGTAACCCTGAAAGATATAAGGATAACTACTTTATAATTATAAACAACATGTTTGATGATTATTTAGATCAGGTTTATGTTACCAGGAGAAGCAGAATAACCTTAGATTTGAGTAAGTATGGTAAAGAGAAAGTGATTCTGGTCAAAATTTATAATGAAAATTGTCAGCAAGTTATTCACTTAGTTAAGCGAATATACGGTTCAAACTCAGAATAATTTCTTTTACCATATTAAAATCAAACCATTAAACCTTAGATAATGAATAAGTTTTACCTTTTGCTATTTACATTTCTATTAACAGCCTGTTCTCAAAACCAAAAACCAACCGAACCTCAAAAAATGCTACGACACGTTGTTCTTTTTAAATTTAATGACACTTCATCACCCGAAGATGTTAAAAAAGTAGAAGATGCTTTTTCTGCACTAAAAGGAAAAATAAGTTTAATTAAGGATTATGAATGGGGAACCAACTCAAGTCCTGAAGGTCTGAATCAAGGCTTAACCCATTGCTTCTTTGTAAGCTTTGCCAGTGATAAAGACCGAGATGATTATTTGGTGCACCCTGAGCATGTAGCGTTTGTAGAAGTTCTTAAACCACATTTGGATAAGGTTACAGTAATTGATTACTGGGCTAAGTAGAGATTTAGAATTAATTTAATAGCAAGGCATGAGTCAAAATGAACTTGATAAGCTCCGGCTTGAACTTTCTGTAAAGGCAAAGAATGGGCTTGATTTTATTTTATCGGCTATTCTTATTTGGTCAATCATCTCGTTTATCTGGACCTTGCCTTATACAGCGTACAATAAAAGTGTGTTAACATTTATTGCAGGTGGTCCTATGCTGCCCCTAGCTTTTTTGATTTCGAAATTTATTAAAACAACCTGGACGGTTAAGGGCAATCCCTTAGAACCATTGGGGCTCTGGTTAAACTTTGCACAGCTTTTTTATTTTCCAATTTTAGTGTTTGTCTTAATTAAGCAACCTGAGTATTTTGTCATGTGTTATGTAATTATCACAGGCGCTCATTTTTTTCCTTATGCCTGGTATTATAATACAAAAGCATTTGCAGTGATGGGTGGCGTTAGTTCTGTGGGCGCAATGTTTGTTGCTCTAAATGTGCCACCTGAAGAGACTTACCTAATACCTGTGGTGATGGTAGTTTCACTTATCATTTTGGCCATTTGGCTTTATCAATCATATAGTAAGCATAAATTGATCTACGATAAGTCAGCTTAATGAGATCGGGATTTACGAGATCAGTCGCTACTTTATTATTACTCTTTCCTTGTTATTTAGGATCGGCACAATCTCTCAGTCAAAGTGAAATCGAACGAGCCTCAAAAGATCAACTCCCAAAAGCAATTCTTGAGTTGCGTCAGTTTTTAAGTCTGAGCAACATTGGTAGTAGGCCTGAGGATATAAATCAGAATCTTACTTGGTGCCTTGAGGCAATGAAGAAACGAAAGTTTGAAACGACTGTGCTTACAGTAGGTGATGTACCTCATGTTTTTGCTCAGCGGGTATATAACAAAAAACTTCCTACCGTATTATTCTATTTGCAAATTGATGGTCAGCCTGTTTTTGAAAAGGAATGGGACCAACCCAATCCGTTTGAAGCAACTCTTAAAGTAAAAGCAAATGAGCAATGGCAAACTGCTGATTGGAAGGAAGTAGAAAATCCAGACAGCCGAATTTTTGCACGCTCAGTTTCTGATTCAAAGGGTCCGGGTATGGCGTTTCTTTCGGCTCTTGATATTCTGGAAGCGAAGCGAATAAAACCCGCTTTCAATATTAAAGTCATTATGGATTTTCAGGAAGAGTTAGGCTCACCAAAATTGCCTGAACTTGTCTCTGAGAATAAAGAGTTACTGCAGGCCAAGATGGTGTTAATTATGGATGGCACGCGTCATGTTTCAAATTTGCCTACATTAAATTTCGGTGCGCGTGGAATAGCGACCATAAAACTTAAAGTGTTTGGAGCAAGCAGCGAATTACACAGTGGCCAGTATGGCAACTATGCACCTAATCCTGTTTTTAAGCTTGCTAAGTTATTAGCGGGTATGAAAGATGATAATGGACGCGTGTTAATACCAGGTTACTATGATGGGATTACGTTGACAGATGATGAAAAGAAATTAATCAATGATATGCCGGGCAGCGATGCTGATCTCAATCTCCGACTTGGAATTGCTAAACCTGATGGAGTAGGAGCTACCTATGAGGAGTCGCTGCAATATCCTTCTTTAAATGTACGCGGATTAAAAGCAGCATCGGTTGATAGTGAAGTGCGAACCATAATACCTTCTGAAGCCATTGCCGAACTCGATCTTCGCCTTGTTCCTGAAACGGATGGTGAAAGACAAGTGCAACTCATCAAGAAATATATAGAAGCGCAGGGTTATCATTTTGTTAACGATGCGCCCACCCAAGAAGAAAGAGCCAACTATCCGAATCTTATTTCATTTGAATATCGATTAGGCTCGAAACCGTTTCGCACGGATTTAAATTCACCAGAAGGAAAGTGGCTGGCAAGCGCTATGGATAAAACGTTTGGTGCCGGTAACTATGTTAAGCAACGCACTACGGGCGGTTCTCAACCTATTGAATCGTTTATTACCACGTTAAATATTCCGGCAGTTTCATTGCGCATTCCCAATCCGGATAATAATATTCATGCTGCTAATGAAAATCTTCGTGTTGGCAATTTCTTGGAAGGTATTCAAATGTGCTTGGGCATTCTAACCCAACCTGTTAAGTAATGGATGTATCGTTACTTTCAACAGGCATCGTTCTCCTTACTCTTTTTGTTGTGTACTGGCTAAACCGCCAACAGAATTCGTGGGTACAACATGTATTAAATTGGTTTCCTGCTATTTTATTTGCTTATGTAATTCCTGCAGCGATCACGCATTCTTTCAAACTTGATCTTTCATCCGTTTACCTTCATTCGCTTTCACGGAATTGGATTATTCCTTTTGCTATTATGATGGTGATGAGTGCACTTAGTATTCCGCAATTAAAAAAGGTGGGCACCAAACCTATTATCTTATTTGGGTTAGGTTCCATGGTCATTGCCATTCTTCCACCAGTACTAGTTTGGATTAGTAAAATTATTTCACCCACTAGTTATGAATTGTTTATCGGTCAACAATTTTGGCGCGGGTTTGTACCGATTGTAGGTGGTTGGATTGGTGGCAGCACAAGTCAGCTTGTATTAAAAGAATTAGTGCAGTGCCCTGAGTCGTTGTTCCTTTCGGTAATTGTACTTGATAACATTTTAGTAAACCTGTGGACGATTTTTATGTTTCAGGTAATCAAGCGAAGTGATTCCATTAATAGATTTTTCAACATCACGAGCGAAATGCCTGATGTTGACGGCATGCAAGAAGGGATGGGGAGCCGGGCGCGGGCCTCGATTCTTATTACGATGATCGGAATAGCTGCGGCTGTCATATTCGTCAATTTGATTACCGATGTCTTTTTATATCGGGTTCTCATCCTTTCCGTGGTTGGTCTTTTGTTTGGCAATTTCATTCCTAACTGGAATCATGAATTTGTGTTGAAGACCGGAGGCATGTTCATTATTGTGATCATGGCCATCTTAGGATTGAGGTTGGATTTCGCGGGACTGTCTTTGCCAATATCATTTATAGTGGTTTGTCTTTGCTGGTTGGTAGGGCATTATATAGTAATGGTTTTTATTGCAAAGGCGTTGAGGCTGCATATGGCTTGGGTGCCAATTGCAAGTATGGCTAACCTTGGCGGGATTTCAACAGCTCCGGCCGTTACTTCTGCTTACAATAAAAAATGGATGCCACACGCCATCCTGTTAGCTATACTAAGTATGGTGACAGGAAACCTTTGGGGTATGTTTACTATTTTTCTGTTTGAGTTATTCTAGATCAAGAAAACGACTTCGATAAACTCAGCCTGACAGTTATATGTATTTTAGGCGTCAGACCACTTCGAGTGGTCAAGACGCCTATACTAGGATCGCTTTGAACGGTCAGACGCCTTGCCTACTTTCCGCATCAACAAACTTTGTAGCCTCATTCCCATTAGAAGTGCTACCCAGGCAAGTAGAACAACAAACTCTGAATACGATCCACCCACATTGGTTAGCGTACCTCTAACTCGTGGCAGGTAACTCATAAAGAAAATAAACCACACGTAGTATTGATAGACTAGTGTGATTGAAATAAATCTTTTCTCAGAAAGTTTTTGTTGCTCCATGCGCTGTTGAAGATAGGGCATCGCAAAAATTAAAACATAGGCAAGAAATCCTCCCGCCAAACGAATAGGAATCAATTCATTACCTGAGAGATAGACGAACGATAGTAATTGAATGAGGTGAATGCCATGCGCGATGGCAAAAATGGAGTAGAATTTTTCTGATAAGATTTTTTTAATGTGAATATGCGGATGATATTGAAACAGAAAGATCAAACTAAAAATGGCAAGCGACACACGTCCTGAAAAGCGGGTGACTGCTTGAAGGGTTTCTAAAGAGGTTCCATAATTTATTACCGCCAGCACAGCCACACCCATCTCAACGATTAGCATACTTAATAAGGCGTCTTTAAATTTCATGAGACCAATAATTTAAGGGAGTCTATAAAAATTTTAATTTCTTCATTGGTGTTATAGTAATGCGGTGATATTCGCAAAGCTGAGTCAACTTGTTTTGCGTCAAAGTCGATAAGCGCAAAACTTCTGTTAGCCACCGAGGTGTTAATATTTTTTGAACGTAAGGTTTGCAAAATATTGACTAGGTTGCTATTAGTAATAGCAACGGTAATAATACTACTTTGATTTACACCGATATCAAGCAAGCGGAGATTAGGAATTTCAGAAATTGCTTGTTTCACTTTTTCACAAAGTTGTTTGTTCTTGGCTTGTATTTCTTCAAGACCAATTTTATTTGCATACTCAATAGCTGCTTTGCTTCCCAATACCAATGTATAGGGTAGTTCCCAATCTTCAAATCTACGCGCATCCATGCGAGGTGAATATTCATTTGCTGTTGTCCAATCAGCACCGCGCATGTCAATGAACAAGGGTTCTAGTTTTTGATTAATTATTTTATCGGATACATAGAGAAATCCAGCTCCCCGCGGACCACGTAAAAATTTACGCAACGTGCCACTTAAAAAATCGCAGTGAATCTTTTGAACGTCAACAGGTATTTGTCCAACGGATTGACATCCATCAACGAGGTAATAGAGATTGCGTTCCTTACAAAGCTTACCCACTTCCTCCACCGGTTGTATCATACCCGAATTGCTGGGCACATGTGTAAGTGATACAAGTTTTGGATGATGGGCATCCATCAACCGTTTCATATCGTCCACATCAACACCACCTGTTGGTAGACTAGCCGCTCGTAAAATTTTAATTTTAAAGCGCTTTTGAAGCGAAAGAAATGCTATTTGATTGGAAATGTAATCTTCATTGGCAAGTAATATTGAATCTCCATCATCAAATGGAATGCAGGAAAGAGCACGGGCGAAAGAGTTTGTCGCACTTGAGGTAAACGCGATATTGGAAGGTTGGCAATTCAAAAGTTTGGCAGTGGCTTCATAAAAGCCCTCTATCTCTTTTGCTTTTTGATCTGCCGCCTCGTAGCCACCGGCAATTGCTTCTAATTTGAGATGATTTACGATTGCATCGATTATAGACTGAGGCATTAAGGATGCGCCTGCATTGTTAAAGTGAATTTTTGTTTCACAGCCAGGTGTCTCAGAACGTAACAGATCAATGTTCATTTTGGTGGTTTATTTGTTACAAGTTTGTTAGTGCCTAACATGAGAATAGCGTCTATCTTGTTCATGTATGTATCTCAAAGTAAAATACGAATCTGTTTCATATCGAAAGTTAACTAATTAACTTTATGAGGATCAACCCCCCAATATGAAATACCTACTGGTTATACTTTGCTTCATAATGAATCAAGCAAACGCTCAAAATAAATATGGACTCACTCCTATGAAACTGGACGAGTACCGAAAGAGCCTTGCCGATAGTCCAGAGAATGAATTGGTTAACCTTGAAAAATTTATTCCCGGAATCGCGCTGGAGATTGGTTATGCCACAACCAAAAATTTTACGGGAACCAAAATCTATACGCTTGCGCGAGCGTATGCACGCAAGCCGGTGGCCGAGGCGTTAAAAAAAATTCAAGCAGATTTAAAAAAACAAGGACTGGAGTTGAAAATTTTTGATGGCTATCGACCGTATTCGGCAACAGTTATGTTTTACGAAACCTATCACGACACCACCTATGTGGCTTCACCCTATAAGGGTTCGCGGCATAACCGTGGCTGTGCACTTGATCTTACCCTAATTGATTCAAAGACCGGTAAGGAACTGCAAATGCCCACCGAGTGGGATTCGTTTAAGAAGGAAGCCTGGCCAACCACACCCGTGGCCGATCCGAAGATTCGCAAGAATCGTAAGACATTAATTGACACCATGGAAAAGCACGGCTTTAAAGTAAATGCATCGGAGTGGTGGCATTTTGATTTTGTAGGCTGGCAAAAGTTTAGTGTGATGGACATTGATTTTGAGGAGTTGGAAAATGATTAACTTTGGTTGATCAGTATGAGAATACTCCTTCTGCTTTTTGTTTCTATTCAATTCGCTTTTTCTCAAGACGATCCCTTATTTAAGATTGTTAGTTGCAGTGAAGGTGTCACGTTAGATGGGAATGAGGTTATACCCGGGCAGATTGTTTATTCTAACTCAATAAAATTAGAAATCCCCAAAAAAGGATATGTTGGAATTATAACTGCAGGGGGATTGGCAGCTGAAATTCGAATGACCATAAAAGTTAAACTAGTAAATAAGAAATTTGGAAAGTATAGTTTAATACTCCTCGAGGATGAAGTAGGATTTCATGGGACATTCAATAATTCAAGAATTTATGGAGATTCTTTATTTGTTGGAATTTATGACAAAACTCGAATTGGCGCACCTTATCAAGTAATTTTTCTAAATTTTTATGATGATGTTTTAAAACGAGACACTTTAAGAAAAAATTGGGAGGTATATGCTCTTGATGAGGTACTTAATAAAGACACTTCAGTACTTGTTAATGTTCAATCGATTTTCAAACCAAATGAAAGAAATTTGAGAGGTGCTGTTCGTAGATTACGTTTTGAGCCTCCTAGACTTAAATATGATTTATCAAGGGCACCAGATGAAGTTTCAATAGCTGCTATTTTTGAATTAAATAATTTATACTACGATCATATTTTTCAACTTTATAAAATAAGGAAGGATAATTCTAATAGTATAGATAAAATATCACAGGCTTACCTCTCTCAGAGAGTTGAACACTATCAATTTGATCAATATAACTTTACACATAAATAACTATCTTCAAATCTTTATAAATTGTACTATGGACAAAAAGAGTAAAAAATTCCTGTTCGATTATTTAAACAATGCTTCACCTACCGGCTTTGAGCAAAGTGGTCAGCAAATCTGGCTCGACTACATAAAGCCTTACACCAACGATTATATCGTGGATGTATATGGAACGGCTGTGGGTGTAATCAATCCCAAAGCTGCATACAAAGTGGTTATTGAAGCTCACGTGGATGAAATCTCCTGGTTTGTAAATTATATAACGGATGATGGGTATATCTACGTGCGCAGAAATGGTGGTTCCGATCATCAGATTGCACCTTCTATGCGCGTGAATCTTCATACCGAAAAAGGACCTGTAGTGGGAGTGTTTGGATGGCCTGCCATTCATGTTCGCGATTCAGGAAAAGAGGAAGCTCCTTCTTTAAAAAATATTTTTATAGATATCGGTGCTGAATCAAAAAAAGAAGTGGAGGCCATGGGTGTCCATGTTGGCACGGTGGCTACGTTTCAAGATGAGTTGATTGAATTGAATAAAAACTATTTAACAGGCCGTGCATTAGATAACCGCATGGGTGGTTTTATGATTGCAGAGGTTGCGCGCAGACTGCATGAAAACAAAAAGAAACTTCCATTCTGTTTGTATGTAGTAAATGCTGTGCAAGAAGAAATTGGTTTGCGTGGTGCTGAAATGATTTCTCGCAGACTAAAACCAGATTTGGCTATTTGTACAGATGTAACGCACGATACGCAATCGCCCATGTACAATAAGAAGGAGAGTGGTAACATGAAATGCGGTGCAGGCCCTGTGGTGTGTTATGGTCCGGCTGTACAAAACAATGTGCTCAAGATGATCATTGATGTAGCGCAGAAAAAGAAGATTCCATTCCAGCGCCAGGCAGTGTCGCGTTCAACCGGTACTGATACCGATTCGTTTGCTTATTCTGCAGAAGGTGTGGCCTCAGCGCTAATATCACTTCCGCTAAAGTATATGCATACAACTGTAGAAACGGTACACAAGGATGATGTTGAAAACGTAATCAACCTGATGTATGATGTGTTGCTGCAAGTGAAGCCCGGACACGATTTCAGGTATATTAAATAGGAATAGTTTTATTATTTAATGAAATGGTCTGTGCAAGCAGATCATTTTTATTTTGATAAAGGCTTTGTTTTAAATATGAATACCCTGTGAAGGCCTATCAACGTGCTAGTATATTGACGGAATTCAAACATTATAATCAAGCATAAAATGATAAAATGGAAAATTGCATTCTTTGCTTCGCTAACAATTACGCTATTCACTATAGTAGTCTGTAGTTACATTGTATTAACTAAGACACTTGCATCTGGGCAAAATTATGACAATCTGATTGTTTTAACTGAAGATATTGAACAGATCTCGAAAGCAATTCAAAACAGAGCAAATACAATTGAAGAATTTGACCGGGAATTTCAAAATGGCAGTGTCGGACATTGGACTGATAAAGAGCAAAATTTTATTAAGCTGCAAATAGCAGCCATTTTGTTTGACTCAGATGGAAAATTTGAGAAGATAGAAACTTATTATTTAAGTAATAGTAATCCCTAACTTGTGCTGTTTTCAGTGAATGAATTCTTCGATCAACTATCTCGCAAAGTAGAAATACCATTTCCGCCTAAGCGGATTATCTCACTCGTGCCTTCACAAACAGAGTTGCTTTATGACTTGGGGCTTGAGGAAGAAGTAGTGGGCATCACTAAATTTTGTATCCATCCACAGCAATGGTTTAAGAAGAAGGAAAAAGTTGGGGGTACCAAAAACTTTTGGTTTGATAAAATAGATAAACTTAATCCTGATCTCATTATTGGCAACAAGGAAGAGAATTACGAAGAAGGTATTGCGGAGTTGGATAAGAAATACCCCGTGTGGATGAGTGACATTTCTGATTTTGAGTCTGCGCTGGCGATGATTCGTTCAGTAGCTCAAATTACAAATCGAGGGAAGCAAGGGAATGAAATCATTAAATTGATCAATCAGGCATTTGATAAACTACCAATATTTAAACCGAAGCGAGTACTTTATCTAATTTGGCAAGAGCCATGGATGGCTGCAGGTAAAGGAACCTTCATTGATTCCATGATTTCTAAACTCGGATGGATGAACGCAGTGAATGAGTTTAGATATCCAATTCTTAACGAAGAGCAACTTCGCGAGTTAAATCCCGAACTGGTTCTGTTATCTTCAGAACCCTATCCGTTTAAAGAAAATCACATCAAGTCAATTCAGAAATTACTTCCACAAGCCGCAGTCCATCTAATAGATGGTGAACCGTTTTCGTGGTATGGTAGCCGGATGATACAAGCACCTGCGTATTTTGCTACGCTTCCTTTTCAGAAATTGTAAACCCTACAGTTTTCATATCCTCCCAAAAACCGGGATAGGATTTATTAACGACTTCCGGACTTTCTATTTTAAGATTGGTGAGTGTGGCTAATGGAGCAAGTCCCATAGCCATGCGATGATCGTGATAGGTGTTGATGAATATCTCTTCGTTAGGTACTTGACCAGGAGTTAGTTTCCAGATTCCGGTCTGTGGTTCAGTAAGTGTAGCACCAATCTTTCCTAATTCGTTTTGCAATGCAGTAATCCGGTCGGTTTCCTTAATGCGTAAACTTTCTAATCCTGTAAAGGTGCCGGTAATTCCTTTGGCCGCGCATACGGGTAACACGGTTTGTGCAAGGTCGGGGCAGTCTTTAAAATCCCAACTGATTTCTGAAGTAGCTTTTTGTTTTGTTAAGATTAACTGATTGTTTTTAAAAGACGAATGAACTCCCAGTTTATCCATGATGTCGGCTATTACCCGATCGCCCTGAAGCGATTTTTCTGAAACGTTAGGTAGCGTGATGCTAGCTTCTTCGGCCAAGGCAGTAAAACCGTACCAATAACTAATGGCCGACCAATCGGCTTCTACGGTAATGTTAGCTGGCTTGTATGAGGTTGGGGCAATCTTAATAGTTTGATTTTTTAAATCGATATCAGGCCGAATCCCAAATTGTTCCATCAATGCCGCTGTCATTTGAAAGTAAGGCACACTTCCCATTTTCCCCGAAAGGGTAATGGTAAGCCCTTTGGGAAGGGTTGGAGCTACCATCATTAAGGCCGAGATATATTGGCTGCTCACATTGCCGGGAATGGTTAGGGCATCAACCTTTTGATTTGAAAACCCTTTGGTTTCAATGGGTGGGAAGCCATCTTTTTCAAGGTATTCAACCGAGGCTCCTAAAAGTCTGAGTGCATCTACCAGAATTCCGATGGGGCGCTCTTTCATGCGAGCGGTTCCTGTAAGGATTTTATTTTTATTGGTGATAGCAAAATAGGCGGTAAGAAAACGCATGGTGGTGCCGGCATCCATTACGTCTATCAATTTGTCTTCGCTGGTAATTAACCGATTCATCAACTGCGTATCGCGCGCATCCGAAAGATTACTAACGATCGCTTGGTTTCCACTCAATGCTTTAAGGATCAAAGCCCGATTGCTTATGCTCTTGGAGGATGATAACTTATGGGTAACACCAGCGAGTTGTGATTTTTTAGATACAGTTAGATAAGAAGTCAATTAAGTTGGTCGTTTAATGAGTGTTAAAAATAATTTTAATCAGAAGATTTTTAATGAGAGTTGAAACAATTTAATTTGAATAATGGTTGAAGGTAATATGAAAACAACAAGTAAAGTAGCAATTGGATTAGGAGTAGCAGCGGGCGGAGCCTTGCTGGCGGCCTGGTTGTTAACGGGTGATCGCAAAGCTAAAACAAAAGAGTTTGTTGCGAAAAAAACAGTTGACCTTAAGCAGGCATTTAAGAAAGTGACTAAGGAGTTTGATGAATCAGAAAACCTCTATGTTTAAATCGACTGATAGTAATCAAGCGATGCATCAATTTCCTCTGCACTAATCTCCACATCCCACACCGCTTGACCGATTCCTTTGGTCAAGGCCATCAATATCCTATTTCCTTTATTTTTCTTATCCTGACTCATTAAATCCAAAATTGGTTTGCGAGCCGATGGTAGGGTTACAGCTGGATAAACCTGTTTCAGGTAGGCCGAGATTTCATCGAGCTCTTCCTTGCTTATTAGATTCTTTTTCCAGCCAATGAAGGATTCACAGATCATGCCCACAGCAATTGCTTCGCCATGGAAAATGCGATTGGTTGAGAGGAAATAGCTTTCAACTGCATGGCCAACGGTGTGGCCAAAGTTTAAGATCTTGCGCAGCCCGCTTTCCTTTGGGTCGGTTTCAACTACTTCTTTTTTGAAAGCCACTGAGTGTGGGATGAGCACACTCCAATCTTGGTTGGCCAACGATTTTTTTCTAAGAACATCCCACATCTGCTTATCGGAGATGAGACAATGCTTAATAACTTCGGCAAAACCCGAGCGTAATTCCCGTTCTGGTAAGGATTTCAGAAAGGTTGGACTGATGAGGGTGGCAGCTGGTTCGCAAAAAACCCCGATGTGATTTTTAAACTGCTGAAAATCGATACCCAATTTTCCGCCCACACTGGCATCTACCTGAGAAAGTAAGGTGGTTGGTAGAAGCACAAAATCAATTCCGCGTTTAAACGTAGCGGCACAAAATCCACCCAAGTCGCCAATTACACCACCCCCAAGAATTAACAAAAGGGAATGGCGATCAAAATAAAAGTGGGTAAGCTTTTCCCAAACCTGCTGGCAGGCTTCCAGGTTTTTGTGTTCTTCTCCGGCTACAATGATGATAACCTCATGAGTGGGAAGGGCACTTTTTAATAAGGGATAGCAATGCTGTTCGGTATTTACATCCATCAACACACCAATTTTTGAATGCGATTTTCCCGTAAGGAAGTTGGTGATTAACTCTGAAGGATTGGGATGAATGGATATAACTGACATGAAATAATAAATTCGATTGGCTTACATGAACAAATTAAATCAATTCTTGTCTTTAATGAGGATAAGGCTTTAGAAATCCGCCAATCTTTCTGCATGATGGTTAACTACTTTGTGTCATTTGAGCCTTCGTGGCCAAGATAGAAATAGCCGAAATACTATATTTGTGCCGCTATAAACATTGCATGGAAGTAAAACCCGGAATTCGATTTGACGACACCCAAGTTGCCTTTTCATATAAAAGCGACCGTGAGTTAAGAAAGGCTAATTTCATCTTCTCACTGGTTAACCATCCCTTTATCTCAAGCGTGGCAACAGGACTCGCCAAATTGGGTCTTGCACTACATCTGCCAGTAAAAGGACTTATTAAGGCTACTGTGTTCGAACATTTTTGTGGCGGTGAAACTATTGACCAAAGTGACAGAACCATTCAAACACTTTTTCAATTCAAGGTGGGAACCATTTTAGATTATTCTGCCGAAGGTGAGCACACTGAGTCAGGATTTGATCGTGCCAAAGAAGAAGTTTTAAAAACGATTGATAAGGCGAAGGGCAATCCTGCAATTCCGTTTTGTGTTTTTAAGTCTACCGGATTAGTAAATTCTGATGTACTCGAAAAAGTACAAGCTAAAGAAACGCTTACCCGGGAAGAGGCGGATGCCTATGATCATTTTCAGCAGCGAGTTGAAGCAATCTGTAAAAAAGGGTGCGACTATGGAGTGCCTGTGTTGATTGATGCAGAGGATAGTTGGATTCAAAACCCGATTGATGAGGTAGCGTATGCGATGATGAAGAAATACAATCAGGAGAAGACAATTGTATTTAATACATTTCAAATGTATCGCACCGATATGCTTGATAATTTGCGAAATGCATTTCATTCGGCAGCCATGCATAATTATTATTTAGGGGTAAAGATGGTGCGCGGTGCCTACATGGAAAAGGAAGCGGAGCGGGCTGAGAAAATGAATTACACCAATCCCATTCATCCCAACAAGGAAGCTACTGATGATTGCTTTAATAAGGGCTTGACATTTTGCATTGACAACAAACAGCGAATAAGCCTAATGTGTGGATCGCACAACGAATACAGCAATCAATATTTAGCTGTGTTAATGGAGAAACACAGTATGAAAAATAACGATCCGCGTGTGTGGTTTGCGCAGTTGATGGGGATGAGCGATAACATTTCATTTAACCTGGCTAATGCAGGTTATAATGTTGCGAAGTATGTTCCCTACGGGCCTGTGGAATTAGTGATGCCTTATTTAATGAGACGGGCAGATGAAAACACCTCTGTGGCTGGTCAAAGTAGCCGCGAACTTACCCTGATCCGCAAGGAATTGAAAAGAAGAAAGGAGAAGTAGAATTGAACATTGATCATTGTCAATTGTCCATTATATAAGGCTTGAATTCCTTATTTTTGCCCCTCAATAGTAAATCAAACACATGCAGTTAAGTGAACAGGAGATTATCCGCAGACAAAGCCTTCAGGAACTAGCCAAACTAGGCATCAATCCCTATCCGGCCGAGCAATTTGAAGTGAACGTATCGGCCGCAGAAATACATGAGCATTATCCAAATCAAAAGATTGAATATAAAGATATCTCTATAGCGGGCCGAATTATGTCGCGCAGGGTAATGGGTAATGCTTCATTTGCCGAACTGCAAGATGAAACAGATCGCATTCAGGTTTATTTTCGCAGAGATGATATTTGCCCGGGTGAGGACAAGACACTTTATAATGTCGTTTTCAAAAAGCATTTAGATATTGGTGATATCATAGGCGTGAAGGGATTTGTGTTCACAACCCAAACTGGTGAAATTTCTATTCACGTTACCAGTTTTAAGATTTTATCAAAGTCACTTCGACCTTTGCCGATTGTTAAAGAGACAAAAGACGAGCAAGGCAATATTGTTTTGCACGATGCCTTTACTGATCCCGAACAACGCTACCGTCAGCGCTATGTGGATTTGATTGTGAATCCACACGTGCGTGATGCTTTTGTAAAACGCACTCGCTTGGTGAACACCATGCGTGAGTATTTGAATGACAAAGGATATTTAGAAGTTGAAACTCCTATTCTTCAACCGCTCTATGGAGGAGCTGCTGCCAAGCCTTTTAAAACGCATCACAATACATTGGACATGACGCTTTACTTGCGAATTGCCAATGAACTTTATTTGAAACGATTAATTGTTGGAGGGTTTAATGGAGTATATGAATTTTCAAAAGACTTCCGCAACGAAGGTATGTCGCGCTTTCATAATCCTGAATTCACTCAGGTGGAATTATATGTAGCCTATAAGGATTACAATTGGATGATGGATTTGGTGGAGGAGATGATTGAGAAAGTAGCCATTAAACTTCATGGATCTACGGAAGTAAAAGTAGGTAAAGAATTGATTGACTTTAAGCGCCCATGGAAACGCTTTACCATGTACGAAGCGATTCAACATTTTACAGGAATAGATATTTCTGAAATGGATGAAGCAACCTTACGGGATACGTGCAAGAAGTTGCATGTGCCGATGGATGCAACGATGGGCAAGGGTAAATTAATCGATCAGATTTTTGGAGAGAAGTGCGAGCACAACTTAGTGCAGCCTACTTTCATTACGGACTACCCGTTGGAAATGTCTCCACTAGCCAAGAAACACAGAAGCAAGCCTGGACTGGTGGAACGCTTTGAGGCGATTTGTAATCGTAAAGAAATTTGTAATTCGTTTTCAGAATTGAATGATCCCATCGATCAGCGTGAGCGATTTGAGGAGCAACTTGAGTTAGGCAAACGCGGTGATGAAGAAGCGATGACCTTGGATGAAGATTTTCTTCGTGCATTAGAATACGGAATGCCACCAACGGCTGGATTAGGTATTGGCATCGACAGGCTTTCGATGATCATGACCAACTCAGCATCCATACAGGATGTTATCTTCTTCCCTCAAATGAAACCAGAGAAGCATGCTGAGGTAAGCACCGAAGCAGATTTTGTAGCCCTTGGAGTTAGGGCTGAGTTAATGCCGATCATTCAAAAACTAGGTATTACTACCGTAGCACAGCTAAGGGAAATGAAAGCAACCAAGCTATTCAATGATATTCCGGGTATGCGTAAGAAGTTGAAACTTGAAACCGTACAAAATCCTTCGTTGGAAGAAATTGAGAATTGGTTAAAGTAGGGTTTTTAATTTACCACCGAGGCACTTAAAATCCAGGTTTTGTTTTACTCAACTCTGGAATTAAGTTAGGACTTGTGCCTCCGTGCCTTAAGTGGTAAAGAATTTAATTATCGAAGAAGCTCCGTTGACGATCCAATTTCAAATCACTTAGCATACTTGATTTAAGTCCGATCGAGAAATTGTAAGACTGGTAAGTTCCAAATGGAACCCAGTTTAAACTCATATGCCAGCAATGTAAATCGCGGTTAAGGCTTAGTTGAGTTTGGGTAATTGCTTTATTCTCAAAATCGTAACCCGAATTGAAAGTAATTTTCCATTTTTCAGTTAATGACACATCACCATTGAAGCGCATGGCCTGGGTAATTGTGGGTTCAGCATTTTCGCGATGCGCATAGTCCACGTTATAGCTTATCCGCAAGTTCCAGGGTATTTCAAAATCAATGTAGAGATCAGGGTTTTGCAAAAGGTATTTCTTATCGGTGTCAGATAATTCTGAGTTTGCAATTTTGTTTCTTGTTTCTGTATCTCCTTTTTGACCTTTTGGGTTTAGGTTGGTGCTAAACGCAAAATTAGCTTGGGTAATCCGTCCTAGTTTTCCGCTGTTCCAAACGTAACGACTTATTCTTTTCTCGGTAAAAATGGGTCCGGTCATTGTTTCAGGATCTTCATAATCAGTAACAATCATTCGATATTCATATGGATCAAGAGTGGCACCAAAATTCAAATTGATTTTGTCCTGCAAAATATTTGTGTTGGCCGATAGCGATAGGTTTGCGAGTTTAAAAGAATCGGCAAGAAAGTTATAAGATGATCCTACGGAAAGGGTATTAAATAAAGCAATTTTTCGATCCACCGTATCCTTTGCATTTCTTACTTTTAATTCAATGTTATTATTCACCCCAAAGCCAATCGAACTACTTTTGCCTGCTCCTGGCGCTCCATACACATAGCCTTCATACCGCGATTTAAGAACTTCTGTGACATTGCCGGCACCATCCGTGGTTGTAAATTGTTGGTAGTAATCATATTTAGTCCCTCCAAACTCAGGCTGGAAACTATAACTTACTGAGGGGTTGATTACGTGTCGTATTGCTTTTAATCGACTGTTTGGATTTTTTGATAAATACATACCATAAATACGGGTTGTTAAACTTGCTCCACCAGAATAATTATAAACTCTGTTGAATCCATTGATTTTTGTTGATGAGAAGCTACGGGTTGAATCGGTATACGTCCAATCCAACTTATCAAAGTACCAGCGCTCATCATAGTTAATGCTGGGGCTTATCGTTAGAAATTTCAATAGCTTAAGGGATGTACTTAATGGAATGTTATGGCGTATTCCTTTCTTCGCATTCTTAATAAAGAAGGGAACATTTTCAAAAGTAAAAGGAGCAATACTGTCCGTAGGATTTCCATTTGCATCGGTTCCAATTCGGCCAAGATTATTGGTGATTTGGTTAGTT
>JBGSIM010000008.1:0-23306 GCA_041742535.1 Cyclobacteriaceae bacterium | reverse complement strand
GGAGAGGCTTTTGTAGAGAGCATAAAAATCTGCAAGGTTTTCGATATAAAACTCTACTTTCTTGCAGATTTTTTCAACTAAAATCAATTCATATTCTCATTAATCTTAACCCTTTCAGCTTTTTAAGGGCTGACTATTTATTGAAATCTATATAGAGATATCAAATCGAATTATGCTTTGACCAAAATCAAAACAATAGATTTTAGTTTATCAGAAATTCTAATGTTTCAATTTACTAAGAAACTTCTGAACAATTAAAGAGAGCGTCTGGCTACAGCCAAACGCTTGCTAAATCATCTAATACCGCTTTTGAAAATCTTTATCGGTAAGGTTCAACCGCTGCATGGTTGCATTATAGTCTGCATAATTTACGCGCCCTATGTTATCGGCCGGAATCACCACTACCCTGAAGACCTGATCGGTAGTCCATTGGTTACCAAGAGTAGGTAACGGAAATGTTGCATCTAAAAAGATGTTCACATCTTCATCCGTAAAATCAAAATTGTATTGGATCAGGCCTTCTTCAAAAAACACTTGCTGGGGTAACAATCGCCAGATGTCTTTGCTATTTTCAACATCCCACAACACATATACTAGTGTAACGTCAGACGAAAGCACATCAAACCCATAGGGCTCAAGGTGTGCGTAGTCGTTTGCTTCCGTAAAGTCGATCTCAATCTCAAATGCTTTCGAAGCAATGATTGATCCGTCTTCACCAGGAATACCTTCTGGACCCATCGGCCCTTCGCATGCTACACCTACCGCCAATACCATAAAGAAGAGTAACTTTTTCATATCGATTAATTTTAATGGAACGTTTACCAACGTTGTGCCAACCCTCTCAGAGTATACGGCAGATGCTCCGATAATTTGGCTTCTGGCATAACTACCACCCGACAAGACACATCTCAACCAGTAAAGTGCTTTTCTTCCACTCGTATAAACAACATTGGTAATGCGATTGAAGCTCTTGATATTGCTTCAATAAAATCTAAATTCATGAAGAAACGTATTCTGCTCGCTTCGGTATTAATGATCAGTACAATAGCTGTATTCGCTCAACCTGAAAGAGTACTCCCAGCCGAATCGGCAATAACCTCAACGGCCACAGTAACCATCAAGGGCAAAGCTGTTCCCTATAAAGTTACAGCCGGAACTCAACCGGTTTGGAATGCCGAAGGGAAACCAAGCGCATCTTTATTTTATACATACTATGAGCGTACTGATGTATCAGATAAAAGTAAGCGTCCTTTATTAATCTCTTTTAATGGCGGTCCCGGCTCTGCTTCGGTGTGGATGCATGTTGCCTATACAGGACCGAAACAACTGAACATCGACTCAGAAGGTTATCCGGTTCAACCTTACGGAGTGCGCGACAATCCGCATTCAATTTTAGATGTTGCTGATATTGTTTACATCGATCCTGTTAACACAGGCTTCTCAAGAATTTTAGATCCCAAAGCTGAGAAGTCAACCTTCTTTGGCGTGAATGCCGACATTAAATATTTAGGTGATTGGCTCGATAATTTTGTTTCGCGCGCGGGTCGCTGGACATCCCCTAAATATATTATTGGTGAAAGTTATGGAACCACGCGTGTATCCGGTTTGGCGCTGGATCTTCAGAACAATCATTGGATGTATCTTAATGGTGTGATTTTGGTATCGCCAACGGAAATAGGAATCAAACGTGATGGCCCGGTGAACGATGCGTTATCTGTTCCATACTTTACAGCAGCAGCGTGGTACCACAAAGCCCTGCCTGCAGACCTTCAACAAAAAGATTTAAATGATGTGCTGGCAGAATCAGAAGCATTTACAATTGATGAATTAATTCCAACATTAGCGAAAGGTGGGTTTATAGATGAAGTGAAACGCAAACAAGTAGCTGCAAAAATTTCTCGCTATTCAGGATTATCAGAAAAAGTAATTTTGGATCACAACCTTGCTGTACCTACACAGTTTTTCTGGAAAGAACTTTTGCGCGATAAGGGATTTACAGTAGGCCGTTTGGATTCACGCTATAAAGGAATTGACAGAATGAGCGCAGGCACAAGTCCTGATTATAACTCAGAGCTTACCTCCTGGTTGCATTCCTTCACACCAGCAATTAATTATTACTTACGCGATGTATTGAAATTCAAAACTGATTTACAATACAATATGTTTGGCCCAGTTCGTCCGTGGGATAATTCAAATGACAATACCGGAGAGAACCTTCGTTTGGCGATGGCTGAAAATCCTTATATGCAGGTGATGATTCAGTCGGGTTATTATGATGGAGCCACTACTTACTTTGATGCCAAATATTCCATGTGGCAATTAGACCCAAGTGGAAAACTAAAAGATCGCCTGCGCTTTGAAGGCTACCGCAGCGGACATATGATGTACTTGCGGGCCGAAGACCTGGCTACTTCCAACGAACACATTCGTGATTTTATTAAGAAGACCACTCCAGTAAATGGAGCCCCAGCGAAGTATTAATTGTAGAAGTGTCCAGTGCTTTGTGCTGGACACTTTCTTTCATTCATGCTTCAATGCCTCAGTAGCATTTGTCTTTGCTGATCGGATTAAGAGAAATAAGATTGAAGCAAAAGCAAAAAAAGCCACCAGTAAAACGGGGGAAATAAAATCTACAGAGCCTAACCAAATCCTAATAGGATAATTAGCTAACCAGAAGTTGCTTACATAATAACTAATCGGAAAAGCAATCAACCCAGCCAGCATCAATAAGATTGCAAACTCTGTAGAGAGTAGCCGAATAATATTTAGCATGGTGGCGCCTAAAGTTTTGCGAATGCCAATTTCTTTAGTGCGTTGATACGTCATAAAGTAGGTAAATCCAAAAAGACCAAGGCAGGCTATACTTAAGCCAATTGCCGATAAATAGCCAAATACTTTTTGCAATTGCTGTTCCCGTTGATATTGCCGATTGAAGAATTCATCCAGAAAGAAATAATCAAAAGGTTTATCCGGAAAAATAATTGACCATTGCTGATGAAGAGATTCAACTGCTCCACCTGCATCATTTGAGTTTATTTTAACCGTAATAAACTTCATATACCCTTGCCCCGGTGTGTACATAGAAGCTAAAATGGGTTCCTGGAGTGATCGTTCATGAAAATCATTCACCACTCCAATAATCTCGCTGCTACCCATCAACAAATTTCCGATAGCCTCTTGCGCATTTTTATAACCAAGCATGGCAACAGCGGTTTCATTTAAAATAATTTGTTTGGGATTTTCTTCAGAAAAATTTCTTCCCGCAATTATTTTCAAACCATAGGTTTCAATAAAATCTGTATCCACACGTGTGCGAGCGGTTGAAATCAATTCAGGATTGTCTTCGGATTTTCTTAAACGACCCAACCATTCATTTTCGCGACCGGGAATTGAAGAAGTAATTGTGGCATTAACAGCATATGCCTCGTCTTTAACCCTGCTCTTAAAAAGATTTATTTTGTTTGTAAACGTGCTATCCATTTCGGCTCCAGGACCACCAATCGTTTTGATAACAACATTTTGATGCACATCGAAACCCAGTTCCTGACTTTGCATAAAAGAAACCTGGCGTTGAATGATTAGAGTTGCACTGATTAACAAAATGGTAGTTAGAAATTGGACGGATAATAAAGCTCTTCTAGTAAATTGCCCATTTAAATTTGAAAGCTTACCGCCCTTCATAGCCTGAATGGGATTGATTGAAGCAAGGTTCCTTGTGGGATAAAATCCAACGACAATGGAAAAGATAACCAGGAAGGCTAAGACAATAGAAATGAATATTGGATTTAACAGAACAGTCATTTCCATTTGCTTTCCTGTTAACGAGTTGAAAACGGGTAAGAGCACGATTGTCAGTGTTAATGCAATAGCAAGGGAAATAAGATTGATGAGAAACGATTCTGTAAAAAACAGAAGTTGAAGCTGATGCCGACTTGAGCCAACAATTTTACGAACACCAATTTCTTTTGCTCTTCGGATGGCGCGAGCCACCGATAAATTGAGATAATTGATCAATGCGAGAACGAGAATAAAAACAGCAACCAGCTGAAGAACCTCTATCGTTTGTTCATTTCCGTTTACTTGCATTTCACTCGTGAGATTCGAATGCAAATGAATATCCTCCAGAGGTTGCAGGAAAAAACTGGTTGTTGTCCGATTAGCATTCTCGTTGCTTTCCATTTTGGCGGTTAAGATTTTTTGCATGGTGCTTTCTACTTCCGCCAGATTAGCATTGGGTTGTAGTTTCAGATAGGTATAAAACCCATC
Source organism: Cyclobacteriaceae bacterium (assembly GCA_041742535.1). Classification (GTDB taxonomy): domain Bacteria; phylum Bacteroidota; class Bacteroidia; order Cytophagales; family Cyclobacteriaceae; genus ELB16-189. Next base: position 19,040 of record JBGSIM010000008.1, on the reverse strand, counting down.
CCAATTCCACGCACTTCGGTCTCCATACACATTCATCCATGAGGCTAGAAAATCAAACTTCATATGTGAGTTTGCGGGCAAATCCTTGTAAACACCTGTTACCAACCAATCGCCCATACCTTCCCAATGGATAATTTTATTGATAGCATCAGAATCTCCAAAGTATTTTTGAGCTGATGATTCTGAAAGAATTAATTTCTTCTCTCCATTGAGCGCAGTTAAGGCATCACCCTGAATAAACTCCAGAGGGAAAATGGTTAAGAAGGTTGAGTCAACGGCATAGACAGATGATTCCATAAAAGTTTTCCGTTCGCGATCTTCTCCAATCATCATCACGGCCTCAACGTGTGTGGTAATCGGAAATAGACGTGTGTAATTTTCAACGGCCGGAATCTCTGATTTCAGCGTTTCGCCAACGGCCGGAAAAATTTGTGCTTTACTGTATTGTAATTCTTTATCAATTAAACGCGAATAACTAACGCGCACAATGTCTTTTGATAGTGGAAAAAATGTATCATAACTCTTTTCGAACGAAACAAAATTAAACATGAGCAGGCAAACCGCAATACCCACGGCTAACCCTGTAATGTTTACAAAAGTAAAAACAGAGTGTCTGCGCATGCTGCGGAAACTAAACCTCAAGTAATTTAGAATCATAAGGGGATGTGATTGAAGTGAGAGTTTATTTCTTAAAATTATTCCCGGCCTAAAAAATCGAATTGTATTCCATACCAATCTTTGCTTTGCTCTTCTTAGGGCATAGGCGTCTGACACTTTTGAAGTGTCTGACGCCTGAGAAAATCTTTTTATATCTTTTTCAAATTTCTGAATTAAGTCACCTTCAATTTCTTCCACCAAATGTCTGGGGCAGAACCAGCGGAGGAATTGAAATGGTTTATTTGAAAGCATCATTCATTAATTTACTATCCTTATTCATATTTAAGAGTATCTGTTGGATTGATATTGGCTGCCTTCATCGAATGATAACTCACCGCTATCCAGGCAATAAGAATTGAGATGAGGCTCGTGATAAGAAACAAGCCAATGTTTAATTCCACTTTATAAGCAAAACCGTCTAGCCATTGTTGAAGAAGATAAATAGACAAAGGCACGCTGATAACTAATGCGATTATTACCAGTAGCGTGAATTTTTTATTGAGTAGTCCTACAATCTGATAAGCCGAGGCACCTAATACTTTCCTAATTCCAATTTCTTTTGTTCGTTGTTCAACTGTGAAAGCCGAAAGACCATAAAGTCCGAGGCAAGAAATTAAAATTGCTAGCATTGTAAAGACGGTAATTGTTTTGCCAAAGATTTTTTCTTTAGATAAGAGTTCGCCAAAGTTTGCATCCAGAAAGTGATAACGAAATGGTTCGTCTGGTACATGTTGTTTCCATTTTTGTTCAGCCGCTACAAGAAAAGCTGGGATAGCCTTCGCCTCCAGTTTGAATCCCAGTTCCCAGTTGTTTTTCCCCATCACAATGGCAAGCGGAGCAATTTCGTTGCGTAGCGATTCCCAATGAAAATTGCTGACAATACCAATTACTTTTTGGTTTTCATTGATCACAGCACCTATTGCATTTTCACCAAGATCAAGTGCCACAACAGCTGCTTCATTTAAAATGATAGCAGAAGAATCAGAAGCTAACTCTTTATTGAAATCCCGCCCGGCTTTTAACCTCATTGAATTTAACGAGAGAAAGTTCTCATCTGCGGAATAGGTAAAGATGGATGCCGGATGATCCATTTTTGGAGTTTGATACGTTGAAAAAGTCATTACACGATTACTACCCGGCTCACCTGTGTGAAAGCTGGAAGCAGTTACCCCGGGAAGCGATGCAAGTTCATTCCTGAAAGCATTGGGTGAATCTTTCAATAAATTCATCCGATCGATTGTTAAAACATTTTGCTGATCAAACCCGAGATCTTTAGTAGCCATAAAATGCAATTGGTTTTGTACTACTAATGCGCAAGAGATTAACAGAATGGAAATCGTAAATTGAAATACAACCAAAAAATTTCTGAAGGAAGCGCCCCCGGTTTCAATAGTACCCTTTAAAACTTTTACAGGAATAAATGAGGTGAGATAGAATGCAGGATAAATTCCCGAGAGAACTCCAACCAAAAGTGAAAACAGAATAAACATGCCAACCGTGTAAGGTGTTTGCCAGATAGTTGTTGGCAATGGTGTTCCGGTAACGGATTCAAAAATCCTGAGAAATACTTCGGCTAATAGCAATGCGACTAGCATGGACAGTATACTCGTAGTCACAGATTCCAGCAGATATTGCCCAATCAACTTACTTCTTAGTGTGCCCAATGCTTTGCGAATGCCAACTTCTTTGGCTCTGCGAGTTGCACGTGCGGTAGTTAGATTTACAAAGTTTACGGCAGCAAGAATGAGAATGAATAATGATATGGCTGAGAAAATGTAAATGTTAGTTTCATTTCCGCCAGGCGAGAGTTCAAAATTTAATTTTGAATGAAGGTAGATGTCTTTCAGGTTATGTACATAGAATTTAATCGCCATATCATTTTTGCGATAATCTTCTAACGTGGCAAAGCCCATTGGCTTTCCGGACTCAGGATAAACATGATGCTCAAAGAGTAAATCCAGTGCATTGTTTAAATCGGCTTCGCTATTATTTTCTTTCAATAACACATAACTGTAAAATGCAGCCGATGACCAGACAGCACTTTTGGTTAGTTTATTTTGATTGGATAACCACAGTTGTGATTTAAGATGCGAATTGAAATTTAAATTTTTAACCACTCCGGTAATTGTGTACACCTCATGTGTCTTACCAACCTCAAAGGTTTTGCCGATTACATCTGTATCACCAAAGAATTTTTTAGCCACATCATCCGTAAGTATTGCTTCATTGGCTCCGCTTAATGCACGCGCAGCGTTGCCACTGATAAATGTATAGTCAAAGATTTTAAAGTAAGCTGAGTCAGTATGGTAGACAATAGGTTCTATTAGAGTTTGATCATCGATTTTGATGGGCACATTCTTATCTTGCATGATTCGCGTGGCGGTTTCAATCCCACCAAATTCTTTGGGCAACACATCAAGTAGTGCTTCAGGGGCACTGGCAAACTTGCCAATGTTAAAAAAGGAAATACCAATGCGATAGGTCCGGTCAGCGTTTGAAAAACCTTTGTCATGACTCCACTCGCCATGCACAAAAAGAAAAATAACCAGACTACACGCAATGCCTATCGCTAATCCGCCAATCGTAATAAATGAATAACCTTTGCTGCGCCACAGATTTCGGAACGCTACTTTTAAATAGTTATTGAGCAACATAGAATTGATAAATTTTGGTTTGAACTTATTTCTTAAAATTATTCCTGGTCTAAAGAATCGGATGGCGTTCCAAAGCAATCTTCGTTTTGCTTTTATTTCTCCAAACACTTTTACATCCTTCTCAAACTTCTGTAGAAGGTCGCCTTCTATTTCTTCGTAAAGCTGATTCGGGCAGAAACAACGCAGTAATCTAAAGGCAAATGAATTTTCTATCCTCTTATTCATTTCTTAAACTATCAACCGGATTTGCTGTGGCCGCTCGAATGGTTTGTGTTGCAATCGTTAAAAGCGCTATTGACAAAAGAGCGATGGCTGCATAAATAAAAATCCAGACATCAATGCTTATGCGATAAGCAAAAGACTGCAGCCACCAGTCTATCGAATACCAGGCAACCGGAGTAAAGATGATAACTGCAATTACTATTGGCTTTAGGGAATTAAGGCTTAATAGCTTTGTAATTCCCAGTACCGTGCCGCCCATCACTTTCCTGATTCCAATTTCTTTCACGCGTGCTTCCGTCATGTAAGTAGATAGCCCCAGTAATCCTAAGCAGGCAATGCATATAGCAATGGATGTGAAAATTGTTGTGGTAGTTAACGTAGTTTTTAAGTTGCTGAACTTGCGCTCATACTCGGCATCCGCAAAGTGATATTCAAAAGGATATTCAGGATTATATTTTGTTGTCAGCTCAGAGAGTTTGTGAAGATTGTCTGAAGTTGAATTATCAGTATTTAACTTAAGGTATGCCACATTAAAAGCATTCCTGAGTTTGCTGCCGCAGAATAACAAAATCGGTTCTACTTTCTGAAACGGGGAAGTGAGGATAAAATCCTCAACAACTCCTACCACATGATATTCGCGCTTATCGTCTGAAAGGATTTCTCCAATTGGATTTTCGAAACCCATAACATCGAGAGCAGTTTGATTTAAAAGTACCGCTGTTGAATCGGATGGAAATTTTATCAAATCAATGTCACGACCGTGCACAAGGGTAAGTCCGGCTGTGGTTGATAATTTATCGTCCATATAAAAACGTTCGAAGTCTGTTTTATTGGATGGGTCTTTCCCATTCCAACCAATACCACCCGTGCTGCTCCATTGCTCGGTCATCCGGGCGCTTGTTCTGGTGATAGATGTGGCTAGCTCCGCCTGAAGAATCTCGTTTTTATAGGCTGAATAGTTTTTAAACAGGTCCCCCGTAAGGGGAACATAAATCAGATTATCTTTTGAATATCCCGCATTACGATTCTGCACAAATTCAATCTGTTTGCGAACAACAATCACTGAAACTATTAATGTGATGGCAACACCAAATTGGATAACAACTAAAAATGTTCTTAATGCACTTTTGCTATGATAAGAGCTTAGCCCCTTTAAAATTTTAACCGGGTGAAACGCTGAGAGATAAAGTGCTGGATAACCGCCCGCTAAAACACCGATCAATAAAATGAACGCAAACGCACTTAACAAAAAAGTTGTGTTGGTAAAGTCGATGAAAAGTTGCTGTCCTATAAGTGTATTAAAGAACGGAAGCGCCATATAAGCAAATAACAATGAAAGTATTCCAGCGCCCAGCACAACGAGTATAGATTCGCACAAGAATTGAAAGACCAATGATATCCTGTGTGCACCAGTAACTTTTCGTACGGCAACTTCTTTTGCCCGTCTTTGTGCACGAGCCGTGCTTAGATTAATAAAATTAATACAGGCAATAACAGTAAGACATATAGCCAACAATCCTAACATGCGAATGACCTCAATTCGACCACCAACCGCCACACCATTTTCAAAACGCGAGTAAAGTCTCATCTTAGTTAATGGATAAAGGAAAATCTCGATGTCCTGCCCTTTATCAAAGTGGTTCTTCACAATATCTTTTACAGCCTCATTGAATGATGCTTCAGATGTTCCCGTTTTTAATTTTACATAGGTTGTAACAGAGTTATTTCCCCAAAAGGTATCTTTCTCCCCAAGGCTTTCAAGAAAAGTAAATGGGATGATATACTCGAAATTAAAATCTGTATTGGAAGGAAGATCTTTCAAAACACCGGTTACTGTAAATTCAAAAGAATAACCTTCTTGACTAATGGTAACAGATTTTCCAAAAGCTTCCTCATCGCCAAAGAGTTGCTTTGCAAAACGATCGGTGATTATTAATGAGCTTGGTTCACTCATTGCTTTTCTTGGATCGCCCTTTAATAATGGAAAGGAAAGCATGGTGAGAAAGGAAGAATCGGTGAACACACCTGTTGTTTTAAGTAGTTTTGTTTCACCAACCGTAAACAAATGAACCGCGTCCCATTTCGCGTAGCTTACGGCACTTTCCACCGATGCATATTCTTCTTTAAGCGTGGGGGATAATACGCGCGGAGTTGTTTCCCAACAATCAATTTGGTTATTTCCAAGGGAGCGGTTCCACGCCACAAAGATTCGATCGTTATCAGCATGAAATTGTTCGTAATTCAACTCTTGCTTGATCCAAAGAAATAGGAGTAAGGAGCCGGTAATTCCTAAGGCTAATCCAAAAATATTGATGAATGTAAATGCTTTATTACGAAGCATCACTCGCCAGGCGACCGTAAAGTAATTGATAAGCATATTTATTGAGGTTAGTTTTATTCGTGATTTTTTATTTCGTAGCAAAATCCCTGGTCTAAAGAACCGAATCGTATTCCATACTAGTCTTCGTTTTGATTTTTGTTCGCTGAATTTTTTAAGGTCGCGCTCATAATGCTGAATCAGGTCACCTTCTATTTCTTCGCAGAGATGAGCAGGGCAGAACCAGCTGAGGAGACGGAGAATCCAATGATATGTAGTAGATTCTTTCATTAGCTAAATGCGATTAACCAATTTTCAACTGGGGGACCAACTTCCATAAATCCAACCGTGTCTCTTTCATCGCTTTAAGCATAGCCAAACCTGCATTGGTAATTGTATAAATTCTTTTTCTGCGGCCACCACGTTCGGCAGTGCCGCCACCCAACCCTGATTTGAGATACCCTTTGTCCTCCAATCGGTAGAGTGTTACATGCACCGCACTTAGATTCACATTTCGTTTCATGCGGGTTTCTATCTCATCTGCAATCGCTGCACCGTAAGCATCTTCTTGCAAGGCAGCTACGAGGGTTAAAACCAACTCTTCAAATTCCCCTAAAAATTCCTTAGCCATATAGTTATTATTAGTATATCCTTATACTTTGCTAAGTAAATAAACAAAGATTTTTAGAAGGATCAAATCCGTTCTATAAAAAAGTAAGCTTGTTTAGATAGCACTAGAACAGCGCTAGCAATTAGTATTAAGAGTCCAGTTTCGTTTTTAGAAACGCAGCGGTATAGCCAACGTCTTTTTTCACCATCTCTTCGGGTGTGCCCGCAAAAAGAAGATTGCCGCCTTTTTTCTCGCCCCCCTCAGGGCCAAGGTCAATAATCCAATCAGCACATTTAATCACCTCAAGATTATGTTCAATGATGATCACAGTATGACCCTGATCCACTAAGGCGTTAATTGCTTTTAGCAACTTAGAAATATCATGAAAGTGCAGGCCGGTGGTAGGCTCATCGAAAATGAAAAGAATATTGGAAGAGGAGTCTGAATTGTTCTTCCCTAAAAATGAAGCAAGCTTTACGCGCTGAGCCTCACCACCTGAGAGTGAGTTGGATGATTGACCTAATTTTACATAACCAAGACCCACTTCAAAAAGAGGTAACACTTTGTCGTAGACAGCTTTTTTCTCTTTAAAGAACTCAAGGCTTTGCTCTACCGTCATGTCGAGCACTTCGTAAATATTTTTGCCTTTGTATTCAACTTCTAGCACTTCTTGTTTGAAGCGTTTGCCTTCGCAGCTTTCACACTTCAAAAAGATGTCGGCCATAAATTGCATCTCTACTTTTATCTCGCCCTCACCCTGGCAGGTTTCACAGCGACCGCCATCTACGTTAAAAGAGAAATGAGAAGGCTTATAGCCACGCTGTTTGCTAAGTGTTTGCTCTGAATAAAGATTGCGTATTACATCATAGGCTTTTACGTAACTGATCGGATTGGATCGGGATGACTTTCCAATTGGGTTCTGATCTACAAATTCTACTTGCGAGATTTTTGTTACATCACCTTCCAGTCGGTCATACTTTCCAGGAGTTTCTGAAACAGAACCATTCAATCGGCCCACAGCAGGATATAAAATTTTCTTTATTAAAGTTGATTTACCAGAACCGCTTACACCCGTAACAACTGTAAGAATTCCCAATGGAAATTTTACGGTTAAATTTTTTAGATTGTTTTCACGAGCACCAACAACCAACAGAAAATCTTTCCATTTTCTGCGCTGCCTTGGCACGGCTATTTTCTCAACACCTGTGAGATAGTTAGTAGTGTGAGAAACTATTTTTTTATTCAAGTCTTTTTGGGAACCCTGAAAAATTAATTTTCCACCATGGGCGCCTGCATCCGGACCAATGTCAATAATCTGATCGGCCGCACGCATAATCTCTTCTTCGTGCTCTACTACGATCACCGTATTGCCCATGTCGCGCAGTGATTTTAACACCTCCACCATGCGAGCAGTATCACGTGGATGCAAGCCAATACTGGGTTCATCCATGATGTACATGGAACCAACCAATGCACTACCCAATGATGTTGCCAATTTAATTCGCTGAAACTCACCACCGGACAATGTGGAGGTAACACGATTTAACGTAAGATAGCCAAGTCCTACTTTCTCCATGTACTCCAGGCGCGAGCGAATCTCAGTTAAAATCCGATCAGATACCTTTTGTTCATACTTTGGAAGAGAAATCGCTGTGAAGAACTTCAGCGTGTCTTCAATTGGCATCAACACGAGATCAGTAATTGAGGTGTCGGCAATTTTTACATAGGCTGCATCTTTTCTAAGCTTGGTTCCTCTACAATCGGGGCAAGTTGTTCTTCCGCGATAGCGTGAAAGCATGACCCGATATTGAATCTTATAAGTCTTGGATTCTAAGTATTTGAAGAACGCGTGAAGACCTTCAAAATATTGATTGCCATTCCATAATAAATCTTTTTCCTTTTGATTCAATTCCCCGTATGGGCGATGAATCGGAAAATCGAACTTGATTCCATTTTTTATTAAAGGCTTCGCCCATTCATTCATTACTTCACCACGCCACGGAGCAATGGCACCTTCAAAAACAGAAAGACTTTTATCGGGTATCACAAGATCTTCATCAATACCCAAAATTTTTCCAAAACCTTCGCAGGTCCGGCAAGCACCAAAGGGGTTATTGAAACTAAATAGATTTATGGAGGGCTCGGTAAAGTGAATACCATCCAACTCAAATTTATCTGAGAAACTAATTTTCTTTTCTCCTTCAACATAAACTGCACAATCTCCATGACCTTCAAAGAATGCTGTCTGTACAGAATCGGAAAGTCGGAAAGTCAAATCTTCATCAGTTGCATTTACTGCAGCGCGATCAATTAGAATTTCAATTTCAGAATCCAGTTCCTTTGATTTTGGTGACTTCTTTTTGCCCTTTCCATCCACCGTCATGGAAGGGCTTACTATTTCCTCAATAAATTTTACTTCACCATCTACTAAAATACGCGCATAGCCTTTGCTTAATAGAAGATTAAGTTCATCGCTTAGCTTTCTTCCCTTCATTACTTTAAGGGAGCATGTGATCATAATGCGCGTACCTTCTTTTTTCTTATTGATGAAGTCGATAACGTCTGTTACCGTGTCGCGTTTCACTTCTATTCCGCTTATAGGTGAATAGGTTTTACCAATTCGTGCGAAGAGAAGTTTTAGATAATCATAGATTTCAGTTGTAGTACCGACTGTTGAGCGTGGATTGCGGGTATTTACTTTTTGCTCTATGGCAATGGCTGGAGAAACTCCACGGATGTAATCTACTTCAGGTTTTTCCATGCGCCCCAAAAACTGGCGCGCGTAAGAACTCAAACTTTCAACGTACATGCGCTGTCCTTCGGCAAACAACGTATCGAAAGCCAAGGAAGATTTTCCAGAACCTGAGAGACCCGTTACAACTACCAGTTTATTCCGGGGTATAGCAACACTCAGATTCTTGAGATTATTTACCCGAGCCCGTTTTATGATGATGAACTCTTTGGGATCGAGGTCGTCTAAGTAAGAATCGTTGGGAGTTGGCTGCATGGAAACCGCAAAAGTAGAAAAATGAAGCACCTTGTCCTACATGGAATGCAAACCAAGTTTGAAACCTTCATGCAATGGCAATAAAAAAACCACCCAAATATTTTGAGTGGTTCTTGTCAACCTTGTTTATCAGTTAGTTATCAAAGTCGGGATCGTAGCTTGCTTCTTTTGCATCCCCATCCCCATCGAAATCATCACTGTTATCAAAATCACCACGGCTTGAACCGCTATCATCGTCATCCCCATCAAACTCTTGCTTTTCGCTGGAGTCAACATCATACCCACCATCACTATTTTTAGTAGCGGGCACTTTCACCAGATAAATAGAATCATCTGTTTCTAAAGGAAACACAAAGATGGGTTCCTTTTTCGCATTCATTATTCGGGTGATGCTCCCATCATATCCGTTCGGATATTGGTCTTTTAATAGTTCTCTGAGATCTTCGCCCAGGTTTTCTAAACTTTTTATTACTCGTTTCTTTGCTACTGCCATTGTCGTTAAAAATCGGCCTCAAATAGCACAAGAAAATTGATAGAAGGCAAATTATTTTTCATTTTTTTTGAGTTTTCGATCTTTCTTTTCTATTTTTCATTTCTCAAACAATTCATTTAACCCACATACTATCGACTGAGACATCTACGTTACCTAAACGACAGCAAGATGATTGAAAGCAGATTAAGCGACAGCCAGTTGGTTTCGCTCTATCAAACCGGTAACGAAGAGGCGTTCGAGATGCTACTTCAAAGACACAAATCCCGTATTTATACGGCTATTTACATGATTGTTAAAGATCGCTATGAGGCGGAGGATCTGTTACAAGATACCTTTATCAAGGCAGTTAACACAATTAAAGGTGGTCGTTACAACGAAGAGGGTAAATTTTTACCCTGGGTGAGCAGGATAGCACACAATCTGGCTATCGACCATTTCCGCAGAAAGAAAAGGTACCCCGAAGTTATATTGGAAGACGGTAGCCGGGTATTCGACTCCATGCAATTTTCTGAAGATTCATATGAAACCAAGCAAATGATGCGCGATACGAAGTCGCGTCTTCGCGATTTGGTGAAGGAATTACCAGAAGAGCAAAAACAGGTTTTGATTATGCGCCATTATCTGGAAATGAGTTTCCAGGAGATTGCTACCAGAACCGGAGTGAGTATTAATACAGCACTGGGAAGAATGCGTTATGCACTCATCAACTTGAGAAAGAAAATGACCAAAAATAATATTGCCTATGACAAAGACTTTTACCCAAGACGATCTGATCCGGTTTCTATACCACGAGACCTCGGAAGAGGAGACGAGGGAGATTAACAAAGCACTCCTTCTGGACAGTACCCTGCTTAGCCAGTACAAAGAACTGAATGCTATGCATAAAGAATTGAACGCTTCAAGATTGGAGCCTTCTGCAAAGACAGTTCAAAATATTTTGAACTATGCGCACGGTCTGCAAGAGCAGCATTGATCTAACTCATAAAATTTAAAAGAAAAGGTCTTCTCGAAAGGAAGACCTTTTTGTTTGCTCATACAATTCATCTCCCTTATCACTCAATTCAGTAAACAAAATAGTTGAGGCAGATGAGCAGAGACTACTTTTGATTTATGAACATCGAAAAATTTTTGTCAGGAATGCTGGTGATACACATTGCCGGTGGAACGATTGCTCTCATCAGTGGGCTTGTTGCCATGCTTACTTTAAAAGGGAGCAAAACTCATCGTCTGGCAGGTAAGATTTATTTCTGGGCTATGACAGCAGTTTTTATTGGCGCCCTTTTTACGGCCATTGGTCATCATAAAGATTTTTTGCTGATGGTAGCATTTTTCAGCTATTACATGACAGTTCGTGGTTATCGGATTTTATCCCTAAAGAAATTGCATCAAGGTCAAAAGGCAGCTCCGGTAGATTGGTTAATCACAACAATCTCGGGTCTATTTCTTTTGGGGTTAGTTATTTGGGGCAGTTGGAATATTATCAGCGGATTAAGTATGGGAATAGTTGCGATCGTATTTGGTCTGCTGGGGATGAGTTTCTTAATCAGTGATGTGAGAAGCTTTATACGTCCACCAAAAGAAAAAATGCATTGGTGGTATGGTCATATCAGCAGCATGGGTGGAAGTTATATTTCTGCGGTGACCGCATTTATTGTTGTAAATATTCAACTCCCACAATTTCAATGGGTGCTGTGGATACTACCCGGAGTTATTGGAGGTATTTTGATAGGGAGAACAATTCGGAAATATAAAATTAAGTTTAGCGGAGCATTATAATTTACTAATAGAATATTAATGCTCCTGCGAGATTTGTGATGAGAAGTTTATCTATACCGAAATCAGTAAATTCAATCTATTTTAGATTTGGTAGAAATTCTTTCTAATCCAATGTCATCTAGAATAACAATACCGCTTGGCGAAAGATCAAACATAAAACGAATATGTTTAATGTTCTTTAAAGATTTGGAGTCTCTGCTCAAGGGAATCTCAAGTGTTTCAAACGTTGGTTCCCAGATGCTTCCATAACTCTCTTGAAGAAGGTTTAGCTTTTCAAACTGTACCTTGAGGCGTGGGGCAAGTTTTTTAATTGAGGTTAGTTCTATTTTAACCTTGTGGCCAAGACTATCTTCAAGTTGAATTGAGAAATTAATTGGATCATCTTTTTCTTTGTTTGTATTTGTCTTGCGCTTTTCATTTTTGAGATCTAATGGATTGCCAAGCGCCATTGAAATAAAAATTGCATTGATAGATTTTAAATCGATTGGCTTAAGAAATGAAAGGCGAAATTCAGGTACACGTTTGATTGAATCCTGAGTTTTATCCCATCCCAACACGACTGCATTGTTTCCTTGTGTGTCTTTATCTCTATAGGTTAGCGTTTCTTCACGCCAAACCGCTAACTCATTTCCATGCAGAGAAATGTTCTCGATTGAACCTGTGGTTATGTCAATGTCTTCCTCAAAGTTGGCAATATAGTGTGTCTTTGAATCGGAGTAAGTATTGAGCAATATTGCATTTGGGAGCCAATTAGCTGCAGAAGCCGAATTCTTAAAAATATCCAGATAGGTTAGATCTTTATGCAATACTGATTCTGCAAATGCAGAAACAAAAACTTTCGCAATTTGTTGCTGCTCAGCCAATGAAACTAATGGCTTGATATTAAGGAACCAACTAGTAGGTGGTCCTGCATCTAATTTACCCCATGTCGAATTGAATTGCCCGTGATTGGCACGGTGTACATATAATCCTGATTTTAAATAAAAAGAACTGTCCGTAAACTTTACGCGTTGGTATTGCCGAAATCCAAAAAAACTAGCCTCATCACTATCGTAAGATCCTTGTAGGGATAAGTAGCTAATATTCTTGAGGTGTATTCTCCTAGGATATCGTTTATCGGTTGGAGCAATGGCCACAACACCTTTAATACCAAAATGAAAATCAAATTTCATATTTGCGTCATCTGGAAAATATGCGAGGTTGTTGTATTGCGCTGCTATTGGAGCTGCCTCACCACCTCTACTATGCCCGGCTACAATAATATTTTCAATATCTATTTTGTTATAAAATGAACTTGATGAGTCTGTGTTCCAATTTTTCCAAAGTTCGATGTGTTTAAGTAACAGCCATGCTCTTGCAGCCATTTCCTTGCCCATAAAATCACCTGACCAAGTGCCATTCAAGAAATTATCATCTACACTTACTAATACAAAACCACGACTGGCCAAAAGTTCGCCCAAATAACTATAACCAGAATCAGAGAATTCTTCCATACTATGGTTGCCATGTACCATAAAAACAATTGGAAATTTTCCATCGCCTTTAGGTATCCATACTCTTCCATTAAGCGGAAATTCTGTTACTCCAAAACCCCAAAATAGTTCGCGCCATTTTGCTTTTGATCCTTTCCATTCCGGTAATAAGAGTGAGGCGTCCACGGTAGGGCTCCTATAAGATACTCCTTTACCAAATTCTTCTCTCCTGCGATCGGTACCAGTACCATATGTAAAGTTAGAATACGAGTACACTCCTTTTTCGCCAGGATTTTTTATTCCTTTTGTTGAAAGCAGGCCGACTGGTGCTGCCTCAAATTCAATAGGGAAAGGATCACTCCCATCTTGTATTAGAAAAAAAGCAATAGCAAAAAGGGTAATAAAAGAAATTAAAACAGCTATACGATAAAACCACAAGGATGTTGATACTCTCTTAATCAACACCCAAGAAGACCCAAAGAATAACACAATACAAAGGATTATTACGGGAAGACCTGGATAGAAAAGAACATCGGGAAGTCTGAATCGAAATTCTTTTGCTATAAGAATCGTGAGGAAAGCACCAATAGTCAGCGAAAATACAAAAGAGGGAATTCTCAAAATACCTTTATAGAACCATGCTGTAAGAAGTCTAAAAATCCAAAAAAGTAAGACGCCAAGCATCAACGTCACCAGCCCTATTATAATTTTTGGAATACCAGTTCGGAGAATAAAACCAGAAAAAAAAGTAATAATCCCAACTAAAATTAGCAATCCCCAAAGGGCTCCACTCCAGAAAGTTATTAATAGCTTAGATTGGTCTTTCGGCAGTTGAATTGGTTCTAATAACTTTTTAAAATATTTTCTCATCATCAAAATAATTAATGGTAAGATAGTGATTACCCTCTTTAGTCAAGGGATTAATTAACGGAGGGAGCTAGCCCATCATAATCACATTTTATGCAACTATCATGACTTCTGTTCAATCTTCACAGGGTTAATTTACCAAGAGAAAAAATGAATTGGTGGAGGGAGAACAATTCGGAAATATAAAGTGAAGTTTAGCAAAGCATTATAATTTGCGAACCCGAAGGCTCATTGCTTCAGCTGGATTTGTAATCAGAAGTTTATCAACATCAGAATCCGTAAATCCATTTTGTTTTAAACGAGGAATAATTTCTTTGAAGATGCTGGTAAACCCAATAAATTCACCACCCAGAGGCTCACCGGGTTTATACCAACCAGCATCGTGCGAAATCAAGACACGATTGAGCAGGCCTTCATTTTTAAGTCGAATAATGGAATCAGCATAGTTATCAAAATCGCCCCAGCCAATTCCATCCAAACTAACCCAAGCGCCCATGCTCGCTGCTTTTCTATGATAACTTTTATCAGATTCATTCTGAGCATGAACCCACACAAAGGAAGAAGGATTAACACTCATTGATTGAAGAATTTCTAATTGTTCCATCGCGGCTTTAGCAAGACCAGTATGAGAACAAATTGTAAGTCCGGTTTTAAGATGTGTAATCGCTGCGGCCTGCACTAATTTTTTATGAGTCTCGGAAAGAGACTCGCCAGCATCAACACCAATTTTAATGAATCCAGGTTTAACCGAGGTACCTGCAATACCTTTTTTGAATTCAGTGATCCAACGCGATGCTAATTGCTCTGGAGTTTCTGATAAAGCCCATGGCGGCAAGTACTTGTTTTGAACGGCACCGTAATATCCCGTGTTGGTAATTATTTGAACACCACTCTTTTCGGAAAGCATCTTCAAAAGAATTACATCGCGACCGAGAAAATCAGGCGTACAATCAAAAATACTTTTTACGCCAGCTTCTTTAACTTCCAGCAAATAAGGAAGTACTATTTGAATAACCTCTTCCCGGTTCCATCGGGTAGCATGGATTTTATCGGCACCAATAAAATCAACTAAAAAATGTTCGTGAATTAATGTTTTACCTAACTGAGTGCTGGGTATTGACCCGGTAACTGTATTAACAAACGGTGTTTTCCTTTTTCCATTCCAAAATAAAAACCCTACCCCTGCTATGATAAATTCTCTTCGCGAGAAGCGCATGACTTTACAATTCTGTAATAAAAATTTTACGCCACTTTACTTTTACGCCACCGCCATCATGAATTTGCAACGCAATTTTACCTGACCGCGATCCAATTTTTTCATCGGTAAGTGTAATCATCTGCTCGCCATTAAGCCAGGTAGTTACTTCATTGCCTTTCACACGCACTTTCATTTTATTCCATGTGCCTTCCTTCAAAGCTTTCTCTTTATCAGCCGTTGGCTGTATAAGCCAACCCCTTCCATAGGATTCATAGATTCCGCCACTGTGCATATTTATTGGAGCAACTTCCGCCTGCCAACCATTTACAATCACTCCTTCTATTTGTGAATGAAAGAATACTCCGCTATTTCCATTCGATTCTTGTTTAAACTCAAGAGTTAGTTCAAAATCTTTAAACTCTTTTTCGGTACCAAAATAACCGTATTGCTTATCGGGTCCGCTTTCGCAGATTAATTCTCCATTTTCAACATACCATTTTTCGGTACCATAAATTTTCCAGCCCGTTAGGTCTTTGCCATTAAAGAGCTTCTGAGGTTTTTGGGCGAATCCTATTTGGGAAACGAGAAGCAGGAGGAATACAATTACCTTCATACGTGTTTTTGTTTTTAAAGCTATTACAAAGTAAGAACCTTTTTATTCAAAAAAACCTTTTACTTTATTAATCAAACTATTTTCCCGCTTAAGCATGAATGATTTATTGACAGAACTTAAGACTGTACCAGAATTTAAGGATGTACCTGAAAGCCAACTAACCTGGTTAGTCGAAAAAGGAGAAGTGAGAACATTTTCTGATAGCGAAAGGATTTTTAAAAGTGGCGACACCATTGAGGGTTTTCAGATTGTGTTGCAAGGACAGGTGGCCTTATATTTTACTCAAAACGGTAATCGAAGAAATTTAGGAGCCTATGAGAAAGGGGAGATACTTGGTAGGCTTCCCTATTCACGCATGAAGCAAGCAGCGGGTGAGGGTTTTGGCATCGGATCTGTTTCGCTTTTTTTCTTGCATCGAGATCATTTTCCAGAAATGATTAACCAGTGTCAAGATATTACAGAGGCCTTGGTGCACAATATGACAGATCGCGTTCGGGATTTCACCAAGCAGCAGCAACAGAATGATAAGATGATGGCGCTTGGTAAATTATCAGCAGGCCTTGCTCATGAACTTAATAATCCCTCTGCAGCGGTAGTGCGAAGTGCGCAAGAACTAAAAAAGCATTTAGCAAATGTGCCCGAGAATTTTAAGAGAGTAATTAAAATAAAAGCGACAGACGAAATTGTAGATAAGGTGAATAATCTTGTCTTCGATAAAATAAATACCTTCGGCCAAACGGCTATCACTCTAATGCAGCGATCAGACCTGGAAGATCAGCTTGGAGATTGGTTAGAAGAAAATGAGATTAGTAACGGATATGAAATGACAGAGACTTTTGCTGAGTTTGGAATACACATAGAAGATCTTGATAAGTTAAAATCCTGGTTACGGCCAGAAGATAAATTGCCTGTGATTGGTTGGCTAAATCAAATTCTTACTACAGAAAAGCTCGTGCGTGAAATCGAGGAAGCTTCGAAACGGATCAATGCATTGGTTTCTTCCGTAAAGGGCTACACTCACATGGATCAGGCTCCAGAAAAACAGTTAACAGATATTCATATTGGCATTCGGAATACGATTACAATGCTCAATCATAAAATAAAAAAGAACAACATTAAATTAATAGAAAGCTTTGATGCCAACCTTCCAAAAGCACGCATATTTGTGAGTGAGATGAATCAGGTGTGGACCAATATTATTGATAATGCCATTGATGCTATGGAAGGACGATCGAACAATGAGCTTGAAATTAAAACTCAAAGAGATCAAGACTTTATAGTGGTTTCAATAATTGATAATGGCCCCGGCATACCACCTGATATTCTTGATAAAATATTTGATCCTTTTTTTACGACTAAATCAATTGGAAAAGGAACGGGATTAGGTCTTGAAGTCGTGCAACGAATTATTTCTCAACATAATGGAAAAGTATATGTTAATCCATTATCCGGTAAAACCGAATTTAAAATTTGCTTTCCTAACAACTAAAATCACCTGATAATAAACTGAATGAAGAAACCTATACTGCTTGTTGTTGATGATGATCCCCAAGTTTTGCGTGCCGTGGTGCGAGATCTTCGCAATAAATACGCGAATGAGTACCGCATCCTTAACACAGCCTCTGCCAACGAGGCGCTTGAATCTTTAAAGGAGTTAAAAAACAAAAACGAAACGGTTGCGCTCTTTCTTTCAGATCAGCGCATGCCAGAAATGTTGGGAGTTGATTTCTTGCGACAAGCAAAAACTTTCTTTCCGGATGCAAAACGTGTTTTGCTAACAGCTTATTCAGACATTGAGGCGGCTATCCGGGCGATTAACGATGTACAACTGGACTATTATTTAACAAAACCTTGGGATCCGCCAGAGGAAAAATTATTTCCAGCTATAAATGAGCAGCTTGAAGATTGGTTGGCCGGGCACATGCCTACGTTTCAGGGCATTAGAATAGTAGGATATCAATGGTCTCCGCGATCGCATCAAGTAAAAGATTTTCTTTCGGGTAACCTGATCCCATACCAATGGTTAGATATTGAAACCAATGAAATCGGTCGTGAGTTAATTGAACTCAATAAGATTGAAAATAAAAGTTTGCCTGCTATTTTTTTTGAGGATGGTTCGTTCTTGCTAAACCCAGAGCTACAAGCAGTAGGAGAGAAAACGGGAATGAAATCAAAGGCAACTAAAACCATGTATGATGTTACAATCATAGGGGCCGGGCCTTCCGGTTTGGCGGCCGGAGTATATGGAGGTTCGGAAGGATTATCTACTGCATTAATTGAAAAAAGGGCACCCGGTGGCCAGGCCGGAACGAGCTCGCGCATTGAAAATTATTTAGGGTTTCCAAATGGGCTTAGTGGCGCGGAGCTTTCCCGTAGAGCAATAACACAAGCCGGGAAATTTGGAGTAGAGTTTCTTTCTCCACAAGAAGTAGTTGACATTTCATTAAAGGATAATTATAAAATCATTACACTGAGTGATGGCAGTATATTAAATACACGCAGTGTAATAATAACTACGGGTGTTGACTACCGGGCGTTAGAAGCTACGGACGTTGAGAAATTTACAGGAGCTGGAATTTATTACGGAGCATCTACCACCGAAGCACACTCTTGCCGCGATAAGGATGTTTACATAGTAGGTGGAGGAAACTCTGCTGGTCAATCGGCTATGTATCTCTCAAACTTTGCTAAGAATGTGTACATAGTCGTTCGTAAAAAGGATTTGTCTTCAACGATGTCGAGCTATCTAATCGATCAGATCAATGCCACGGCTAACATTCAGCTTGTTCCTGAAACCATAATAGGTCAAGTTTTTGGAAATGAAAAATTGGAAGAAATTTGTCTCGAGAACATTCAAACAAAAGATAGAAAGCAAGTAAAGGCTGCTGCACTTTTTATTTTTATTGGCGCTAAGCCAGTTACAAATTGGATTAAACTTGATATCATTAAAGATGAAAAGGGATTTATAGAAACTGGCCGCGATTTGTTGAAGTATGATGCTTTTAAAAAATCGTGGAAACTGAAACGCGAACCGTTCTTGCTCGAAACCTGTAGTCCGGGAATTTTTGCAGCAGGAGATGTGCGAGCCGGGGCGATGAATCGTGTTGCATCAGCAGTTGGCGAAGGCGCCATGGCCATTAAATTTGTTCACGAA
>JBGSIM010000007.1:0-6693 GCA_041742535.1 Cyclobacteriaceae bacterium | reverse complement strand
TAGCTCAATATTGAAGTTAAGATCGGGAAAGTAAAATTTCAAACTTCAGAGCTACTTACCCACAGAGTTATTCACAAAATGAATAAGTGATCTTAAATTTTCTGAAATTCATTTCTATGAGAGGTTGTGCAACAGCTACTTTTGTTGCCAGCCGTAGGGTCATCCATTCAATATCGTTCGTATATGAATTTAAAGTACCTATTTATCTTATCGTATTTATAATGAACCCTTGTTATGATCAGTCTGTCATTATAACTCATTTTCCTGTGGTCGCTTAATTTTCCATTGAAGGCGATTGATCTATATTCAATTTCATTTCCAAACTTGTCGTAAGTGTACTCGCTATTTGTATTGAGTCCGCCCATCCATTGCAAATGAGTAAGTTGTCGTTTTCTATTATATTCATATTTCGAACTATCAATTTTTTCTCCAGTCGAAGAATAGCTAAATGAGAATATCATATTGTTTTTATCATCATACAAATATGTGCTCTTGAATGATGAATTTTTGAAGGCAACCAACATTTCAATTTTATTTCCTGCTTTATCGTATTTATAACTTGTTTCAGTATCTTTTTCATTGTCCCTATATTCAATTTCCTTTTGAAGGAGTCCAACCTGATTGTATTCGTATTTCTTTGAGATTTTGCACCCAGTCTTTTCGAAGCAGTTGTAGTATTCTATTAGATTTCCATTTTTGTCAAACTTGTACAACTGGCTTAGATATTTTTTGTTATTAATGAACTGTCTGTGAACCGAGTCAGTTTTGTTAAACTTATTGTATGAATAAGTACCTGTCGAGAAGGGTTTGTCTGCACTAAAGTCCACGCTCTTGATTAGCCTTCCTAATTCATCATATGTCCATTGATAGAGTATTTTGCAATCTTCACCTTTGTCATTGCACTCAAACTGAGTTTTAGTTTTAACCTTATTCTCTTTCATTAATGGGTCCACTCCGATTACGTCTTGCGCAATGGTCAGATGACAATAAACTGTCAGTAAAATGAAAAGGAATTTTGCCTTTGAAGTCCAAATGCGATTAAAAATCATTAATTGTCTGTAGCTTTTTTGTCTGCTGTAATCTGTCCGACCCTATGGCTGGCAACGCTAAATGTAAGAATCGTAGCTTTGGTTGTGCGTTTGCATTGCGTGGCTATGATTTCTTACATAATGTTGTGCTTCTGTTTTAATTTTTCATTTTCAATTACTTTAACAATTCTTCATTAAAGTAATTTTTTAAGAACGATACAAACAAATTGTATCAATATATCAGAATTTTGTAGAAGTTGGTTGTTACCTATCAAAAGTATTCATTATTAATGTCGAATCATTCTTTTCCCTGTTTTATAAATTGCAAAGGGTCAGTATTTGGTATGGCAACTTCAACACCATATATTTCATTATCATTGCTATGAAGAACATGAATTGGGTACTTTTCCTTTCCCAAATAATGATTTACATAGGCCGTTAAACCCTTTTCTTTCTCATAGAGTAAGCTTCCTTTGAAATCATAATATTCAAATAGAATTTGGTCGTCCTGATTAAAAATCAATTTCAATTCTCCATAAGCAGGATGATAATATCTTCCAGAGATGCCATTCATATTTGCAAGTACTTGTTCATCCTTAATTGAGAATAACTCAAATTCTTTGTATTCTTTTTCCATTGCAATACTATTTTTTAGATATGCCAGGAATCCGCTAGAATCAATATCTCTGTCATATACAAAAATATTTTCAGCAACACGTGTTAAAATGGACGGTAATACTGAGTTTTGATTAGTAAGAACAACTATTCCAAACCCTAATTCGGGGATAAATAATATCCTGCTTCTATGGCCATCAGTAACTCCATCATGAGAAATGGTATGAAACTCTTCGGTTGTATCTATATCCCAACCAATACCATAGAACCGATTGTTCTTAGCATTTCTAACAACTAAGGGGTCGGTAACATAATTAAACTGTTTTTCCGACAGTATTCGTTTGTCTTGAAAAGTGCCTTTGTTAATCAGCGTTTTCAACCAAATAGTCATGTCGGAAATATCGGAAGCTGCTGTTGTTCCGGCTGCAGAAAATGTAGTATTAGGGGGGGCTGATTGTGTAGCAGGGGTTGTTCCATTATAAAGGTAGCCGGTTGCGAAATTAGTTTTATTACTTTCTTTATAAGCAACAGGATAAGAATTTGTCATTTCAAGTTTGTCGAATATTCGCTGCTGCAGTAGCGACTCAAAGGATTGACCCGTAATTCTTTCCATAGCAACCCCTCCAAGAGCATAAGTGAAATTATTGTACAGAAACTTTTCTCTGAATGAGCCTCCAAAATCCATATATGGTAGTATTTCCAGTAGTTTTCCTGTAGTAAGCTTAGGCCCAAACAGCAGATTATAATGTTGGTATAGGCCTGTATAGTGAGTTAATAAATCCTTTATTGTAGCATTTTTAGTTACATAAGGGTCTTTGAATTTCAACTCAGGGATGAGTTGGATGACTTTTTCGTCCCAATTCATTTTCCCTTCATCCACCAACTGAGCCGCAATCGTTCCAGTTAGCCCCTTTACTAATGAGCCTAGCTCAAATAAAGTTTTATTCGATACTGGAAGTTTTGTATCCCGGTTTCTGTAACCCAATCCATTTTTATATAGCAATTCATTATTATATATAATAGCCATAGCCATACCCGGATTATTTCCGGCTATTCGTATTGAGTCTGTAAGAGAGAGGAAATATTGTAGCTTTTCTTTTTGGGTATTCTCTGTGGTGTCCGATTTTAGTTTTTGTCCGAACGCTATATTCACAATACATAGAAATAGCAATAATAAAATTTGTCTTTGATTCATAAGCTAATTGTTTAAAATTATTATGTCACAAAGCTATTTACTGACCTTGATGAATAGGTCATACTTTTATAAAAAGGCGTCCTAATTCTTTAAAATGGAGTACTTTTATTTATTAGGACTATGCTTTTTGCAGATTTCGGTATTGTGTTGGTGTCATTTGTGATATTTTTTTGAAGGCAGTATTAAAAGAGTTTTTCGAACTGAATCCTACGATAAACATAATTTCCTTTATGGCTAAGTCTTTCGGACCATTGTCCTTTAGTAATTTCATTGACTTCCTTATTCTATATTCATTGATGAAATCAAAGAAGTGCTGGTTCATATGGTGGTTTATTATGATGGACAGGTCACGCTCGGACATCTCCATTTCTTGAGCAAGTTCTTTAATTGTTAAAGATGGATTGAGATAAGGTTGATGTTCATTCATAAATTTCCTGATTCGTTCAATTTGACTTTTTATTTCTTCATCAGATGCATCATTTTTTTTAGCACGGTTTTGTACTAGTTGAATTTTGGAATCAACACCTTTGAATGTGTCAGGAATATGCAAAGTTCTTAATACAAGCCAGGTAATAAAAGTAATCCCTCCAAGTAACACGATAATCCGGTAGTTATTGATAATCGCGATATCATTAGAAAACTTGGAGAAATCCTTAATCTTGGTTAATACTGAAATTGTAATGATTATAGCCATAAGCTGTGCCAGCCATTTATAGATGGAAAGTGGCACATTAGATGCATAATTTTCAAGCAAAATCTTTTTATATCTTCTCAGGTAATAAATAATTGCCACCATGTAGACCGTAAAAATTAAATCACCAGTTCCTGATATGATTTTAATTTCTGGCATCATGCGATAATTTTCAAAGAAAGCTATCTGTTGCGAGGTAGATACAAGAATAAAACGAGGAATTAATATTAATAAGGGTATTAGAAAGGGAAGTGTGTGAACCAAATGTATTTTTCTTAGTCTGAAATCAGAGTAGATTACTGAAAGGACATAGAGAAATAATAATGGATTTTTGAAGGCAGATAATCTTATTCTTAGCATTTCTATTCCAGGAGGAAAAGTGATGAAGTCGCTATAAAAAAAGGCACTGATGTCTATTGCGGTTACCAATAAATAGCCTGCCAATAGTAGGTTGGATAGCCTGTTAGATGTTTTAACTGTAACTAAAAATGCGCAAAAAATCAGGCAAAGGAAAAGTAGGATTAGACTTAGAAAGGAGATTATCATTGCGCTGTCCATAAAAAAATATCTAGAGTTCGTATTTTTGAAGTAGTTTTTTAAGTCATTTTCATTAATCTCATAACCTTAAATGTACTTACAAAAAATGATGGTAAATATATTTTTAATCTCTTCTTTTTTCAATATGAATGAAGCACAACGTTTGTGTTTGCGCAGTGGTGGCTTATTGAAACCGCGTCCTGTCCACGTGGGCAAACGTAATATAAAAACTAAACTTCATACCTTGATGTCCCGCCACCATTGCGCAAACATTTTGTTGGCAGCTGGTGTGTCAACCCCCAATTATATTTATTGATTTCTTGTCCGCAATTTCTCGGATTGATTTCTTTATCTCAAATGATGTCTCTCCATTTGTCCGAAGAATGACTAATTCATTCGAGTTGTCGTTCAATAAAAAGTCCAATGCAAAAGATTTATAAGTAATCTCCTTTATGTCATTCCAGTTTATTGTCTTTGTCTTTACATGAACGTCTTCTCGAATTTGAATTTCATTGTCGTCAATTACAAATTTGGGAGCGAACATATTTGTCGGATTGAATAAAATTAGTCCGAGTGTCGCCATTAGAAGTCCACTTGCCAAAAGTAAAATTCCAAGTCCAAGTCCCCAGTTCGTCAAAGGTGTCTCGGTCAAATTTCTAACTCCATTTATTGAATTAGAAAGTCCAAGTATTACGAATAACCACTTGGAAACTGTCCCGCTTAGTCCGTTCTGTGTTAATAAAATTGTCTTTTTCATATTTGTCAATTTACACGAATTTTTTTCACACTTGCTGCCAACACCCGAATATACGTATTACGTTTATTTACATTATGTCAGGACCGAGAAAGTACATTTATTCTCCAATATGGCCGGATAAACGTAACTCTACCCCACCAAAATCTTTCTTACTTTCTCCATGCCCGAGACAGCGCCCAACTCAATAAAATCCAAATTAGGTACGTGCATCACTGAAGGTTTCCGTGGGTCTATCACATATTTTTTTACAGCATCGGGTACATAGTCAATTAAGCTAGCTGCAGGATACACCACCAACGAAGTGCCTACCACCAAAAACACTTCGGCTTCATTCGCTATGGAAGCTGCAATCTCCATCATGGGTACTTGTTCACCAAACCACACAATGTTGGGGCGCAGTTGTGAGCCGCGCTCACAAACATCCCCAATGTTTAATTGCCAGTCGGTAATCGGATAAATTAATTTTGGATTGAGCGTACTGCGCGATTCAAATAAACTTCCGTGCAAATGAAGTACGCTTGTGGAACCTGCGCGCTCATGGAGGTTATCTACATTTTGGGTAATGATGGTAACATCAAATTGTTTTTCCAGCTCCGCTAAAATTTCATGACCACGGTTTGGCTTTACGCTGAGTGCTTGCTTTCTCCGTTGATTATAAAATTCCAACACTAATTCAGGATCTCTGCGCCAGGCTTCGGGCGTGGCTACATCTTCTACCCGATGCCCTTCCCACAAACCACCTGCATCCCGAAAGGTTGCAAGCCCACTTTCGGCACTCATGCCTGCACCTGTAAGGACGACTAGTTTTTTCATATTTTTTTAGTAGTGAGTCTTGAGTCGTTGTAGTGAGTAATAAGACTATGGACTAAAGACTAACGACCAGTTACTATTTCAAATTTCGGTCAAAAAAATCCTTTGCACTTTCAAACACACGCTTCCAACTATCATAACGTAAAAAGCCATGCACTTCATCGGGCAACACCAACACTTCTACGGTAACATTCTTATCGCGCAGTTTTTCAGCAAGGTCTGTAGTTTGTTGAAACAACACATTACGATCGTCATCACCATGCACCAACAACACAGGCGCTGTCCATTTACTTAAATCAGAAATGGGTGAACTCTTATATGCTACATCCATGTCTTTATCAGTAATGCCCCAACTGCCACCTGGAGAAAACTCACGCGCACGGAATGCCCAATCGTGCACACCATGTAAATCCACACCGGCTTTAAATAGTTCAGGACTTCGTGACAATCCCATAGCAGTTAAGTAACCCCCATACGAGCCACCCCACAAACCAATTTTTGCAGCATTCACTTCGGGCAGTGATTGCAAATGCTTAGCCGCAGCAACTACATCCTGATATTCACTGGCACCACGTGGACCTTGATTTTTTGCTCTTCGAAAGTCGCGACCATAGCCAATACCCGAACGAAAATTAACCGAGAGTACAACATAACCCTGGCTCGCCAGGTATTGATTGAAGGCATAGCTATTAATATAGTAATCGCTGTAATGAAAGCCGAGCAACATTTGACGTTTCGGGCCACCATGCATAAACACAATGCCAGCTCGCTTACCAGTTTTTGCACGATTAATAAAGAGTTGAGCATGCACCGTGGTGCCATCGGCAGCTTTTAAAATTACTTGTTCAGGTTTTACAAAGTCTTTCGTAGAAAACGTAGTAAGTTTAGGAACATACACAGGTACGGTTTGTTTACTGACTTCATCAACACGAACCAACATTTTAGACGTATTGATGGTTGATCGGAACGCATACAACATCGTTCCCGCAAAGGAAGGGTACATTTCAATTCCATCACCCGTTGTAACAGCTGTGGGTGTGCCTGCTGTAATATCCGATTT
>JBGSIM010000006.1:0-2917 GCA_041742535.1 Cyclobacteriaceae bacterium | reverse complement strand
TTAGTGCTATACGGTGTTATCGCTGCTGCTACCGGATTCATGGGCGCAACCGCTTCCTTTGATCCCACCACAACAGGAACCATGCAGGATAACAACCATCGATTTGTTGCCGCAATTTGGGCTTCCATGTCCATTGCCTTTTTCTATGTGGCTTGAAATCCATCTGAAATAGCACTGTTTCGTTTTTTAATGGTGGCCGTTTTTATCGGTGGTCTAGTTAGAGCCTATGGGCTTCGGTATTATCCCGCTACGCCCTTTATCATTTTTGGCATTTTGATAGAGTTAATACCCACAACACTTATGCTTTGGATGCATACGAAGTTATTAAACTCAAACTCACTTTAAGATTTACCCTAATGAATAAAATAAAACAAAAAGTACTCATTACGGGGGGTGGTTCCGGCATAGGACTTTCACTAGCCCATAAATTTCTTGATCACGGTCATACGGTGATCATCATAGGTAGAGATCTTGCAAAGCTTGAAAAAGTGAAGGTTGACTTTCCACAAATCCACAGTTTCCAGAGTGATGTGACCAAAGAAGGAGATGTGAGTGCTTTAGCAGAAAAAATTCAGAATGAATTTGGTGGAATCGATGTATTGGTCAACAATGCAGGCATCATGCTTCTGTTTGACACCGCTAACGAGAACAATGATTTGCAGAAGCAATTCGAGGAAATTGAAATCAACTATCATGCACCTATTCGCATGTTGCATTACTTTTTGCCACAGCTCAAAAAGAGCAAAAGCGCCACACTCATCAATGTTTCCTCAGGGTTGGCCTACGTTCCATTTGCTCAGGCACCTGTTTATTCTGGTACCAAATCGGCTGTGCACTTTTGGACACAAGCCATACGACCACAACTTAAGCCTCACAATATAAAAGTTGTTGAATTGTTACCTCCGGTTGTGGATACTAAACTCGCTAAAGACGCTGACCTGAAAGATGATAACCTTAAACCCATGCTTTCCGAAAAGCTCGCAGAACTATTCTGGAAAGACTACATCAATGGTAAAGAAGAAATCACACCAGGTCTTTCAAAACAATTGAAATTGATGAGCCGCTTGGCGCCACGATTTATTTTCAAACAATTAAATAAACAACCTATACCAACCTCTAACAAAAACTAATGTTATGGACAATTTTATCATTATCAATTTACAGGCAATCATTGGTACCATCAGTATTATTCTCGGATTCAATTGGTGGATTAAACCTCGCCTCGCAAACCTTTCGATTCAGGATGCATTGCTGCCTTTAGTATTTTTAAACACCTTCCGTTATTTGGGTTTATCCTTTATGGCCAAGGAGCAGTTTTATTCAGGATTTCCAAGTGAATTTCTAAACACGGTGGGCATCTGGGATATGTCCACTGCGATTCTTGCCATCATAGCAGCGATTGCACTAAAAAACAAATGGGCATTCGCCATTCCCATGGCATGGATTTTTAATATCGTAGGATTTGCTGATTTAATTACCGCATTTCCACAATTCTTTGGCTTAAAACTATACGATCACGACTTGGGCTTTATCTGGTTAATGTTCATTACTTACGGCTTAACAACCTTTCTAAGTCATATCTACATTTTTATTCGACTGATCAAAAACTTAAAAAAGAAATAACAACATGAAAAAGATACTACCCTACATTACAATTATCGCCATTGGAGCATTTGCAGGAAATATGCTCAACATCGGATTAAGTCACGCCATTTATTGGCAGTCGCTTGATCCAATAGAATTCATGAAGTTCTTTGCCATAGATTTTCCAATGCTTTTAGTTCCAACAGCAGTTACACTTTTACCTGCCTGGCTGGGCAGCCTTTGGCTATTTCTAAAATCTGCAAAAAAATCTGAAAGTAGAAAAAATTGGATGTACGCTTTTATTGGCATATCACTAACGATACTTCAAACATCCATCTATCACCTTCCTATGAATTTAGATTTTATGGCATTGAAATACGATGCGGCAACTGCTGCCAGTAAATTACAAGGCTGGGTAATATTCCATTGGATACGAATTGTTGTAGCCATCACAGCGGGGGTATATGCACTATTGGGCTTTCAGAAATCAATAAACGAATCAAAGTAGATGAATAATTTCACAAGGAAACCATTTCCTGACTGAAGTCATCCGAAGCAGATGAGTATAGCTTCAACGAATGGTATGAAACGTTATGAAAAAAAGAGACTGACCCTTAAATGATCAGTCTCTTTTTATCTGAACTCAGATAAGAAATTACTTCTTACTCATCTTATCAAGAAACAAATAACGGGCATCATTGGCTTGAATCGATTTTGATTCGGTATCAAGAATCATCACCGGAGGATTTTGGTCAGTTGCTTTAGCAGCCGGCCATTCTGGTAATTTGTCGCCATTAGGGTTTCCGGTTTTAATAAAGTTGGCGAAGAAGTTCAGCATCGTGTCAGACACTTTGTAATCATCCGCAGTCCACGCATACTCTTTTACCAAATCAAGATTGCCCATGCAATATTCAATCTCACAGGCATGAGGTGCGCCAATGGGCTCAGGCATTTTAAATCCACCTTGTTGCGTGCCACCTGCCAAACCGGGAGTTAACGACTGATCAACCAAAGGAGGTCTTAGCTTGCTGTACAAATAACGATATACGGGTTGGCTACTGTTCTTGCGATGGAGGTCAAACCATTTCCACGTACTGTATGAAATAAAACGATCGGATGCAAGATTGGTAGCTGCCCATTCAATTTCTTTCGCATTGCTGTGAGGATACATTTTCAGCGCTTCTTCAAAATCGTCTGGATACGCTTCCTTAACTTTTTTCACTAAATTTTCTTCTGTATAAGGAAGTCCTTGCATAAATGCCATGCCTGGGATTTCTGCGGAGTTCCAACCCAATAGCAAAGGAACTTGTGCTTGCTCTTTTGCTAAAAATAT
>JBGSIM010000005.1:0-5814 GCA_041742535.1 Cyclobacteriaceae bacterium | reverse complement strand
ATAGCCGGCCCTATACCTCCATAGGCATAAAATCCGGTATGAATATTTTGTGCATGAGGTGTGGCATCTTGTTGCGCCTGTATGGCTATCGACACCATGGTAAGCATGACACTGGCCACATTTCGAAAATATGATGCGTTGGTATTCATAGGTACGATTATACTTTGAATGTACTCTGAAGAAAACAACACATCACAACAGACAGGCGAATAGTCCTTAATGTGTCAACTCGCAGACATTTAATTGACATTCCCAATAAGCAGGTAACCTCAAATGGTACATGGGATCGTTGACCTGCCTTGGTGAAGAAACGTCTGATAGTCCAATGGTCTATTCCCCAGGGGAAATTACTTTGATGCGATGATCTGTCAATTCCTTTGCCAGCATTTCCAAGTCCAATCCTACTGTTTCTTTATTTACTTTCAACGCTCTGGTCACCATGTCTGGCGGAAGCTTTTTAACGCCCCAATACGCGCCAAGGATAGCACCCGTAACAGCACCTACGGTATCGTTATCTCTTCCAAAGTTGGTAACAAATTCAATGGCCTTTTTAAAGTCACCTTTTGAAAACTCCAGAGCGGTCAGGTTAATCTGGTGAATTTCCGCAGCATGAAAGGGAATATCCTGTAAATGGCGCTCAAGAAGTGAATACGCTTTTTGTAACTGAATATAATACAGCGCGTCATGCTTGAAGTTTTGCGGCAAACGCAAATTTGCAGGAATGTCTTTCTCGGTTAATGAATATGCTTCATGAGAAATATATCGCGCATTCTCATACGCTCTGAACGCCATGCGACCAATCAGGCGCCTCTTAAAATATTCCTGTGGATCTAGATCGCGGGTCACCAAGGTAATCTCATTGTACTTCACTCGGGGTTCCATCGCTTTTGAAACATAGGCAGCCGTGAGCCCTGAAATATCACGCGCATAACCAATGTCGAAAATAGTAAGCCCAAATGCCTGGTTATAACTCATTAACGGTGCACCAGGAAAATAAGCACCTACAATAGGAGTGTAAAGTAAACCCGCACAACTCATTTCTCCGCCATAGAATCTGCTTAGCTTTTCATTGTATCCAACTAAATCATTAGTGATAAATGACTGTGCTACTTTCTCCCATTCCACCAACCAGGTAGCATGAGCAAACACACGATTTATGTTTTCATACTCTGGCGTTTTCCCAACTTGTGAAATCTTACTTTCATAAACTCCGATAATATGCTTCGCAAAATCGTACGGATTAAGCGAATCCTGTGATTGTGTTAACAGGAACTGAACGCCTAAATATTTCCATCGGGTATCATCCGTAGTGCTTCCAGCTTGCATATTGGTTTCCCAGGGGCCTTCCGGAGACCGTTCACGAATCACTCCATCCATAGTATCCACATAGCCTTTCTGAATGTCGATGGATTTGCGATCCCACATTTCGGTTGGTGCACCCATCGCATCACCAATGGCAGAGCCGACCAGCATGCCCAACACTTTATCATAATATTCTTGTCGTGAAAGTGAGATGGGCGTTCCTTCCTTTTTCAAAGCGGGTGTGGATGGTGAAGGAAAACTCTTATCAACCGTAGGTTGCTGACAGGCAAATAAAGAGACAAGGAGCAATAGAAAAATATATTTCATCGTGATTTCATGATATAGTGGTAAGCTTCATTTAACAAAATCTCTTTTTCGGATAAGGTACATTGAAGAGGAAGTTGTGCCAGACCGATAATTCTGCGCATGATTTCAACTCCAGCAAACTGATAGCACAGGTTCCAGTTAAATCTCCGGTTGGCCAGGTACTCTTTGGATAAGTTAGTAAGCTGATGAATGGGTGCCTCTGTCATTTTCAGGTGGGCCAGTAACACACCCAATTCAAACTCCCGGCTACCCACAAAACTAAATTCAGGATCGATCACTTTAAATCCTTCTTCCGTTTTCAACCAGCTTCCGGGATAATAATCGCCATGTAATAACGAGATATCAGGGGTGAGGTAAACCTCGCCAAGTTTTTCGATTCGAAATTTCAGGTTCTTATCGGTCTTGTAGCGTAAGGCAAGTTCCTGTAATCCTACATGGATACCATTTAAATAGAAACCATTATCTAACAAAAATGGGTATCGAAAAATATGCTCGTGATTAAGCTGACGAAGCAAAAGATTGGAAGGATAACCATCGAGTGTCTCTAACGAGATCTGATGTACTTGATTTAAGAAATCAACCGCCTGGCTTAATTCTGCATCGGTTAAAAAATTATTCTTCCGATATAGAAAACTATAATCAGTAGCTTGATTGAAATTTTGCAATACAAGAATGTGATGGGCAGCATCAACCCCCAGCAGGTTAGGCATATAAGCCGCTAACCCTTTTGAATGTTTGATGGTTTGATAAAATCGGGCCTCCACCAGTGACCGCTCTATTGGTGCTGGAATGTGCGGATACTTTTGTACGTAAGGATTAGCCTGCTTTAAAATCAGACTGGTCTTTGTCGTAATGATCCGTGCAACGAAGTTCATGTTCCCTTCGCCTGGCTTTTCAATTGAAATAACATGATCTGCTCCATCAATAAGACGTAGTTGTTTGAGATAATAACCTAATTCTTCTTTGTTAGTTTGAAAATTTAAAATCATTGATTTAGTTCACTAATCAAGCAGGAAATGTAATGCTATCTCATTTGCCATTCAACCTTTTCCATTTTGCCTGCGCTATTAGTCAAAATGATTTTTAAAGGACTTCACTATTGTCGGCCTCCCGACACATAACTGGGAAACTAAGCGCCAACCACATATTGTTGTATAACAACCAAACACTAAAACATGCGAATCCTTTTATTTCTTTTTTTCCTTGGCACCACTGTAATGTCCATCGCTCAGGATAGCACAGTTAGCTATGGTAGTCTTTCAGGTAGTGCAGGCAATAGCCAGGGTAGTGTCTATGTTGATTATTTCCATGTGTGGAAGCTGGGGAAATCAAGAAAGATGGAAGTAGGCTTGGGCGGCAGGTTTACTTCGTATTTCGGGAGCAAACAATATTACTCCTCGGCTCCTGCAAGTCTGGCGGCTGATGACAATAAGATTGATTCATTGTATGTACAGAATGCCCAAGTGAATGCGCTTAACGTTGCTATTCATTTAGGCTATCGCTTTTCACCCAGATTTGGTGCTGGATTTAATATCGATGCGCTTGGTTTTTCGTTTGGTGGCAAGCAAAGCACCACTTACCTCTCAGAGGGCGAAAGCCAGGTGGCATCGGCCAAGCCAACTACGTTAAATACGTTGCTGATCGGAAACAATGACCACGGTACATTAAATTCAGAATTCTTTTTGCGTTACTTCTTTAAAAACGACTTCGCAGTAAAAATAGCGTATCAATATTTATTCACGGAATACACTACTGAAACGCATGTGCAACAACTACCCGAAGTCAACGACCGGTTTCGGAACAAGTCAAGCATGATCAGTTTGGGTATCACCAGGCAATTTTAATTTATAGAAGTTACTATCCATTCATTAGGCATGATGCATTACCGGTTCATCCTTATTTTCTTGTTGAGTTCCACCTGGGCCAATGCACAGGTTTATACACCACTGAGCGCAGCATCAAAGGCAAGTTTTAAAATCAAAAATTTTGGCACTACCGTTGAGGGTACCATAAGCGGATTAAAAGGAAGCATCCAATTTGATGCAAATAATATTTCAGTAGCACGGTTTGATGTTTCCCTGGACGCAAACACTATTGATACCGGCATTAATATGCGCGACAATCATTTGCGGAAGAAAGATTATTTCGATGTAGTTACATTTCCACTGATTCGTTTTGCTTCAGCGAAAGTAAGTGCGACAAAAATGGGAGAAGGCTTGATTACCGGAACACTCACCATTAAAAAGGTAAGTAAAGAAATCACCTTTCCTTTTAAATACACTCTGTTAAATGGACTCCCTCAGTTCAGCGCGGAGTTTACTATTAATCGAAGGGATTTTAATGTAGGTGGTAGCAGCATGACAATCGGTGATGATGTAAAAATAGTTTTGGACGTGAGCACCTCAAAGTAAGAACGAGACAACATCATCATGCATTTTGAATTAAAAGAAAAAACCTGAATGGTCATTTGCGTGTGAGCACGGGCTTTACGAAATCAACCATGCCACTGATATTAGGTTGCTATACGTTTATCTGGAACCAGGGCGATTTCACTCGTTAATTAAAGGTTTTCCTCTTTGACAAATAGTGCCACCACTATTCCAAAAATAATGTGTCCAACAAGGCTGCCGATCATGATCAGTACAACGCTGCCTTCAGCAGCCGGCATACCGCCCATCATGGCATCCAAAAGAGCTATACCGATTTGAGCAAAGATAAATGCCGCTACCCCAAAGATTACTCCGCGAAGAACATGGCTATTAATTTTCCTTACAACATTTAGAAACAAGTAGGCATAGCTCAAGGCAAAGATTATCCCAATCATAAAATGGAAAAGCCATCCAACTACAATGGATACACCCATCATGGTGGCCAGCATCTGCGGTGGACTCATCTTGGGCATACCCATCATTGCCCCAAGCATCATTACTGCCGACATTACGGCAGTGGCAATGATACCACCGAGCAGCGCTTGACTGATTTTAGTTTTCATAAATTAAACAGTCCAACTATTGAGCCACAAGAATAAATGACCAGTTAGCTGCAAATCAGCAATTCAGGCAAGATAGATAGTATAGAACAGAATCATTTCTGTAGATAAAGTTCTACAGTGCCATATCGATTACAACAAATTGAATTTGGCTGTCAATAAAAGCAAATCCGTTATTTCAACTCTTTTAATACTGCGAGCAGAAGACTACCCGTCAGTCGCTTTTTGTAATCCGGGTTGATATACTCAAAAAGTATTTCACCTTGTTGATTCAATACAAATACAGATGGCACAGGCAATAATCCGGGATTGGCTCCTCCGCTTGCACCTTCAGGTGCAATTAATGAAAGCCTGTAGATGTAGCAGCGATAGACCGAAGGATAAACGTCTTACCTGAGGAGGTCTCTGTATCACGTGATGATATATGAGAAGTCAGCCGAGGTCGTAGTAGTTGAAAGTAACGAGTCGTAAGCGCTACGGAGGCCTCACGATTCAATGAAGGACCGTACGTTAAGTTGATTGAAATGTTTTAAGGCGGTCTATCCGCCAATTGACGGATTCTAGCCTTACGTTAAAGTAGATCAAAACTGTAATCGATGTAAAGAGCAATTGCTGTATGCTTAACGAATCGCGTAGTACGCGACCCGTACGCTACGTGGTGTGTGCCTCACCTCGTCAGCTATAACTGACGAGGCGGGCTACTCGATTGTGTACTGTTGGGTTTCGTCTGTTAAGAGTCAGCGAGTCCAACGTTGTCTACCGCCAAGTTTGAAGTTCGAGTCACTGTCATGGGTCAAGAAAACCAACTTCACAAATCTTTGAAATTCGTCTATCGTTACCTATGTCAATATGTTTACACAACGCAATAAATAATTGCAGTCCCAAAAATAAATGCAAATGGTGACAGCAGTTGGAAGTACAGTGGTTCCAAAATGTCCGCGCTCTTTAAAGAGTAGTTATGGTGTAGTTTTCTGGGAACAAAATATAAAATGAGAGAAGTGCCAAGCATAAACCAACCAACTACTTTGAAAATGTCAGGATATTTGGAGTAGTCCGCATATAGAATCAGTCCAATTGCTGGAATCATTCTTATCGTTATTTCTGCATAATTTATAAAATTTGTACTACCTGCTTTTCTTAGAGTTTCTCTGGCTTTTGCTGGAGCGAAAAGCATAAGAAATCCAGCACAAATAATA
>JBGSIM010000004.1:0-57549 GCA_041742535.1 Cyclobacteriaceae bacterium | reverse complement strand
CGTAATATAACTCACACCCGATCCAAGCAGGTACAAGGTATCCCCGGCACTGGCGCCATCGTGTGCTGCTTGCAAACTGGCAAAATCTTTGGAGGCACTGCCCGGGTTGCTGTCTACAATCCAGATTTTTGCGGAGAGTGTGAGCGGTAGTATGAGTAGCGAGAGAAGGAAAAGTTGTTTCATATTATTTAATAAAATTTGAATAAATAGCAATTTTAAAACAGCAATTATTTTTAGCTTCAATCAATAGGGATTTATCCCTATTCTGCAGCGCGAGGTAGTTGTGAACATCAAGTATTTAAAAGTGAAGCGAGAACCAGATAAACTCAATACCTGAATACCTGTAATTTTTAGCATAGCAAAATACCTGAAAGCAGGTAGAAGTATAATGCTGATGTGCTGGTGATGATTACCTGAAACAACTTCTATGCGGCTTGCACATTTGGCCATTACGAATAAGCTTACCAAGCTGTTCGATATCAATAATCCCGAACTTGGATACAAGGGATTTATCCTTATTTTGAAACTGATTCGCTACGACATTGGATGAATCGTAACAAATGATGGTTGCTGAATGTTAAGTTAGAACTTAAATGAAGTGCCTGTAAACTCTTTACGAAGCATGAAGAATACGTATCTCAAGAAAGTCAGTCCTCGAGAATTTCAACAGGAAAAAACTGGCTCACACGAATCGCTGGATCGAGATTCGGTACTTTCTTTTTTTACACCCGCCCTGCAGCAGATTGACACCTTTGCCATCGGCAAGTATTTTTGGTTCATTGCCGATACCACTACCTTTCAAAATCTTTATGCAGGTGGTGTGTTGGAAGAAATGATACATGCAAAGATGAACGAATTTATCGGTGGCCCACCCGATGTACTTTTTGCTAACTGTTTCCCGGAAGACCTCGAAAAGATGTTGTCTTTCTCTAAATATTTTGGCGACTATTATAGTAAGGTTCCAGTTGGAGAACGCAAACAGATTAGGGGTACAGTTTTTATCCGTCTCAAAAATCCTAACGGACTTTTTTATTGGGCTATGGTGCAATACTTAGATGCAATTTTTAATAGTGAGGGTCGCTTGTTATATATATTAACGCTTATTACCGATGTATCACACTTAAAAAAAGATGGTGTGGCTACCATGACTATCATGGACTCACGTAAAAAACAAAGCCAGTTATTTTTATGTTTAGATGGCTTAACTCCGGACTTGCAGCAAACTATTCCCAAAATATCACATCGCGAATTAGAAGTACTAAGCTGGATAGTAAAAGGCCATAACAGTAAGCAAATTGCAGAGACACTTCATCTGGCTAAAAAAACGGTAGACAACCATCGCCAGAACCTTCTAAAGAAAACTCAAACCAAAACCACTGGTGAATTAGTGGCTTTCGCGATTACTCATGGTGTTCTCTAAAACAAAAAGTCTTAATACAAGGAGTATAATTTTTTTTCATAGCAGTTGCATAAAAGAATATTTTACTTCTTTAACATGAGATACCCATGTTCAATTCTTCTACCACTATTGAACTCAATTTTATAAAAATAAGTACCTGAGGGAAGCTCATTTCCATTATTATTAACTCCTTTAAAAACGTTTGTCGTGTTGTTGTAATCATCCACTTCAAAGACTTTGTTTCCCCAGCGGTTATAGATGGTTACTTTGTTTTTTTGAGTTTCAGGAAGCAAATCTATATACCGGATTAAGAAAATCTCATTTTGATCATCACCGTTTGGAGAGATCCCATTATAGATTTCAATATCGCCAATCACATCGATTTCTAATACTTGTTGAGTACACTCAAAGGCATCACATACTTGTATGATCACTTGATCCCGGCCAGCGAAATTTATTCCCTTATAATCAATTTCTAGAATTCCATTTACAAGTGTGGTACTTGCCCCGCTTGCAGGTTGTTGGGTAACCACAAGCGATGATGCGACAATATTATTATCAGCATCAGAAATGAGATCAATGAGATTAATAGTTGCCACACCACCTATTACAGTTGATGCGAGGGTGGTACTGATAACGGGCGGTTGATTGCTACAAGGTGCTTGTATAACAGTAATGATAATTAGATCCGAAGCAGGACTCGAACATCCGGCTGCATTGGTTACGATTACTGAATAGGATCCACTGGCACTGACGGTAATTTCTTGTGCAGTTGCCCCGTTCGACCATACGTAAGTTACAAACCCATTAGGAGCACTTAATGTTGGTGTGGTACTACTGCAGATTGTCAATGCATTCCCTATTGGTGCTATGCTGGAAGTAAGAATCGGCTTGGGTGGAATTGTATTTATGGTTGCTATAACCGGTGTTCTTATACTTTCACAAACTCCATCGTTAACTGAAACATAATAGGTTGTTGAAGCGGATATAGATGGAGTAGCATATAAATCATTTGTTTCACCTGCTAATGGGGTTCCTCCTGTGGCGGTGGTATACCATCGATACTGACCGCTGCTTCCACCCGATGCGCTTAGTGTTACAGGTGAACTTCCGCATGAAGAATTATTAATAGTAACGGGCGGTGTGGGGACGGGATTAATAAAGGCTGTTACCGGAGTTCGTGCACTCTCACAGGTTCCATTTTTAATGGCTACATAGTACGTTGTTGTGTCGTTCAATGTAGGTGTGGAATATACTCCATTGGTCCCTGCAACTAGAGCAGTTCCTCCTGTTAATGTTTGATACCATACATAGGTTTGTGTTCCAGCTGCGCCTGTGGCAACAAGATCAACACTTCCACTTCCACATAAACTTGCATCCGTAACAGTAGGCTGAGTTATGGGATCACAAATAACAGCAGGAGTTGAAAATGTGTGAATAGTTTCTGCACTTCTTATTCCATCTGAGTTAATGGCCGTTACATGAATTTCGTATGAAGTGTTTGGTAACAACCCATCAAGTATAGCAGCAAAATCAATCGTTACATCCTTTCCGGCAAGGAACCCATTGTAAATTTTAATAGGTGATTTTGTAGTCCCGTCATCATAATAATATTCTAATGCTACAATGTTTGATCCTGACTTGCCAACGAAAAAAGGCTTGGCTACCGGTTGACTCCATCGTCCATTCACATCCTCCGCTCTGAAAAATATAATATGAAATCCTGCTGAAGCAGAAGAAAGGTCTACAATCAGGCTTTGATCAAACATGCTAGAGGTTGCATTTATAAGTGTGCCATTACCCTGTCCGGGGTCGTTATCGAAAAAATACTCTATTCGTTTTAGTGTTGATGGTGAAGCAGACTGAGCATTACGTTGAACAAAGACGGGCTGCGCTAAAAGTGTACTCCACAACCCATTGATACTTTTTGCACGATAATAAATGGTATGAAATCCTTCTGCAATCGTACTTAAGGGTAGTTGAAAATTATTCGTCAAATCAACGGCCGCTGTTATGGGCATTGCAATACCATTTCCATAACCCGGGTCGGTATCGAAAAAATATTCTACCCGGTCTATTGAAAATAACGATGCAGTTTGTGAATTACGTTGAACAAATACGGGTTGTGAGAAAGGAAGACTCCATAGGCCATTATTACTTTTAGTCCGAATGTATAGCAGATGAAATCCTTCACTGACGGTATTTGTTGGAACACTAAAGTCAAGCGTGATATCGGCAGCAACCGTTAAAGGAATACTTACTCCATTTCCAAACCCTGGGTCGGCATCAAAATAATATTCTACCCGTGTAATGGTTTGTGCGCACACAGATGCGCTTATGAATAATAATATAAGAGTGAAATACCGCAAGGCTAACTTAGTTGTTAGACTTAACCTTGATCTGCACAGGTAAACCAGTATTTTTTTCACCCACCGCAGGCGCAGTCAAAGAATAAATTGTAGGAATGGGCGGAATGCCTGAGAGCACATAGGGTTCTGGTCCTCCAAAAATACCCACGTCAACACCGTCAAAGCCTGCACCCAGTCCTGGTGATCCAGCTTTCAACTTCCACTTGCCATCAGTACTTCCTGAATCAACATATCGCAAGCCCAAAGGACTACTATTAATGTTCCCATTTCCTGCAGGCAGATAACCATTGGTATGAATGTTATTTCGGACAAGGGAAGCGGATACAGTAACTGCGTTATTGGAATTGAAGAAATTATTTTGCACGAGTGCATTGGAAACATTAACGCCTCCAACAAGGATATTGTTGGAGACTTCCAGTGATGAGGTGGAAGGTGAAATAATTGCATACAGCCCTATCCCAACACCCCAACTATTGTGATAAAGATAGTTATTGGCAACCACAATTCCTGATTGCCCTGAAGCGACATGTACCACGCCAAAACTCGTATTGTTTAAACTGCCATCCACATAGTTTTGAACGAATAAGATATTCGAAGCATCGATACTTACATGCGATAAGTTGCAGCCTGATTCCTGGCGGATGAGGTTACGTTTGATTAAAATGTTATTAGCGCTCACGACCAACCGTCCGATTATCTGAACCCCCATTAATACCGAACCCTCCGAGCCAGCTGCAAATTCCAGTTCTTCGCAGACACCCCCTGCGGTGTTGTTTAAAAAAGCCGAAGCAACATTCGATTGAGTATCGGGGTTTTCGCTTAAAAAATAGCCCGGCCCAATGATGATCAACTTCTTGGTTACGGTAACTTTTGTTGTGATGTAATTAACCGGAGACCCGATAAGATATAAAGTATCTCCGGCAGCTGCTCCGTCATGGGCTGCCTGCAGGTTTGTAAAATCTTTAGCGGTGCTTCCAGCATTGCTATCCACAATCCAGATTTTGCTAAAGGCGCCTGTTGAAATAAGTAGAAGAAAAGCTAGAATCAGATGTTTCATAAATTATCATTTAGATAAAAATACTAAATCAAAAAATCACCCAACTCGTGCCCCCATATTTATGGGGTAGAGGTATTACGATTTACGTTTCCCGTCAATTTTCTTAGATTTGAGTACTTTTTAAACTAGATGGCAGAAAACACCTATAAATCCAACACCTTTAAAAAACCTGAAAAGGAAAAAAAATCAAAGTCAGCTAAATCTAAAACCCGCTTCAACTTCGATTTTATTAAAGATCCACGATTTGCACTCGCAGCTGGATTCTTCCTGTTGATCACTTCACTTTACTTATTCACCTCATTTTTATCGTATCTCTTTACAGGCAAAGCCGATCAAAGTGTGATGGAAGCGTTGTGGAGCACGAACCTTTCAGAGTCTGGGCGCGAGGCGGATAACTGGTTAGGGTTGTACGGTGCGGTTACTTCACACTTCTTAATCTTTAAATGGCTCGGGGTATCAGCATTCTTTATTCCACCACTTTTATTTTTGGTGGGATTCAAATTGGTTTTTAAAAGGGAGCTCGTTTCCATTTTCTCAGCATTCATTCTTTCGGTCTTTGCCGGATTGTGGCTCAGTCTTTTACTCGGCTACATCACGCACAACATGGCCGGTGTAAGTGAGATAGGGTTTATCAGTGGCGGCTTAGGATATGAACTCGCAAAAATCTCAGCCGGACTTTTTGGATGGGGAACATTTTTGATTTTAGTGCTTTCCCTTTTCATTTTCATCATTTATTATTTCAATGTAACGGCCATCAATGCATTTCAGGTTAGAGATCCGAAGCCTATGGGCAATGATGCAATCTTATCTGAGGATGAATTGATTATAAAACCAACCTACACGGAAGACAGCGACAATTGGCCTATTAAAGAAGTTGAACCCGAACCTGAATTGGTTTTAAAAAATGATGTGGAAGAAATACCGGAAACCACTCCTGAATTAGAACTTGATGTTGTTGTTCCTAAAAAGCAACCCGCAGTCGAAAAAGTAAGCGAACCAATCTTCACCATTGAAGAACCAATCAGTGATGCAGATCAGGTTGCCGAGCAATTAGTAGAAACACAGGGTGTTTACGATCCAACGTTAGAGCTTAGCAAATATAAATTTCCCACCCTTGAATTGCTGAATGAGTATGAAGCAAGTAAAGTTCAGGTAACTCAAGAAGAATTAAATCAGAACAAGGATCGGATTTTAACCACGCTCACCAATTTTAAAATTGGTATTCAAAGTATAAAAGCAACGATTGGTCCTACGGTAACTTTGTATGAGATTGTTCCAGAAGCCGGAATAAAAATCTCTCGAATCAAAAACCTTGAAGACGATATCGCGTTAAGCCTTGCTGCATTGGGTATTCGTATCATTGCACCTATTCCCGGCAAGGGAACAATTGGTATTGAAGTGCCTAACAAAAATCGTGAGATGGTGGGCATTCGTTCCGTACTTGCTACAGAGCGTTTTCAAAAGACAGATAAAGATTTACCCATCGCAATTGGAAAAACTATTTCCAATGAGTTGATGGTGATTGACCTTACCAAAATGCCACACTTGCTGGTAGCAGGAGCAACAGGTCAAGGAAAGTCAGTGGGGTTAAATGTGATCTTAGCATCACTTCTTTATAAGAAGCATCCTAGTCAACTCAAGTTTGTGTTGGTCGATCCGAAGAAAGTGGAGATGTCGCTCTTCAGTAAAATCGAACGACATTACTTAGCCAAACTTCCTAATAGCGAAGAAGCTATTATTACTGATACAAAGAAAGTAGTTCATACACTCAACTCATTGTGTATTGAAATGGAGAATCGGTATGAGATTTTGAAAGATGCCGGTGCGAAAAATCTAAAAGAGTATAATGCAAAGTTTGTAGCCCGTAAACTCAATCCAAAAGAAGGTCACAGGTTTTTACCTTACATCGTTTTAGTAATTGATGAGTTGGCAGATTTGATGATGACGGCCGGTAAGGAAGTAGAAACTCCGATTGCAAGATTAGCGCAGTTAGCGCGTGCTATTGGCATTCATTTGGTTCTTGCTACACAGCGTCCTTCAGTAAACGTTATTACGGGTGTTATCAAAGCAAACTTCCCCGCTCGTTTATCTTTTAGAGTAACTTCAAAGATCGACTCGCGCACTATTTTAGATACAGGTGGAGCGGATCAATTGATTGGTCAGGGAGATATGCTTCTTTCTACAGGTTCGGAGATCGTTCGTCTGCAAAGTCCGTTTGTGGATACACCTGAGATTGAGCGCATCTGCGAATTTATTGGTTCGCAACGTGGTTACGATTCTGCTTATATGTTGCCAGAGTTTGAAGGTGAAGATGAAGGCGGTGCAGCTTCGGTTGATTTAGCGGAACGCGATGCTCTTTTTGAGGAAGCGGCTAGACTATTGGTTCAACATCAGCAAGGAAGTACCTCATTACTTCAACGAAAGTTGAAATTAGGATATAATCGTGCAGGTCGTTTGATAGATCAGTTGGAAGCAGCTAAAATTGTGGGTCCGTTCGAGGGCTCCAAGGCACGCGAAGTTTTAATTAAAGATCCGATGAGTTTGGAACAATTATTGAATGAATTGAAGGAAAAACACACGCAATCCTAATAAGTAATGATGAAAAAGTTCTTTTCTGCCCTTCTGCT
Organism: Cyclobacteriaceae bacterium; assembly: GCA_041742535.1. Classification (GTDB taxonomy): domain Bacteria; phylum Bacteroidota; class Bacteroidia; order Cytophagales; family Cyclobacteriaceae; genus ELB16-189. Next base: position 50,097 of record JBGSIM010000004.1, on the reverse strand, counting down.
AACGTTTGTTGGCACTTTGTCCTATTCTCAGTACGATCCTAAGGCACTCGAAACTCTTGAGGCTATGAGCGCAAAATACAAAGCGATCACTGCCTTTGAAGCTAATCTTACTACCGGACTGACCAACGAATCGGAAGGTGTTAAAGAAGAGTTTAATGGAAAAATCACCGTGAAGGGCGATAAGTTTCGTCTTTTGCTCGATGATCAGGAAATCATCAATAATGGTACAACCGTGTGGACATATTTGCCATCCGCCAAGGAAGTGAACATCGATAACTTCGATCCAGGTGCGGATGAGATCAACCCCTCTAAGATTTTTGATATGTATAAGAAAGGCTTCAAGTATTTGTATTTAGCCGACAAAACTGAAAATGGCGTGTTGTGCGAAGAGATTGATTTAGTGCCTGAGAAAAAAGATGCTCAATATTTTAAGATCAAGATGATGATCTCAAAGAAGGACAAGAGCATTCTGAGTTGGACTATGTTTGATAAGTCTGGTAATCGTTATAAGTATTCTATTACTAAGTTTGTTTCCAACTTAAAAGTGGATGATTCTTTCTTCACTTTCGATCCTAAAAAATATCCAGGTGTAGAAGTTATTGACTTGCGTTAATGATTGGGTTGATTGTTATGGGTTCTTAACCTTTCTTTGCAGAAGCGCTAATAATCCCATCAATGAATCGTCAAGAGCTTTTCGAAAAAATCAAGAGTAAAAATTCCTACTTGTGTATTGGTTTGGATACCGATTTGGACAAAATTCCAAAGCATCTGCTTTCCTTGCCGGATCCCATTTTTGAATTCAACAAGCAAATTATTGATGCCACGAAGGAATTTGCCGTGGCTTATAAACCCAACATTGCTTTTTACGAAGCACTTGGTTCAAAAGGATGGGAGAGTTTGGAGAAGACATTGGCTTACATTCCTAAAGATTGCTTTACGATTGCCGATGCCAAGCGTGGCGATATTGGAAATACTTCTAACCTATATGCACGTGCTTATTTTGAAAAAATGAGTTTTGATGCCGTTACTGTTGCTCCTTACATGGGTGAAGATTCTGTCCGTCCTTTTCTTGACTTCCAGGGTAAGTGGGTTATTCTATTAATTCATACTTCTAATTCAGGAAGTACGGATTTTCAGCAATTGGAAACGCGCGGAGGTCGCTATGTATATGAGGAGGTTATTTTTGCTTCTCAACGTTGGGCCTCCCATAATCGCATGATGTATGTGGTGGGTGCGACAAAGGCTGATAAGATTCACACGATTCGCGCGTTGGCACCTGATCATTTCTTTCTGGTGCCTGGCATTGGAGCCCAAGGTGGAAGTTTAGAAGATGTATCCAAAGCAGGTATGAATGATCATTGCGGGTTGTTGGTGAATTCTGCGCGCTCGATTATCTATGCTTCAACCACGGAAGACTTTGCAGAGGCTGCCAATCGTGAGGCTGGCAAGATGCAACAAGAGATGAAAACCTATCTTGAGAAGTACCTTCCGTAAGTTGTGAAGTCAGTTATAAAGGCGCAGAACACTTTAACTTCACTTGATTTTAGAGTCCCAAAATCGTAACTCGTGATTCACAATCTGAATCAATTTGAACGAATCATTCTTACATTATTTATGGCAGTTTCAATACTTTGATAAAAGTGAGTTGAAAACCACTGCTGGTGAAGTATTGAATATTCTAAAACCTGGAATTCTCAATTCAGATGCAGGTCCTGATTTCTCGCAATCAAAAGTAAAAATTGACAACATTGATTGGATTGGGAATGTAGAAATCCACATTCAATCCTCAGGATGGTATGAGCACAAGCATGATCGTGATGCTGCATATGAAAATGTAGTTTTGCATGTTGTGTGGGAAGAGGACAAGCCAGTGTATCGTACCGATGGTACTCGAATTCCTACATTACAACTCAAGGGTCGGGTGGAGGAGCATTTGCTGAAGTCGTATCAAAAGCTAATCAATAATCCTTCAGCAATTCCATGCGAGAAATCATTTGAAAAAGTGGATGAACTAATCAAGCATGCCATGGTTGATAAAGCGTTGATGAGTCGTTTGGAATCGAAGGCAACTCATATTAAAACTCTTTTTGAAAGGAATAAAGGTGATTGGGATGAAACAACCTATGAACTACTAGCGAGTAACTTTGGATTTAAAGTCAACAAAGATCCCTTTACTCAATTGGCGAATGCTGTACCCTATAAATTAATTCAAAAACACAGAAGCAATCCGCTTGAGGTGGAAGCATTACTTTTTGGTCAGGCTGGATTTCTTGTTGCCAAAACAAAAGATGAATACCTAACCCAACTTTTTAATTCATATCAGTTCTTGGCTAAGAAATATGTTTTGCTTGATAAGCAAATGGATGTAGCACAATGGAAATTTTTACGTTTGAGGCCTGCTAATTTCCCAACTATTAGGTTAGCCCAGTTTGCGACTTTTTTGTGTTCGCATAAGAATATATTTTCTTCTTTGATTGAAGCAACTAATTACCAACAGCTCATTCAGTTTTTTGATATTCATCAGTCTGTTTATTGGAAAACACACTATCGGTTTGGGAAAGAATCGAAGGAGGAGGTTTCAAATTTTGGTGAATCCAGTAAAGAAAATATGATCATTAACACAATGGTTCCTTTGTTTGTGGCTTATGGCCAGTCGCGCGATGATTACAGTTTTGTGGAAAAGGCAATTACAATTTTACAAGGAATGCATGGTGAGAAGAATAGAATTACCAGAGTCTGGCAGGAGTTAGGCTATGTAAGCAAAACGGCTTTTGATTCGCAAGGATTGATTGAACTGTATAATAACTTTTGCCAACGCAGGGCGTGTTTAAACTGCACAATTGGGTCTGCATTATTAAAACCCAACTTCACAAAATGATTGTATTGAATTTCATAGTAATAATTGCATTAAGTGGATTGTTTTTTAAACGAACTGCTGGTGAGAATCCATGGCTGTTTTGTTTAGCGCTGCTCTTTAAGATGGTAATGGCTGTTTCGCTTGGCCTTGTTTATTTGCATTACTATTCAGCTAATGATACCTGGTTGTTTTTTAAAGATGCAACAACGCTAGCCGACTATGCTCGTCAAGATTTTAGTTCTTACCTGCAATTTCTCTGGAGTAGTGATCAAAGTTCTGTGATTGAAATTTCCAATATGCAGCAGCGTTCTCTTTTTCTGGTTAAGATTATCAGTTTCTTTTGTTTTATCAGCAATAATAATTATTGGATTACAGCGATTTATTTTTCTTTAATCTCATTTGTTGGTTCATGGAATCTATTTAGAGTGATAATCAGAAACTTTGAAAATTCACATTTTGCGGCAGCGTTAGCTTTTTTATTTTTTCCTTCTGTTGTTTTTTGGAGTTCGGGTTTGGTAAAGGAAACCCTTGCCTTAGCAGGAATTTATTTTGTCGCGCTGGTTTTTATTAAAATGGTTAAGACCGACAAGGTTTTTTGGTGGGAGTGGGTACTTACTGCATTGGCTTTCTATACTGCCTGGAACTTGAAATATTATTGGACTGCTTTATTTATGGCAGTGGTTATAACTTCAATACTGTTTTTCTTTTTGCAAAAGAGAGTCAAGTTGTTAAGTCAGTATAGATTGATTGGTTGGAGTGTTATTTTTGTTTTATTGTCTGCTATCGTAAGTTTTTCGCATCCTAATTTTTATCTGAGTCGATTTTTGGATGTACTCATCACGAACCACAACGACTTTTTAAGAATTTCAAGACCGGATGGAATCATTCATTACTACAACCTGACAGCAAGTTGGTGGAGTATTTTCATAAACTCACCATGGGCACTTTTATCTGGATTGTTTCGTCCAGTTGTAGGAGAAGCATCAGGGGCAACCTCAATAGTGGCATCGGTGGAAAATCTTTTTCTATTTGCATTAATGATTGCTTGTCTTTTCAGAAAATGGATTGTGAAGGATAATTTGTTGCTTCTCTCTGCCGGGGTGTATATTGTTTTGCTTTGTATTTTTCTCGCACTAAGCACACCCAACATGGGCACCTTATCCCGGTACCGAGTCGGCTTTCTGCCTTTCTTTATTTTTATTATTTCGTATCGCAATCCATTGCTGACTTACTTCTCTCACCGAGTTAGATTTCTTCACAAATAGATCATTCTTGGTATTGGCCGAAGTAGTACCTTTGCCCCATGGAAAATCCGGTACTTATTTTTGGCGCCAATCATCTTGGGCGTGCAGCGAAAGAAATTTTTGAAACGAATAGCGTTGTTGTGTATGGCTTCTTGGATGACGACAAGAAATTACACAACACAGAAATAGATGAAGTGGTTGTGTTGGGTGATACAGACAATGATGGATTTCTTAAACTCATAGGCAAAAAATGCGAGGCCTTTGTAGCAGTAGACGATAATAAACTCAGAAAGTCATTAGTCACAATGATTCAGGAAGTGCGACATATGCAACCGGTGAATGCTATTCATAGTCGCTCGGTGGTTTCTGAAAAAGCTATTTTAGGTCACGGTAATTTTATTGACTTCAATGCTTATTTGGCACCGGGTTCTAAAATAGGAAGTCATTGCATTATCCATACACAAACATCCATTGGGGTTGATTCATCGTTGGGAGATTTTGTGCAGGTAGGTGCGGGTAGTTCGATCAATGCCGGAGTGATCATTGAGGATGAAGTTTTTATTGGTTCGGGAGTAACGATTGTTTCTGGTGTAACCGTGGGTAAGGGGGCACGTATTGGTGCAGGATCAGTGGTGATTGCCAGTGTGAAGTCGGGGGAAACTGTGTTCGGTAATCCGGCAGCAAAGATTAAGTAATCAGTAAATGGTAATCGGTAAGCAAGTATCCAGTAACCAGTATCCAATTCCATGTCTAAAATCTCAGAAACCGATTTAATCCTTAATCCAGACGGAAGTGTTTATCACTTAAGTCTGTTGCCTAAAAATATTTCGGATACGATTATTACGGTGGGTGACCCAAGCAGAGTATATGCAGTAAGTCAATACTTTGATGAGGTAGAATTTGAAATGAACAAGCGCGAGTTCATTACACATGTTGGTAAATACAAAGGCAAGCGCATCACGGTAATCAGTACCGGTATTGGTACAGATAATGTTGAGATATTTTTTACTGAGCTAGATGCCCTTGTTAATATTGATTTAAAAACACGCGAGCCTAAATCGCGCAAGAAGAAATTAAAGATTATCAGAATTGGAACTTCAGGAGCGCTGCAGGAAGATATACCGTTAGGTACACACCTCGCCTCTGATTATGCGATCGGCCTGGACAACCTAATGAACTTCTATGATCTGCCCATGGACGATTTTGAGACAGGCATTGCGCATGATATTCAAAAGAAAACCGGGCTTCCTTTTATGCCTTATACTGTGCGTGGTTCTGTTTCCTTACGCGAACAAATTGGTGCGGATATGATGAAAGGAAATACGGTGACGTGTCCTGGGTTTTACGCACCACAAGGTCGTGAACTGCGCCTTCCCATTCGTTTCCCTAAATTATTAGAGGACTTAAATTATTATCACAAAGGAGATTTCTGGCTCACAAACTTTGAAATGGAAACGGCAGGTTATTATGCTCTGGGAAGATTACTTGGTCATGATGTACTCAGTGTAAATGCCATTATTGCCAACCGTATCAAGAACAAATTTTCTAAAGACCCCAACAAAATTGTTGAGGCACTAATCAAAAAAGTGTTGGAGCGAGTTTAAAATCCTTATTTTGTAGAGCATAACGCTAAGAACGAGGCCTGGTTTGGTAAATCAATAGCTCTGAACTTAAATATTTAAGAGGTGCATATAGCCGGCCATTTTGGGCGACTATGCGCACCTTTGTATGTGATATAAATACTAAGTTCTTGTTGGTCTCCTGACCAACAACTTTCCTCTTCACTTTCATGAAAACATACACTCAATAATTAATACTCCCCCGCGGAAGGGATGGAAGTGAAAAGCAAGCATACGTGGGTATAAGTGTGAGGCGAACCTGCCTACTGGCAGGCAGGCTTGTAACGAACAGCCCGTTGTCGCTTCGCCAGCCTCCCAAAACCCCTTATTTCTACTGATTAAGCTATCAGGAAAAACCTCTCTTTTTTGATGATTTAGGTATTTGAAGTCCAAAATGCTCCGATTCGGCTACATTTTCGATTGAAAATGTAAAAAAGTGGGTGAAAGTGGTTGGAAGTGGTAGAAAGTTACTTAAGTTTGCTTAGAGGAAAATAGACAACCACTACAAAGTCATGACTTTCTTCACCAGCGAATATGAGTGTAAGCTTGATGCCAAAGGCAGATTGGTGCTGCCCGCGCGTATCAAAACCCAACTTCCCGAGCCTGATGGCGGTGGGCAGGAGCTTGTTATCAGGCGGGGTTTTGAGCAATGCCTCATTATTTACCCAATGGTGGAGTTTAAAAAGGTCTTCTCAAAAATTTCAGGTCTTAACGAGTTCAACGAAGAGTATCGCAAACTACAGCGCAACTTTTTGTCGGGCGTGGTAACGGTTGAGTTGGATAGCAACGGCCGGTTCCTAATCCCCAAGAACATGTTGGCGTATGCCCAGGTCGATAAAGATGCGATGCTGGTGGGTACGGGTAGCAAAGTTGAGGTTTGGAATCCATCAATCTATGAGAAGCACCTGATTCAAGATCCCGGAGAGTTGTCTAAGCTGGCGGAAAAATACCTTAATGAATAGTTGTTTGATGCTCGATACTGGTTGCTGGATAGATGATCCAATTAAAAAATGAGCAACTCCAACGAGCAACGACCAACGAATAGGTACCACAAGCCAGTAATGTTGAAGGAGTGCCTTGATGGTTTAGTGATAAATCCGGAAGGCATTTACGTAGACGTAACATTTGGTGGGGGTGGGCATAGCATGGCCATACTTGAAAATCTGAAAGAAGGAAAATTGATTGCCTTCGATCAGGACGAGGATGCCAGGCGACAAGCAGATAATATTAGCAGTCGTTCTTTTACATTTTGTCAGGCAAATTTCAGGTACATGAAACAGTACTTGAAGTTGAATGCAGCGAACCAGGTAGATGGCATCTTAGCCGATCTTGGAATTTCATCGCATCAGATTGATTCGCCCGAGCGTGGGTTTTCAACTCGCTTTGAAGGACCGCTCGATATGAGGATGGATCAGAAAGGCAAACTTACTGCAGCCAAAATTTTAAATGAATATTCGGAGCAAGAGCTTCATAAAATTTTTGGCATGTATGGTGAGTTAAAGAATGCCCGCACGGCCGCTAAAACTGTAGTGTCAGCACGCACCAACAAACCGTTTGTTGCTACGCAGGATTTGAAGAATGCATTACAATCTATTGCTCCACGAGGAAAGGAGTTTAAATATTTCGCCCAGGTGTTTCAGGCGCTGCGCATTGAAGTAAATCAAGAGATGCAGGCACTTGAAGATTTTTTGCACCAATGTGGCGATGTAATGAAAAAGGGAGGACGGTTGGTGGTGATGAGTTATCACTCGCTGGAAGACAGAATGGTGAAGAACTATATAAACACAGGAAAGGTGTTTGGGGAACTTGAAAAAGATTTTTACGGAAACCCAATCAAACCTTTTCAATCAATCAACCGAAAGCCAATCGAGGCTTCGGAAGAAGAAGTAAAAGAAAATAATAGAGCCCGAAGCGCCAAGCTTAGGGTAGCTGAAAAAATATAAACTCAATTCTCCCTCTCCTTTGGAGAGGGTTGGGGTGAGGTAAAAATGGAACAAAGGTTATGAGTGAGAACAAATTTAGAATTGAACCTCAAAGAAATCGTGGTAACGAAGCGCGGATAAAGCCTGCAGCTCCGGGGCCTAGTATTTTTTCGGGGTTGGAAAAGAAATTGAAACTGGAATCATATTTCGAAACGGGATTCCCAACACAATATCTTCCAAAGATTTTATTCGCAGTGTTGTTGAGTTTACTCTATATAAGCAACACGCACCATGCCGAGAAGGCAACGCGCAAGATTGATAAAATGCAAACAGAGGTTGAAGATCTTCGGGCAGATTATACTACGCTTAAGGCGGATATCATGTATGCAAGTAAGCAAAGTGAAGTGGCTAGACGCGTCAAAGATTTGGGATTAAAAGAAAGTTTGAATCCACCCTATAAACTAGTAGTAGAGAAAGGTGAATATTAAGAAATCCATATTAGTACGGGTACGGGTTGCATTTTTATGTGTGATGGTGTTTGCTGTTTGTGTGGCCGCTAAAATTGGTCACATTCAATTTGTGGATGGCGACAAGTGGGAGAAGATGAGTGAAGAGATCAACTTCGATTATAAAAAAATAAAAGCAACGCGAGGTAATATTTATTCCGATAACGGGAGTCTGTTGGCAACAGATTTGCCTTTTTATAAAGTTGCTATTGACCCAACATTAGCAAAGCCAGAGGTATTTAAAAGTGGTGTTGACTCGTTGAGTTTATTATTGGCTAGATATTACAAAGATAAGTCATCTACTGAGTATAAGCAGATGCTTAAGGATGCTCGCGCGTCAGGTCGGCAATACATTGTTGTTAACCGGAAGCAAATTAACTATCAAACCAAAAAGGAAATGATGGATTGGCCCATCTTCCGTGAAGGTCGGTACAGAGGAGGAGTAATTTTTGAAAAGATTGATGTTCGTTATCGTCCGTTCTCAAATCTAAGTCGCAGAACGGTTGGTTTTGTAAATGAAGACGGAAAAGGCGCAGGTCTTGAATACAGTTTTGATAATGTGCTGGGTGGTCAGGATGGCCAAGCGTTGTTTCAAAAAATTGCCGGTAGCACCTGGAAGCCTGTCTTTGATGGCAACAGTGTGAAGGCAATCAATGGATTGGATATTCATACCACCTTAGATATTAATCTTCAAGACGTAGCTGAGACTTCTTTGTATCATGCCATGAAGCGACACAATGCCGATGAAGGAACGGTTGTAGTGATGGAAGTAAAGACTGGGCACATTAAAGCTATTTCAAATTTAAGCAGTGATGGTCATGGAGAGTTTTTCGAAAAGTTCAATCACGCAGTAGGGGGTTCTATCGAACCAGGTTCAACCTTCAAGTTGGTAACCATGATGGCGTTGTTGGAGGAAACAAACATTGAACTGACTGACACGATCAATACCGGTAATGGGGAATACACTTTTTATAATCGGAAAGTAAGAGATCATCATGAAGGCGGTTATGGAAAAATTACGATTCAACAAGCATTTGAGTTATCGTCCAATGTGGCGATGGCTAAACTTACTGATAAGCATTTTGGCACCCGACCTTCCAAGTTTTTAGAGTATGTAGACGATTTAAAATTATCTAAGCCATTAGGTTTGCAAATCAATGGTGAGGCATATCCAAAAATTACTCGCCCTACTGATAAAGGATGGAGTGGACTTACACTTCCGTGGATGGCTTACGGATATGGGTTGGAGATCACTCCGCTGCAAACACTAACGTTATACAATGCGGTTGCCAATGATGGCAAAATGATCAAACCGGTTTTTGTTACTTCAGTAAGTAAGGCCGATCGTGTTAAGAATGATTTTGAAACAGAAGCGATAACTGGAAAGATTTGTTCTAATAAAACACTTAATCAATTAAGACTTTTACTAGAAGGTGTTGTGGATAATGGAACCGCCAAGAATTTAAAGAACTCCAATTATAGAATTGCTGGTAAAACCGGTACTGCACAGATTTTGGAAAACGGTCGTTATGAAAAAAGATACATCACTTCCTTCGTTGGATATTTTCCTGCACACGATCCAAAATATTCTGCGATTGTGCTGATCAAAAACCCACGCGGATTTTATCAATATGGTAATAATGTTGCCGGTCCGGTATTTAAAGACATAGCTGATAATATTTATGCCCGCGATATCAATCTGCATACTGCGATGGAGAAAAAGAAAATTTTAGAAGCTGGAGTTTTTCCAACTATTCGCGCAGGCAAGCAAGATGAACTTACTATGCTTAGCAATGAGCTTGGAGTTTCCAATCATTCTGCCACTGAAGAGGAATGGATAAAAGCTTCGATCAGTGGAAACGCGGTTGTTTGGAAAAAAAATGCGGTTGTAAAAGATCAAGTGCCAGATGTGATGGGAATGACGTATCGCGATGCTATCTATTTGTTAGAGAAATCTGGCTTGCGGGTTTCGTTTGAAGGAAGAGGAAGGGTAACAAAGCAATCAATTGTGCCTGGTGCAAGAATTTCTAAGGGCTCTAGAATTTATTTACAGTTGGGATAAATGGCCGAGTTAAAGGACATATTATATAGAGTACACATCACTTCCACTTCAGGCGACATGAATGTAGAAGTGAAAGGTGTTTGCTTTGACTCGCGAAAAATTCAACCAGGATTTTTATTCATTGCTGTTAAAGGCATTCAATCCGATGGTCATCAATTTATTGAAAAGGCAACATCTAGTGGAGCGATTGCTGTTTTATGCGAAAAACTTCCTGAAGCAATTTCAGATAAGACTACGTATGTAACTGTAAAAGACACTGCCAAGGCATTAGGAATTGTTGCCGGTAATTTTTACGGCAACCCTTCTTCAAAAATTAAATTAATTGGTGTTACAGGAACGAATGGAAAGACAACGGTTGCAACGTTGTTGTTTAAACTTTTTACGTACCTCGGTTATCGCTGCGGAATGTTATCCACAGTTGTTAATAAAATTGTGGATAAAGAAATCGCAGCCACGCACACAACACCTGATCCTATTCAGATTAATGAATTGTTAGTTCAGATGCTTGCTGAAAAATGCACGCATTGTTTTATGGAAGTGAGTTCCCACTCCGTTGTTCAAGGAAGAGTAGGAGGATTAAATTTTGCAGGAGCACTTTTTACGAACATCACACACGATCATCTTGATTATCATCGCACGTTCGAAAGTTATATCCGTGCGAAAAAAGGACTCTTCGATGGATTGTCATCAGATGCATTTGCTTTGGTAAATGTAGATGACAAACGCGGCATGGTGATGCTTCAAAACAGCAAAGCCAAAAAGCAAACGTATGGATTGAAGAAGATGGCCGACTTCAAAGGAAAGATTATTACAAACTCCATTGAAGGACTTGAACTTGAGATTGGTGAGCGCAATGTTTGGTTTAAATTAATCGGTGATTTCAATGCATATAATTTACTGGCAGTTTACGGAACAGCTTGCTTATTGGGAGAAGATCCTGAAATGGCATTGATGAAACTATCAGCATTGACAGGCGCTCCGGGGCGTTTTGAATTAGTAGTTCCGGGCTCAAAGTTTACCGCTATTGTTGATTATGCACACACACCGGATGCATTAAAAAATGTGTTGGAAACCATAGAACATTTCAGATCCGGAAATGAACAAGTGATCTCCGTTGTGGGATGTGGGGGAGATCGCGATAAGACGAAACGACCTTTGATGGCTGCTATTGCTTGTAAATATTCGAGCAAAGTAATTTTTACTTCGGATAATCCACGTGGTGAAGATGCGATGGAAATTATAAAAGAGATGCAACTAGGAGTAGGACCTACGGATGCAAAAAAAACCTTGGTGATGGTTGATCGTGAGGAAGCAATTAAAACTGCTTGCATGATGGCAAAGGAAAAGGATATTGTGCTCGTGGCAGGCAAGGGTCATGAGAATTACCAAGAAATAAAAGGAGTAAAATATCCTTTTGACGATAAAGAAGTTTTGACACGGATGCTTAAAATGTTTAGCAACTAATGCTGTATTATTTTTTCGACTATATCGAAAAGAATTTTGATTTTCCTGGAGCGGGATTGTTTCAATACATTTCATTCCGCGCAGGAGCAGCTGCTGTATTGTCTTTACTTATCACGATCACACTTGGCAAAAGGTTAATAGCTTTCTTAAGGAAGAAACAGGTAGGTGAAGACATTCGCGATCTAGGCCTTGAAGGTCAATTGCAAAAGAAGGGAACTCCAACAATGGGTGGCTTGATTATCATTGCTGCAATTCTGATACCAACCTTGTTGATGGCCAAGCTCGACAACGTGTACGTGATTTTACTAATCGCGACAACGGTATGGCTGGGGATCATTGGTTTTATTGATGATTACATTAAAGTTTTTAAAAAGAACAAGGAGGGATTAGCGGGCCGCTTCAAAATTGTTGGACAAGTATCGATTGGATTAATTGTTGGCCTTACTCTTTACTTTAATGAGAGTGTTGTTGTGCGTGAAGTAAAGCCCGCTACCGTTGCAAGCACTCAGGTGATGCAACCTGAATCAGAGTCAGGAACCAAATTGGAATATCATGATGTAAAGTCAACAACTACAACTGTTCCTTTCATGAAGAACAATGAGTTTGATTATAGCAGCTTGTTGCCGTGGGTTGATAAAAGTTATACATGGATCATTTACACATTACTTGTAATATTTGTTATTACGGCTGTTTCCAATGGAGCAAACATCACCGATGGAATTGATGGATTAGCGGCTGGCACATCTGCAATCATTGGTTTAACGATCGCGATTTTCGCTTACCTCTCCGGTCGTGTTGACTTTAGTAGTTATTTGCATATTATGTACATCCCTAATCTGGGTGAGTTAGTAATTTTCTGTACTGCATTTGTTGGAGCTTGTTTAGGATTCTTATGGTATAACTCATATCCCGCTCAGGTATTTATGGGCGATACAGGAAGCCTTTCAATGGGTGGTATTATCGCGGTATTAGCATTAGCTGTTCGTAAAGAATTGATGATTCCTTTATTGTGTGGGATATTCTTTATTGAGCTACTCTCGGTGATGATGCAAGTGTCATACTTTAAATACACTAAGAAAAAATTTGGTGAAGGCAGAAGGATATTATTAATGTCTCCGTTGCATCATCACTATCAAAAGAAAAATATTCACGAATCTAAAATTGTAACCAGGTTTTGGATTGTAGGAATTTTATTGGCAATTCTTTCACTAGCTACACTTAAATTAAGATGAGCGAACGAATAGTCATATTAGGTGCAGGAGAAAGCGGTACAGGTGCTGCCTTGCTAGCGAAAGCGAAAGGGTTTGATGTTTTTGTTTCGGACCAAGGAAGTATAAAAGAAAAATACAAGACTGAATTAAGAAGCAATGCAATTCCGTATGAAGAAGGATTTCACTCAACTGCTTCCATTGTAAATGCTCAGTTAATAATAAAAAGTCCAGGCATTCCCGATAAGGCAGAAATAATAAAACTAGCAAAGTCAAAGGGTATTGAAATTATTGACGAGCTAGAGTTTGCTTTCCGTTATCTGAAAGGAAAAGTTATTGCTATTACCGGAACAAATGGGAAGACTACCACTACTTTATTGACTTATCATCTTTTGAAGTCGGCTGGATTTAATGTTGCCCTTGCGGGTAATGTGGGAGAAAGTCTTGCACGAAAAGTAGCTAAAGAAAATCACGATTGGTATGTGGTTGAAATCAGTAGTTATCAATTAGACGGAACAGTAACATTTTGTCCAGAGATCGGAATTTTATTGAACATCACACCTGATCATTTGGATCGCTATGAATATAAAATGGAGAACTATATCAACTCCAAGTTCAGATTGATTCAAAATATGAAAGCGCAGCAACACTTTATTTATTATGCTGATGATGCTGTTACAGCCAGCGAGGTTTCAAAACGTAAAATTGAAATCAAAAAACTACCAGTATCCCTTACTGATAAATCAACACCAGCTCATTTTAATGGTGAACAAATGGTTTTCAATTTAGGCGGAAAACATTTTGCCATCTCACAATCAGACACAACATTGAAAGGACCTCATAACCTGATCAACACCTTGTCGGCTGTAACAGCCGTATTTTTTGCAGGAGTTGATTTGGATTCTATAAAGCAAGGATTGAAGACTTTTAAGAATGCACCACATCGCTTAGAGTCAGTGACTTCAATACAGGGTGTTGAGTTTGTCAATGATTCGAAAGCTACTAATGTAGATTCTGTAGTGTATGCATTGGGTAGTTATTCGCAGCCCTTGATATGGATAGCGGGTGGTATCGATAAAGGCAATGACTACAACCTAATCAAAGATGAAGTTGCAAAAAAAGTTAAGACATTGATTTGTTTAGGAAAAGACAATGATAAACTTAAATACTTTTTTAGTACTGTGGTTCCGGAGATTAAGGAAACACAAACTGTAAAGGAGCTTGTAAAAATTGCGCTGGATGCAGCTAACGCGGGTGATGTTGTTTTGCTTTCACCGGCTTGTGCAAGCTTTGATTTATTTAAGAATTATGAAGATCGTGGCGATCAATTTCGTGAAGCGGTGTTAGAACTGAAACGTGAAACAGAAAAAGTACGAGTATGACAGTAAAAATTAAAGAGTGGGCTGATAAAAACTTGCAAGGTGACCGGGTAATCTGGGCCGTTGTTTTTGCGCTTTCGCTGATTAGTATTTTAGTTGTGTATAGCTCAATCGGTACGCTTGCCTTTAAGCGTTCATCGAGTCCTGAGTCATATTTAATTAAGCATACTTTTATGGTGTTCCTGGGTTTAGCCGCCATGTGGTTCGCACATAAAATCGATTATAGGTACTACTCTAAAATATCGAGGCTTGCACTTTGGATTAGCGTACCTCTTTTGATTTATACATTTACCAATGGAACAACAATTAATGATGCAGCTCGCTGGATTACTGTTCCATTTATTAATACTTCTTTTCAACCTTCTGATTTTGCCAGCCTTGCATTGATTATCAACCTCGCCAGCATGCTTTCTAAAAAGCAGCAAAATATTGAAGATATAAAAGAGTCACTCATTCCCATGTTGATTTGGTGTGGAGTGATATGCGGATTAATTGCATTAACCAATCTATCAACAGCGATGTTGCTTTTTGCAACCTGTATGCTTGTGATGTTTATCGGCCGCGTGCCTGTGAAATATCTAGCCATGTTGGTGTTGGTAGGATTGTTAGCCGGTGCAGTTGCTTTGAAGTTTGGTGTACGAGGAGAGACTGCTAAAAACAGGATCCTAAGTTTTGTTCAGGGAACTGAACTTCCTTTCCAAGCAAAGCACGGAATGATAGCCGTTGCAACTGGTGGAGTATTTGGAAAAGGTCCTGGCAACAGTGAACAGCGAAATATATTGCCCCATCCGTATTCTGATTTTGTGTATGCAATTGTCATTGAAGAGTATGGTTTGATAGGCGGAGCAATTGTTTTGATTCTCTATCTCGTACTTCTTCATAGAGGTATGAAAGCAGCTTATAATAGTGAGCGCGCCTTTGGTGGATTGCTTTCGGCAGGACTAAGTTTTGATCTCGTGTGTCAAGCCATGGTAAACATGGGTGTTGTAGTGGGGCTTGGGCCGATCACAGGACAACCACTTCCATTGATTAGTATGGGTGGAACAGCGATGGTTTTCACAGGCTTATCTGTAGGAATTATTTTAAGTGTGAGTCGTGGTGAACGCGAAGAAAACTGGGGTCAGAAAACTGCCAGTGAAGAACTAAGAGTGAAAGAAAAAAGTATGGATGCGAAAGCAGCCTAATGAAATAGAAACTTGAGTACGAAAAAACCATATAGAATCATTATCACAGGTGGCGGAACGGGTGGCCACATCTTTCCTGCGTTGGCAATTGCCAATGAGTTTAAGAGTCGCCATGCCGATGCAGAAATTCTATTTGTAGGAGCGGAAGGAAGAATGGAAATGACGCGCGTTCCAGAAGCAGGTTATAAAATAATTGGACTTTGGATCAGCGGATTGCAGCGAAAAATTACTTTATCAAATCTGCTATTCCCTGTCAAATTGATTTCAAGTTATTTCAAAGCGCGGGGAATTATTAAAATGTTTAAGCCCAACGCAGTCATTGGAACTGGTGGCTATGCGAGTGGACCAATACTTTTAGCTGCAACCAGTAAAAAAATTCCTTCCCTTGTTCAGGAGCAAAACTCTTATGCAGGACTTACTAATAAGCGGTTAGGGGAAAAAGTTCAGAAGGTTTGTGTGGCCTATCCTGAAATGGAAAACTATTTCCCTAAATCAAAAATTGTTTTTACTGGCAATCCTGTAAGAAAGGACATTATTGATCTTGACTCTAAGAGAGAAAAAGGAAATAATCATTTTGGATTGTCTGATACTGAAAGAACGCTGTTGATTTTGGGTGGAAGCCTTGGCGCACGGACAATTAATGAAAGTGTGCTGGAAGGCATTGATAAGCTGATTGATTCAAACGTGCAGGTTATCTGGCAAACCGGAAAGTTTTATTATGAGAGCATTAAGGCTCAGGTTCAGAGTAAGGATTTAAGGAGAATTCGCATTCATGATTTTCTTAAGCAAATGGATTTAGCGTATGCTGCTTCTGATGTTGTGATTTCGAGAGCCGGAGCGTTATCAATTTCAGAAATATGTTTAGCAAAGCGGCCATGTATTTTGGTGCCTTCACCTAATGTAGCGGAAGATCATCAAACAAAAAATGCAATGATGCTTGTGAAGGAAGGAGCAGCACGGATGATTAAAGATAGGGATGCTAAGAGTTCATTAGTAAGTGAATCGTTGAAACTCGTTTATGATAAGCAAGCATGTAATTCTTTGAGCGAAAACATTACGCGATTGGGAAAACCAAGAGCAACAGAAGATATCGTTGACGAAATTGAAAAATTGATAGTTCAAGCATGAAGTTAGATCAATACGATAGCGTTTATTTTTTAGGCATTGGTGGCATTGGCATGAGTGCTATTGCTCGTTGGTTTAAGCATAAGGGCTTGCGCGTAGCGGGTTATGATCGCACCCCAACACCATTGACACACGAATTGATTGAAGAGGGAATGGAAATTCACTTTGAAGACAAAATTGAATTTATTCCTGGATACATCAGCAAGGAAACGACCTTGGTAATATTTACTCCGGCTATTCCTAAAAATCATGTTGAGCATAATTACCTAAAAGAGTTAGGCTATACAATTCTTAAGCGATCAGAAGTACTTGGTTTATTAACTAAGAATTATAAAACTATTGCCGTGGCTGGAACGCATGGCAAGACTACAACTTCATCGTTGATCGCGCATATATTAAAGCATGCCGGCAAGAACATGGTCGCTTTTCTGGGTGGTATTACAGCCAACTACGAATCGAACTTAGTAATGCATGGTGAAGTGAATGAAAATACTCTTGTTGTTGCGGAGGCTGATGAGTTTGATCGTTCGTTCCTAAGATTATTTCCTCACACGGCAGTAGTAACTTCAGCTGATGCCGATCACTTAGACATCTATGGTGATCACCTGCAAATGTTAAGTTCTTATAAAGAATTTATTAGTCAGATTAATAACAGAGGGAATCTGATCATTCATGAATCCATCGCTTTGTTAGCAAACGAAGCTGAAGATCTTAAGAAAGAAACGTATGGCATGAGCCGGGGACAATTTTTTGCCGCCAATATCGTCCCGATTAGTCGTGACGGATTTTTTGAATTCGATCTTGTTGGCTTTGCTAAGAAGATTGAAAAGATACAACTCGGTGTCCCTGGTTTTCATAATATGGAAAATGCCATTGCTGCCATACTGGTTGCGTTAAAGTTTGGCATTCATGAGAAAACAATTCGTGAGGCACTTGCTTCCTTCCGTGGTGTGAAGAGAAGATTTGAGTATGTGATCCGTAAAGAAAACCTGATTTACATCGATGACTATGCGCATCATCCTGCTGAGATAGAAGCGTTTCTTAGATCATTGAAAGAAATGTATAAGGGCAAGAAGATTACGGTTATTTTTCAACCTCATCTTTTTACTCGCACGCGTGATTTCGCCAAGGAGTTTTCAAAAAGTCTTAGCATGGCGGATGAATTATTGCTAATGGATATTTATCCGGCACGCGAGGAACCTATTCCGGGAGTTACTTCCGATATGCTCTTCAAAGATATTTCTAGTCCGGTGAAAATTAGATGCTCAAAAAAAGATTTGCTGCAAAGATTGGAAGATATGGATATAGAGGTGTTGGCAACCGTAGGAGCCGGTGATATTGACACATTTGTGAAACCTATTAAAGAGATGCTAAGTCGCAAGTGATATGAAGTGGAAATTAAACATCCGTAAAGAAGTAAAGATTGCTTTTGCGCTAATCGCTATCTCAGTTTTGATTGCTTTCAGTTCACGAAAGCAGGATGGGCTGGTATGTAAGGATATTTCTATTGATCTGGAGAATGTACGGGAGAATCATTTTTTAGATGAAGCGGATGTGATGAAGTTGGTGGAAGGAAGTGGCCAGAAAATTATTGGAAGTAGTTTAGAAAACATTAATCTAAAAGCAATTGAGACGAGGTTGAAATATGATAAGCATATTCTCAATGCTGAATTGTTTAGCGACCTAAAGGGGAATTTGGTTGTGCATGTAGAATTGCGCAGACCCATTGCTCGAATTGTGCAAGAAGATGCTCCAGATGCTTACATAGCTGAGGATGGCGTGTTTATGCCTGTGTCAGAAAAATACTCTTCACGCGTCACGTTGATCAGTGGTTCTTATATGAAGGCGCTTTTAAAAAATGAAAGTCTTCGGGCGAGTGAAGAAGGAGTTCAATTGATGGAAATGATAGAATACATCAACGAAGATAAGTTTTGGAAGGCACAGATTGCTCAGTTGGATATAAACTCAAATGGAAAAATAATTATCTACCCACAGATGACGGGGCAGCGGGTAGAGTTTGGTAAGGCTGAAGACTACGAACTAAAGCTAAAGAAACTTATGATTTTTTATAAAGAGATTCTTCCGCAAAAAGGATGGACTCATTATCAGCGTGTGAATTTAGAATATGCAGGACAAATTGTCGCAGAATAAAGCAATGCAGATATTTTTTAAACTATAACAACCACTAACAACAAATAAGAGTCATGGAAAATGAAAAAATAGTAGTAGGTCTTGATATCGGAACAACCAAGATCTGTGCAATCGTTGGCCGCAAGAACGAGTTCGGAAAACTTGAAGTCCTCGGTATGGGCAAAGCAGAATCTGAAGGCGTTATCAAAGGCATTGTAACAAACATTGACAAAACTGTATTTGCTATTGAAAAGGCAATTAAAGAGGCAAGCGAAATGTCGGGCATCGACATTGGTGTTGTCAATGTAGGTATTGCCGGGCAACACATTCGTAGCTCCATACATCATGGCAGTATCACGCGCATGTCCAAGGAAGACGAGGTGAGCATCGAAGATGTGAATCGTCTTACGGAAGATATGTATCGCATTGTAATTCCACCTGGCAGCGAGATCATTCACGTTATGCCTCAGGATTATTCTGTGGATTATGAGGAAGGTATCAAAGATCCAGTTGGCATGAGTGGAGTAAAGTTGGAGGCTGACTTCCATATTATCACCGCACAAACCAGCGCAATCAATAACATTAATAAATGTGTGCGCAGGGCAGGTCTTGAAATTCAAGATTTAATTCTTGAGCCGTTGGCTTCAAGCTTAGCTGTGCTAAGTGAAGAAGAAAAAGAAGCAGGTGTTTGCTTGATTGATATTGGTGGTGGCACGACAGACATCGCAGTTTTTCATGATAGCATTATTCGCCATACTGCAGTTATTCCATTTGGCGGAAATATTTTAACCAGTGACATCCAACACGGTTTGATGGTGATGGCAAAGCAAGCTGAGCAATTGAAAACTCGTTTTGGTAAGGCAATTGCAGAAGAAGCAAGCCCGAATGAAATAGTTTCTATTCCTGGTATTCGTAACAGAACGGCAAAGGAGATTTCCGTAAAGAATCTTTCAAGCATAATTCAGGCGCGCATGGAAGAGATTATTGAAATGGCGCATACAGAAATTATCAATTCAGGTTTTGAAAATCGCCTTGCCGGTGGAATTGTAATCACAGGTGGTGGCTCTCAACTAAGTTGCTTGAAACAATTGGTTGAGTACATGACCGGAATGGATGCGCGCATTGGATATCCCAATGAACATTTGGGTAAAAGCAAAATGGAAGTAGTGAAGAGTCCAATGTATGCTACTTCCGTGGGTCTTGTGTTATCAGGCTTCCGCTCGTTGGATGAGCGTGCTGAACGATACAAGGAAGCAAAGGGTGCTCAGAAAGTAGTGAAGGTGAAGAAAGAGAAACTGAATTTAGGATCAGATTTCTTCTCGAACATCCTTAATAAAACGAAGGGTCTCTTGATTGATGACCTCGATGGAAAAAATGAATATTGAATTAACCACTAAACACTAATTGTCATGTTTGAACCAGTAACAGGATACAAATTTGACCTCCCGAAACATCATAAATCAATTATAAAAGTAATTGGAGTTGGTGGCGGAGGTAGCAATGCGGTGAACCATATGTTTCGACAGGGCATCAAGGATGTTGAATTTGTCGTTGCAAACACCGACTTACAAGCACTGAATAGCAGCCCCGTTCCATACAAACTTCAACTTGGAGTAAATCTTACCGAAGGTCTTGGCTGTGGAGCCAATCCTGAAGTGGGTCGGGCAGCTGCAGTAGAAAGCAAGGAGCAAATTCGCGAAATGCTCATGGGCACTAAGATGGTATTTGTTACAGCCGGAATGGGCGGTGGAACAGGTACCGGAGCAGCACCCGTAATTGCAAAGATTGCTAAGGATATGGACATCCTTACTGTTGGTATTGTAACTGCTCCTTTTTCCTTTGAAGGAAAAAAGAAAATGACACAAGCTGAGTTAGGAATCGATGCCTTCAGATCAAGTTGTGATACCGTACTAGTAATACTAAATGATAAGCTGCGCGAGATCTATGGAAATCTTTCTATCGGTCAGGCATTTGGCGAAGCCGATAATGTGTTGACCACTGCCGCAAAAGGCATTGCAGAAATAATAACCTTGGCGGGATATGTGAATGTTGATTTTCAAGATGTGCGCACGGTGATGTTGAATGCCGGTGCAGCAGTAATGGGGTCGGCTGAAACGCGTGGTGAAAGCAGGGCAATCAAAGCAGCACAGTTAGCGCTTGCCTCACCTTTATTGGACAACCATGATATCATGGGAGCCAAGAAAATTTTGCTATCCATTATTTCAGGTGAAGAAGCAGAACTCCAAATGGATGAGTTAACAACCATCACTCAATATATTCAAGAGCAAGCAGGTGATGAAGCCGAAGTAATTTTCGGTCATGGTGTAGACCCTGATTTGGGTGATCGCATTCGTACCACGGTTATTGCAACAGGGTTTGTTTCAGAACGAATGTTGAAGTCACAAACTGAAGCCAAAAAAGTTCATGAATTAGATCGCACTCAAATTTCTTTGTTCGGTGGAGCAGATAATTCAGTTAATCAACAGAACCAGGAATTAACGCTAAAGTTGAAATCAGATAACGACAAACCAATTCTTAAAGAAGATAAGAAAGAAGAATTGCCTCCTGCAAAAGAAGAAAAACAGGAACGCACTTACTTTTTTGAAGTACCGAATAAAGTTGAATCTAATTCAGCGGAAGAAGACGAAGGTGAAGAAAGTCTCTTTGGCATTGATGAAGAAGAATTTGATTTAGGAAAAGAAATCTCAGCCGATCAGGTGATCAATGAAGAGGGAATGATGGAGGTTCGCAGAACCAAAAAGAGGCTGGAAGAACAGGCACGTGCACGCAGAGAGAAATTGCAATCGGCTAAGAAGAATGAAATGTCCAAAGAGGAGTTTAACGAAAAGTGGACGTTACCAGCTTACTTAAGACGAGGTGTGAAAATGGACAATGTGCCGCATTCGTCTGAGCCGTTTATTTCACGATACAATCTAAACGATGATAATAATCTTTTAGGGAACAATAAATTTCTGCATGACAATGTAGATTGATGACATGGCATATCCGGCACGACTGGTGTTTTACTCCATTCGTAGTGGTTGTTGGTGGTAAATATTTTTTGCCGGTGCCGGAGTGCCTTATTTTTTAAACTGAGTTAACCCATTTTTTTAACTCGACTGCCTCACTTGATTATTCAGGTGGGGCAGTTCAATTTTCAAGTAGCTGATAATCAGTAGTGGTACATTCATTGGCATAACTACCAAATTCCTTATTAGTCCTCTGGCACTTCAATTGTCTTAGTAGCTGTAAACAAACAAGTACAGCTATGCAAACAAGAATACTTTTTTTGGCCGCAAGTTTATTTTTAATCTCCTGCGATATATTGATTGTTGAACCTCAGTATGATGTTCGGGATCAGGTGATAGGTTCTTATAAAGTGGATGAGTATAGCCAAACCTATAATGAACGGGTACGGTTTTATGTTTACATCCGTAAATCAGGAGGTAGCTATTCAGATAATGTGGTTATTGAAAATTTCTATAATACCAATAGAGATGTGCGTGCAGAAATTGTTGGTGATAAAATTTACATCAGCCGACAAGTTGTGAATGGATATGAAATAGAAGGAGTAGGTACCATTTATTATGATGTAATCCGATTCAATTATTCTGTAAAGGATCTTTATTATAATAGCCCTGTTGATTTTTGTGAAGCCAAAGCTTGGTTCGAGTAAAAGCAAATAGGCAAAAAAAGAAGTCAGCACAACCTGTACTGACTTCTTTTTTTAAGAAGGGCTCGGAAGATTAAACTACCTGAGCTTGTATTTTCTGCGAAAGCACTGACTTAGGCACAGCACCCACTTGTTTGTCAACTACCTGACCATTTTTGAAAACAAGAAGGGTAGGGATTGAGCGAACGCCAAAGCGGGCGGTTACTTGCGGATTCTCATCCACGTTTAGCTTAGCTATAACTGCTTTGCCTTCATAATCACCAGCCAGTTCTTCTACTACCGGGCCAATCATTTTACAAGGACCACACCATTCTGCCCAAAAGTCAACTAAAACAGGCTTATCGGTGTTTATTGCCTGATCAAAATTAGAGTCGTTAAGTTCCAAAGTTTTACCCATGATATAAGGATTAAAGCGTTTATGTTTATTGTATTTCGTATTCTAATGTGTCCAACACAAAGGTAGGTGAATTTGTTCCAATTTCTTCTTTTTCTGAGGACGGTGGTTTAGTAACCGATTCCGTAAGCCAACGGGTTTCAAATTTGTCGGTCACCACCCCAACTTCAGCCACCTTTTTTAGCTCCCTGATAAAATCATTGTTGACTTTAATACGAATATCTCTAGATAGCAATTCAGTTTGAATTCCTTCCCCTTCATCACGCAAGTAGAAAGTAAGATTTGAATTACCCTTATTTTTCTTGCAAAGTTTACCAAGTTTATCAACGAGGCTTGTTGATACAGAATCAACGGCTAAACGCAAGGCTAAACCTTGAACTCGCTTGCTCGCTAATTCATTTAGCAAATCAATATTTCTGATTTTGAATTCCAGACTTTGATCGCCCCAAGCTTTACGAACTACCGCACCTTCAACAAATAGAAATAATCCTGGCATCAGGAACGATTTGAATTTCAGATACTCATCACTCCACAACATGAATTCAAATTTTCCGCTGTAATCTTCCATCACCAATTTCCCGAAAGGGCGACCAGTTTTAGTCATGCGATGTTCTACACTGGAAACAATTCCACCAAGTTTGCATTCTTTTCCCTCCAGAGCATCAAAGTCTGTGAGCGTTGTGAGCGCAGTTGTACAAAACGTATCCATTTCAAATTTGAAATTGTCAAGCGGATGACCGGAGATGTAAACACCCACCACTTCTTTTTCAAAATGAAGTTTTTCTATTTCGCTAAAGGGCTCTAGTGCTTCTATTTTTGGAGCCGGCATTTGTGTGCCTGTGGATTCGCCAAACAAACTCGCTTGTGCACTTTGTTCTTCCTGATGCATTTTGCTAGAGTATCGAATCACCTTTTCAGTGAGTGATAGATCACCATCTTTTGCAGTCATATATTGCCTGCGGTGATATTCCGTAAAGCAATCAAACGCGCCTGAGAGAGCAAGACATTCAAATGTTTTTTTGTTGACAGCTTTTTGACTTAGCCTTTTGGCGAAATCGAAAATGTCTTTGTAGGGTCCATGTGCTTCACGCTCTATTATAATAGATTCAACAGCGGCTTCACCGGCTCCTTTAATAGCACCCAATCCAAATCGAACTTGCCCTTGGTTGTTTACTTCAAAGTGAACTCCCGATTCGTTTACATGCGGACCTAATACTTCAATGCCTTGCTTTCTGCAATCTTCAATAAAATAAGTTACGTTATCTAAATTGCTTTGTGAATGGGTGAGGATCGCTGCCATGTAATCGGCAGGATAGTTTGCTTTGAGATAAGCAGTTTGATACGCTACTAATGAATAGCAAGTAGAGTGTGACTTGTTGAATGCATATTGAGCAAAGGCTTCCCAATCTTTCCAGACTTTTTCTGCAACTCGCTCATCATGGCCATTGGTTTTACAACCCGCAATGAACTTATCCTTCATTTTATCCAACACTTCTTTCTGCTTCTTACCCATCGCTTTACGAAGCACATCGGCATCCCCTTTCGAGAAGTTGGCAAGTTTCTGCGAAAGCAACATCACCTGTTCCTGATACACAGTTATCCCATAGGTATCTTTTAAATATTCCTCCATTACCGGGAGATCATATTTAATTGGCTCACGACCATTTTTTCGCGCGATAAAAGCAGGAATGTATTCCATCGGTCCCGGCCTGTACAAGGCGTTCATGGCGATGAGATCTTCGAACTTATCGGGCTTCAAGCCGCGCAAATAATTTTGCATTCCATCCGATTCAAACTGAAACGTACCGGTCGTGTCTCCTCGTTGATAAAGTTGATAGGTAATCAAATCATCCAAAGGAATTTTATCAATGTCGATTTCAACACCTTTTCGTTTTTTGATATTTCTAATAGCAGTCTTTATAATAGAGAGCGTGGTAAGGCCCAAAAAGTCCATCTTCAACATACCCGCACTTTCTACCACACTGTTATCAAACTGAGTGACCAACATGTCCGAATCTCTTGCAGTAGAAACCGGAACTAATTTCGTCAACTCATCTGGTGTGATAATCACACCGCATGCATGAGTACCTGTATTTCGAAGGGATCCTTCAAGCACAATGGCTTGCTTGATTACCTGAGCTTTTAAGTCGCTACCTTTTTTTATTTCACTTAGTTCTTTTACTTCTTCAAATGCTTTTGCAAGTGTAGTTCCCGGTCTTTCGGGAATCATCTTAGCCATGCTGTTTGCTTCCGCTAAAGGCAATTCCATAACACGCGCACAATCCCGAATAGATGACTTCGCAGCCATCGTTCCATAGGTAATTATCTGAGCTACCTGACTATGACCATATTTTTCAATAACGTACCTAAGAACTTTATCACGCCCTTCGTCATCAAAGTCAATATCAATATCGGGAAGGGATACGCGATCCGGATTTAAGAAACGTTCAAATAGTAAATCATAGGCAATTGGATCCACATTCGTAATACCAATACAATAGGCAACTGCTGAACCTGCGGCAGAACCCCGACCAGGACCTACCGAAACTCCCATCTCTCGCGCTTTCCCCGTAAAGTCCTGCACGATCAAAAAATATCCCGGGTAACCGGTATGCTTGATAGTTGCTAGTTCAAATTCAAGTCGCTCTTTTATTTCTGATGTTAATTCTGGATATCGTCTCTTTGCACCTTCATACGTCAAGTGCTTCAAGTAGTCATCTTCCGTTGAAAAATCTTTTGGGATTTCGAATTTTGGAAGCATGACATTCTGCTTCAACTCATACGTTTCAATCTTATTTATAATCTCACTTACAGTTTCAATGGCTTCAGGTAAATCGGAGAAGAGCGATTTCATTTCTTCCTGCGACTTGAAATAAAAATTACTATTTGGTAATCCGTAACGTGTTCCGCGACCCGAGCCTATTGGAGTAGATTGAAACTCACCCTCTTTAATGCAAAGCAAAACATCGTGTGCGTTTGATTCTTCTTTCTCTATGTAGAAACACTCATTCGCTGCAAAATATTTAACACCATATTTCTCTGAGAACTTGAGCAGGGTTTCGTTGACACGATCTTCTTCACGTGTGTCGTGGCGATTTAATTCAATGTAGAAGTCGGCACCAAATAAAGTATGCCACCATACAAAAACTTCCTCGGCTTGTTTTTCACCAACATTCAAAATCAGATAAGGTATCTCACTGTTCAGTCCGCCTGTAGTTGCGATTAAGCCTTCTCTATATTGTTTAACAAGTTCTTTATCGATGCGGGGATAAATCCCGTAAAGGCCTTCGATAAAACCCAATGAACTTAATTTTGCTAAATTTTGATAACCTGCTTTATTCTTGGCGAGTAGTACTTGATTAAACCTTTTGTCCGGATTGTCTTTTGTGAACTTGAGTTTTTTTCGTTCATCGGAAATATAGACCTCGCATCCAACAATTGGCTTTATAGAATGTTTGAGCGCTTCGCTTACAAACTTGAACGCCCCGTACATATTGCCAAAATCAGTAAGTGCAACCGCAGGCATGTTCTGCGATTTAGTCTTGGCAATAATGTCATTTACATTAGGCACTGCCTGCAGCACCGAGAATTGTGAATGAAGATGAAGATGACAAAAGGGCTTATCAACCAAATCTTGATTAACAGATCCAGTATTATAATCGGCACCTTTTTTCTTTTCGCGTTTAGCCGAGTTTCCAGATTCCAGATTAGGTTCCTCGTATTCAATTTCTTCAACAGGTGTGGAGTCGAAAGGCTTTGTTACTTTTTTGGTTATCAGTCCAAAAAAAGATCGCGCAGTAGCATCCACATCGTAGGAGGCATCATGCGCATCTTCAAAGGCATAACCAAAAAGTATTTCGTGAAGCTCGGTAAGTCGTGGCATTTTAAGTCGGCCGCCTATTCCACCTTTTAATTGGCAGAACTCAGTGGCGGCAATACCAGTATCAAGTTTTTGGAGCGAAAGAAAATGAGCAGTGTCTAAAGATTGCCGAATAAACTCAGCGCCTATGATATTGATGTCAAACTCAATATTATGACCAACAAGTAACTGGGTGTTGACAAGGTCCTTATTAAATATAGAGAGTACCTTTTTTAGATCATGACCTTCTTCTAATGCTCTCTTGGTTGAGATACCATGAACCTGCTCCGACTTAAAGGGAATATCAAAGCCATCTGGTTTTATTATATAGTTGTGCTGCGATAAAAGTTTGCCAGTATTATCGTGTAGCTGCCAGGCAATTTGCACAAGCCGTGGCCAGTTGTCGAGGTCCGTGATAGGGGCAGTCTTATTGTGCGGAAGCCCCGTGGTTTCCGTATCGAAAATCAAATACATGTAAAAAAATCAGTCAGTGGTTGACGGTAAATTTAAGGCTAATACCGAAGCAACCCAACCATCCCATAATGGGATAAATGTTCTAATTTTTGATAAAAAATTCAAAAATCGCGATTGAATTTTGACGCAATCAATTGATAATCAATAATTATAAAAGCTAGTGCATTCTCGCAAGAAGTTTGTAAGCACTACCCTATTAATGTCTTCATTATGAAAAGTCTTATTAAATTTTTTAAACGCGAATGGTTCTTGTTTATCAATATTGCAGCAATTGCCTTAACCTTTCTTCTCTTCGCATTGTTATCATAACCGAAAGCACTTATTTAGAATTCTTTTAAAGTTCAAAAGCAATTTTGGTTGGTAAAGAATCGGGAAGTACTTTTATGTGTTTGCATAACCACTTGAATCTATTACTATGAATTGGTTCACCAACCTGTTTACAAGCTCAATCGGCAAGAAAGTTCTTATGTCGCTTACGGGTTTGTTTTTGATCAGCTTCCTGATCATTCACTGCACAATTAACGCTATGATCTTCTTCAACGATGGAGGAGCCACCTTCACTCACTGGGGACATTTCATGGGCACAAACCCGATCATTCGAACGTTGGAGATTGGTTTGATCGCAGGATTTCTATTTCACATTGTTGATGGATTTGTTTTGTGGGCACAAAACCGCAAAGCGCGGCCGGTTAAATATTCAAAAGTTGCCCATCCGCATAAAAGCAAATGGTATAGCCGCAGCATGGGTCTTTTAGGAACATTGATTTTAATCTTCTTAATTATTCACACTGCACATTTCTGGATTCCAAACAGAACTAATCAATTTATTGAAGGCGAGGAACTTCCATTATATAATATGATGATTGAAGTTTTCCAGAATCCATTGATTGTAATCTTTTACGTACTAGGATGTTTCTCGTTGTTTTGGCATTTACTACATGGCTTCAGAAGCGCGTTCCAAAGTTTGGGTCTCAATCATGTTAAATATAATGGTGCGATCTCATTTGTAGGAACTGCTTTCTCAATCATTGTTCCGATCATTTTTGCCTTGATGCCGATTGCTATGTATTTCGGTTGGGTTTATTAATCAAATTTCGACACCTCTCAAATAAAAAGATATGGCAGTACTTGATTCCAAAATTCCTGACGGACCTCTCGCAGAGAAGTGGAGCAATTATAAAGAGCATGCAAAGCTTGTAAATCCAGCCAACAAGCGCAAAGTAGAAGTGATTGTTGTTGGTACCGGTTTAGCCGGAGCATCTGCAGCCGCTACACTAGCTGAGCTTGGCTATAAAGTGAAAGCTTTCTGTTTCCAGGATTCTCCAAGACGCGCACACTCCATTGCAGCACAGGGTGGTATCAATGCATCAAAAAATTATAAGAATGATGGCGACTCAGTGTATCGTTTGTTTTATGATACAATCAAAGGCGGTGACTATCGCGCACGCGAGGCCAACGTTTACCGCCTCTCAGACGTATCGAGAAATATTATTGACCAGTGTGTAGCACAAGGTGTTCCGTTCGCACGCGAATATGGTGGCTTGTTGGATAACCGTTCCTTCGGTGGTGCCCAGGTATCCAGAACGTTTTATGCCCGTGGTCAAACCGGACAGCAGTTATTGCTAGGCGCATATGGAGCGCTTGAACGTCAGATCGGCATAGGAAATGTGGAGATGTATAGCCGCCATGAAATGGTTGAAGTCGTAACGATCGAAGGCAAGGCTCGTGGTATTATCGCCCGGAACCTGATCACCGGAAAACTTGAGCGTTATTTCGGTCATGCTGTTATTCTCGCGACAGGCGGCTACGGAAACGTATTCTTCCTGTCAACTTACGCGATGGGGAGCAACGTAACGGCTACCTGGAAAGCACATAAGAAAGGTGCATTTTTTGCGAACCCATGCTATACCCAAATTCACCCAACATGTATTCCCGTAACCGGTGATTATCAATCCAAGCTTACGCTGATGAGTGAATCATTGCGTAACGATGGCCGGGTGTGGGTTCCGAAAACACAGGAGGATGCGAAAGCCATCCGCGAAGGCAAGAAAACAGCCATGGATATAAAGGAAGAAGATCGTGATTACTACCTCGAACGCAAGTATCCTTCGTTTGGAAATCTTGCTCCACGCGATATTGCATCGCGGGCAGCTAAAGAAGCCTGCGATGATGGTCGCGGAATTGTGCCGAGCGGTTTAGGCGTATTCCTGGATTTCTCCGATGCGATTAAACGTTTAGGCATTGACGTAGTGAAAGCACGTTATGGTGAATTGTTCCCGATGTATCAGAATATCACCAACGAGGATCCGTTGAAAACACCAATGAAAATCTATCCGGCTGTACACTATACCATGGGCGGTTTGTGGGTGGATTATGAATTGATGACATCTGTGAAAGGCTTGTATTGCCTGGGTGAAGCAAACTTCAGTGATCACGGTGCAAACCGGTTAGGTGCATCTGCGTTGATGCAAGGTCTTGCCGATGGATACTTTGTAATTCCATACACCATAGGAAACTACTTGTCATCCGAAATTTTCGTTAAACCTATTCCAACGGAACACCCCGCTTTTGCAGAAGCAGAAAAAGAAGTTCAGGTTCGTTCTGAAAAGCTCATTAACATTAAAGGAAAGAAAACAGTAGATGATTTTCACAAACAATTGGGTAAGATCATGTGGGAATATTGCGGTATGGCCCGCACAGCCGAAGGCTTGACGAAAGCCCGAACGCTTATTCAGGAATTGCGCAAGGAATTCTGGAGCAATGTTAACATTCCTGGAACACTAGATGAATTCAACCCTGAGTTTGATAAGGCTGGTCGTGTGGCTGATTTTATTGAGTTGGGTGAACTAATGGTGATTGACGCGTTGAACAGAAACGAGTCTTGTGGGGGCCACTTTCGTACGGAATATCAGGATGAAGGTGAAGCAAAGCGCGATGATGCAAACTATGCTTACGTAGCCGCATGGGAGCATACAAGGGTGGAGGGTGATCCGGTGTTGCACAAGGAAGCCCTGGTGTATGAAAGTATTGAAATGCAGGTTAGATCTTATAAATAATACGAGATGAAATTTAATCTTAAAGTTTGGCGTCAGAAGAACGCCAGTGATAAAGGTAAGTTGGTTGATTATTCAATCGATAATGTAAATGCCGACATGTCTTTCCTTGAAATGATTGATGTATTAAATGATAATCTTGTCCGCAAAGGAGAAGGTCCGATTGCATTTGATCACGATTGCCGTGAGGGTATTTGCGGAATGTGCAGTATGTACATCAATGGTCGCGCTCACGGTCCACAGCATGCAGCTGCAACGTGTCAACTTTACATGCGATCGTTCAGGGATGGAGAAACCATTTACATTGAACCTTGGCGTGCAAAGGCGTTTCCTATAATAAAGGATCTCGTAACTGACAGAGGTGCATTTGACCGAATCATTTCCAGTGGCGGTTTTATCAGCGTAAACACTGGCCAGGCACAGGATGCCAACAGCCTGCCTGTTAATAAAAGCGATGCAGAAAAAGCAATGGACGCAGCAGCCTGCATTGGTTGCGGTGCTTGCGTAGCGGCTTGCCCTAACTCATCTGCGATGCTGTTTGTATCGGCCAAGATCTCTCAGCTTGCTTTGTTACCGCAAGGTCAACCAGAGCGCGACAAGCGTGCGGTTGCCATGGTTGATCAAATGGATGAAGAAGGCTTTGGAAATTGCACCAACATTGGTGCATGCGAAGCGGAATGTCCGAAAGAAATTAAGCTCACCAACATTGCACGCATGAACCGTGACTATATCGGAGCAATGGTTGGATCGGATGAGAAAGGGAAGTAACTAAAAATAGTTCGCCATAAAAAAACCCGACAAAACTGCCGGGTTTTTTTTATGATTGCTTATTTAATTGATTATTCACTTTTACAAACACCCACTGCTGTTCTTCCAGATGAAATCGCCTTGGCAGCAGATTCACCAATATTGCCACCCGCTAAGACAATATCACGTTCAGCACCCGTATCAGAAAGGTGCACCTTTAAGCAAGCCTCCAAATTGATCAAGTCAGAATACGAAACAGAAGTTTCATTTGCCAACTGAGTCAGTTTTGTTTCACTCATTCCAGTTTTTGAATTCACAGGACTTAGCAAAGCTGCCACGTCTGCCCCTGGTGTTGCAATGTCTCCCAAGTGCAGGTGTACTGGTAATTTAGTATCTCCCGATGTTCCCGAGAGGAATACAAGTACAGAGGATGAGCCGTCTCTTCGCTCCTTAATCGTTACTGTTCCTGAGACACTGTATTGAGATCCTGGCTGAAGGGAATAGGTAATTTCGTTGCCTGTAAAGTCACTTATGCTCTCACTTTCCTGACAGGAAACCCAAGCCACTCCACACAACACAATCGCAATAAGCTTTTTCATAACCCATGAATTTGATATTAAAGATAGAAAATTTGATGGAAAGTTAGATTTCTTATCCTTGTTTTGACATAGATTTGCTTCGAATCCTTGAATTGGCATGGATATGGTATATTCGTAGCAACGAAACCAAGTAGCTTTAATTCTGTGAGAAGACTATTTTTTGTTACTTTAATTTTAGGGGCTTGCAGCCCCTCAGTTACAAATTCTTCCCTTAAGTCGAATTTACAAAATCCAAAACCTGAATGGCTAGCGGCCAAACCCGTCCAATCCAGTTATTATATTGGAATTGGACATAGCGCTAAGGATGGCACAAACAATTACGTTCAATCGGCTAAGAATAGTGCTTTGGAGGACTTGGTATCTGAGATTAAAGTAAATATTTCATCTACTTCAGTACTTAGCCAGATCGATGCTAATAAAGAGTTTCAGGAAAAGTATGAACAGATCATTCAAACTTCGGTTGCGGATGAAATTCAGGAATATGAGCAGATGGATACATGGGAAGACGCCCAAAATTATTGGGTGTATTACCGGCTTTCAAAGCAGCGTTATAAGGATATTAAAGATCAACAAAAGCGTGATGCTGTTTCATTAGGGTTAGATTTTTTCACTAAAGCTAAGAGTGCCGAGCGCACTGGAGATCTTGTTTTGTCTTTGGGATTTTACTATCAAGGATTTCGGGCTGTTGAAAAATATCTGGGTGATCCAATCAGGCTTGAGTTTGAGGACAAGGAGATTCTTCTCACAAACGAGATTATAGCCAGCATGCAATTGATATTGGATAAAATAGATTTATCTGTTAACCCAAAGGAGATTGTATTGAATCGAAGAGTTGGGCAAAACGACATGACTGTAATTGCGAAGGCAGTTGATAAAAATTTACTTAAGTCGATTGCTGATTTACCATTAACTGCTGCCTTTGAAAAAGGAGCTGGCGATGTTCATCCATCTTATAAAACAGATGGAATAGGTCAGGCTAAAATTCTTCTTACTAAAATTAGTTCCCGCGATTTAGAGCAAACGGTAGCCGTTAAAGTAGACATGTTAAGTTTTGCGGGTAATGGTGGAGGCGATATCTACTCCTTAATAGCTGGAAAAATGGTGGTTCCAAAAGCAACCATTCTCATGAAAGTTCACAGGCCATTAGTATATATCGCATCAAGCGAAAAAAGTTTAGGGATTGATAAATCTAATCAGCAATTAACAAACAGGATTAAGAACTTTCTGGCCACTTCAGGTTTTGAGTTTACAGAAGACAGGAACAAGGCTGAACTTTCGCTGGATGTGAATGCTAATTCTGAAAAGGGTGCTGTGTCGGGTAGCATATACATTACCTATGTTACTGCCCTGATTCGTGTTTCAACAGCTGGTGACAATAAAGAAATATATGCTACCACGTTAGATCGCGTTAAAGGATTTAGTCTTGATTTTGAGCGATCGAGCCAGGAAGCTTACAATAAATCAATAGAAATATTAGATAAGGATAAACTCCCTGAATTATTGAATGCCATTTTACAGTAATTATGGAGGTTTTTACCCATTTTAAGCACTATTTGCATGTGGTTAAATTCTATGTATTAGAGAGTGGCCTGTTAATTGCATTATCGTAAATTGCATAACCAAATTCCAAATTGATATGAAAAAGTTAAATTATGTTTCCCTGTTAGTGTTAGTTGCTGTTGCAATCCTTGCAGGCTGTAAGGGTAAGGAGAAAATTCCTGCTGGCGAGAAAGAAGTTATTGTTCCTTGCTCGGGTCCAGATTATTTCACTACCGCAAAAGCGTTCCGCGCAAATTCAATTGGTGAAAGTCAGGATCAGGTAACTTCTAAAAAGAAGGCGCTTACCAACGCGCGTAACGAATTGGCTCAGGCTATCAACACAACTGTAAAAACAGTTACTGATAACTATGTGAATTCTCGTGAGTTTAACAACAAAGAAGAAGTTGAAGAACGTTTTGAAAGTTTAAATCGTGAGGTTGTAAACCAAACTCTTTCTGGTATAACAACACTTTGCGAGAAGCTTGTAAAGACAGATCAAGGCACTTATAAAACCTATGTTGCCATCGAGCTTTCAGCTGAAGATTTAGTTTCAAAATATAATGAACGCCTTTCAAAGGATGAGCGTCTTAAAATCGATTATGATTATGAGAAGTTCAAAGAAACCTTTGAAAAGGAAATGGAAAAAATGGGAAACAATTAATTCCCTTTAATCAACTAAATGATCCCGGTCCTCACAGATCGGGATTTTTTTATGGCCGAATATTCACAAACACCGTTAGTAAAAAAGCTGGGGGTTAAAATTTGTTTACAGAACCAAGGTTCGCTAAAAGCGTTCTGCAAAATCCATTACGGTATTAACACGATATGTTTTGTGATCTTCGATTGCAATCCCAACCCATTGATATTTGGGTTCAAGAATGTTTTTGCGATGACCTAACGATTCAATACCATCATCAATTAACAACGCCATTACAATATCCAGAGCCGTTTCATGTCCATAATCACAATTCTCGGCAATCATTCCTCCTGCTTTTGCTTTGTTACGAACTCGATCAGCAAATGAAGTTCCATCCGAACTGGAATGACCAACCTTTCCTAATTTTCCCATATCCAGCGCGTGCATTTTAGCTACATCACTTAACGCTTGAGACATTTTAAGGTCACCCATCTTTTTGGTTTTCTTAAGATCGGATATGAGAGATTTTGCATACCGATTATTGGTAAGATTATTTTCTTTCAGATAGGGTGTAAGGTAGGTCTTAATAAAATCTTGCGGATCAGTTCGAACATCATTCATTATTTTCAAAACTTCTTCCTCGCGGGATTGTGTCCCTCCTGTTATTGATATAAATAAAATAAGGATTGTTACTCTTAGCATGATCAATTAATTCCTAACCTCTTTTGTATTTCTTCTAACGATACACCTTTTGTTTCGGGGAACTTGGTTAACACCCAAATCAATTGAAGCACCATCATCACAGCGAAAAATGCGAAAATAACCCAAGGATCATCTCGGAGAATTCCCTTGTCTTTATCTAAAAAGATAGGAGTAAGTAGAGTAATCAATGCTGCAATAACCCAATGTACGCTTGCTCCAAAGGACTGACCCAACGCCCGTGATTTGTTTGGGAATATTTCTGAAATGAACACCCAGATAACAGCACCTTGTCCCATGGCATGGGCAGCAATAAACAGAAGGAGGAAAGACATCAAAAACATGGGGTCAGCCGTAAAATAGAATGCGTAAGACACCATCGAAAGACTGAGGATATAACCGAGTGATCCTATGATAAGCAATTGCTTTCTGCCCATGCGATCGATGAGATATAAACCAACAAAAGTGAAAATGAGGTTGATACCGCCTATTGCGATGGAATTGAAAAGCGATTCTTTAGCGGCTAACCCTGCTCGTTCCAAAATTTCAGGTGAGTAGTATAAAATGAAATTGATACCCGAGATCTGATTGAAGAAAGCAATAAAAAAAGCGAGCATAATTGGCTTTCTTAATCTGCGACTGAAGAATGGCTCGCCATCACTTTTTGCATCATTCTTATTAACCTCTATAATGGTTTGAACTTCTTCTTTTGGATTAGGAACACCCAAATCAACCAGCACTTTTTCGGCTGCAACCAAATCATTTCTTCGTGTAATTAACCAACGCGGACTTTCAGGAATCCGCGGCACCATGAGTGTATATATTATAGCAGGAATCGCTTCTACCCCTAACATCCAACGCCAATCATTGGCACCATCGAATCCAACAAGAAAGTAATTCGATAAAAATGCAATCAGAATTCCAAAAACAATATTGAATTGATACAGTGCAACCAATCTGCCGCGAATTGACGAGGTAGAGATTTCAG
Source organism: Cyclobacteriaceae bacterium (assembly GCA_041742535.1). Lineage (GTDB taxonomy): Bacteria > Bacteroidota > Bacteroidia > Cytophagales > Cyclobacteriaceae > ELB16-189. Next base: position 14,735 of record JBGSIM010000004.1, on the reverse strand, counting down.
CGATATAAGTTGGTGCAACCACTGACGAAACACCAACGCCAACACCGCCAATAAATCTAAAGAAAGAAAACAAATAAGGATCAGTGGAAAAAGCAGAACCTAATGCACTTATGGTGTACAAAACACCAATCCAAAAGAGCACCTTTTTTCTACCATACTTTTCGGTGGGTATACCACCAAACAGTGCTCCCAACACCGTGCCCCAAAGAGCCATCGACATAATAAAGAGTCCATGAAACCAAGGTGAGGTATCCCAAAGTTCTTTAATTGGTAAGTTGGCTCCTGAAATTACAACCGTGTCGAAGCCAAACAGAAAGCCGGCCATGGCTGCAACAATGGAATTGAGGTAGGTATATTGTCGAGTTGTCATAGATAGAAAGATAAGAATATTCTATCTATTGTAAAGGCTTGGTTTCCTACATCTTTGCCGCATAGGACATTAAAAATGAAGGCAATTCTATTTCCAATTTGCAGGATCTAATCGCCACGATTTAACATGAATCAATTCTTCTTCATCTAAATATTTTTGTTCCACTGCTTGAACAAGCATGTGTGTAAAATCACTCAGGCACACCAATTGGATGTTAGCATCTGAGAAATTTTTTTCTGAAGTTTCAAATCCATACGTGAATATCGCGGCCATGCCAATCACTTTAAAGCCTACTTCTTTCATGGCTTGTGCAGCCTTCAGTGAACTGCCACCTGTAGAGATGAGGTCCTCCACCAAAACCACTTTAGCATTCTTTTCAACTTTACCTTCAATCAGGTTTCCCATACCATGTTCTTTTGGCTTGGGACGAACATAAACAAAAGGAAGTCCCAATAAATCGGCTACAAGAGCGCCTTGCGGAATCCCTGCAGTGGCAACGCCTGCAATACATTCTACTTGTGGGTAGTTAAGTTTGATAGTGCGGGCAAGATTTTCTTTAATATATGTTCGAATAAGTGGATAGGAGAGTGCCAACCGATTATCACAATAGATAGGCGATTTCCATCCCGAACTCCATGTAAAAGGTTGTTTGTAATTTAATTTAATTGCCCCTATTTCAAGTAATCGCGAGGCAACCGAGGCGGCTGTATCTTCTTGTATTTTTATGTGGTTCATGCCCGCAATTTATCAGTAATCGAAGCGCAGGCCAAGGTTGATCTTTATAAAAAGTGCAAAATTTTAGAATGCTTATTTTGGGCCTGTAATAATTACCCTTAGGGGTTGATTCATTGCAAATAATTGATGTTTTTGCGTTCGTGAAATTGTCTCAAAGCCTAACATGAATCTGTTTGTAAACGACATCCCCGTCCGAATTATGCGATTGGATGAGGTGCCGCCAGCCGGCCATATCAATTTCGAAATTGACGCTTCCGTGGAAGTGATTACCAAGGCTAAGCTAATTCACCATGTTTGGATTAAGCAGGTAACGGTTCAGGATATGGACCTTATTCTAGATTTGATTAATTCTAAGGTGCCTATCAATCTTTTTTCACTCTATATTTCGGTTCTCGATTATGAAGCACTTAAGCTTTTTCTTATTACCAGATTCAAGGTGGTAAAGGCAGCTGGCGGGCTGGTTCGCAAAAAGGATCGATTCCTTATGATTTACCGCATGAAGAAGTGGGATTTACCAAAGGGCAAAAAAGAATCTGGTGAAACATATGAGCAAACTGCCGTGCGTGAAGTAGGCGAAGAGTGTAACATAGAGGTAAAATTGGGTAAGAAGGTTTGCACTACGTGGCACACCTACACCATGAATAAAAACAGCATGTTAAAGAAAACGCGCTGGTATAAAATGGATTTAATAGATGACACGAAAAGTAAACCGTGTATTGAAGAAGATATTGAAGAATTGCGCTGGATGACTCAGAAGGAAGTTTACCACGCATTAGAGAACTCCTACAAATCCATTCGGTTTGTATTCGAAGAATACTATCGCAAGAAAAATAAAATTTCTGATTAGAGCTTATAAGGGATCATGCTGGTCACATCGCCTTTGTAACGATGAACCTCGCGAATGATAGAAGAACTTATATAAGCAAATTGAGGCGAGGTAATTAAAAATACCGATTCCATTTCCTTGTTAAGCTGCCTGTTTACTTGCGCAATACTGTTTTCATATTCAAAGTCGGTAGTGTTACGCAACCCCCGAAGCAAATAGCGAGCGCCATTTCTGCGTGCAAACTCGGCTGTTAATTCTGAAAAGGTTTGTACTGAAATATTAGGATACGCAGCAAAAGTTTCTTTGATTTTTCCTTCCATGAACTCAATTGGAAAATAGCGTTGACTCTTACCACTATTATACCCAATGGCTACTATGATCTCATCAAAAAGAGAAAGTCCACGCAACACAATATCCTCATGTCCTTTAGTAAAGGGATCAAACGAACCCGGAAAAAGGGCTATGCGTTTCATAGATTAATGAAGAAGGTGAATTGAATAAAGATCAAAGAAATGATGCTCCTGAACTTCGTCAAATAAATAACCAAATTTTAAATACGAGGGTCTGCCTCCAAAATTTACATTCCGCACATACTTCACAAACTCCTGGTAATGTGGCGAATTCTTACCAATGTAACCCCACAAAATGACTTCACTAGTGTTTTGATCCATGTTAAGGCCTTTCATAACCAACATGATATACTTCACATAGTCTGAAAATTGCTTGATTAAAAACTGATTGTAGTACGCAAGCTTTCCATCATTAACAGCCAGAATATGTAGTTTAAAACGATCCACATAGATATACAACGGAGAGTTCCTTGTATTTGCGGAGTACTCTAATACACCTTCAATAAGGGCAGTTGATTGATGAACAATGTTAACCTGCGTATTGGTGTAAAGCTGTTTAAACCATGTATGCAATTCTTTTTGAATGGCAAAAACGGTAACTGCATCTACCTTAACGTTTGTGCAGTCAAGAATATCTTCCTTGGCTGGATCAACGTTCGCATTAAACTGCAAATAATCTGGAGCGGCCTCTTTTACATAGAGGGATGCCGGAACCTGTGCAAATTTTGTGTTCTTTATTGAAATCCAAACAGCTTTCCAAAATCCTGCTTGAAGAACCGGGTGCGCATCAAAAAGAACTTTGAATAAACTTTGTAATTCATTATGCGAACTCAAATCGCCAAGCACATAATCTTCAAAGAAAAGTATGCGGTTGTCTTGAGTGTCTACTATACCAATTTGTAAATCTCTTATACCAAGTTGAATCAGTAACTCGTACTGATGAAGTTTTTCTTCATCAAAACGATCATCCTTGATCTTCTTTATAAGCTTAAACCCAAGAGCAGTAGATTGCAAAGTAGTTTGTTATTCCCAATTACCTGAGGTCGAAATATCGAAACGAGATCCGAAGTGCAATGGCTTACGATTTTTTGCCTCATTGCTCTCCTTGCGAATCGGATTAACAGGCTTAGGATCTTTCACTTCAATCACCTGTACTTTCAGTCCGCCCTTTTCAACCACTCCTACGAAGATGTCAAATTTTAAACCTGGCTTCCCAGGCACTTCTCCTAAGGTTGCTAAGTTTACATTAGGATCGAACATGTAGTTAGTTAGCGTCATTAGTTGTTGTCCTTTTTTTAATTCAGAACCAACTTTAATGGATTCAAGTTTTGTAATCGTACCCTCTTCCTGCATAGGTGGTTCGTTTACTTTTTCACCTACACGCAATGAATAAGTTTTCTGATTTTTAATCACGCGGTCACCCACCTTCACCTTGAACCCAAGGAACGTACCAATGTCAGGAGAGTTTACGTAGTAAGTCTTTTTGAAAATTCTGTCTTTTGCTGAAATAAAGCCGAGCGTATCAATGATTACCTTCACTTCTTCTACGCCATACGCTTTTTGAGTAATTTCTTCTCTGCGTTGGATGATTGGCACTTGGCCGCTTCTAATAAAATTGGCAAGTGAATCCCAGTTTGATGTATATCTCTTATTTACACTTTGGAATACAATTTCAGCTTCCCGTATCAATTTCAGTTTTTCGACAATTGCCTCTTCTGTAGTTGAAATTGTTGCCCGCTCTTCAATAGTGCCTTGAACACTTCTATAAAGCAGATAAGCAAGAAAAAGACTGGCTAAAAGAAGAACACCAGTTAGGATTTTTGTCAAGTTCATTGGTTACAGGTTTAGCTTGCAATTATAAATATTTTATGGCGTTTAATACAACCAATTATAACTTAAAATAGCCCCTTAAATCGACTATTTTGAATGGATGAGTCACTTTTTTGAAAATGCCGTGAAGTTCACCTGATTTCACCCTTTCAAGTTCACTTAAATTGAAAAACTTTACATCCTGAATGATCTGATTCTCACCCATTTCGGGATCCACACCTTTTTTCAGCACTCCGTCTGTTACAAAAACAGAGAAGAAGAGCTCCAGAGCGTGGAGAGGCTTATTAATAAATTCGCAGGCGAACAGAAAGTCACGTATTTCTACGATTAATCCAGTTTCTTCTAAAAACTCTCTTTTTAAACACGATTCTGCAGTTTCACCAAATTGTAATCCACCGCCCGGTGGAGCCCAAAAGTCTCCATAACCAATATTGGAGTGATTAATTAGCAGGATTCTATTTTCCGTAATGCAGATTCCGCAGATTCTTATTCTTAGTTGATTTCCAAAAATTTCTTGAACCACATTAGTCATAGTTGCGTTAAAAATTTTATGATCACTTTAAAATAAAGAAAGTGCGTATCAGTTCTTATTTTAAATCAAGATTTAATTTTTTAACCGTATGAGGAGATTGATTTTGGTTGCTGTTTGTGTTCTGCCAATTTTTGGTGTTGATGCTCAAGAAATAAATCAGCTATCCGGCCCTGTGATTACATGGGAGAAAAGTTCATATGATTTTGGAGATATTATTGAAGGCGAGAAGGTAAGCCACACCTTTAAGTTTACAAATACTGGAAATGCCGCGCTGGTGATAACTAACGTAGAAGTTACGTGTGGATGTACAACTCCTAAAGGATGGACAAGAGATCCTATTGCGCCAGGCTCGGCAGGTGACCTTACAATAGCATTCAACAGCACAGGAAAATTGGGTAAGCAGAATAAAGTAATAACGGTTACATCAAATTCAGTGGGTACTACTAATCAGATAACGATTGTTGTAAATGTATTGGCAAGGAAGCCAACTAATTAAGATTTTCTAAAAGCAGATAGAAATAAAAATCCCCAACCAGCTAGAAGAAAAACTCCTCCAATAGGAGTTATGATTGCAAAAGAGGTATTGTTTGCCAAAGCCAGTAAATACAGGCTACCGCTAAAGAGAATCATTCCTGTAAGGATACAAAGGGCACTTATTGGCATCCACTTAGAATTAAATCGATCCATTAAAAGTGCAATAACCAACAAGGCAAATGTGTGATAGAAATGATATCGAACCGCTAATTCAAAAGTATCTGTTCTATTATTTTCAAGTAAGATTTGCTTAAGTGCATGAGCACCAAAAGCTCCCAGTGCAACTGCCAGAAATCCTGAGAGTGATGCAATTAATAGTGTTTGTCTTGAGTTGATCATCAGTTATAATTTCGGCTTCCAAATATTGCTGTGCCTACCCGCACTAATGTGCTTCCTTCTTCAATAGCAATTTTATAATCAGAACTCATGCCAATGGAAAGTTCTTTCATCTCCACATTAGAAGGTAATGTTTGATTTTTTAATGTTTTGAAAAGATTATTGATCAACGCAAACTCACTTCTTATTTGTGGTTGATTCTCAGTAAACGTGGCCATGCCCATGAGTCCCTTAATCTCAACATGAGAAAAATTCTTTAACGCGTCAGAAGAAAGTAGCTCTTGAACTTCATCAAGATCAAAACCAAATTTGGTTTCTTCTTTTGCGATATGAGCCTGAAGGAGGCATGAAATTTTGCGATTCGCCTTTTTAGCCTGTTTATCAACTTCTTCCAAAAGCTTTATTGAATCAATTGAATGAATGAGTGCAACAAATGAAGCAATGTATTTTACTTTGTTAGTTTGAAGATGGCCAATCATATGCCACTCAATATCTTTTGGTAACGCTGCATATTTTGAAGCAAGCTCCTGCGCTTTGTTTTCTCCGAAAATGCGCTGTCCGCCATCGTAGGCCTCTTGTAATCGCTCAATGGGTTGTGTTTTGCTAACCGCAATCAATCGGCAGGAACCACTCAAGTCCCCTGTAATCGCTTTTATATTATTTTTAATCACCATTTAATAATTTCGCACGTTCTATATCTTATTTTTCCACCGCAACAAAGTTATGGCCATACTTGGAACCTTACTAAAGAAAGGAATTAAACTTCGGGAAAACCTGGAGCAGGAATATACAGCGCCCATCGAACTGCAAAAGAAAGAGCTAAAAGAGCTCATGATTGCCGCCAACCAGACCGAGTTTGGTAAATACTACAACTTCCCGGACATTCTCACTCACTTCCGAAAAGGTAATAAAGATTTTTATCATGCTTTTAAGGGCAGCATCCCCATTCACGATTACAACAAAATTTATAAGGACTGGTGGCATCTATCGATAAAAGGAGCAAAAAATATTTGCTGGCCAGGTCGCATAAAATATTTTGCATTAAGCTCTGGAACCTCGGAGGCTGCCTCAAAGCATATTCCGGTAACGAAGGAGATGACGAAGGCGATTCAAAAGACGAGTATTCGCCAAATACTAAGTTTGTCCAAATACGATTTGCCATCTGTCGTATTTGAATCGGGTATTCTAATGATTGGCGGTAGCACTCACTTAAATAAAAAGGGAAGTTTTTTTGAAGGCGACCTAACCGGGATTCAAGCGGCTCGTTTACCCTTTTGGTTTCAGCATTTTTATAAGCCTGGAAAAAAAATTGCTTCCACACGTAATTGGGATTCCAAACTAAACGAGATTGTTCGTAAGGCAAAGGATTGGGATATTGGCATTGTTGTAGGAGTACCGGCATGGATTCAAATCTTGCTTGCTAAAATTGTTGAGTATTATAAGGTGGCACACATTCATGAGATTTGGCCCAACCTGTTAATTTACGTGCATGGAGGTGTATCGATGGATCCGTATCGAAAAGGCTTTGAAAAGCTGTTAGGAAGGCCCATCTATTACATCGAAACCTATTTGGCATCAGAAGGTTTTATTGCTTATCAGGCAATGCCGAAGCGCAAGTCAATGAAGCTGGTGCTAAACAATGGAATCTTCTATGAGTTTGTTCCGTTTGATGAAAAAAACTTCACTTCGGCTGGAGAAATAAAATCCGATGCAGATACTTTGCTTATTAGCGAAGTGGAAGAGGGAAAGGAATATGCTATTCTGTTATCAACCTGTGCAGGTGCCTGGCGTTATTTGATTGGTGATGTGATTAAATTTACCTCCACCGAAGAATTAGAAATAATTATTACCGGACGTACCAAACATTTTTTAAGTCTTTGTGGCGAGCATTTGTCTGTAGACAATATGAATAAGGCCATTGAATTGGTATCTGATGAGATGAATATTACAATTCCGGAATTTACAGTTGCTGGTATTCCGCATGATTCCTTGTTTGCACATCATTGGTTTATTGGCACGGACGATAAAAATGTGGATGAAGATAAATTTAAAGAGCGGATTGATTTTCATTTGAAAGCGCTTAATGATGATTATGCAGTCGAGCGAAGTGCCGCACTGGAAGAAGTTATAGTAAGTGTTTTACCCCTTCATAAATTTTATGATTGGATGGAGCATAAGGGCAAAGTAGGCGGGCAAAATAAATTTCCACGAGTGATGAAAAGCACTCAGTTAGATGAATGGATTAAGTTTATCTCTTAAGCATGGAGATTGTTTTCAATGGAATTAAACTAGGTATTGTATTAGCTTTTCTAATTGGCCCTGTTTTTTTTACCATTATTCAAACCAGTGTTGAGCGTGGTTTTCTGAATGGAGTGTTGGTTGCACTAGGGGTCTCCGTTAGTGATATATTTTATGTTGCCGTTTGTTATTTCGGAGTAGTCCAATTTATTAATGAACCCAACTTTCGTGAAAGTCTTGCTTATGCCGGTGGAGGCATACTCGTTCTCTTTGGGCTCTATCATTTAATTATTAAAAGCAGAAGAAATGTTCAGGTAGCGGCTGCTGCGGCTGAAGGAAGAAAGATGTATCGCTATTTTGTAAAAGGCTTTGTTATCAACGGACTTAGTCCGATGGTGCTTATTTTTTGGATCGGAGCGATTAGCGTGGCCTCCCTGGATTTTGGTTATTCACGTGGTTACGAGTTTTTAATTTTTTTTAGCATTGTACTGATCACTGTATTGGGTACGGATATTCTTAAGGCCTATTTGGCTGATAAATTGAGAAGGTTAGTGACCAGAAGACTCATGATGATCATGAATGTGATTGTAGGAATTTGTTTAATCATCTTCGGTGGACGATTGATTTTCCTGGCTGGTACGTTCTAGTTTTGAATTATTCTTTTAGCTTTTCTCCTTCTCAGCCACCAAATAATAACAGCAACTATCCCTATCACAAAAGGCCAAAGATTCACAAGGAAAATCAGAAAGGCTAGTAAGTTGTCCCAACCACCTTTTAGTGAGTCGACAAATTTAGAAGCAAATCCAAAGTCAGTTCCGATTGCCTCGTAGTAAGAGAGATTTAGGGTGCTAAACGAAACCTGATTCTTCAAATAGTTTAAGCGACCTGTCATCGATTCAATTTCAGACCTGACATTGGCAATCTGACTTTCAATGGCAAGGATGTCTGCAACAGTCTTGGCTTGCTTTAAGATTTCGCTGTAGCGTACCTCTAATTCTTTTTTTGTTTTCAGGCGAGCTTCAACGTCAATAAACTCTTCAGTTACATCCTGGGTGTTGATGCTCTTGTTTTCAACCTTATCGGCAAGGGTCTCAATGCGCTTGATCAGATTGTCAAACTGATCGGCAGGTACGCGAATGGTTTGATTGTATTGTAATCGATCGCCATAGTTATTTTCATTCTCATTTGAGATATACCCGCTTAACTCTTTACTAACCTTTTCAATTTCCAGTTTCGCTTTCTTAACATCGTTTGTTTTGAATTCAAGCTGCCCGTTGCGGATTAGTTTGCGTTCAATGGATATAGTTTGTTCTGTTTGCTCAGCTGCTCCGTTCATGGCAACTTCTTTAAAACTCATTAATGCCTCGTTTTCAGGAGCAAGTCTTGATGCATTCCTGTTATTGCAGGAAATCACCAACACTACCAGTATAAGCAAGAAGTTTATTTTCATATCGGTAAAATTCTAAACAAAGTAAATAAAAAAGTCAGGCTTGCGACCTGACTTTAACGTTTCATTCGCTGAATTATTATTCAAGTGCCTTTACTCCCGGCAGCACTTTTCCTTCAAAATATTCCAACAAGGCACCACCGCCAGTGCTTACATAACTCACTTTTTCTTCGAAGCCAAACTTAGCAACTGCTGCAGCCGAATCGCCACCACCGATTAATGAGAATGCACCTTTATTGGTAGCACGCACCACGGCTTCGGCAATTGCCTTTGTGCCTTTTTCAAATTTCTCCATTTCAAAAACTCCCATGGGTCCATTCCATAAAATGGTTTTTGATTCTTCCACAACTGCAGAGAAAACCTGTGAGGCTTGTGGGCCAATATCCAACCCCATCCAACCATCAGGAATGGAGTTGTTATTTACAACTTGAGTATTTGCGTTTGCATCGAACTTATCACCCGCAATGGAGTCGATCGGTAAATGAAGTTCAACACCTTTTGCTTTCGCTTTTTGAATCAATTCTTTTGCAAGATCTAATTTGTCGGCTTCTACTAATGAGTTACCAATGTTGCCCCCCAGTGCTTTGAAGAATGTATATGCCATACCTCCACCAATAATCAAGTGATTTACTTTGTCAAGAAGTTTTTCGATGATTAATATTTTATCAGAGATTTTAGCACCACCCATAATAGCTGTGAAGGGCTTTTCAGAAAGTTCAAGAACTTTTTTTGCGTTGGCTAATTCAGCAGCCATTACAAAGCCAGCACACTTATCTTTAAAAAATTGTGCAACAATGGTGGTAGAAGCATGTGCACGGTGGGCTGTGCCGAATGCATCGTTTACATACACATCGCCATGTTTCGAAAGTTTTTCCGCGAAAGCAACATCACCTTTTTCTTCTTGCTTATAAAAGCGAAGATTTTCAAGTAGTAATACCTCACCTGGTTTTAATGCCGCTGACAAAGCAAAGGCTTCATCACTGATACAATCAGAAGCAAATTTTACTGGAACTGCCAAAAGTGTTGAAACTGTAGAAAGTGTATGTTTTAAAGAATATTTATCTTCAGGTCCATCCTTTGGTCTGCCTAAGTGCGACATTAAAACACAGCTTCCTCCGTCTTTAAGTATTTTTTGAATGGTAGGTACTGTTGCTCGAATGCGGTTATCGTCTGTTACCTGAAAGCTCTTATCAAGAGGCACATTAAAATCGACACGAATGAGGGCACGCTTTCCGTGAAAGTTGAAATCTTTAACTGTTTGCATAAAAACCTTTTTTGGTTCGCGAAGTTAGCAAATCAAACTGGTAGGGAACTTATCCGAGCGAGGCTATTTTCTGCAATCGATTGATGGTTGTTAGCAAGAATTGGAATGAATTGCATCCATTCATCAGACTCAGCATATTGCTTAATAACTTCGTTTCGCTTAGTTAGTAAACGTGTAAGGTATCGTTTCAAAAAAACAAAATCAGCTAGCTCACCTAAAAGTCCCATGGGTGACTCAAAGTAGAAGTGATCCACCATCATGGTATCTCCGTTCATTTCGTAGAAGAAATGGTCATGAATCATTGTTTTAAAAGTGCCTTTTACCATTTCGTCTGAAAAGAAAAAAGGTCTTGTGAATTTTGTAATCTGAGTTTCTAATGTTTGCCTAAAGCCAAGGTGTGTTGCTTGCCAAAGTACTTTTTGGTTGAGTTCTATCAATCCGCTCGTTACACCACCCACGGCTTTTTCTTTTGTTTGTTGAACGGATATCTGATGAAGATCAATACTTCGAGAAAGATCAAAGCAAACATCTATCGGTGCTTGAATCAACGTACTTAATTCTATTTTGTCCATTGCCACATTTTATTAGTCGCCAAAACTTATACCCAATCCCTTGGCAGCTTGCACCAGATATGATTCAGGTTTTAAAAAATTATAATCTTGAGTAGCCTCTTCTAAGGATACGGATGTAATTGTATTATTCTTAAAAGAAACCATTCTTCCAAAATTCTTTTCCAAAGCGAGTTCAAATGCTTTTACACCAAATAATGATGCAAGCACCCGATCAAAAGCAATAGGAGTGCCGCCTCGTTGCACATGTCCTAAAACAGTTTCTCTTATTTCTGCCGGGCAACCTGCTTGTTTTAGTTGGCTCGAAAGCTGAAAAGCAACCCCGCCTAATCGAACATGTTCAGATCCCTTTTCACCAGCAGAAGAAGTAATGCTTCCGGCTTTTGGTTTTGCTCCTTCTGCGATTACAATGTTAACAAAACCACGACCTTTTTTATATCGCAAGTCAATCTTCTTAACCAACTTATTAATGTCATACGGAATTTCAGGAATGAGGCAGATTTCAGCCCCGCCAGCAATGGCAGTATGCAAGGCAATCCAACCAGCATCGCGTCCCATTACTTCCATGATCATTACCCGATGATGACTATCGGCAGTAGTTACAAGTCTATCCAAACTATCAGTAGCGATTTGCACGGCTGTTTGAAAACCAAATGTTAAATCTGTTGCCGATAAATCGTTGTCGATTGTTTTAGGAACCCCCACCATGGGCAATCCTTTTTCAAAAAGAGATTGCGAAATCTTTTGAGAACCATCACCTCCAATATTTACAATGGCATCGAAGTTTAATTTTTTTAGTTTACTCACGAGCTCATCCGAGCGGTCTTTGAACTGAAATGTTCCATCGGCTTGGAGTACAGGAAATTTTAGCGGATTTCCTTTATTGGTTGTTTTAAGAATTGTTCCGCCTTTAATATGAATGCCTGCAACACGTTTGCTTGTGAGTTTGATAATTTCTTGAGGCTCATTCAAAACCCCATTGAATGCTTCAATACTTCCATATACTTCCCATTTCTCTCCTGAAATACTTTCTCTACGCGCGCGCTTACAAATTCCACGAATCACTGCGTTAAGCCCGGGAGCATCGCCACCTCCTGTTAATACTAGTATTTTTTTTGTCATCAATTAACCTCTCAAGTATGCTGTTAAATCAGGTATTCACAATAATATAACTTATGAATATCTAAATAAGTTTTTAAAACACTACAAAGAATTGTGTTATTTTTTTATAATGCCGCAGCGCGATGCAAGCGGTCATTTATTGCTTTGCCGAGGCCAGTTTCGGGTACTAATTCAGCTAAAATAATCTCGAAATCTTTTTTGTCTAATTCGCGCAAAGCAGAAAACAGCCGTTGTGCAGCTTCTTCCGTACTGCCGGATTCTGAGAGTACAATCTGGTGATTGGGATTTATATTTTCTTGTTTTTTGGAGTAGGCAAGAATTCCTATTTTTTTTGAATCGTATTTTTTTATGAGTTCAGACAAGTTGCCAAGCACCACTTTTTTTTGAGGAGCATAGTGGCTCTTTAATTGGCCGGGTGCCTTTGGGTTGGATGAGGAGTTTAGTTGGATTGTTACTTTTCCAATTTCCTTTTCAATAGCCTCAACACTAAGTCCACCCAATCTAAAAATAACGGCTTCGTCATTTTCAAAACCAACTATGGTAGACTCAATTCCCACCCGGCACTCACCGCCATCTAATATATAATCAAGGCGATTGCCAAGTTGATCATTTACATGAGTTGGATTGGTTGGACTAACATACCCAAAAGGATTTGCGCTGGGTGCTGCCAGTGGAAATGAAAGGGATTGTAATAATGATTGTGTAAGTGCATGATCTGGGCATCGGATGCCAACCGTATCCATTCCTGCTGTTACAAGATCGGGTACGATCGATTTCTTTTTCAGGAGTAACGTGAGCGGCCCGGGCCAAAACAGATTCGCAAGTTTTATTGCCTTTTCGGGGATAGATTCAATAAAGTTGTTAGCCTGATTGAGATCAGAAACATGTACAATCAACGGATCGAAGTGTGGCCTGTTTTTAACACTGAATATTTTTACAACTGCCGCTGGATCAAGTGCATTACCTGCCAATCCATAAACAGTTTCTGTAGGAATGGCAACGAGATCGCCAGATTCCAATAGTTGTTTGGCTTTTAAGATGTCTTTTCCGATTTCTGCCATGCGGCAACAAAGCTAAAATTTATTTGACACGAACTAATAAAGGCTGTATGTTGCAAGAACCAAAATGCTAAGTTATGAGTAACAAAACACGTTCAATATTAAAAGGGATAGCCGTAGTACTAGTGCTACTTGCTGTTTTAATGGAGCTTAAAATTATCATCATCCCAGCCATTGTAGTGTATAAACTCTGGATTGTGGTGATTGCCTTTGGTCTGCTATTAATTGGATCGAAGTAGCTTATCTTTCATGCGTAGGATCGATTGTTCATGATTCCAATCTTTTAATGTTTTGAGAGGAATCCATTTTACATCATGGGATTCTTCGCTTACGATAATTTGATCTTCAGGATTCGCCTCTATCAGAAAGCGAATGTCAAAGTGGTAATGTTCTCCAAAATCTTTCCTTGAGGGAATAAGATGGATATCCACATCAAAGGGAGTTTCTGAAATTACGGTAAAATTTTTTAATCCTGTTTCTTCTTCTGCTTCGCGCAAAGCAACTTGTAATACATTTTCGTCTCCATCAGCATGACCACCGGGCTGTAACCACTTATTTAACTTTGCATGATGCACTAACAATACTTGGGTATGGGCGGAATCTACAATCCATGACGAACCAGTAATATGACCTGGCAAATGAGTTCGTTCAAAACAGTTTTGCTGAATCAGTAACTCCTGAAATCGAGAAATGAAAAGTTTCTCTTCGGAAAAAGGGGTGGTGTATTCCGAAAAGAAATTGAGTAACGACTGCCGATTCATCAAACTATTCTACTGAATAACAATAGTTACTTTGTTGAATTTACCTTCATCCAGTTTGCCGATTATTTCACCACCTCCTGAATTATCCTTATCGCCCTTCCGAATGATTACATAATATGAAATCGCTTCCATCTTTTTCAGTTTCACAAGTCCCTTAGCATCCGAAGTTTCTTCTGTAACACTATTTTCCTCTTTTTGATAATCTTCTTCTGTCTTATACAACTTAACTTCCGCTCCCGGTACCAGATTACCCACTTCATCGCGCACGGTAATTGTTAATGAGGTATTAAAAATTTGTGCGGAGGCATCTACAAACGAAAACGAGATCATAGAAGCAAGCAAGATTGTAAGAAGAATTTTCATATTGAATAAATTTAATGATCGTGGAATTGACTACATAGTTACGGAAAGCAATAGAAAAAATAAAGGCATCATGGGTAGATGCCTTTATTTCCAGTTGAAATTATCGGATGAGCGCTACGCCACCCCGCTGTTCCTGAATGCCTTTTTGTGGACGGAATGAACTCACATATTTAACTACATAGGCATACGTTCCCGCAGGAGCAGGCCTTCCGGGATTGTTATCATAGCCACCGTTCCATTTAAAGTTTCGGTCATTGGAGGTAAAAATCAATTCACCCCAGCGATTGTAAATCAGCACTTGAAAGTTATCGGTGATGAAGAAACTATATACAAAGAAGTTTTGATTGGTACCTACTGCACTCGTTGGCCGGAATGCATTAGGCGCTACAATTTTCGGAAC
>JBGSIM010000003.1:0-16566 GCA_041742535.1 Cyclobacteriaceae bacterium | reverse complement strand
TTGCGGTATAAATCTTCGGGTCTTTTCTCAGTATCTGAAGTTCTTAGATATGCTCTTGGCGATGTGCCACATATATATGCTGATCCAAATTCATCATAACATACATTGCCTTCAGGCGGTGGGTCTGGAATCCAGGGATCTTCAATCTCATCTTGTTCATCTCCGGCATTCTCATCAAATAAGAGTACCTGAGTAATGATTGTATGGGGTACAGAAGTTGGTAAACTGTAGTTGGCTGGAACCAATGTGTATTGAAACGTAATGGCATCGGCAGGCAAGGAAGGATCCTGATAATACTCGCCTGAAGTTGTTATTTCCTGATCCAGTGGAACATCGTATAAATCATAACCCCAGTTGTGCAAGGTAATTAGCTGGTCAACATCTTGCGGAGCAAACTTTACATAGTTATGGGTAGTGGAAGGAATGCAATCATAGCATACATTTGTTTTTCCACTTTTAGGTTGCAGCCGACTAATCAGGTTTGTGAGAGCCTGATTCATGTTATCAGAACTAAAAGGATTTGAGCCTTTTGAGCCTAGTTGCATTTTTTGATCTTCATGGACTATAGGCTCAACTTTGTCAATAGGTTCTTCACAAGCTAAAAGAGCAAGAAAGAATAAAATCAGAACTGATACTTTGCGGGGGAGGATAAATCGATTCATAAACTTTTGTTTGATTTATCGAAACTACAAATCATCATTTTAATAAATTTCTCAAAATATAGTTTTATAATACATTTAGTTTATAACATTCATCATTTGTTCTCTAAATGATTAAGAACTCCCAAAAGTGGATTTATTGGTATTTTGAAAGAATTTTAAGTTCACTCAATCTTAAAAATCCCTTTGAAATAGACAATTATCACCCGGATCATACATACAAATAAATTAATTGCCCAACTCCTGCCATTTAAAATTGAAAATAAATAAAAGGTTGTATCCCGGCCGACTTGGTTTGAATAATCAAAATAACAATAGACGAAACCAAAGCAGCCTTTCCAACCAACGGCATGTTGGTTACCAACACTTCAGCTTTATGTTCTATTGAGGCCGGAATGAAGTGAAGAATAAAGCCAATCACCATTAAGAATATTACTCCCTTATAACCACTCACAAACTCAAAAAATATCTGTGGATTAAAATGGGATGCAATCTGACTAATCATTTGATAGGCAACTTCCATAGAAGAAGCTCTAAAGAATATCCAGCAAAAGCACACAAAATGAAAGGTTAACAGGATACTTCCGAATGAACCTAATGATTTGAGATAAGGATTCTGATTGTTAACTCCAATTTTTAGCGAAGAAAAGTACTTGTGAAAAGCTAAGGCAACTCCATGCAATGCTCCCCAAAGTATAAATCGTAAGGCTGCTCCATGCCAGAGTCCACCCAACACCATAGTAATGAATAGATTTATATACGTTCTGATTTTTCCTTTTCTATTTCCGCCCAGCGAGATGTACAAGTAATCTTTCAACCAAGTAGAGAGCGAGATGTGCCAACGTCTCCAGAACTCCGCAATGTTTTTAGATTGATAGGGTGAATCAAAATTGATGTTAAAATGAAATCCTAATAAGAGGGCTAGGCCAATCGCCATATCAGAGTAGCCTGAAAAGTCACAATAAATTTGCAAAGCATATCCATAAATGCCAACTAAATTTTCTAATCCTGAATAGAGAGTGGGTGCATCAAAAACCCTATCCACAAAATTTAAACTGATATAGTTTGAGATAATTGCTTTCTTGAAAAGCCCAGTACAAATCAAGTAAACGCCTCGGCCAAACATCTCTTTAGATACAAACGTTGGCTTGCTTAGTTGGGGAAGAAAGTCTGCGGCACGCACAATGGGGCCGGCAACTAATTGTGGAAAGAAGGAGACGAAAAATGCGTAATCTAAGATCTGATCAACAGGTTTTAACTTTTTTCGATAGATATCAATGGTATAGCTTAGGGATTGAAAAGTGAAGAAAGAAATCCCCACCGGAAGAAAAATATCAAAAGGTTGGTACGCAATTCCTGCTGCCTGACTAAAGATTTCGTGCAAGAAGTTAGTGTACTTGAAATATCCAAGCAGACCAAGATTGGTAACAAGGCTCAACGCAAGCAAACTACTTCGCTTCCAAGGTGAAGTACTCTTGTAAATAAAACGAGCTAATGTATAGTCTATGATAGTCGTACTGAGCAGCAACAAAAAATACATGCCACTCGATTTGTAATAGAAGTACAACGAGAATAGAGTAACGAAAATGAGTTTAGGGCGGTACGTTTTACTAAGGGCAGCATAGATAACTAAGAATCCTAGAAACAGAAAAAGGAACAACCCACTGTTGAAGATCAGAGGCTCTTCCGGGTTGTAACGAAACTGATCAACGAATTTATGGATATCGATAGAGAACATACTCGTTAAATCCTTTTATGATCGCTTCGTATAACAAACTTCCCTGCAGTTGGTAGCCGGCCTTTGTAAAGTGAATACCATCATTTTGCATGAAATTATTTTTCTTCCATAAATCGGCAGAGTGCGAACCACCACCTATTGTATATAAATCCCAGTAAGCATATTGATGCTCGTCTGCATATTCAATGAGTTTGCTCCGAACCAATTCAACACCCGGATTTCTGCGCGTTTTCTTTTTGTAAAAATCTGCCGGAATGGTAAACAAAAATAGGGCGTTCGGGTTTTTGGCTTTTAATTGATTAACGAAGGAATCTAATTGGGTAAAAAACTTAGGATCAACATACGGATGATCAGCCGCTTCGTTTGCGCCCAACGAAATGATAAATAAATCTGGCGTTAACTCTGAAGCTTGCTCAACAAAATGCGTTGCTTCCAAATAGTGCTTTACTTTAGCCCCATTTCCGCCAATAGCGTGATAGAGCAGGCCGGGTTTACTGTTCTCAAGGTTTATACCAAATAACGTAAACTGATTTTGTGAAGCGATTGATTGTAACGTTTGAAACTCAATTTGATTTGTAGGATATGGCAAATGAATGCGTGAAATATTTGATTCCTCAATTGTATAGGGACCCACATACGCGAGGTATTGACCTATTGAATCCTTTACAACTAAATTGTAGCTACTAAAATCTTTTTGAAAAAAGAATGTTACTTTATTAAATGCATAGGTAAGATTATCAATTGGTTTTGTTTTCAACAGGATAGAAGCATTTGAATCTGTAGTGCGTAAAGTCATCGCGCCAATACCAATGGGCATGGGTTGATTAACATATATGATCCGTTTATTTTCCCAGTTCCCAGTAGAAGAAGAATAAATGGTTGACGATTCATTCGTGCGCGCCACCCGACCCGGAAAAATTAATCCACGACCGGCATTTCCAAACTCTTGTTGCAAAAGCATGCGGGTGGTTCCACTGGCAAAATCTGCCTGGGTGTGTGAATCTCCAATTTGAACAATGTTTAAGGTAGACTGTTTTGTTTTTTTTACCTGATAAAGTTTTTCATAAAATGCAGAAAGTGAAACTGAGTTATGAAGAATGTTTAAATCAGTTTGGATAAAGTCGGGGTGCGTGGCTTGATAGCTGAGTGTATCTTGTGCTGCACCTGCATATGCAGTGAATATCAAAACACTATTGAACAGGAGCTTTCTTATCATAGCGGGTCTGTTCAGTTAAGATGGCATCGGCAAGTTTCTTGGCAATTTTCGTTCCTCCGGAAAACGTAAGGTGTGTGTAATCCTTCGCGGCTAGCGGTGGCGCAGCGGTTACATAATTAATGATACTATTTTCTCCACCCATCGCTTCATATAAATCCCAAAAGGCAATTTGAGTTTTCTGAGCAATTTCTCGTTGCGTATTGCGCATGGTTATAATAGCCGGTATGGTTTGAATTTTTCCATCAATGTTTGCTGCGCGGTCGCTGATGCCAATGAGTACAATACTTGATTCTGGAAATGTTTCTTTGAATCGCCTGATTACTCTTACCATTTTAGTTTTGTACCAGCTATAATCCAGGGAATCAGTTTCAGTAACAATGTTCAATCCATATTGTAACAAAATCAATTTATAATGTTGTAATTCGTTAAATTGCTTAAGTAGTTCCGGCTCGATGCCGTATAAACCAATGCCTGAGTTTCCGCGCAACCCAAAGTTATCGACAAACACACCTTTCGAACTTTCGAAACTTACCCCATACACCAGTAGACTATCAGGATTACCAAATTGAAATTTAATTGACTTCATGTTGGTTTCGGTAATCACCAGTTGTTGTAAAGTAGTTGATACAACAAGCGGAGTATTTTGTATGATCGTGTCGTTTACTGTGTAGGTGAGATCTGAGTTTTTTCTATTGCGATAGAACAAACGGATGTTGTCAAACTTTCGTGGACGTTGTTTTTTACTGGGTTTGTATTCTACCTCATTTTCTTCAAGGGGAACAAACGCATAGCCCGAGATGCCGGGTGCAGAGTTTGAGTCTTTCTTACCCACAAGCGAATAAGTTTCCCAATTGGAAAATGAATGTTGAATGGTTGTGCGAAATTGAGGAGCCTCTGAAGTAATGGGCACATACCCTACACCTCGGCCACCATAAATTTGTTGCAACGTATCGCGAAAGCTGGCACTCAGAATGTCACCCTCAATAAACGAATCACCAAAAAAGGCAACGCGAACTGGCTTTTTATCAGTGCTTCGCAGCGCCTGAAAGAACGCGCGTAAAGCTTTTTTGTTGGGACTAAAATCTTCAAGACATGTGACTCCAGGAGGACAGGGGTAAATCGGTTCGATGATTACCTCTGGAATTTTTATAAGGGATTGTTCGGCAGATACAGTATCCGTAATTGACAAGGTATCGTTGAGTATGAGTGCATCGGGTTCTCTCTGAATATCGGCAAACATATTTATACGCTTGAAAGAAAGCGAGCCCACCGAGAAGGAGGGGAGAATGGCGGACACGATCAAAAGAGCGATGATCAGCAGAAGCAGCCAAAGTGATTGCATCAACTGGTTTTTTTGCATGCGTTATTTTTTGACTCTTCAAGTATAGGCATGTTAATCGGGATTTGAAAGTTTGAATTAGGCAAACAAGAATGTATGAATTTAAGAGTCTTCACCAATTTCTATATATAGGAAATATCAACAATTGTTGATATTTTGAGGTTGTCAACAAGAGATATGGACTTAATACTATATCATTACCAAGGACTTTTTTATTGGTTAACTTTCGGTTTATTCATGTTTCGATATTGGTTAAATATGGGAATATATTCCGACACAGATTCTCATATCATTCATCCAGATGTACCTGACATATGGAAATTTATTCCGTTTTCTGAAAAGGAGAAAGAGGAGAAAAGAAAACTTTATCCGCATATTAAGGATTTCTCAAAAGATGGAAGTTCAATGGGATCTAGAAATGAAGAGTCATTACATTATGCCTTTACCTTTTGGTGGACTCCTGAATATCAGGAAGATTCAAAAATTACGAAACGAAAAAGAATTGCAAATATTTTTCACCTACTATGTTTAGTTCTTATCGTAGTATCTATTATTCTACTCCTTCATATGCAGGAAATTAATTTTAGATATCGAAATATTAAAAGGGATTGGCTTTATCTCTTTCATTGAGAAAAAAACCGCATCTTAAGAGATCCCACAATGTAACAAGGCAATTGATTTTACAGAATTAAAACAGAGCTAGGTAAGGTGAATGATCCTACACTGATAGAAATTTTTGTGAAGTTGTTGAAATATAGGAAGTCAACAATTGAAACCAGCCTTGAAGAGTATAATAAAGAACTAGATGAGGTAAATACAAGAATTGAATCAGGCAAGTTTGTTTCTCAGGTAACTTTCGAGAAAGACGCAGTTAAATGGTAAAGAAAGTAGTTTGGGATGAGCTGGCTCATATCCTTCGTGTTCGCCATGTGAAAATGCAGCCGAAGGAATATTAACCGGTTGGTCAAGACATTCAAGTCAAATATACCTTTTGATGGTGTGGGTCGTCTGACCCACGACTTTACAAAACCTTAACAAGATTATAATGTTTTAAATCGCAGATGGCGGAACTTATTACTTGAATATACACCGAGTTACCTGTATTAGTGCCCAGAAGGAAAAATTGACAGAATTACTCGCACAGATTTGATGATGAAGTTTTCTTTGCATCCAAATCAACTTGATTTTCATAGAGATTGGAGAAAGAGCGCACAATGAGTGATGAAACTAGCGCTGCATTGGATAGCTATTAAATCAAGTTTGGATTATCAATTATCCAAACAAGTCAGAACTTAGATAGCGATCGCCCCGATCACAAATAATAAAAACGATCACACCTTGCTCAATTTCTTCGGCAATTTTAAGTGCAGCAAATAAAGCACCACCGCTACTCATCCCTGCTAATATTCCTTCCTCTTTCGCTAAGCGCCTGGTCATGGTGCGTGCATTCTCTTCACTCACATCAATTATTCTATCAACGCGTTCGCGCTCAAAAATCTTAGGCAAAAATTCTGGCGACCATCTTCTTATTCCCGGGATACTAGAACCTTCTACTGGTTGCGTTCCAACAATTTGCACCTGCGGATTTTGTTCTTTCAAATATCGAGAAACACCCATAATGGTTCCGGTTGTTCCCATAGCAGAAACAAAGTGCGTAACCGTTCCTTTTGTATCCTTCCAAATTTCAGGGCCAGTAGATTTATAGTGAGCACCATAATTATCGACATTCGCAAACTGATTAAGAATAAAGTACCCTTCATTCGCAGCCATCTGCTCGGCCAGTTCCCGCGAATATTCAATTGTTTTTAGATGGGGAGTAAGAATCACCTTTGCGCCATAGGCTTCCATGGCAAGTACACGTTCGCGTGTGGAGTTATCAGGCATCACTAAGGTCATGTTCAACCCCATCACCCGTGCAATCATAGCCAGTGCAATACCGGTGTTACCACTTGTCGCCTCAATTAATTTGTCGCCACCTTTAATTTCACCTCTTTCGAGAGCGCCTTTTATCATGCCATAGGCAGCGCGGTCTTTAACACTACCACCCGGGTTGTCACCTTCAAGCTTTCCTAACAGGGTTATATTTGTTTTTGTAGGTATTACTTGTATATCCACCATAGGCGTATTGCCTATAAGTTGTTCGAGTTTCATTAGTTAGTCCCGGATTTAAATACCACGTGATCGATTTCTTCAGTTTCTCCATTAAACATCTTAGCTTGATAATAGATTTTAGAAAAGGGTGGAATGCTTCTGGTAAGCCACACATTTCCGCCTATTATACTATCACGACCAATAATTGTTTCGCCCCCTAAAATTGTTGCACCGGCATAAATGACAACACCATCTTCAATAGTTGGATGGCGTTTTTTTTCAGCATCATTTTTATCTACACTTAACGCTCCTAATGTTACTCCTTGATAAACCTTAACGAAGTTTCCTATAACGGTTGTTTCACCAATCACAATCCCCGTTCCATGATCAATGCAAAAATGCTCGCCAATAGATGCAGCTGGATGAATGTCAATGCCTGTTTTGCTATGGGCATGCTCGGTGATTACACGGGGCACCCCTGCAACGTTAAGTTGATGAAGCTCATGCGCCAATCGATAGGCAGCAATGGCATAAAAGCCAGGATAAGTTCGCACTACTTCTCCTAAACTTTTGGCAGCGGGATCGCCTTGGTACATGGCACTAATGTCGCCTTCCAGCTTTTTATATACAGTGGGCAGACTTTCGAAAAAATTATCAACCACCGCATGGGTGTCCAACACTAAATTTCCAGCAGTATTGCCGACCATATACTCCAGCGAGTTTTTTGTATTTTTTACATGATTCTCAAAGTGTTCAAGCGTTTGAAATGTTTCCTCTGAATAATCCGGAAACAAAATACCAAGCAGCTGTTTGAAGATTTGTGTAACCTCTTCTGGCGAAGGGCACGTGGGGCAAGCCTTGTGCGATTCGAAGAGTCTCTGAAGAAAGATTTTGTCCATAGTAGTTAAATGAGATTTGGATCATAAAGGTTCTGTTAAAACTAAATAAAAATTTAATCACTCATGGTTGCAGTGGTCGCTTGACCAACCATTTAAGAATATCTTAACAAAATCCAATCCTTATTTAAGTGATTAAATAGGTCTTCACGACTAATAATTTCAACATCCAGATTTGGCGTGATCTAATAAATGATACGCTAGCCTTGATAGATAACTTCTCGAATATTTAGAGGCGTATGTTCAAATTCAGGCACCATGCGGCCAGCATAAGGAAACTTTCAAGTTTTAGAGTTGCATTAATAAGCGCTTTGACAAATCTAACTGCATAAACAGAAGAATCTTCCGCAATTTAATCATGAATGGCTTTTAAATGCACCGATTCTTTTTCAGTCCAGACTACTTTGCCCACGAATCAACGCGTTTCAAAAGTTCTTCTGTCGAAATTACCTTTTCTTGGTCGGCATCCTTAATTCCGTCCATTACCTGTAGGGCAAGATTAATCTTGTACATGATATCTTCCAGAGAAGAAGAAGGAGAAATGTTTTTTAATGCCTCTATTGTTAAATCTTTTAAAGTAGGTATAAAATTGAGAGTCTTTTTCCTATAACGATGATTGGCTTATCAATATTAACAAAAATATATCAAATATACCCCATCACTTTATACGCAACCATTCCCACCCATTCGCGGCTAATGATGGTCCAGTTTAGCAATGCATCCACGCGCGGTATAAAAAGTACATCGAGTGTAAATTTTCTTTCGTGGGATATAAAGTCAGTAGTAAATGTGTCTATCGACCAGCCTGCTTTTTTAAAGCAACCTCGCGATCTGCGCATGTGAAAGGCTGAAGTGATCAGCAAGCAATCAGAAGATGAAACTGAATCTTTTAACATGGCTCTCACTGCTTCTGCAGATTCATGCGTATTCCGTGATTGATTTTCTACCAGAATGTCTTCTTTGGGAACACCCATTAAAATAAGGGCATCAGCAATTTCATCAGCTTCTTGCCGGTTCCTTTCTTGTAAAGAACCACTGCCACCCGAGATAAGAATCTTTTTTATTTTCCCTAATCTGTAAAGCTGAAGTGCATGAGTTACCCGATCGGCTCCGCGTTGAAAATATACGCGATCATTCGGAGTCATGTTTCCTTTTGTAACTCCGGTGAGTACAATACCAATCGCATACTCTTTCTTAATTTCTGAAAGGGGTGTGGCCGGCAATTCCCAGAGCATAACGATTTCATTCGTTACAAAATCGTTCGAGAATAGTAAGAGCATCGCTAGTGCGATCTTAAAAAACCTGCTTCGCCATTTGTTGCTTTTAAATGTCCGCGAGAGCAGAAATAAAATGCAGATGATCACCAAGGGCATGGTGAGGTAATTCAGCGTTTTTGAAAGGAAGAAAAACATGTTACATTCTCTTCGGCAACGGATTTGAAATATTGCCTAAACCGTCAATGATTTTTCGAAGTACCTCAAAGTACAGAGTGATCATCAACAGTAATGTCATTGTCCAGATAACCCCTAAATTGAAATACAAGGTGTCGATGTTTGTATTTAGAAAATGTTTAGCAGGCATGTAAAATTGCGCATCAAAATCAACGATGTGTTCCGGATCAGGATTTTTATAAATCGGAAAAATCTTTTGAATTAACTTCCCGTCTCGTTCAATTACGCGATTTGTCTCCATGGTATTTTTAACCAGATCGGCTATCGATTCGTTCTGATATGAATTTTTGAAATTTTCAAATTCCGCTTCTTTTTCTGTTGTGCTTGTTAAGGCCTTAATCTTATCATCTTTATCCCGATCGGCCTTGTTGAAACGATTGACATAGAATTTTTTTAAGACCGAAAGAAATCGACCGGTTTCATTATAAACGGAAGAATCGTATAAATCAACTTCGAATTTGTCAATGACTTTAAAGTCTGTTTTCCCGACAAAAGCCAGTTCTTTTGTGATTTCCTTTTTTAATAAATCTAAATCGTCCTGAACTTCTTTTCGGATAGCGGGTTCTGGATTTCTGTAATTTATATTGGCAAAGTCAAGTCGAGTCTCAAGGGCGGGTATGTAATAGATTTTTTTGTAATCCGCATCCGCCATCACCTTGTCATCAAAGTAAAACTTCTGTTCGAAATCGTTGTCTTTAAATTGTGAAACCATGCTGGCTTCAAACGCCCAACGCGAAGCCATGATATCGCCCACCAGGGGAACGGTAGATGTATTTCCAATAACAGGATTGAGTTTATCAAACTTCACTACCACTCCGCTTAATATTAATTGAGGAATAAGTAAAATTGGAATTAGAATGTAAATGGTTACTGCTGAATTGAATGCCGAAGAAATATTTAATCCTAACAAGTTAGCAAAGCAAGAGGTTGTTAATAGAATACCCCAATAGATCAAAAACATTCCCTTTATTTCGAGTAGCGAATTTCCCACCAGCACAAACAAGAAAGTTTGAATAAGGGAAATCATAAATAGAATCCCGATTTTAGAAAGCAGGTAGCTACTCCGATTCAGGTGTAAGAATTTTTCTCGTTTCAAAATTTTCTTGTCGCGAATGATTTCTTCTGCACTTACAGTAAGCCCCATAAACAAAGCAACAATCACGCTCATAAAGAGATAGGCCGGCATGTTTAGGTTTTTACTAAAGATATATTCGGGGTTAAACTGATCATCGGGATTGTAATAGCGAACAATGAAAGCAAGAATAAATGCAAGTAGAGGGGCCTCCAATAAATTAATAAATAGATATTGTGTATTGTTTAGTTTGGACAATAAATCGCGCCAGCCGAACAACTTAATTTGGTTGAACCAGGTAGGAATTCGTAGGGTAGAATGTGGAACATCGGTTGAAGGAACAACGGTTATAGGATTTATTTTTTCCTTATACTGAGTATTCCATTGCTCAGGTGAAAATTTCCGTTCATCCGTAAAATTCCCAAACTCATTAATCACTTTTGTTTCAATGATGTTAAAGATTTGTTCTGGGTTTACGTTTCCACATTGGTAACACTCGCCCTGTTCGCTGTTAACCAGATTAATATTCCGCTTAAAGTAGGTGAGTGCATCCACGGGATTGCCATAGTAAATTTGATAGCCACCGGTATCCAGAATAATTAGCTTATCGAACATTTTAAAAATGTCGGATGAAGGTTGATGGATAACAGCAAACACTAATTTTCCTTTTAAGGATAGTTCTTTTAAAAGATCGATAATGTTTTCAGAATCTCGTGATGATAGACCTGAAGTGGGTTCATCCACAAATAATATGGCAGGTTCGCGGAGTAATTCTAACCCAATGTTTAACCGCTTTCGTTGACCACCACTAATTGTTTTATGAAGAGGAGAGCCAACCTTAAGATGTTTGGTTTCCGTGAGCCCTAGATCGCTCAGTGTTTTTAAAACCAGATCGGCAATTTCTTTTTCATTTAAATGACTAAAACATAGTTTAGCTGCAAAGTATAAATTTTGATAAACCGTTAATTCTTCAATCAACAAATCATCTTGAGGAACGAATCCGAATACACCTTCAATTTTTTTGGGATCTTTGTAAATATCAACACCATTAATCAGCACCTGACCTTTTGATGGTTTTTCTGTTCCATTAAGCACATGCAACAGGGTTGACTTACCCGCTCCACTTGCGCCCATTAATGCAACAAGGTTTCCTGATTCCTCTGAAACATTTACCTGCCGCAGGCCGAGTCCGCCATTCTTAAACTGATACGAAATTTCTTTTGCTTCAAAGCTTGTACGTCCGGTTTGACTTAGCTTTTTGAATTGAGCTAATATCTCCCCATAATAAACAGGATCGGTTGTTTCCCAGCGCATTGTGCTGCCTGTTGCTAGCACATTTATGTTTCCTGATTTTTGTGGTACTCCGTTCAGGTACACATCGGTGTTGCCAATGTATTTAAAGAAAAAGGTATCCGTGCTTTGCAGGTAGAGAATGGCAATGAAACCATTCAAGTCTTTGCGGTATGTATGTTTGCACTTTTCTGGTGCCTGACTTTCGGAATCTATAATTAGCATGTCTTCGCTATCGGCATCACTGCGTTGCTTAGCCAGTACATATTTTTTGATCAGCACTAGATCATTTTTATTAATGTTAAGTGCCTCGCTTATTATTAGGGCCAGTGTTTGTTCGCGTTCCGAAATAGCGCCATCGGCCAATATCACACTTAGTAGCTCAAGCACAATTACCATTTTTTGCTTTTGAGCAACCTCGTTATTGATAGATTGGCAAATTTCATGAATCGTATCTTTCTCTTGCGCAGAACTTAACTTATCTGACATCTCCACTGCATAGGCATCAAAAAGTTGCAGGTGGTTATCAGTAGCTCGCTGGCTCAAGTGATCAGAAAGAAAAACCTTTATGTGTTCTCGCTCCTGTTTTGTGATTAGATCTTCTTTTGCTACCAGGGCAAAAAGTCTCATGATGGCTTTTAATACAGGTTCGCTCATAGGTCAGGTTTCAGTTCTTTAAAGTTACAAAAGAATGAGGCTTAGCTGGAACAAAAAAAGGATTAACCTGTGTGGTTAATCCTTTTTAAACGGTCTTGTTAATCAATTAATCGACAATAGACTTTCTTATTTTTTCTACCACCTTAGTTATCTCTACAAGATTTTTGTCGGTAAGTACCAAATCAGAACGGTTGTTTTTAATCTGCTCTTCAATATTTAATGCACGATAGCTTGCCTGAAGTGCAGCAAGGTCGCTCGCAATAGTAGCAACTGGTTCTGCCTGATCAATTCTGGCAAGCATTTTTACTAATTCGTCAACTGATTTTTCTTGCTCAAGAATCACGCGCATTAATGGAGTAAGAACCAGATTACGGGAATCATCAGGTAAAAGATCTTTAGGATAGGTTTTGATAAGCCCCGTAGAAATATAAAGGCCTTCAACAAAACTTCCGGTTAACAACAATGCAGCTAATTTATTTCGGCTGTCATCCTTAAGGTATTTTTCGCTACCCTGTACGGCCGTGTTCAAAATTTTTGCCAATGAGTCTTTATTGGAGATGTTGCTTTCAAAACGCTGAAGCACATCCATATCGAAAGCACCAATTACATTTAGGTTATCAGCAAGTTTCTTTGCAGAGTTAAGATAATTAATGGCTTCTTGAGTCTTATCGTAGGAACTTAAGTAGCCAATATCAGCCGTATATATGCCAAGGTTAAGAGCTGCTTTATCGTTGCGGCTGCTATATTGATCAACCTTATTGCGATCGTTTAGTAGTGATTGATTAAATTCAGCACCTGTTTGTTGCAGTAAATAAGGGATTTCTGATGGCGATGGAATATTATAGATAACATCTTCAATCTGCTCTTTCAACGATTCGTTAGCCTTATCGAAATCGGCAGCATTTTCTTTTGAGTCATCCTTAGAACCCCCACAAGACCAGAGGCCTGCAACGGCTAGTAAAGCAAGTAAATAGGAAGTAAAACGAGTAAATTTCATGGGTTGTTTTGGTTTAGCCTTCAATTTTAGCACATTTTTCGTTTTCGTTGAAACCGTTCGACCTTTATTTTGGCCAGAAATTGGAAAAGTTGCCCATAGTTAAACATTATAGGCGAAATTCCAGTTTAAGACCAAAATGAATAACGAATATCCCGTTCAAACTGCCTTTATAATTGACGATAGCGAAGTGGATCTTTTCGTTCAGAAAAAATTCATCGAAATGCGGAAGTTCGCTGGCCAGGTTGTCACGTTCAGTTCACCCACCCAAGCTTTGGAAGTTTTGAACGCATCAAAGGATGGCGATGTTCCAGGGCTAGTCTTTCTGGACCTTAATATGCCACTTTTAAATGGCTTTGAGTTTTTAGATCGGGTTCGGGATATATCAAATGATGTTTTTGGCCGTATGAAAGTGGTAATACTAACCAGCTCCAACAGCAGTGCAGATCAAGAGCGTGCCAGGTCCTTCGATAATGTGATTCGATTTATTTCGAAACCCCTAACCATGCAAGGGTTGGATGATTTGAAGGTAATTATGGACAGAGACCTACTTTAAACTAAGTCAATACCCGTATGCAACGCTCCTTAATAAGAGTCATACTTATTAAGGGTTTGTTCAATTCCTTGGCGGCTTCGTCCCATCGCCTAAGGAGTATACTTGCTTCGAATAACGAATCTTTTTCAAATGCTAATGCTTCGACCTCGGTCATTACACCACCCTGTAATTTTAATGTTTCTTTACTAGCTTCAGACAATTCATTAAAGTAATAAGGATATTTGAAGGTCAGATATCGTTTAGCTTTTACATGATTTTCAACCAGTTGGGCAATGCGCTCAGAGAATCCTTTTTTTCTTAAATAGTCGGCTCCAATTTCTTCATGACTCTTATTCCCCCATTGTCCCATTTTGAGAGAAGGATTATTTTGAACACAGATGTGACCAATGTCATGAAAGAAAGCGGCAAGAACCACCTCATCATCACACCCTGTTTCCATTGCCAACTCTGCTGATTGCGACATGTGTTCAATTTGTGAAACAGGCTCCCCAATGTAATCGTCAGCACCAAATTTTTCATAGAGTTGAAATATTTCTTGAGTTATTTCTT
This sequence comes from Cyclobacteriaceae bacterium, assembly GCA_041742535.1. GTDB lineage: Bacteria > Bacteroidota > Bacteroidia > Cytophagales > Cyclobacteriaceae > ELB16-189. The sequence goes on along the minus strand of JBGSIM010000003.1, from coordinate 2,058 downwards.
CGGCTGGAGTCATATTTTCAAACTGTTATTTTAATGTCAAGATAGCGATTAATCAAATTCATTTTTGAAACTTATCGTTACTAAATAATTACAAAATGTGCGAAGAGTTTTTTATTCTCATACGATCCGCTATCATTACGTAATTCAATAATGAGATTTCAATGCAACCAAAATTAGTAGTATTTGATTTGGCAGGCACCACAGTAAAAGACAATCAGGATGTCCATAAAGTGTTGCAGACAGCGCTGGCAAAAGTGGGTGTTCATATTTCTATGGAGGAAGCGAATCTAATCATGGGCATTCCCAAACCTGTGGCGATTCGACAACTGTTAGAGGATAAGAATTTCAATGTGATTACAGATAATCTCATTGAAGAAATTCATTCCGATTTTGTGAAGCAGATGATTTCATTTTACGAAACGGATGAAAGTGTAGGAGAAAAGGAGGGAGTAAGTGAAACATTTGCAGTGTTGAAGGCGAAGGGAATCAAGATAGCGGTTGATACGGGATTTGATCGTCCAATTACAAATGCAGTGCTAAAGCGAATGGGGTGGGTTGAAAAAAATCTGATTGACACCAGTGTTACCAGCGATGAGGTGGAGCAAGGACGGCCAGCACCCGATTTAATTTATGAAGCTATGAAACGAACTGGAATTACCAATGTACTCAGCGTTGCTAAAGTAGGTGATACCTCTTCAGATATGAACGAGGGAACCAGCGCAGGATGTCAATGGGTGGTTGGAGTAACTACAGGTTCATATTCAAGGGAAGGTTTAATGCGGGAACCCCATACCCATTTGATTGATCAACTTCCTGAGTTACTCCCCATATTAGGAATCTCCTAAGAAAAAGAATAAAAAGCTTTTCTTAATGTTTCCATAATATTATCTTCATGTTAACCAACTGTTAACATGGGTGAAATACATTAAGGTATTCATATTTTCAATTCTTGTAGTACCTGCCTTCGCTCAATCTGAAAGCGAATGGAAACAGGGTTCGGTGGTGTTAGCCAACAATCAGGTTTTAGTGGGTGACATCATGCTTCACCTCGACTTCAATACTCTGCTAATAAAAGAACACGATCGTGTAACTGTCCTTCCGGCTCGCAAGCTGAATTCGTTTCGTTTTTATGATGATACCAGCAATATTAACCGTCAGTTTCTGACGATTTCAAGCGGAACAAAAGAAGGTGCCTTTTATGAGCTTGTGTTGCAAGGTTCTTATAAAGTAGTTCGTAGATTAAAGCGAGTACATGAGCCAGTAGCCGATGATAAAAAAGATTATGAATACTTTATTATGGGTGGGGAAGAGATAGTTCCTATTCAAGCATTCAAGAAAAAAATATTTCCACTCTTAGTTTCTTCCTTACCAGAGTTGAAGGAATGGGTGGAGTTAGAAAACTTAAATCTGAATGCACCTGATGCTGCAATTCTTGTCGTCAAGGAATTTAATTATCAGTATAATATCAGGCACCTGGTTGCTTCACGATAATCTGCGCTCCTTTCCAGTTCTTATGCTTTATGTGAAAGTAGATCATGGAACCAAAAATCAATACTGTTCCCACTACCGACATAAAATAGCCACCTGCCAAAAAGAAATTGAGCCAGGTTATATTGGCGTGAAGAAAATCTTTGTAGAGTAACACAACAATGCTCCCGAGGTACCCGAATGAATCGGCCAGGTACATGAGGAAACCAACAGTGCCCACATATTTGAAAGATGCAATCAATCGATCGAAGAAAATACTGTTGAATGGGATATACCCTAAGTATAATCCAATACCAACAAGTGTCATCCAGTTTTGAGGACTGATGATTTCGGATTGAAAGAGATAGTTGGATACGCCAACCAGTATCATCCCGAACCCGATGATAATATGATTTACCATTAAGGCCAGTTGATTATTTTTTATAATCATTAAACTACCCATACAAATCAACACAATAATGGATACCGGAATTTCGGTGGTTGTATAAATAGAAGGATCATTTCCCATGCCTAACGATTTCCAGATCTCAGCCGAAAAGTTATCTCTGAATTCCCGAAAGGTGGTTAACA
>JBGSIM010000002.1:0-57697 GCA_041742535.1 Cyclobacteriaceae bacterium | reverse complement strand
GCACCACATCGTGTGGATGGTGATACGATAGAACCCAACGTTTCTGTACCAATCGCGAAAGCAACTAACCCAGCCACCGTTGCTGAAGCTGAGCCTGCACTCGATCCGCTCGAACCTTCTGTTAAGTTCCACGGATTTTTTGTTACACCTCCAAACCAAATATCGCCCATGGCTAATGCACCCAGCGTAAGTTTTACTACCAACACCGCTCCGGCTGCTTCTAATTTTTTTACCACGGTTGCCGTTTCGCTAAACACTTGTCCTTTATAGGGAGCAGCACCCCATGTTGTTTCAACACTTTCTACCGAAAGCAAATCTTTTATCCCGTAAGGAATGCCATGCAACGGCCCACGATATTTTCCTTTGGCAATTTCTTCATCAGCACGTTTGGCTTGCTTCATGGCAACGTCTTCCAATAATGTGATGGCACATTGAAGGGTATCAGAATATTTTTTGATTCGTTTGAGATAGAGTTGAGTGAGCTCGGTGGAGGTAATCTTTTTTGTGCGGATGAGCACCGCTAATTTATATACGGGATAAAATGCCAACTCTTCTTTATTGGCGGGTATGGCAACTTCTTTGGGCAATCCCCAATCAATCGGTTTCTGATTTGTTTCTACCTCCATGCCTGCGGGGATGGGATCAAACACCAACGACATGGCAGTGCTGTTGGGTAATTTGTATTGATGAATTGCTTGAAATGATTTCTGATAATCTTCTAATCCGCGAAGTAAGGAGTCGCGCTCGGCTTGTGTAAACGAGAGGTCGTAATAGGGTTCAATATCCGCGGTGGGATATTTTTTCTGTGCACCTGCAAATTGACTTGTCAGACAGAAAGCAAGAATAAAATAAACAACGTAACTTGAGCGCTCTTTCATAAGTAATTATTAACAACCCTAAAGTAAGCATGAAGGATTTCTTTTTAAAATGGTATAGTTACAATGCCTGGGCCAACCGCAGGGTAATCGGTGCGCTGGAACGACAAGCGGTAACGGACAAAAAAATACTTGGAATTTTTGCGCACTTAGTCAGTGCCAATTTCATTTGGATAAACCGCATTAAAGGATTGCCAAAAAGTGAAGTGAAACTGTGGGGCGATTATTCAATTGTGGAACTACGCGACATGGTTGAACGTGCTGATAGGGAATGGATGGAATTATTAAACACTACGGATAGTTTTAATCGCGTGCTCAAGTATAAAAACTACGTTGATAATTATTTTGAAAACAATGTTGAACAAATCATGATCCATTTGGTTAATCATGGGTCGTATCACCGCGGGCAGGTAGCGATGCTACTAAGGCAAAACGGATATGAGCCAATTAACACGGATTACATAACCTATGATCGGGTGATTTCAGGACAATTAAAAGATTAAACAAGTGTCCTACACTTTTAAAGTGTAGGACACTTGGAAAAAGACTAAACTTTAAAAAGCATGAAAAAATTTCTTCTATTGATGGTGAGCGCACTAAGTTCGCTTACCCTCTTCGCACAAGATGACATCACGATTTGTCATACACCAAGCATTGATAAGTTTGCGTTGTTAGCATCAAATAAAGAGTTTAAGAGCAGTCATCAAAATCCATTGCCTTACATCCACGTAAGTGAAGTTGGTAAAATGGTCACGTTTAAAACTCCCGATGGCAAAGAAGCCAGTGGCTATTTGATTCAAGCAAAAGCTAAAACCAATAATTGGATTTTTGTATTTCAGGAGTGGTGGGGATTGAACGATCACATCAAACGTGAAGCAGAAAAACTTTACACTGACTTAGACAATGTGAATGTGATTGCTTTGGATATGTATGATGGAAAAGTTGCTACTGCCAGTGATGAAGCTGGAAAATTTATGGGCGAGTTTAAAGCTGATCGAGGAACTGCTATCATAAAGGGTGCAATAACGTTAGCAGGTAAGTCGGCCAAGATTGGAACGATTGGTTGGTGCTTTGGAGGCGGACTTTCTTTGCAAGCATCGTTAACTGCACAGAAGCAAGCGGTAGCGTGTGTCATGTACTATGGCATGCCTGAAACAGATGTGGCAAAATTAAAATCGTTGAACACAGATGTGTTAAACATTTGGCCAACACAAGATAAGTGGATTAACAAAGAGGTGATGGATAAATTTGAAGCTAACATGAAAGCGGCCGGTAAAAGCCTTACTGTAAAAGCATATGATGCCGACCATGCATTTGCAAACCCAAGTAATCCGAAACACAATGAAGCATTTACGGAAGATGCTTATAAGAATACGTTAGAATTCTTTAAGGCGAGACTTAAGTAATTGAAAGTTGACGATGGACAATTGATAATTCAATCAGGATTATTCATTGTCCTTTTTCAATTAATCAGTATTGCAGAAGCATGTATTTTATTACATCTGTTGTGGTGACTATCCCTACTAACTTAGTTGCATCGTCAGAATCTACAACGGGCAGTGCATGAAATTCTTCAACGGCTAAAATCTCTGCAATCTCCCGAATGCTTTCATCAGCCCGAACGACCCTCGGCTTATGAGACATCACCTGGCTAATGGTTAACATCTCAAAAACTGCTTCATCAGATCCTTCCTGGCCGGTAAATAAGCTGCTAAATGTTAATCGATTTATATCGGTCTTGCTAATGATGCCAACTAACTGCTGATGCTCAACAACAGGCACGTGGCGGATACCATGCTTTCTAATTACTTCTAAAACATGATCTAATTTGTCATTAATGTCCACTGTGTGAACATTCTTACTCATAATGGAACTAATGGGCTCTCTCTTTTTCATAATCAGGTAGGTTTACAGTTGCACATGGATAGAAAAGCTAAAGCTTAGAATGCAAGCAGAGCTTTTCTTTACTCTGTAAAGATATCAACCTGATAAAGGGAGACTATGAGTGCGATCAGGGCAAATAGTGATTTACATCATTCCCACACAACAATTCCGGGTTGAGTGTGATACCACTCGGAGTATCTGGGTAAATGAATTTTCTCTACCTCGTTGCGCTTTACTTTTAAGGTAGGAGTGATCAACCCATTCTCAACAGTCCAGTCGTCTTTCATAACAACCATCTTTTCGAGTTTTTCATATGACTCTAAGCCGGGATTAACTTCTGCCAAAGAAGAAGATAAACTGGTAGTCAAATCTTCTTTTGATTTTGCTTTGCCGGAGGCTGACAAAACAATGAGTGAGATAGGCTGCGGAATTCCCATACCCACCACACACGCTTGTTCAATATCGGTATTAGCAAGCAACAACATTTCTATCGGTGCAGGTGAAACATATTTTCCCTTATCCGTTTTAAATTGATCCTTGATGCGACCCGTAATAGAAAGATACCCATCGCTGCTATACTCACCCTTATCACCCGTTTTAAAATATCCTTCTTCATCAAAAGAAGAAGCAGTTAATTCTGGTTCTTTGTAATACCCTTTCATTAAGCCTTCACATTTTAATCGGAATTCTCCATCGTCTGCAATTTTTACCTGAACTCCCGTAAGAGCTTGACCAACGGTGCCAAATCGATTGGCTCCTTTGCGATTGTAGTGTGAAAAAATACAATCTTCCGTCATGCCTATTGCCTGGAAAATGGTAATTCCAATTTTATCGAACCATTCTAATAGTTCTACTGAGATAGGTGCTGCACCCGAATAAATATGGGTTGCCTCAGCTAGGCCTAATTTTTTCTTTATGCTTTTGCGGATAATATTATTGATGATGGGAATAGATAATAGCGTGTTCAATTTTTTAGGTGGAAGTTTCTCAGAGATCTTCTCTCGAAACTTAGCCCAGATGCGTGGCACCGCAAAAAATAAATTAGGCTGAGTATCCATTACATTTTTTGGAAACGATTCAGTTGACTCTGCAAATGAAAACGTAGCACCATGATAGATTCCAATCATTTCAACACCGGCACGCTCAGCAATATGACTCATTGGCAAGTAGGAAAACATCCGAGGCTTAAGCGGTACCTTTATATCGATCCGTCCGGCTTCTATGTATGCATCAAAATTTCCAGCCGAGTGCATAACGCCTTTGGGTTTTCCGGTGGTGCCTGATGTGTACATGATAGTGAGTATTTCATCGCGATCCCAGGTTGCAATTTCCGGAATTGGACTTTCTGATTTCATGATCTTCTCCCAGGTAAGGTCTTCCTTTGCACCATATAATTCAATGCCAATGCGAATGATCCCAGTTGGGAATCCTTCTTGTTGTGAATGATAGTTATCAAGCTTACCAGCGATGATCACTTTGGACTCGCTATGATCTAAAATTTGTTTTATGGAAGCAGCGGTTAACGTTGCATAAAGCGGAACCGAAATATGACCCGCCATCATGATCGCTAAGTCGGCCATGATCCAATGCGCACAATTTTTTGAGAGCAAAGCGATATTACTGCGCGGAGGAAGGTTTAACCGTTTGAGACCGGCCGCTATTTTACGAATCTCTTCGCCAGCTTGTTGGTAGCTCCAGGTTCGCCATTCGCCTGAAAACGGCTGACGGAAAATTATTTCTGTGGGCATTTCTTTTTCCCACTTTAAAAACTGCAGCAGAGGAGTGCTTGCATCCATAGACTTAGGGTTTAGTGAAGTCTATTTAGCAATAAAAGATGGAAAAGAAAAACCGATTGAGGAAATGGCCGCGAATGAATAAATATTCATTCGCGCATTCGCGCATTCGCGTTATTCTATGCTCAGAAATTGCGAATCTTATCAAGATCATGAAAACTAAATGTGCTTAGGCGCACACCTACAGTCAGTTCATGCGTAGTAAATTGTGTGCCCACCGAATTTTGAGTTGGCAATTCAAACACGTACGCAAAACGCAAATGATCACCCAAATTTATTTGAGCGAAGGTGCCATAGGTATCAAAGTTTCGTGTAAACAATCCAAGTGAATAACTATCGTCTACTTTAATGGATGCGCCATAGTCTAGTGAAGCAGGGGCTCCACTTACCATGCGTGCTAAAATCCAGGGCTTTACTTTTATACGGTACGACATCAGGAAAACATAAGAGCCCATTGCATAAATATGTTGGTTGTATAAACTGGTACTAAGTTGGTCAACGGTTGAATTTGCTTTTAATAATTTTGGCACCGATAGACTTAGCATGAATTTTTCACTTTTTAAAATCAAGCCAGTTCCCAGGTTTGGCTTCCAAACACTTTGATTGGTAAACTTACTGTCAGCTGGATTTACTTTTAAATCAGAGTAGTCACTATAATAATTAATTGCTCCGCCTTGTAAACCGAATGATAAAGTAAGTTCATTGCTAAGAGGCAAATGATATCCATAGGTGAATGTAATCTCAGATGTTTTATCACTTCCAATTTTATCCTGCAACACGATAAGCCCAGCACCCATTCTATTATTCGATAATGCAATATGTCCATTCGCATTAAATGTGGCAGGACTGCCTTCATAACCAACCCATTGTTTACGATACATAGCCGACATGTTTAAGTCGCTGGTACTGCCTGAGTAAGCCGGATTTATGAGCAGCAAATTGTTTATGTACTGCGAATACAAGGGATCTTGTTGAGCCATCGCGGAAACGCTACAGAAAAAAACAAACAGGGTAAGTAGTTTTTTCATTGGCTCAACGTTTTAAAGTGATGAATCCATTAATGGATGATTTGCCTTGTGCAAAATCAATTCGATAGAAGTACGTGCCAGAGGGAAGATCACTCCCTGAATTGGTTTGTCCGCTAAAGACACGACTCAGATTATCATAGTCATCAATCTCAAAAACAGCATCGCCCCAGCGATTGAGAATAGTAACTTTATTTTTATCGGCACCGTCCACCACATCTAAGTACTTAATAAAAAGAAAATCATTCAGTCCATCACCATCCGGAGTAATTCCATTATATACTTCTACTTCACCCACCACTTCAATATCAATTACTTGTTGTGCGCAGGCTCCGGCAAGGTCGCAGATCTCAATAGTGATACGATCCACGCCAGTGAAAGGAGTGTTGGCATAATCAACTTCCAACTCAAAGGAAGAGGAGATAGTAGCAGCAACACCGCGCGATGTAACATTATTAATCACCCGTAGTGAAGAGAAGTTAAGATTGTTATCCGGATCACTAATGCGAGTTGTAAGATCTACAACAAGCTTTCCTTCAATGATAGCAGCAAACGGTTTTGTATCAATTACCGGAGGCGCATTGGTGCCCCCCGATGTTGTGCATGGTTGACCGGTAGCAATAACAGTAATACTATTTGAAGCTAAGGACAAGCACGTAGCAGAGTTACCAACAATAACAGAATAAGTGCCGCTCGTTGAAACTGTAATGCCTTGAGTAGTTTGTCCGTCCGACCATTGATAAATAGAAAAGCCGGAAGGTGCTAAAAGCCCAACCGTGTTTGTGCCACATAAGGTTGTGCTACCGAAAACTTGAATAGTAGGGTTAGCGGGCGTAGTGGTTGCAACTACCTGAATAGCATCGGATGCAGAACTTGCGCAATTACTTGCATTAGAAACAACCACCGAATAATTGCCGGTGGCGCTTACGGTTATTGCTTGCGTTGTTTGGCCTGATGACCAGGCGTAAGAAAATCCGTCCGGGGCAGTAAGGGTTACGGTTGCACCATCGCATAAGTTTGTTGTGCCGCTAGTGGATACACTTGGTTTTGTAGGCTTTGTTGAAACAACAATAGTGGCGGGTGCTGATGGATTGCTTTGGCAGGTTGCATTGCCAACAACAACGGTATAATCTCCGGCAGTCTTCACCGAAATTTCGCGCGTTGCTTCTCCATTTGACCAGGTATATGTTGCGAAACCGGTGGGAGCACTTAGTGTGATTGAGTTGCCTTCGCAGATGGTAACGCTTCCAGTAATGTTTAATACTGGCGGACTTGTACTTACAATTCCCGCAGTTACCGCTACACGATTGCTTTCACAAAGCGTAACGGGATCAAACACACTTACAAAAAAATCTGTAGTGGCATTTAATGTGGGCGTTGTAAATGCAGCCCCAGTAAACAAAAGAGTTGTACTACTCGCATCGGCATACCAACGATATACTTGCGAGCCGCTAGCCCCAGTAGTTGCATTAAGAATTAAAGTACCATCATTGCATCGAGAGTCTCCGATTGCTGTAGGTAGAGAAGGTGGTGTGCATGCCAGAACATTGAAAGACTGAGTAGCAATCTGACTCCAAATACCCTTACTATCTTTTGCGCGGATGTTTAACGTTCTTGCTCCTGATGGAACACCATTAAGTGTGATATCAAAATTTTGATTGATGGTAGGGCCGGGTGTAAGCACTGTTAACGGACTTCCGTTTCCTTCTCCGGGATCAACTCCATCGATATAGTATTCAGCCGCAACAATATCGGTTGACGCATCGGCAATGGGTGAAAAATAAAATCCACGACTTTCAAAAACTCCCCACCGTCCATCAGCTCCTTGAGTTCTAATGGCTAGAAAGTGAAATCCTGGAGCAAGTCCTGTAGAAGGAAGACTGACTGTAAAATTTGAAATGGCACCGGGTGTAATTGAAATTGGAATTCCATTTCCTTGTCCGGGATCGGTATCAAAAAAGTATTCTGCTTTTGAAATGTTTGGAGCATCTGTTGTCGAGGAGGTGATATAAAATCCACGGCTTTCAAAAATGCCCCACCGGCCATCAAGCCCTTTGGTTCGGATTGCAACAAAGTGAAAGCCGGGCGCGAGACTTGCTGTTGGAATGGGTGCAATAAAATTTGCATTAGCACCGGGAGTAATCGGAATGGATGTACCATTTCCTTGTCCGGGATCGGTATCAAAAAAATATTCAGCTGCAGAGAGGTTGGGAACGTTAGTAGTGGAAGTAGTAATGTAAAATCCACGACCTTCAAATAAACCCCAACGGCCATCGATTCCTTTTGTGCGAATAGCAAGAAAGTGAAAACCAGGTGTAAGACTGCTTGTAGGAATACTAACTACGAAATTAGCATTGGCGCCAGCCGTTACCGGGATTGCAGTTCCTGCTCCTTGCCCGGGATCAGTGTCAAAAAAATATTCAGCAGCAACAAGGTTAGGCACATTGGCTGTTGAAGTGGTAATATAAAATCCCCGATTTTCAAACTGACTCCATAGCCCACCTGTTTCTTTAACGCGAAGCGCTAATTGATGAAACCCTTGTGATAACGAACTCGTGGGAATACTGGTGGTAAAAACAAGATTACCGCTATTTGCAGCTAATGTTATTGGAGTTGCGTTGCCAATGCCCGGATCGGTGTTGAAAAAATATTCTGCTCTTAGTAGAGTTTGTGAAAAACTTTGAAGCGAGGTTAGAATAAAAATAAAAATTAATGTCCACAGTCGACAGTTGACAGTCGACAGTCGACTTAGTTCACTAATCAAATAGGAATTTTTAATTAACATCTAGTTACTCTTCCTCGCGTCTACCGTCACACTTAAATTTCCACCTGGTGTTACGGTTGGAGTTGTAATGTTCATACTGAAGATTCGCGGCAAGCGACTATTACGGCTGTTAGTCCAATTTAAACTGCCGTTGGTATCAAAGAGAAGACCCATGTCTTTGCCATCACTTCCGGAATTATTGGCCGGGCCGCTGGCAATGGTGAAGTTGAGCAGCGGATTGTCGTTATTACCATTAATGATTGTTTGATCAAACATTACAGGGCTTGTATTGGCTACATTGCCTCCGCCATCTACATTACTATTTATGGCCCATGGCGTAGCATTTGCAACAGCATTAGTGGAGTTAAGTGTAATGTTGTTTGTGATGTTATTATTGAACGTACTAAAGCTGACATTATTTCCAACATTTACTTGGTTAAAAATATTGTTAGATAAAGTAAGAAACCTACAGTTGCCACCAAACATAGAAACGGTTCCGCCACCACTATTATTACTGCTGTAAAAAAGATTATGATCAAATCGAACGTTTACACTGTTTGTAAGTGAGTTTATTTTAGTGCTTGTACAGCAGACATAAAAAAAGAAAACATTGTTTTGGAAAAGAAAATTTTGATAAGTAACACTTCCTGAAAAACTTAAAGTACTATAAAAGATACATCCTTCAATAAGATGACCATTTGCGGCCAAGGTCCAGCTAACTCCTCCGTTAAACTGGCACCTGATAAGCCGAACATTATTGACATTCATATCTCCGCCTACTAGATTTTGAGAAACATTTACAGTGCTATTAAAAATAAGGCCTTGTAATTCAGAACCATCTGGACTTCCGCCTGCGGGTGAATTGCGAATGTTAGCACCGCTAACAATTGCCTGCAAGGGCAGATTTTTATCAGGAGCCCACCCAGGACCGATCACTGTAATTTTTTTATCAACAATGGAGAAAACATCATATGTGTTAGGGCTTCCATATACATACACGGTGTCACTATCAGCACTGGCGTCAATGGCAGCTTGAATCGTGCTGAACTGCCCAAGTGTTGCCGGGTTGCTGCTTACCGTGCGCACGGTAGAAAAAGCACTAACGCTTATTAAACTTGCTACAAAGAATAAGACGATCTTTTTCATACTAAAATGGTTAAGGTAAAATCGATTGAATAAAAGTAGGTGTAACCTTTTGCCGGCTCAATACCTGAATACCATGAATTAGTTCAGATAAAATATACCTGAAAGCAGGTAGAAGGCATGACTTGGCAATGCTGTAAATTTAGGACGATGAAAGTGTGCGTACTCTATACGTTAATCTTGTTACTGCAGAGTGGGCTATACACATTTTTATCGGCTCAGCCGGTAAAAAGCAGTTTTACCGATAGCCTCATCAGAATTACGGAATCCAAACGAGACAGCAATTCAGTTAATGCGCTCACCCAGTTGTATCGTTATTATTTCGATCGGGGATTGTATGACTCCGCACTTACGTATGCCAGCAATGGCATGATGTTGGTGGAAGAATTGAGCGATAATAAAAAGTTAGGATTAGCGCGTTATAGGGTCGGCATGACTTACACAAATCTAAACAACTATGATAGTGCAAAACATTATTTGGATCGGGCCCTTCAATCTGCCTTACACCTTAAAGATACTTTGCTAGAAGTGCGTTGCTATAATGCCTTTGCTTATGTATACAATTATCAATCTGACTACAGTATGTCAATTGAATATTTACTGAAGGCGGTACACTCAATTGATGCTTCGCATACTACTGAATTGAAGAATATGCTACCCCAAACCTATAGCAGTATTTCCTATAATTTTCTTGGCGAGAAACAATTTGATAAAGCGATCGAATATGGAAAGAAGGCACTGTTAATAAAAGGATATCCACATGAAAGTCGCTATCGGGTTATGTTGCACCTCAATATTTTTGATGCCTACATCAAACAGAATGATATTGCCACCTGTAAAAAATATTTGGATTCCGCCATTGCCATTAATCAATCAATTGACAATGTGATTCTCTCAGCTATGGTTGCCAATAACGAGGGTTCCTATTATCAAATCATTCATGACTTTGAGAAAGCTAAAGTTGCTTATCTAAAATCGTATCAATTAAATAAAAGTGTGGGCAATAGATTATTGCAAAGTGAAGCTGCGGATAACGCTGCTATCCTTTACCTTAAAACAAGAAATTATACGGAAGCGGAGAAGTATGCTGAGGAAGCTAATAAGATGGGCAAGCAATTAAAGCTGTATCAGGTTGTTGCGGATACCTATGATGTATTAAAGAACATAGCATCCCATAATGGAGATTTTAAGAAAGCATTAACCTACGCAGAACAGAACAAAATATATGCAGACAGCGCGTTGAATCAAGAGACACATAAAATTACACTTTCATTAGAGTCGAAATATCAAAATCAAAGGAAGGAGCGAGAGATTGCTGCCCTTACTATCACTAATACTCAAAATGAGTTGGAAGTAGTGAGGCGAAACAGATTTTTGATAGCCGGAGGAATAGCGGCATCAGGAGCATTGATCATTCTTGGATTGTTTTACCGGAACTCCAGACAAAAACATCTTTTGGCGGAGCAGGAAAAAATATACCAAGAAGAGCAAATAAAATTTTTAGAACGTCAGCAGCAAGTTGTATCGTTGCAAAGTATGATCAATGGACAGGAAGCGGAACGTACACGAATTGCTAAAGATTTGCATGACGGATTAGGAGGTTTGTTCTCTACCGTAAAAATGTATTTCAGCACGCTTCAGCACGACACTCCTGCGCTAAAGGAAAATGATTTATTTAAAAAGAGTTATTCAATTGTGGATACGGCTTCTCTAGAGGTAAGGCGAATTGCTCACAACATGATGCCCGAAGTGCTGATGAAACTCGGATTGGTAAATGCAGTGAGGGATTTATGTGATAACATAAGTGCGGGAAAATTGCTTACGGTCTCGCTTGAAGTTCATGGAATGAATAAACGACTCAATGCCACTACTGAGATTATGTTATTTAGGATTATTCAGGAGTTATTGAATAACATTATTAAACATGCCCAGGCAACCGAAGCTATTATTCAGTTCATCCGGGAAAACGAACGCCTAAGCGTAATTGTAGAAGATAACGGGCAAGGATTTAATACGAAGGAGGTTGATGAGTTACCCCATTCGGGCATTGCTACCATTCAAAGCAGGGTGAATTATCTGAATGGAAAGATGAGTATCGACTCGGAAAAAAATGTTGGAACAACAATCATGATGGACTTTCTAATCAATGAGTAAAGCAACTACAATTTTAATTGTGGATGATCATCCGTTAGTGCGCGATGGCATTAAAACTATGCTGAAAGATGAAACTTCGTTTCAAATTGTTGGCTCCAGTAAAACCGCAGCCGAAGCGCTTGATTTTTTGGTGAGTGAGACCCCTGATATTATTCTTCTTGATATCAGTTTGCCTGATATGGATGGATTGCAGTTATGCGAGAAAATCCGGGTGAAGAATAAACACTCGAAGATTATTGGACTTACCTCTACCAATGAAGCGAGCATTATTACTGGTTTGTTGCAACGGGGTGGAAATGGTTATGTGTTAAAGAACATGGAACGCTCGGAACTGATTGAATCCATTAACACAGTTTTGCAGGATAAAGTGTATTTGAGCGTAGCTGCTAATGATAAAGTATTGGAGCAGTTTCAGCGTGGTAAGCCGGGGAATAATTCAATTATGCTTACACGAAGAGAAAAGGAAATTCTTTTTTTATTGTCCGATGGATTGACGGGTCCCCAAATTGCGGAGAAGCTTTTTTTAAGTCCGCTTACAGTGGAAACACATCGAAAAAATTTACTGCGCAAGTTTAATGCACACAGTGTTCAGTTGCTACTTAAAACTGCCCGCGAAACCGGACTTTTATGAATTGATTTTATTTCACTTTAAAATCCAACTCAGAAACAATTTCGGCATCGCTGTTTTTGTCGAACACACGAATCTTGCAATGATATGTTTCACCACTTGTCATAGGGTTGCCTACCGTAACACTGCCGCGCAAAACGGATGCATCTTCAGCTGAGTACCCTTCTGTCGAAGCAGCAAAAAGATCAGCTTCGTTAAGTATAAAATTTCCGGCTTCATCGGTAACCACCATTGAAAGCCCAGGGAATGCTTTGCCGTCTTTCAAGGTATAATTTTTAACCCCCTGAAATACAATGGAAAATTTTGTGTCTAACGAAACTTCGTTGCTACCTAGTTGCTTATCGTCTGCATCAACAAGGTAAACTTCTTCAATATCAAAGCCCGCATAACTTGTCTTTGCGCCCGTGCTTAAATCCATCTTCACACCTTTAGAAAAGCCAACACTAAAACCAGAATCTTTTCCGGAGTTTGAGCAGGCTGCACAGGCTAGTAAGAAAATGAATAGACTTATTTTTGTTTTCATGGTGTGTGTTTTGGTTAGTTGAAGTACGCTATTCTTTTTTGCCATAGCTGGTGTAATCCCCATAGCCGGTATCCTGCAGCCATAGAATTCGAGCCCCTTTAATGCACGAGAAATAAGCGTTGTATAATTTTGGTTTACCCTCCAGATCAGAAAAATGGATTTGCCAGTTGTTGGGGTTTGTAAATTTGCCGGATGACTTGGCGCTTGAAAATTTAATGCTGCCCACAAACCCACTGGCTACACCAATTGACCAGTTGAACGTGCCATTCGCCAGGAACTCAAAAGTTTGTGTGGAGGAATGTGTATTCATACCAGCATTTGCCCCGGTATAAGCATTTACATATTGAGTATAGCCGCTGAAGTTATTTGTCCAAGTGCCTGTTAAATCCGAAGCAGCAACAGCAAATCTATTATATCCTTCAAATTTTTGTAACGGATCCCACTCACTATTGCTCACCTCACCATTGAGGACAGCCACATTAAATCCGGTGCCCTGACCAAAAGCAGTGATGTTAGGCGCAATGAATTCCATCCACGGACTTCTATCTCTTTTAAATAATGCTACGTAAACGGTTTGTCCTGTTTGTTTGTCAGTAAGTGTTCCAGACATAAATGAACCTTGAATGTAGGAGATTCCATTTTTGGCAATAAAATAATTTTGCAAATTGTTATAGCGTTGCGCGATCAATGTGTTCCACGCAACTCGTTTGGCTTCATCTCCATCGGGAATGTATTCGTTGGTGGTTGGATTAGGATAATGAATCAGAACCTTCACATTACTTTTTGTTACCTCTACCCAATCTTCTTGCACCGTGCTTACCCAGCCATCATCAAAGTTGATGGTGGTAAAAGTAAATCCAGAGGTTGGCGCTGGCGCAGGTTTCGTTACAACTTTTTTCTCAGTGGTTTCCTGTTGGGCAGCAATTTCCAGAATTGAATTGGTTTGTTTGTTATTTTGAATCGCGGATGTATTGTCTGTTGCAGTCGGAGGAATTGTAGTTTCAAATTGAGTATTCACCGACTTCACAGCAGATAAATAAAGTGGTGTATCCTTTTTATTGGACTCGAGGTACATTAACAATGTGGTCGTGTTTTTTGTGAGCAGCCAATATTTAGTTTGCCGCGCCAGAGGGGTAAGATTCCAACCCGCTTTCTGGGCAGCTAGTTTTACCTGCTCTACCGTGCCCGATCCTACTGTCCCAATCAAAGTAAAAACCTCCACGCCTTCCTCGAGAAGAATCTGATTATCCTCGGCTATCATGTCCAGCAATGTTTTGGCTGCCGCTGCAGCCAGAATTCGTTTGTCTTGTTTTGATCCCGTTGGTAATTCAATACCCGAAAGTTCTGAGCGCGAAGCGGGAGTAACTTTTGATTGACTAAAGCTCATGCTGACCAGCAGCATGAAAAAGGTAATAAGAGTAAATCGTGACATCGGCTATCAATTTAATTAAATTTACGAAGCCCCTTGATAAGTCTCACCGCTTCAGGGTAAGATAGCCACTTAAAGAAGCCCGCTCTGGAAAAAAAATTTTATAAAAGTAAGTGCCCGAGGGCAGTTCGCTTCCATTTTTACTCAACCCCGTGAATACCTGTGTATCGTTATCATAGTTCTCCACTTCAAACACTATATCGCCCCAGCGGTTGTAAATAGTAACTTTATTGTTTTGCGTATCGGGGATCGCATCGATATACTGAATCCTGAAAATTTCATTTTTAAAATCACCATTGGAAGAAATAGCATTGTAGACAACAATATCTCCAACTACTTCGATCTCAAATTCCTGTTCCGAACAATTTCCACTGGTATCGCACGCGCGGATGGTAAACCGATCCGTGCCGGCAAAAGGAATGCCGCTATAGTTCAAAAATAAAATTCCATTAGTAATGGTAGCCACCGCTCCGCTGGTGGGTTGACTGACTACTTGTAGCGAGGCCGGGTCAAGTGTTGAACTTGTGGTAATGAGCGGTATTAATTCCAAACTAACCTGGCCTTCAATAACCGTTTGTAGCGGCACAGTGGCAATAGTAGGAGGTAATGCAGGAGTGATGGTAACTACAAATGACTCCGTCTCTAAAGTCAGTCCTGTAACAAGAGTGTTTGTTATGCGCACGGTGTAGTTACCGGCATCGCTGAGTTGTGCATTGAGTTTTGAAAATTGTGGTGCTGTGGCACCTGGAATGAGTACGCCATCTTTATACCATTGGTATACATTGTTGGCACCGGGTGTGGAGAAGGGTATTGTTAACGTTGAGCCTGCTATCGTACTCGCTACACCACCGGGCAAATTATCTTGCGGTGAGTAAATAAATCCTGTTTTGCCGATGTTTGGTTCGAGATGCCCAAAGTGAAGTTTGTTATTCGAAACATTAAACGATTCGAAAGAAGTAGATGCGAATGCTGGGATAGAAGTAAAGTTATTATCATTTATTGAAAAGAGAAACAATGGGAACAGTCCAAACCCTTCTGGGAGGTTGCCTGTAAATTGATTTCTGCTAAGGCCTACTACCTGAAGGTTAGTGAGGTTAGAAAAACTAGTTGGTACAGCACCACTTAGTAGATTGTTAAAAACGACAAACTCGCGTAATGCGGTTAGGTTGCCTATTGATGCAGGTAATGTACCGTTAAGTTGGTTGCTGTGTAAATACAATACTTGAAGATTTGTTAAGTTTCCAATTTCCATTGGTATAGCTCCCGTAAATTGATTATCCCTTAGAAAAAGAATTACAAGTTCTTTTAAGTTTCCAATAGAAGGAGAGAGGGGTCCTGTGAATTGATTAAACCATAAATCAAGCTCAGTCAGGTTTATTAAGTTGTACAACGAAGAAGGTAGACTCCCACTAAGTAGATTGAAGCCAACATCTAATGTTGTAAGGTTTGTGAGATTACCTATTTGCGGAGGCAAAGAACCTGTTAAACTGTTTCTCGCTAAATAGAGCCCCGATAATTTTGTCAAAGAAGTAATGCTGCTGGGGATAGTGCCGGTTATTTCATTAAGCGTAACACAGCCAACGCAGAAACTCTGGCCAAGAGATAAAAATTGAAGTTCAGGAAAATTACCAATTTCAACAGGTATACTACCTGTTAAATTATTAGCATTTAGATTTATACTCGTAACGTTACAGCCCGTAACTGTTACACCATACCACGTACTTTCATCGGCACTTAGCCAGTTGCTATTGTTTGTCCATGAGGCACCGTTAGTGGAATTATATAAAGCAATGAGTGCTGTGCGCTCGCTGGCGGGTATGCATGTGCCAGTAGTAACAGTAAATTCTGTTGCGCTCAACACTCCATTTCCAGCTACCTCCACATAGATAAGACCTGTTGTTGCACCAGCAGGTACAGTTGTAACAATGCTTGTGGAAGTGCTGCTAATTACGGTTGCCACTACACCGTTAAACTCCACATAATTATCAGCAGCAATCGGACTAAAATTTAAACCAGTAATAGTTACGGTTGTGCCAACCGGGCCAGACGTGGGAGTGAATGATGTAATGGTTGGCACAGATACCAAAGTACAAACAGTCCCATTCGGTGAATCTCCTGTAATCGTCCATCCCTTTGTTGTAGTTAAATTAGTTCTTGCCGCTACGGCATTGGTGCCATATTGCCTTCCTGTTGCTCCGAGTGTTCTGCCATTTGGAGTTGATGGATTAACGCTCCAACCCGATAACGTGGCGGAGTAATTATTGCAATCCATGCCGCTATTGGCAAGCATGCTACTCAGGTTAACTCCCGGATTCAGCGTCCATGAACCGATGTTTTGGTTAAAGGCAAATGCATCTTCAAACATACTTTGCATATTGGTGACGCCAGCCGTATTCCACGCCCCAATGTTTTGGTCAAAAGACACAGCACCCCAAAACATACCATTCATAGCGGTAACCGAGCTTGTATTCCATGCCCCGATGTTTTGGTTGAAGACCGTTGCACCATTAAACATACTCACCATACTGGTAACAGCTCCCGTATTCCATGCCCCGATGTTTTGGTTGAAGGTGCTTGCATCACCAAACATGCCTCCCATATCGGTAACAGCTCCTGTATTCCATGCCCCAATGTTTTGGTTGAAGATCGTTGCACCATTAAACATACCCGCCATACTGGTAACCGATCCTGTATTCCAGGTTCCGATGTTTTGGTTAAAGGCACTTGCTCTATAAAACATACCCGCCATACTGGTAACCGATCCTGTATTCCAGGTTCCGATGTTTTGGTTAAAGGCACTTGCTATATAAAACATTCCAATCATATTTGTTACCGATCCTGTATTCCAGGTTCCGATGTTTTGATTAAAGGCACTTGCATCACCAAACATACCCTCCATATCAATAACCGCCCCCGTATCCCATGCTCCGATGTTTTGGTTAAACGCACCTGCTCCTCTAAACATTTCTCGCATGTTGTTAACAGCACCAGTATTCCACGTATTGATGTTACTTGGTGAATTCAACGTGGTGCATTGAGAGAACATTTCCCTCATGCTTGTAACTCCCGATAAATCAGGTACATCGGTAGCCGTTACTTGTAGATTTTCACAATTTATAAATGCACGCTCCATACTCGTCCAAACCGTGCTACCCCATTGTTCTACTTGTGTAAGCCTGCTAACATCTGGACCATCAATAAGAAATCTTTGGAAGTTGGTGGGTGAAATTTCCAAACGAATGGTGGCACCGGCCGGTAATCCTGCGATGGTGACTGTGGGGCCACTCCTCGTGCCACTGCCGGTTGCACTACCGGGTGAAATTTCTTGCCATGTGTAGGTAATCGGGCCACTGTTTTCTACCGCAAAATATAATTGTGTAGAGCCAGAACCCGCGATGGCAAGGTTCCATTGGGTAATGAAGTTATTATTAACGGCTACTACACATGAAGAACCAGAAGGTGCATCACCCGTAATTGTCCATCCCTTGGTTGTTGTTAAATTGGTTCTTGCCGCTTCGGCATTGGTGCCATATTGCCTTCCGGTAGCTCCGAGATTTCTGCCATTAGGCGTGGATGGATTAGCACTCCAGCCTATCAACGTGGCTGAATAGTTATTGCAATCCATACCCGAAAAGGCAAGCATACCGTTTAAGTCAACGCCTGAGTTTAGTACCCAAGTCCCGATGTTTTGGTTAAATAACTCAGCAAAAGTGAACATGATTTCCATGTTCATCACATTACTTACATCCCACCCACCGATATTCTGGTTAAATGATGTGGCAGAATTAAACATGTAACTCATATCTGTCACATTGCTCACATCCCATCCACCTATATTCTGGTTAAAGGATGTATTGAAATTAAACATACCAGCCATGTCTATCACATTGCTTACATCCCAGCCACCAATATTCTGGTTGAAAGAAGAGCCATCACTGAACATATAATTCATATATGTAACACTGCTCACATCCCAACTGCCAATGTTCTGGTTGAACGATGTAGCTGAAGTAAACATAAAACTCATTTCTGACACATTACTAACATTCCACCCACTAATATTCTGGTTGAAAGATGTTGCGCCACGAAACATACTACTCATGCCTGTCACATTGCTTACATTCCACCCACCAATGTTTTGATTGAAGGAAGTCGCTTCATTAAACATACTACTCATGTCTGTCACACTACTCACGTTCCACCCGCTAATATTCTGGTTGAAAGATGCAGCAGAACTAAACATACCACTCATGTCTATCACATTACTCACATCCCAACTACCAATGTTCTGGTTGAAAGATGGCGCTATAAACATACCCCTCATATCTGTTACATTACTCACATCCCAACTGCCAATGTTCTGGTTGAAAGAAGTTGCTCCAAAAAACATATCAGACATATTTGTCACACTGCCCACATCCCAACTGGATATATTCCCATTGAAAGATGCAGCGAATGAAAACATGCCTGACATATCCGTTACATTATTTACTACCCACCCATTAATATCCTGATTGAATGCTGTAGCAGAACTAAACATATCACTCATATTCGTCACATTGCTTACGTCCCACCCTCCAATGTCCTGGTTGAAGGATGTGGCGAACAAAAACATCAAACTCATATTAAACACATTGCCCACATCCCAACTACCAATGTCTTGATTGAAAGATGCGGCTCGTAGAAACATGCCTCTCATAAATCTCACATTGCTTACATCCCACCCGCCAATGTCCTGGTTGAAAGTTTCAGCATCCGCAAACATGGCTGTCATATCTTGTATATTGCTCACATCCCACCCGCCTATATTTCCATTGAAAGATTTTGCACCACTAAACATAGACCTAGTAGAGATTACGCTAGCTAAGTTGGGCACATCCGCAGCCGTTACCTGCAGATTTTCACAAGAAGAAAATGCGCTTTCCATACTTTCCCATGACGTGCTACCCCATTGTTCTACTTGGGTAAGCCTGTTGCGGTCTGGAATAGAACCCATAATGATTCTCCGGAAATTAGTTGGTGCTATTTGCAAACGTATGGTAGCACCAGCCGGCAACCCTGTGATGGTAAGTGTTGCTCCACTCCATGAACCACTACCAGATGCACTACCGGGTGAAAGTTCTTGCCATGTGTAGGTAGCTATGCCACTGGTAGCTGTGCCAAAAGACAGTTGTGTAGGTCCAGAACCTGCGGTGGCAAGGTTCCATTGGGTAATGAAATTTTGTCCTTGCGCAACGAAACTGAGTGTTTGGAAAAAGACAATGAAAATAAGCGTGGTAGTGAAGGTTGATTTTGTGCTCATCTTACAGGTTACCTTAAAAATTAATTATTACTCTTTATCTCCGTGGTCTGTGTCGACACAGACCACTGTTGAGGAGTTGATTTGAAAGACATGTGTTCGTTTTGTTTACGCTTCAATACGTTAAAATCGATTTTACTTCACCTTAAAAAACCATGTACTACTAACATATGCATTCGCATTATTTTTATCGTTGACACTAACACTACAGGTATATTGTTTTCCTGATACCATCGGCTGTGCTACGGTGAACGTACCGCGCAATACCGAGGCGTCTTCTACAGACATGCCATCTGTATAGGTTGCCAAAGCATCTTCTTCTGTTACAATAGGTCCGGTTTCTCCCAGTACCATAAGCGTGAGCTTAGGAAACGCTTTCCCGTCTTTCAACGTGTAGTTTTCAATTCCTTCAATCACAATAGAAAATTTTGAATCAAGTGGAATTTCATCATTATCAATTTTTTTATTGTCACCATCTACCAGAGTAACATTTTCGAAGGTGAGTCCTTCATACATTGTTTGTAGATTGAGTGTTTCAAGGTTCCCCTTGAACCCTTTCGTGCCATCTTCCGATATCACTTCATTTTCGTTCACTGTAAAATTTTCACCCTCACCATCCTGCAATTGAATTCCCTCTTTGGAAGATGAACTGCATCCTGCTAAGACGACAACGCTTGCAAGCATTAAGAAACACGCATTTACATTTATCATGATTTTAAATTTTATTGTTGAAAATATTTACATCAAAGGCACTATTTTATTTTTACCAACGCATAGTGCACACCAGGAGCATTCTTTTTGGCTACATGTAATATTCGTCCACCCTTTACGGCTTCGAAGTAGCAGGTAAAGGGTTCGAAATTTGTGAAGGCTATTTCCCAATCAGTAGCCGTAAAAACTCCTTTGTACTTATTATTGAAAACAGCTTGCGAGCCACCCATGTTTCCCATGGCACCGGAAATATTGGCGCTGTACTCATTACTGTTTCTAAAGAAAAATTCCTGACCGCCTTGTGAAAATTGCATGCCTGCATTTTGACCGGTATAGACATTATAATACTGCAACATAGATCCACTCGAACTGCTCCAATCACCAATTACATCTTCCTTCGTTACTGCGAAGCGATTGCTGCCTCGCATATCCTTTAGCATGTTCAGTGATGGAAAAAGTTTTTGATATTCAGCTTTGTTAGGAGCCACTGCTTCTACACAAAAGTGTACTCCTCCTTCAATGATGGTACGAAATCCAATAAACACTTCCCTTCCGGTACTGCGTTCACTACCTGTGCCTTCGGCATAGTAGTTAAAGGATCCACCAAACGAACCAACATCGGGATTAAGCCAAAGATTGGTGATGTTATAACGAGGAGTTATAAATTTTTCCCAATTCGCTTTCGTGGTGGTGGTTTCATCAGACCCTAACGGTAGGGTATTGGCAATACCATAATGAATGTAAAATTTAGTATTCTCTTTTGTTACCAATACGTAATCATCCATTGCCTGTGCAACCCACCCATCAGTGAAGGTGGTAGTGGATTTGGTAATACCGGTTCCGCCAACGTTAAGTGACACCGAGGTTTGCTTAGGTTCGAGGGGCGCAGAAGAATCATCGACTGTTTTTTGCATTTCAATTGAATCGAGAAATTGCTCCGCTTCACTTTTGTAGGATCTTCCATTCATGGTGATGGTGATGCTCGCTACTCGTCCATACCCGGAGATTACATTCAACAAAACAATAGATGGGCTACCTTGCCATGTAAAATTTCCAACGGCTGATTGTACAGACCAACCACCTTGCGTCACCATTTCTGGTTTTGGTTTTACCGTATTGGGATACGGTTTTGCAACCAACTCATTCCACTCATGATCGAAGTCTGTAGGGAGATTGCCGCTGCCTGTTAAACTTTTATAGACGGTTATCATACACCACTCACCCGTGCTGTTATTGGTGATGGTATACGCCACTGCTGAATTGCTAACTTCTTTCCCCCAACCTGCTGGCTCAGCATACGAAACCATATCAAATGTTTCTCGTTGCTGGCTGAAAACAGGATACACACTCAGCAAGAGCAATGCAAGGGTTAAGTTTCGAAGCAAAGAAGATTGCATAGTCATTTTTTTATCATCATTTATTTACCCAACATGGCTTTTAAGTAGGCAAAGTCAAGTGCCTTAAAGAATTCTTCACGTGCTGTTTTAAAGATAGGATCTGCATCAACTCTATAATAAAGCACCATAAATTGTGGCGATGACTTTGGTAATTTTGCATTGAAGTAGGCCGGATCAGGTTTGATAGCATAGCGAGAATAAATGTGGCTTGCTTCCACAAAGCCATCAAATTGGAAGTAGCCTTTATTGTTATCGATGATGGCTGGTTCGTTTAATGCTTTATCCGTCTTCAGGATGTTATCCACCACGATGATGTTTTTAGTGTATTGGTTTTTATCAATTTCCAATACCTGCTTGAATTGCACCGCGCTTTGCTCCTTATACTTAGTGGCTTCTGCTGCATTGAATTTTTTTACATTCTCATACGCTTCTTCGGCCGACTTCATATTGGTTGTGTAGTTAGCTTCCGCTTCTTTAATTTTTTTCTGGTAATACACTTTCAAGCGTTCGGCAAATTCTTTTTTCGAGATGTAGGAGAAGGGAAGTTTATCATCTTGGGGAATCAACCAAAAGTATTCATTCGTGCCTGTTCTGCCCACCTTGCTCCAATTCCAGGCAGCCCCTTCTTTTACGGGTGGACTTTTCACTAAAGCAAAACCATCTGTCCCAGGATTTTCCTGGTAGGGCTCATCCGGAACAAAGAATGTTTGCCCAAACTCAAATGCAAAGTCATTGATGTGTAGCCTGATCACATCGATACCGTATGCGCCACTTAACTTTTTATCGATGAGCGCTCGGTTGTACGGACAATCGTGCTTGACAAAAGTCCAATCTACTGTGTAATAGTTTCCTGATGGAATGTAGTCGGCTATTCTGTTGGATTGCAAATTTCCATTGCTCATTTCGATGTCTACATCTTTCGGTGAATACTTCTGTTGAACGGATTGAGAGATTGAATTAGCGATTGCTTTTTGGCGAGCTAAGTCAGTCGTTGCAACGCCATAAGCCTGATTGGGTTTGGCAGTGATCCAATTGCCTGGTTGTTTGAGTAATGTTGCGAGATCGCAATCTTGCGCGAACACAAATGACGACATATTAACCCAAACGATTAATAGAAACGCTATTTTTTTCATATTAAAACTTATTAAATACTTGAACTGATCCACCGCTGTTCCAACCCATGCGCGTGTTAACGCCTACACTAAGTTCGCGGCCAACTGTTTGTTTGTAGTCTACTTTTGTTTCCATTCCTAAAATTTTGCCTTCGTATTCTACTTCAACATCAACCCCCACACCAGCTTTCACTTCCGCACCGGCTACAATACCCACATCGGTTAACCCATTGTTGTCAAACTCAATAAAGCCACCGAGGTTAGCTTCTAATTCTGCCTTGAGTGGACCTGCAGAAGTGCCTATGCTTTTTGAAATACCAATTTCAACAGATCCACGGATGACTTCTTCTTTCCAATCGTTATAATCCATATTGAATTTAATTGGCCCCACACCTATGTCGTAGGTTGACTTATCACAGGCTTTTCTCCATTTGGCAATTACAATATCGAAGGAGATGATATTGTTGCAATGGAGATCATTGAATTCTGCTAATGCCAATGAGTTAACTTTATGATTTTCTGGTTGAACTTTACACAATCCTAAATTGAGTGTTTCAAATCGCACCGGATGGTTTGCAAGTACTGTTACCCAACGCGCTTTTTCATAGAGCTTGAAACCTTCCATATCTTTTTCAGAAAACATAAATTGCTGGTAGTAAACTTTTTCATTAACCATTTTCTGATACGCCTCTATGTACCCTTTATAGGCTTTTTCTAGTATAGGATTGGCTGAGTTTAGAAAACCATTTTGAACTGCTGTTACTTTGGCGCAGTATGCCTCAAAAGGATTGGACTTTCCTTCGCCTATAAGTGGTTTAAATTCTTGATGTACCGCGGCAAGAGCACTCTCTTTTTTCTCTTCTAATTCGGCAATTATTTTGGCAGCATTCTCTAATTCAACTTCCTTTTGTTTCAGCTTACCCATTGCTCCGCTTTTTGCTGAAAGAGTATAGTCCAGCATGTTAAATGCTTTCGGGGCAAGCCAGTATTGACCCATGTTTTTGTTTTTAAGTAGTGCCTGCATATTTTCTTGAGCTGCATCTTCCGTAAATATTTTTCCGTGCTGCATCAAAAATTCATTTGCCTGATTATTCATTTTTTTCTGATAGGCATCCCACTCTGTTTGCAGCAATTCAGACTGCTGCGCAGTCTTTGGGTAGTCTGGCCATTCGAATTTGGATAGTAGAAGTGCTTCCTGGGGCATCTGTAAATTCCAGCCCACATCACTATTATTTAGTTTGTATCCTAAATCATTCAACATAGATTTCTTGGAATCGCTATAGGCTCTTTTGATAGAGCGCTTGATGGCGGTAGTAGCAACAGCCGTATTTCCCTGAGCGTTTTTTACCAACCCTTTTGTATAATTAGCCTGCGAGTGATTTGGAAAAATCATAATTGCGCTGTCCAGATATTTTTCTGCGAGGGCAACATCGCCTAAGCCAAGCCAGGCATGACCAAGATTATTTAGCACAGTACTATTCTTTGGAAAATCTTTATTAAGACTTATAAGAATGGGTAACGCTAATTCTTCAGCCTGCGACATCGTGAGGAATGCCGCATAGTTGTTCAGGTTATCAGAGTTTGTTGGATCATCCTGGCAAGCTTTACCCATGAGGTAAATGGCAGGCTGAAGAACGCCCATAATCCAATAGCCTGAAGCTGCGGTAGCCACTGCGGTTGGATCCTTAAATTTTGCTTTTATGTCTGTGTACGCTTGTCTGCCAGCCGTTAATTTTTTTGTATCCATTCGTGACTCCACCTTTACACAAGTGCTTTTGATATGTAGAGCGAGTTCACTTTTTGAAAGTGCCATTTTATTTACAGATGCAATTCGTGCAGCATCTCTTTTAGGAATTGAAAATTCGCCAGCGGATGCAAACTCTTGTATTTGCTCATCCGTAAACTTTGGGATGCTCTTGAGATCGGGCATTTTAATACCCATCTCTTCTATCATTTTCTTTTCTTCCTCACTCATCCCGTCCATCTCTTTCAGCGCTTCGCGCATCAACTCATCAATCTCTTTTTGCGTAGGTGGCTTATCTTTTGGTTTCGGTTTTTGCTGTGCGAACCCTGCTGAACCAATCAAAATCAACACAAGAATTGTCAAAATTTTCTTTGTCATAGTTTATTTAGTTTATGCGATCAGGCCCACTAGTTGACAGATTAAAATTGTCAGTTTAAAGAATCCAATCCCTCCCCGAAAAAGGGGATTTTGAAAAAGACTGCGCTTAAAAAAGTCAGGAAGTGAAGGGATCGGTTAGATTTGTAAAGGAATCAAATTGTCTATGCGGATTTCTTTCTTGCTTTTTGTCTACTGCGTTTGCGTTGGGTATCCTGGCATGGCTCAGGATTATCTTGATCGCGACAGTCTGTGGCAAGTGTTTGCATCATCAAAACCAGATTCCAACCGCGTTAAACTTTACATCCAATTAGGGCAGCAGTACGAAACCAATAATCCGGATTCGGCCTTGCTACTTTATGAACGAGCCCTTAAACTCAGCGAACAACTTAATTACACTCGAGGTGTGATTAGTTACTATTCTAATTCTACATATGTATATAATTTACTTGGTAATTACGATACAGCTCTTACCCTTAATTTGAAGGCAGTAGACATTGCCCGTAACTTTGGCGACCCTGAACGATTAGCTGCATGCCTGGGAAATCTTGGTTCTACTTACTTAAATATGGGCCAGTATGAAAAAGCACTGCAGTATCAATTGCAAATTATTCCGCTCTATGAGAAACTAAATGACCCAGCTAAACTTAGCATATTATACAGCAATCTTTCGTATGCCTATAAAAATCTTGAACAATACAAAAAAGCAATTGAGTATGGGGAACTTTCTCTTCGCCTGGGGCGACAAATAAAAAATGATTTCACGATTGCCACTACCTTAATCAATTTATCAGTCGTTTACATTTTAAGTGGTGAAATTCAAGCGGGAATAAAGGCCCTTGAAGAAGCAAGAGAAATTGCCAGACGCACAAATAATCAATATGTATTACTCACCTCATCACTTAACTTGGCGGATGCTAATATTAAACTGGGCAATTTTAATAAACTCGAATCCTATTATGAGGAAGCATTAACTTTAGCCAATAAACTTGGTGATCAGGAATCTGTGGTGGTTGCATTGCGCGGGAAGTCACTTGATAATTTTTACAAGAAGAAGATTGCTGAAGCAAAATCATTCGCCAACCAATCACTACAGCTTGCCATAACCAATAATATGATTGACGATATTGGCCAAGCCTACACAGTGCTTGCAGACATTGCAGTATTCAAAGGAGATTTCAAAAAAAATCATTTCTATGCGATCAAAAGTGATTCCATTCGCACATTACTTTTAAATGAATCAATTGCACGAAATATTCAGGAATTAGAAGCAAAGTATGAATCCCAAAAGAAGGAAGAACAAATCAATGATCTTAAGCAGGAAGCAGAAATCAAAGATCTCTCTATCCGGCAAAACCGGTTATTGAATTTCATTCTGGTGGGCTCACTTGTTTCAGTATTTGTGATTGCCTTATTGGCAAGACGAGCCTATCAACAAAAGAAAAAAATTCTTGAAAGAGATAATTCCCTAAATCAAAGTCGGATTGTTGAGCTGGAAAAAGAAAAACAATTACTTGCGAGTGAAGCTGTAATCAAAGGGCAAGACGAGGAACGCGGCCGGTTAGCGAAAGATCTTCACGATGGATTAGGCGGTTTATTATCAGGTGTTAAATTTTCACTTACCAATATGAAATCAAATGTAATTTTGGATGCCGACAGCGCCCTTGTTTTTGAGCGCTCTCTCGATATGCTGGATCATTCCATTTCAGAACTAAGGCGTGTAGCACACAACATGATGCCCGAAGTGCTGGTGAAGTTTGGCTTATCCGAAGCACTGAAAAGTTACTGCGCCAGCTTAAGCGAGTCGCAACTTTTTACAATTGATTTTCAGTCCATTGGTATGGAGAACCGCTTAACGTCCAATATGGAAATATTTATCTACCGGATTGTACAGGAGCTGTTGAATAACGCAGCCAAACACGCTAAGGCAACTCAGGTGTTGGTGCAGTTGGCCCGACAGAATGATGAAATCAGCATCACCGTAGAAGATGATGGTGTTGGCTTTGATATTACCTCCATTAAAAGATCTGCTGGAGCAGGCTGGGCCAACATTCGCTCGCGCATCGAATACCTGAAAGGTAAATTAGATGTTCAATCAACACCCGGTGAGGGAACTTCTGTTCTTATTACTGTTCCTGCTTCATGACGCGGGTGTTTATCGTGGATGATCATCCGATGGTGATTGAAGGTATTCGAAGTATGCTGCTTCAATTGCCGGATATTGAAGTGGCCGGTTATGCGATGAATGCTGCTTCGTGCCTGGGCTACTTTGTAAACCAAACGGCTGATGTAGTTTTGCTTGATATAAACCTGCCCGATCAAAATGGCATTGATATTTGTAAAACTTTATTGAAACGAAAGCCCGATCTGAAAATAATTGCCCTTACCAATTTCGATCAACTTACTTACCTGCAAAGCATGAAAGATGCCGGTGCGCAGGGATACTTGCTAAAAAATTCTTCGCTTAGCGAGATTGGGAAGGCCCTTCATGCTGCTCTTTCCGGGAAGCAATATTGGCTAGGGAAAGATTCCGTTCAAGAAACAATTCAAAAGCATAACCAACCCTTGCTCACGCGCAGAGAAATAGAAGTGCTGAAACTGATTGCCGAAGGCCTAACCAATCATGAAATTGCGGATAAACTTTTTGTGAGCGCAAGCACTGTAGATTCTCATCGAAAAAACCTCATCTCAAAACTTCAGGCAAAAAATACAGCTGCATTGGTTCGCACTGCGTTGGAAAATAAGATAATCTGATTTAATCAAACCTCATCCGAAGTTTGATTTTCTTATAAATTTATGTCTCTTCTTTCTACCTTCGCCCCATGGCTGATAAAAGATTGTTTTTGCTGGATGCGTATGCATTAATCTATCGTGCACATTTTGCTTTTACTAAAAATCCTCGCATTAATTCAAAAGGACATAACACTTCAGTGCCGTTCGGATTTACAAATACCTTACTGGAAGTCATTCAAAAACAAAAACCCACACATATTGCTGTTGCGTTTGATACCGCAGCGCCTACTTTTCGTGATGAAATTTTTAAAGAGTACAAGGCCACACGTCAGGAATCACCGGAAGATATTAGAAGTGGAATTCCAATCGTAAAAGAAATTATTCGTGGGTTTAATATTCCAATTTTAGAGTTAGATGGTTTTGAAGCGGATGATATCATTGGCACGATTGCCAAACGAGCCGAAAAAGAGGGCTTTGAAGTTTTTATGATGACTCCCGACAAAGATTTTGGTCAGTTGGTTAGTGATAAAATAAAATTATACAAGCCAGCTTACATGGGCAACTCGGTGGACATTATGGGGCCGAAAGAAGTTTGTGAAAAGTGGGATATAGAAAATGTGCTGCAAGTGATTGATATTTTAGGCTTGCAGGGCGATGCATCGGATAATATTCCGGGCATCCCCGGTGTGGGACCAAAGACTGCAGCTGATTTATTAAAGAAGTATAAAACAGTTGAGAATGTAGTGGCCAATGCCAGTGAATTAAAAGGCAAGCAAAAGGAACGCGTAGAAGAGTTTGGGCATCAGGCAATCCTTTCAAAGCAACTGGCCACTATTGTAACTGATGTAGCAGTTGCCTGGAGTGAAGAGGATTTGGTGTATACAGGTCCGGATATGGATAAGCTTAAACCAATCTTGGAAGAGTTGGAGTTTAAAACCATGATGCCCCGCATTTTTGGTTTGCCAGCATCATCAGGTTCTTCGAGCCCGGAAGCATCTTTATCACCCAAGGCTGCTCAACTATCCATGTTTGGATTGGCTGAACCAGCAAATGAGCAAGTAGAGAGAAAGAGTTTCGATAGTGCTACTATTTCTTATCAAACTATCGATAAAGAAGAAGCCCGTCTGAATTTAATTCAGAAATTAAAAGAACACAAAGAATTTTCATTTGAAGTAATTACAACTGGTGATGAAAATTTTGACTTTGAAGCTAGAGAGGTTATTATTTCATGTATACCTGGCGAAGCATTCTTTGTTCCTATTACTAAAGAAACGGCTTTAGAATTTAAAGATGTTTTTGAAAATGAGTTGATTGGTAAAACAGGCCATAATATAAAATCATCGGTACTTGCGTTAAAAAAATTAGGAATACATATTCAAGGCAAGCTGTTCGATACCATGCTTGCCCATTACCTGATTGAGCCAGAAGCTTCGCACGACCTTGGCATTATATGCGGCCAGTATTTGGATTATCAACTAGCTGAAAATAGTTCAGAAGTAGATCAAGCGTGTGAACGCATCGATAAGATACTTCAGTTAAAACAACCACTACAGCAGGAACTTGAACGAAAAGGTCAATGGAGATTATTAAATGATGTTGAGATACCATTGCTCACTGTGCTAGCTACCATGGAATTTGAAGGGGTGAGCATTGATGAAGAAACATTGAAGTGGATGTCGGAGGCGTTGCGTACCGATAGCCAAAAAGTACAGAAGGAGATTTTTGAAATTGCTGGAACTGAATTTAACATTGCTTCACCAAAACAATTAGGCGAAGTGTTATTCGACAAAATGAAATTGTTGGATAAAGCCAAGAAAACCAAGACTGGTCAATATGCAACCGGTGAAGAGGTGTTGGTTAAGTTGGCCGATGAACATGAGATCGCAAAAAAAATTCTTGATTTTCGGGAGTATGAAAAACTTCGCTCAACCTATGTGGATGCATTGCCAAGAATGGTAAGTAAGTTTGATCACCGTATCCATACAGATTACAGACAAGCAGTAGCTGCTACGGGAAGATTAAGTTCAAACAATCCAAACCTTCAAAATATTCCTATCCGCACAGAAAAAGGAAGACAGATTCGCGGTGCGTTTGTTCCGCGTAGCAAAGAGTATCTCTTTATGTCTGCCGATTATTCACAGATTGAATTGCGCATAGCTGCGTCCTTTGCGAAAGATGAAACGATGATTGAGGCCTTCCGCACCAAGCGGGATATTCATGCCACCACTGCTGCTAAAGTTTTTAAAGTTGCGCTTGAAAAAGTAACACCTGATATGAGGCGCAAAGCCAAAGAAGTGAACTTTGGAATTTTGTATGGCAGCACGGCCTTTGGTCTTTCCCAAAACCTGGGCATTTCGCGCACGGAGGCAGCAGAAATTATTGAATCATACTTTACAGAATTCTCCGCGATCAAACGTTACATGGATGATTCCATAAACTTTGCACGCGAGAATGAATATGTAGAAACAATTTTGGGAAGAAGGCGCTATTTGCGTGATATCAATTCAAGAAATATTACCACACGCGGTTTTGCAGAACGCAATGCCATCAATGCACCTATTCAGGGAAGCGCGGCTGATATTATTAAGATTGCCATGATTCTAATTAATCGCTGGTTGCAACGTGAGCAATTAAAAACGAAAATGACCATGCAGGTGCATGATGAATTGGTTTTTGATGTGCACAAAGACGAGCAAGAGCATGTAAAGAAAAAAGTAATTGAGTTAATGCGCTCGGCAGTAATACTGGATGTACCGATGGAAGTGGAAGTGGGGATTGGGAAAAATTGGTTGGAGGCGCACTAAACGACTTTATCATGGATCAAATAGTATTCTTTAGCGAAGATGATCAACAAATTAGAACCTAAATAAGAGGCAGACATTTATTTAGCTTTTGCCTTGCGAATCACTTTTGGTCCATACCAAAGCCAAAATCCTGTGATCGATAAAAACAATAATCCCCAACCAAGATAATTTGTGTACACTATTTTGAACGGTTCACTTATGATTGATCCATCATGAATATGTTCGATCCAATCGGCATGGCGTTGAGCAATGGATAGAACCTTTCCTGTTCCGCCATCTATTTGTGCTTCCCAGTAACCTTCAATAAATGTTACTTTAATTATTCCTTTGTCGGGCCGAACATCCATGCGATCAATTTCAATTTGTTTTGATGTAACAGAATCAATTCCATGCATAGCTGATTGAGCTATCCGATCAAAACTTACCCATTTATCAATCGCCAGCGTTGATCCTTTTAATGTGGCAGGCTGCAGAAGATTAACATTCTTTTTCCAACCTAGTAACACACCTGTAGAGGCCGTTACAATCATAAATAAGAAGACGCTAATTCCAATCCATTTATGAATGGATCTGAACTGACGAAGCCGATGAACCAAATTTTGCAGTGCCATATTTTATAAAAATAAAAGTTGTCCCGAGTCTCAGCGCAGGACAACCAAAGTTAAATTAGAAACTAACCCGAAGCGTTCCAAAGATATTACGACCCGGAGAGTTGATGCCCGAGGCAAACTGCCGGTATTGTAAATCCAGAATGTTATCAACCCCGGCTTGAAATGTAAACAACTTGTTGAGTGTATAAGAAGCTCGTGCATTGATGGTATACCAGGAAGGCATTCCTTCTGGTGTTGCATATTGCAAGTTATCCTCACCACTGCTACTATAATTGTCTAACCTTTTCCATCCATTGAAATTGGAAAACAACTCAGTAATGAATTTCTCTTTCGTATAATTTATTCCAATCCTGCCAAAGGTAGGAGGAATATGATCGAGCGGAGTTTCAGGAGCCTCTTCATTTTTTACCCGACCATGTGTATAGTTGTAGGAAGCAGTTAACGACAGATTATTGATAAGTTCAAAACTACCACTTACACTATATCCATAAATATAAGCTTCGCCTACGTTTTGACTACTCACAACATTGGCCGGAAATCCATTATAAATCACCGTTGACTGACCATTAAGAGTGGATGGTCTCGTGGCAATGGCATCAAAAAAGTTTGTAGCAAATAACACCCCTTCCAACCTTGATCTGGAGCCAAAGAATCTTGTAATACTTAAGTCGCCATTAATTGTTTTTTCTGGAACCAAATCGGGATTAGGTACTACTAAGGTTCCGGTAGTCGTTGCTGATCCTTGAACCGATTCAAAAACTTTTGCGAGATCGTCAATGTTCGGAACACGATAGCCAGTGCTGGTCATAACAGAAAACTTCCAGCGGGTAGGTGAGTAGATGATACCAAGATTACCGCTTGCATAGGTATTGTTTTGTTTGATGTCGTCATATGGAAAAGGAAAGAATGTCTTGTCAATAAAAGTTGAATGCAACGAACTTCCTCCAACACGAATTCCATCATTCAATATCCAGGTATCGTTAAGAGGAAGTGTGTGGGTGGCATACAGTGCCCAGTAATTTAATGTATTATCACCATCCGGGTAGCGTGTGTCTAACGGTGATATAGCTCCCAAAGAAATGTCTTCACGGTAAGCGGTAGAGGTTAAGCGATTAAACTGTCCATCAAAACCATAGCGAAGTTGATTGGCTTTAATTTTTTTCTGGAAATCAATAGTCAATCCACCCACATTAATTTTTTCAGTACGGTGATTCAGGTTGTTGTTATTAAATCTGCGATCGTGCCGGCTTTCTTCAATATTTTGAACGCTAGCGGTTATCCTTAATACATCGGCCATTTTACCTAAATCAGTTATCTTAGATTGAATGGACATAAACAGTCGCTTTTGCGGGCCATAATACCACTCAGCAGAACGAAGGCCGGTTCCTTGCGCATCGGTCAAACGATCATATCGGGGAACGTTACTCGATGTTGAATATTGAAAGTTTATTAAATGTTCAACACGATAGCTTTGCTTCAGAAGAAATTTTTGAAGAAAATCATACTGCTTGTAACCGCTAAATTTTTGGACATAGGGATCGCTGTTTTGCACGAGTACATCACCCGAGTTATCAGTAGCGCGTTCTGCATATTGGTAACGTACCCAGTATTCTTCGCCAAGCGATCTGTTTATTTTTTCGCCCATGCGCAAATCTCCAAAGTCACTAATTGTAAAAGAAGATAAAGAGGCGAATCGCTTTCCGCCAATATTAAAATCAATGTGTCCTGTTTTTTCATTGTTGGCGCTACCAAATCTGACAAAGGTATTCCCTGAGATGCTGATGTCACCTTCAGTTGCTGGTTCTGGGTTACGTGTGAAGAAATGAACAACCCCGCCCAATGCATCGCTACCATAAACAGTGGAGGAAGGGCCGAATAGAATCTCCGCCCTTTCCAACATATTGTTATCTATGGTGATGACGTTTTGTAAGTGACCTGCCCGATAGATAGCATTGTTCATACGAACACCATCCACTACTAAAAGCACACGGCTTGCTTCAAAGCCACGAATGATCGGACTTCCACCTCCTTGCTGACTGCGTTGCATGGCAACCTGTCCGGAGTTTTGAATAAGATCAGCAGAAGTTTGAGCATTAAGATTCTTGATAGTAGCTGAATTGATTACCTGAATTTGTTGAGCTACCGACCTTCTTGGCTCTGCAATTTTATTGGCTGAGATCACCACTTCATCCAAATAAGATGCTTTGATGGTGTCAGCTTGCTGAGCAAATGCAGTGAAGAATGTTAATAGAATAGAAAAAAAAGTATATAATTTTTTCATTTATTATAGAAAATGAATTATTAGAAATATGAAGTCGCTTCTATATTTTCCTTAGGGTACAATGGTGAGTATGCGCTCATCGCGTGTAAGCACACCTTTGTAACTCCTCAAGAAATTAAATAAAAGATTCCTCTATGAAAGGATGGCGAGTAAAAGAAACTATCCCTTTGGCGGTGGGGCAAGAATTAATTTTGACGGACTACTCTGTGAAAACAGATAAGCTGTTTGATGATTCTCTTTTGAGATTTCAACAGTGGTGTTGTCAAGCTGAATAGGAATAGAAATCAGATTTACAAAACCAAGTAAAGATGAGGGCACGGGTTTTTTGTCATTTGATGAATTGGTAAGAATGCTATCGAGTAGCACAAGTAAGTTGTCTTCATTCTCGTCATGCAAACAATAAACAATGATGGTATCGCCTTTTATCTCTGTTCGTGCAATATCATACATCTTGTTGTTGAGCTCCATCTCATCATCCTCAACCAATGCTTTTTTATATTCTTTAATGGAGAGGACAATTTTTTCAAGCTCACTATCGTCCTTTTCTCTTAGTTCGGCACGCATCTCTTTACGAATCTGCACCATCCGCACACCGAAATACACATAGGCACCCACCAAATTAAGGAGTAGGATAAGTAAAAAAACTATGGATGCTAACCGTTTCACAGGCTACCAAATTACGCAAAACCACGCACTCATGTATAAAATTACAGGAATGAGAGTGAATAGGGGTGATCGGTAATTGGTATGAATAAAAATGTCCTGCATCGTTATGATGCAGGACACTACAGGGTGAATTAGTTTTTGGAAAAAGCCTGATTACCTAATTCCTGGTAATCCAGCTTGCGGACTTGTTTGTTCTGTTCCAAATGATGGAGCCTTTTTAACGGTAGGATATACTTCATCTAACGTACTTCCATCATACAATCGCCCGTTCTTCATCACTTTGTTAACTGTGTTTGTATTTCGGATATTGATTAATGGATTCTGATCCAGAATAATTAGATCGGCTAATTTGCCGCCTTCAATACTTCCAAGATCGCCATCTAAACCAATTGCTTTAGCACCTTGTATAGTGGCTACTTTCAATGCATTGTGATTGCTCATGCCACCCGAAGCAACACTCCACAATTCCCAATGATATCCTAAGCCTTGAAGTTGTCCATGTGATCCAACTCCTGCATTTCCACCAGCCTTCACAAGATCATTCACAAAGCGAGCATGGTCATCAAACACATGTTCTTCTTTCATGAACCATCCTGGTCTTCTGCGTGACTTCGAATCGAGCTCTGATTTTGGTGTAAAGTGATTTAGTTTGGGATCACCATTTACATTTTCAGTAGCGTAATAAAAATTCTCAGCCCATGGGCCACCGTATGCCACCAGCAACGTTGGTGTGTACGTCATTTTAGATGCAGCAACCGCCATCGTGAAATCTTTATATAATGGATAAATCGGGAACGCATGTTCATGCCCTGAATATCCATCAATAAGGTTGGTCATGTTGAGTTTGAAGTCCAAGCCGCCCTCAGTAGTAGGCATCAGCTGTTGTTCTTTTGCAGCCTGAATAACCCATTGTCTGTGTTGACGATTTCCTGTTAAGTACATTTTGATTGTCTTTGTATTGTAGTACTCAGAGTATTGCTTCAAAATGTCTTTGGCCTGATTGGCATCTTTTAAATTGTATGCCCAATACCCAACACCCGGGCCAGTAGAATAAATTCGAGGGCCAATGATTTCACCTGTCTCCACCATATCGCTATACGTAAGCACATCAGTTGTTGCAGTTTGAGGATCGCGTGTGGTTGTAACACCGTACGCTAAGTTGGCGGCATACACCCACACCTGGGTTTTATGAATTCCCCAAGCTGGCCATACGTGTGCGTGTGTATCTACTAAGCCTGGCATGATTGTTTTTCCATTCAAATCCATTTTTTGAACGGAACCATCTACAGAAATAGAACCTGCCGCACCCACTTGTTTGATGCGTGCATTCTCAATGAGCACATCGCCACGTTCAATCACTTCATCGCCTTTCATAGTAATGATGCGTGCATTTTGTAAAAGAATTTTCGCAACCGGAATATCTTTCTGGATCGTTACCTTAATGCGGATTTCATTTGGCTTATAGCCTTCAT
Organism: Cyclobacteriaceae bacterium; assembly: GCA_041742535.1. Taxonomy (GTDB): domain Bacteria; phylum Bacteroidota; class Bacteroidia; order Cytophagales; family Cyclobacteriaceae; genus ELB16-189. The sequence continues at coordinate 22,274 of JBGSIM010000002.1, read as the reverse complement.
CTTTCTTCTCGTCTTTTTTATCAGCCGCTTTGTCTTTATCCGCTTCTTTTTTCTCTTCCTCCTTCTTTCCTTCTTCTTTTGCTTTCTCTTCTTCAGCTTTCTTCTTTTTTAATTCCTCTTCTTTCGCTTTTGCATCGGCCAGATTGTACGTGAAGAACGCATTACCCAACGAGAAGTAAACTGTCTTTGCATCGCGGCTCCAAACAGGAAACTCACCGCCTAGCTTAGTAAGCTTACGCGCTGGAAACGAAGCCTTGTCCGCATCGGCCACAGAAATTTTTGGAACCTCGCCACCTTTCATGGGTACCGTAACAACATATATTTCATTGTTAATTTTTACCAATGCCTGATCCCCTTCAGGAGCCATATAAATTACTTCGGCATTAGAAGGTGTTCGCTGAGGTTCAGTAGCAGACTCTACCAACATACAATGGTTTTCATCAGCTAAAGATGAGCCGTACGTCATTATCCCCGTCACTTTCAAATGCTCTTTTTCGTCCGTGCCATCCCATCGAATGGATACCAATCCTTTTTGGCCGCTATACAAATAAATACGATCACCTTTCTTAGTAAAATGTGGAGTGCTTCTTCTTCTTGATTTATCGATCACAGTTATTGCTCCTCCGTCACCACTGATCCATGCAATTTCTTCCTGACTGGCAAAGGAACTAGGGCCATCTGCTTCCTTAAAATTATTAGCAGTTCCTTTCATAAACACAATTTTGTTTCCTGTAAAAGACCAAGCTGGTTCAGTATAAAGGGCTGGAGTTGAAGTAAGCTTTACAGGCTTTGCACCCTTCAACTTAAAATTGATTTTATAAATATTTCCTTCAGTTCCTTCCCAGGTTACCCATGCAAGTTGTGATCCATCCGGGCTCCATATGGGTTGTGCTTCCGTAAAATTAAATGTGGTAATTCTTTTCGGTGTGCCGGATGGAAGATCCATTAGGTACAATCGATTCAACACGGTAAAAGCGAGTTGCTTTCCATCAGGAGAAACCACACCATCACGAATTTGGGTAGCAATCATATCCTTATCGTCTTTGATTGGATATTTAAATTCTACCAAAGGACCGAGCAACATTTCTGTTTCCATCTGGAATGGAATGTTCACTGCACTACCTCCTGAAACCGGAATGCTATAAAATTTTCCACCATACGAAGCGATTACATTTTTACTGTCGGGGGTAAATGACATAGCAGGCAACACACCTAGGGGTGCGATTGATTCTTGTTCATCGCGTTGAACAGGATAAGCAAGCCACTTTTCGTCACCGGTTTTTAAATCGCGAATGATTAATCCTGTTTGGTCATTGTGACGTGAACCAAACACTAATCATTTTCCATCAGGTGATAAAGTAGGAGTGAAAGCAGAACCATATCGTGCAGTTTCTCTTTCAGTCTCACCGGTTTCACGATCATAAATGGCCAGTTGATATTGCGGAAGTTGTGCATTGTAGTTCCAGGCATTATTACGTTGTGCAAACCAAATGTATCTTCCATCTGGACCAAAGGCAGGCTCAACAGTTTTTAATGGATCGGGTTTATCAATCAACTGTGCGCCAGAGCCACCATCTTTGTGAAACATCCAAAGTTTTAAATTGCGTGTTCCGCGCGATCCAATAATATAATTGCCATCGGGCGTCCATTCAGCAGATTGATAATGATCAATATTTGCTTTAGTCACTTGCGTGGAGTCTTTTTTATCTAAAGAAAACCACCAGATATTTTCTCCTCCACTTCTATCCGAGATGAACAACAACTTCGTACCATCCGGACTAAATTTTGGATTCGAGTCGAACGCCATACCGCTGGTAAATTGCACGGGTTTGCCACCCGTAATTGGCATGGTAAAAATGTCCCCTAAAAAATCGAAGGCAATTGTTTTTCCATCCGGACTTACATCAAGCGACATCCAGGTGCCTTCGTCAGTTTTGATGGGCACGCGCCTTCCTACTTCCAGAGGAAGGTCCTTTTTCTTCTTGTCTTTTTCTTTTTTTACGCTGTCTGCCTTTACTTCCTTCTTGGGTTCTTGGGCATACGTTTGGATGCTCCATAATAGGAGCATCGCACAAAGTGGGGTATAGAATTTCTTCATAATTGGATTTGAATAAACAGAGCTAGTTACCTCAACAAGGTATAAAAGGTTATCGAATTTTTATGGATGGTGAAAACAAGAGGCAAATAGGCTAACTCGTTTATTGAAGCGAATAAAATTTGTTCCCCTACTTCTGAAATCCCATTTTTAGGAGTAGATAATCAACAAGAAACCTATTTTAAAATGAAGGGAAGATTTTTACTACTAGTTGCACTACATGTTAGTGTACTTAGTGGCGCTCAAATTCTTAAGGTGGACAAGGGTAGTCTACTTCTGGATTCAGCGAAGGTGTTGATTGGGAATGTTGCTTTGAATTTCGATGTCCATAATAAAAGCGCCACTTCTGAAGAGGAAATTACTTTTGTTGGGTTGAAGGGTTCCTCCGACCTCGTGTATCTTAGTGAGAAGCATGCTTACATTTCAATTAATACGATTCAATATTTTAAGTCCACGGGCGGGCCATTAACGAGTAATGGATACTCACACTTTCGTGTGAATTTTCTACGAATGAGAAAGTTGAGTTATGAGACATACACGCAAGTGCAATATGATGACGGACGAAGCATGCCTTTTCGTTTTTTATACGGTGGAGGAATTCGGTTGAGACTGAAGGAATCTAAAAAAATAAGTGCGCATGCAGGCATTGGAATTATGAATGAGCTTGAGCGCTGGAAGAATATTTCCACGGATAATTCAATTATCCAAAAACAAATTCTTAAAACTTCTGATTACATAGGAGCGACATTACAACTCACTGATTATGCAAGTATTATGTTAACCTTGTTCTATCAAGGAGGCTATGATAACCAGGATAATGTATTCCGAAACCGGGTTAGTTCAGACTTTCAGTTGAAGATAAGAATGACGGACAAAATTTCATTTCTTGCTTCATGTACTCTCCAGTTTGAAGATATGCCCATTATCCCGATCCGAAAATTGGTTTATTCAGTGCACAATGGACTTATTTGGAGTTTTTAATGAGCTTTTATACTTAACTGCTTTTTGATTATTTTCTTATCCACCCAATGTAATAGGAGTATGAAGGCAATACCAAAAACAACTAATCCTTTATATCCATTAAAAAAAGTGAATACTCCTGATGTCCATTGAGTTTTAGTAATGACAAGTGATACAATTAAAGCGATCACAGAAAGAAAAATTCCTGCAGCCATCCACCAATAATCGCGTCTCTCTTCTTTTTTATCAAGCGCAGAAACAACACGATCGGCAAACGAAATCGAGACATGAAATGCAGGTTCTTTTTTTAACGATTTAAAAACATGCTGATAAGCCTCGCTGTCAGTACTCGCGTCAGCCAACCCTTGCTCTATCCTGTTTTGTAATTCTTCTTCAGTCTTCATAGCTCAACTTCTTTACCAAGATACTTTTTTACTTTGTCTTTCAATAATTGCCGTGCCCGAAACAAATAATTTTTTACGGTTCCTTCAGGCAATCCGGTAATCTCAACAATCTCCGGATACGTCATCTCCTGCATATGATACAACGTGAGGATCGCTTTATATTGAGGCGGCAACTTTTCAATCAGTTGAAAAATTAATGTATCTATTTGCTGATCCGCTAACGTTTCGGAAGCATCATCAATGGCAATGAATCGTTCCAACTTGCTTTCGTCCTCAGGCAAATCACTAATTTCAATTTTTCGCTTCCGCAGATGATTGATTCCATGCCGATAGGCGATGGTTGCAATCCAGGTGCTTAACTTCGATTGAAACGTAAACTCTCCTAACTTCTCATACACCTTCAAAAAAACATCCTGACAAAGCTCCTCTCTGTCTTCATGCCTATCAATAAGCCGCCCAACCATATGACCAACAAGCCTTTCGTTTTGCTTAATAAGCACCCGAAAGGCCTGCTTATCTCCACTTAAAATTTGTGAGACAAGAGCCTGGTCATCGATCATTTTGGAGTTAGACACGCGCTTTTCAACGGATGTTGCAGGAAGTTAGTTAAAAATTAGAGGATGCTGGTCACCAGATGCTTGATTCTAATCGCGAAAATTCTAGTCAATTTTTCTTGTATCAAGAATCTAGATTCTTTTTTTAAACTTTTTGCAACATCAGAAACAAAGAGTGTGTCTTACGCAGAAAGAAACAATTTAAACAAGAATATTATGAACGAGAACTTAAAAGATGTCCTGATGCCCCTTGCAATATTTAGCGGCCTGGGTGGCTCCATTTACTTTTTTACAAAAACCATGACTGATTATATTCTTAAAAAGAAAATGATTGATAAAGGTTTTGTGAATGATGATACGCAAGCCATTTTTAAACGACACACGGAGGATAACAAGTACAATTCTCTAAAGTGGGGACTGCTTGTTTTCTTTGCAGGCTTTGCATTAATCATTATGGAATTTATCCCTGTTGCTGCAGAGTCTCCTCTTCCTTATGGCTTATTTGCTGTGTCTGTTTCCCTTGGTTTTTTGATTTACTATTTTTTAATCAAGAAGGAAATAAACTCCAAGTAACCAAAAGAGTTAACCTTCCATTCGCACCAACCAATACTTAGTTATCGACTAACCTGGAATTTCCATGCTTAAAAATTATTTAAAAACTGCTATGCGCAGTTTACTCAGACATCGGTTTTTCTCATTCATAAATATTTTTGGTTTGGCGGTGGCCATGTCAATCTGTATGAGCATCATGATGTTGGTGGCCGATCAAATGAATTATGATCGTTATAATACTAAGCGTGATCGAATTTACAGATTGAATAGCATACCGACACGAGAAGATGGAACCAGCTACAATGAAACAGCAACCACTACGATGCCCGTTCGCCAAGAGTTACTTGAAAAGTATACTGGCATTGAAAAGGCAGTTCGAATTGTAAGAGGGTTTGGTAACATTTGGATAGAAATTGAACAAAATGTAAACATCCCTGTGGCCGGCTTTTTTGCGGATCCTGAAACGCTTGATTTCTTTGAGTACGAGTTAAAATATGGAGATAGTAAGACAGCTTTGATCGAACCATATTCGGTAGTACTTACTCATGAAGCCGCAAAAAAATTATTTCAGCAAGAAAATCCGCTGGGGGAAACATTTAAAGTAGGAGATACCGGGCCTTATAAGGTAACGGGTGTTCTAAAAGAAACAACTAATAAATCGCACATTGTTTTCGATGCATTTGCCAGCATAGCTACCGTAAAAAGTTTAGAAGCAGATGGGAAGCGTGGCAAAGATCTGGACAATTGGTTTCAATATACGGCTGGCTGGGTGTATGTACTATTAGAGGAAGGAAAGGATATCAATGATATTCAAGCTCACCTTGATAAAATTCAATCAGATCATTTTACAACATTAACGAATCCGGATACTCAACAGCGAATAAAATATGCACCACAACCCTTAATGGGAATTACACCGGGGCCATTCCTTAACAATCCAATAGGACCCTTTTTGCCCTGGATTTTCATTTATTTCTTTGCCGGCCTGGCAGGAGTTGTTATGCTCACTTCCTGTTTCAATTTTACGAATCTATCTATTGCAAGATCACTGACACGTGCTAAAGAAATTGGCGTTCGTAAAGTAACGGGGGCATTGCGTTGGAACATATTCGTTCAATTTATGTCTGAGTCTATCATTGTCTCAATATTCGCTTTAGCGGTAGCATTTGTTATGTTAATTCTAGTAAAGCCATTAATACTAGGACTAAGTTTTGCACATTTTTTGAAATGGGATTTAGAATTGAATTATGTCGTTTACACGATTTTTATTCTTTTCGCTTTAACAGTTGGTATTTTGGCAGGCCTATTCCCTGCTGTCGTGATGAGTGGGTTTCAGCCCGCGAAAGTGCTAAAGGGGTTTTCAAGCATGAAACTGTTTTCGCGTATGGGATTGCGCAAAGGCTTGTTAGTGGCTCAATTTACCTTCTCACTAATTTTTATTCTTTCTGTAATTGTTGTGTACAACCAACTGCAACTTTTCTTGAAGGCTGATCATGGATTTAGCATGGAAAATAAAATAGTGGTGAATCTTGGGAACACTTCTGCTGAGGCGCTTAAAACAGAACTCCTTAAGTATAGTAACATAGAAAATGTAACAGCAGCTTCACATATTCCAGCAGCTGGTACTTCACATGGCGAAAGTTTTAAACGATCGTTGGATGATGTTGAATGGACAGATATAAACACCTTCAGCGTAGATGAGGATTATCTCAAAAATATTGAGGTAGAGTTGGTTGCAGGCGAGTTCTACCAAGCTGAGGCAGGAGAACTAAATAAAAGATCATTGGTAATAAGTGAAAAAGCGGTAGAAGCCTTTCAATTCGATAGTCCTCTCGATGCGATAGGTCAAGAAGTAATTCATCAGAATGACTCATCACGCGCAAAGATTATCGGAGTTTTTAAAAACTATAATCATCAGTTGTTGATGGAACAAATGGCACCGCTGGCACTAATTTATAATCCCAGTAATTTTGAAATACTACAAGTAGCATATAATGGTGATTTCCAAAGTGCTGGAACAACCATCGAGCAAGCGTGGGCGCAAGTCAACCCAAATTTAAAAGTAGATTTTAGAGACTTTAACTCAGAAATACACAAGCTATACGACATCTTGTTTGGTGATTTGGTAAGCATATTAGGGGTCATTTCTTTTCTCGCCATTTTGATTTCTTGCCTTGGCCTTTTGGGGATGGCCACATATTCCATTGAAACTAAAATCAAAGAAATATCCATAAGGAAAGTATTAGGAAGTAGTAATGGATCACTGGTATATTTATTATCAAAAGGATTTATTATTGTTTTACTCCTGGCAGTTTTGATTGCCGTACCAGCAGCCTATTTTCTAAATACGCTATGGCTAGAGAAGTTGGCTTATCACGTTTCGGTAGACGTGTTTGTGATTGGGTTAGGAATTCTAATGCTTCTAATCTTCGCTACTATTACAATTGGATCACAAACCTGGCGCGCTACCTTTATTAATCCTGTTGAGAATTTGAAGAATGATTAGCATTTATCCTATTACTAGTAATCCAAGGCTGCTATTATTCTCAAAGGAATTTATTTCCACCTTCTTACTTATCAATAGATTCAATAAAAAATTGTTCGATTTCCTGTTTTTAATATTATTACTTTAGGGGGCCAGCCATAAGCAGATAATATGTCAATGAAGTCTTCATCGTTGGTTACAATTGTATATTGTTCTTTTTTGGCAAAATTCCAGATAATTGAATCTTTTTCATCATGCTTAAAGTAATCTAAAATGTGATTTACAGAGAAATCCTTTTCCAACAGTTTAGTCAAACGCCATGAAAGATTGGCATCCAGCAATAGTTTCATCAGGCCGCAATAATCTTTGTAATTTCTTGTTTGTGGGCAGCATAGGAAAGTGCCGCTCTAATAAGGTTCTCCGTTAGGTAAGGGTAATCATTTAATATATCCTTTTCTGACATTCCTGAGGCAAACCATTGAAGAACATCAGAAACTGTAATTCTTGACCCCTTCAAACACGGTTTGCCAAATCGGATTTCCTTATCAATTACAATTAAGTCTGTAAAGTTTTCCATACTATAAAAGTAGTGAAAACTGTACTATTTATTTAAAATGCTTCAGTGTAACAATTTCTTCTGGTTTTAGGAAGCGCCACTGGCCACGACCAAGATCTTTTTTATCTAATCCGGCATACACCACACGATCAAGTTTTTCAACTTGATAATCGAGCGATTCAAAAATTCTACGAACTATCCGGTTCCAGCCAATGTGCAATTCAATTCCTACTACTTTGTTATCATCACCAATAATAGCAAGGTCATCCACCATCGCGCGACCTTCTTCCAGATAAACTCCATCTTTAATTTTGATGAAATCATTTTTAGTAAGCGGTTTATCCAATTCAACTTTGTAAATCTTCTTTACATTGTACGATGGGTGCGTAAGCTTATCGGCAAGGTCACCATCATTGGTAAGCAACAACAGTCCAGTTGTGTTTCTATCTAATCTTCCTACAGGATAAATCCGTTCTTTACCAGCATTGGCAACTATGGCCATTACGGTATTGCGTTCTTGTGGATCATCTGTTGTTGTAATAAAACCTTTAGGTTTATTGAGAAGAACATAAACCGGCTTTTCAGCTTTCAGTTTTTTTCCTTCGAAGCGAACCTCGTCTGTGATTTTTACTTTGTGCCCCATTTCAGTAATGGTTTCGCCATTCACTGTTACAAGACCCAACTTAATCATTTCATCGGCTTCCCTTCGACTGCCTACGCCACTGTTCGCCATAAACTTATTCAATCGAATTAAATCTGAATCCGACTTTGGTTTAGCTTCAGCTTGTGCGCGTTTGCTTGACTTTATATCACGAAGTTTATTGAAAGGCTTTCGCTCAAACGGAAGACCCGAGCTGCTGCTTCTGCGAAAAGGCTTTTCGTCTCCATCTTTACTGAATGATCCAGCCTCTCGTTTTTTGAATGGAGGTTTTTCATCGCCTTCTTTTCTCTCTCTACGTTCAAAAGGTTTTTTCTCAAATCGAGTAGGTCTTTCGCTGTCTTTACTGAAAGAACCTGCTTCTCTTTTTTTGAATGGAGGTTTTTCATCACCTTCTCTTCTCTCTCTACGTTCAAAAGGTTTTTTCTCGAAGCGATTAGGTCTGTCGCTGTCTTTACTGAATGATCCAGCCTCTCTTCTTTTAAACGGAGGTTTCTCTCCGCCTTCGTTTCTGTCTCTACGCTCAAAAGGCTTTTTCTCAAAGCGATTAGGTCTGTCACTGTCTTTGCTGAATGATCCTGCCTCTCTTCTTTTGAATGGAGGTTTTTCATCACCCTCGTTTCTGTCTCTACCCTCGAAAGTTTTTTTTGCAAATCGATTTGGACGATCACTGTCTTTTCCAAATGAACCAGTCTCTCTTTTTCTGAACGGAGGTTTCGTTGAATCTGAATCTCTTCTTTGAAAAGGTCTTTTCCCAAACGATGAGCCACCTTCTTCTTTACGATCGAATCGCTTTGTAAATTTTGGAGCATCTGTGCCGCCTTCTTTTCTGCCGAAAGCAGGTTTTTCTCTTTTGTTAAAGGGTGTACTGCTGCTTCGGGTATCAGAGCTTCGTGAAGAGCGCGGACGCTTATCATCATATCGGCCTTCTGTTTTATCTTTCTTTCTGTGATGAAATGATTTTTCTGCTTCTGATCGTTTCCCAAAGGAAGATCCTGTGGATGATTTTCTTGGACGTGCCATAATTGTTAGTTTAATCAGCCGATTGTCGATAAAGACGATCAGCTAATGCAAAGGTCGTTATTAATTATTGATGTGTTAAATTTAATTGAGATGTCCTGATAGCGCCAGGATCAGTAGATTCATAGGGCTGCTACCGCATTCTGCTGCTGTCTACTTTTTTTAACTATTGATTCTCTGGAGTCTCGCCAATGGTGTTTACCTCGCTGGTGAAATCTTTTGGAGTTGGCAATTCGTTGATGTCGTTTATGCCAAAGTACTCCATAAATTTTGGACTGGTTCCATAAAGCAATGGGCGTCCAATGGTATCGGCTTTGCCAAGAATTTCAATAAGTCCTTTATCCAACAGTTTTTGTACTGCATAATCGCAATTCACTCCGCGAATGTTTTCTATTTCTGTTTTAGAGATAGGTTGCTTGTATGCAATGATCGAAAGCGTTTCCATTGCCGAAGTAGACAAACGCTTTTTAGATTGCTGCTTCAGCATGATACCAATGCTGGTTTGGTAAGCGGGCTTGGTTAAAAACTGATACCCACCTCCGGCCCTGTTTAGTTGAAATGAAAACTCATCGCCTTGAAATTTTTCTTCTGTGCGCTTAAGTGCATCCATGATATCTTCCTCCGGCACATCGGCATTAAACATTTCTGATAAGCACGCCTTTATGTCGGCCACCTTTGCAGGCGTTGGCGAACAAAAAATTAATGCTTCGATGTGGTTTTGTAGAAAGTCCATTTGGAATTTTTAAGTTGACAGTTGACAAACCTTCAATTGACAATCGTGCTCAACAATGAAACGGAACGATTGTCAATTGCCTATTGTCAATTGCTCATTTGATTAGTCTTGTTTCATCATTTTAGCTTCGATCGACTGTGTAGTGTGAGGTACAGCAATCAAACGCTCTTTCGGAATTAACTTCCCGGTAACGGAGCAAATTCCATACGTGCCATTCTTAATTCTTACCAAGGCATTCTCCAAATTGGTAATAAACTTTTGCTGGCGTGCCGCTAACTGACTCAAGTTTTCTTTCTCTGCAGTTTCAGCACCGTCTTCCAACACTTTAGTATTTCCGCCTGATGTTGCATCAGTACCCGCATCGTTGGTGCGATTAAGGGTGTCTTTTAAGATATTGAATTCTTCTTTGGCTTTGTTCATCTTGCCCACGATCAAGTTTTCGAACCACTTAAGTTCTTCATCACTATAGCGGGTCTTATCAGTTTCTACAGCAGCTTTTGCCGGCTTATGAGCAATGGGTCTTTTATTAATGATCGGGAATATATTTAACTGAGAAGGGGAAAGCTTGATAGGGGGAGCAATTGGCTTATGCTCTCTTTTCGGAGCAGGCGCTGGTGCCTCGGCTCTTTTCAATACAGGCTTAACAACTTCCTTTTTAACCACTTTTTTTGGTTCAGCTTTTTTCGCAACCACTTTTTTCGCCACTACCTTTTTTGGTGCGGCTTTCTTAACCACCTTTTTTACCTTCTTAGGGGCTGCTTTTTTAGCCTTTGGTGCTGGTTTGGCCTTCTTAGCAGGTTTCGCTTTCGCAGAAGCTTTTTTAGCAGGCTTAGCTGGTTTTTTCTTCGATTTTGCCATAAAACTGTCCTTTTTTAAGGTTTTTGAAAAGATGTGCAAAAATACGGGCAAAGCGCTGAAACAAAAAATGTATTAGAACATATTCATGAAGTAGAGTTAAATGAGACTATTTGATAATTAGCAGAACTGCCAATTTGTTAAATTACATTTCCCCAAACTCAAATTCTTATGCTTCGCAATTATTTCACCACGGCAATAAGGTATTTCTTATATCAACCAGTCTATTCTGCCATTAACCTTTTCGGTCTTGTGTTGGGATTGACGTGTAGCATATTCATTTTTCTTTGGATACTGGATGAACTAAGTTATGATCGCTACCATGCTGATAATGATCGTGTGTATAAGGTCATGTGGAACAATAGTTTTTCGGATGGCAGAATTTCAACCCATCATTGGACTTCTGGTCTTTTAGCCGGAGCGTTGAAAGATCAAATTCCGGAGGTTGAACAAACAGCTAGAGTCTCCTGGGCGAAACTTACTCTTTTCAAATTTGGTGAGAAGGCTAATTATGAGCCTGGTGACTATGCAGACAAAACCATCTTTGAAGTTTTAAATCTTCCCCTTATAGAAGGGGACAAGCGCAATCCAATACCCGATAATAATTCAGTAGCGATCTCCAGAAAGATGGCAAAAAAATACTTTGAAGAAGGGAGAGCAGTTGGGAATGTATTCCGAATTGACAATCTGATGGACGTAAGGGTTACCGCAGTCTTTGAAGATGTTCCTGAAAATAGTACAGAGTCATTTGAGTTTATACTTCCCTTTGAACTTTATATTGCTAAAGAAGCAAGGGATGTTGCAAATTGGGATGGAGAAGGATGGCAGTATACATTTATAAAACTGCAACACAAGGATAACCTTCAACGTGTTGATAGAAAGATGGCAGACCTGGTTAGTAAACTAAAGCCACCTTCATCTACTCCTCCGCCTCCACCATTTCTATTTCCTATGGAGCAATGGAGGCTTTATGATAATTTTGTGAATGCAAAGCAGTCCGGTGGACGCATCAATTATGTTGTTTCGTTTGGGCTTGTAGCCATTTTAATTCTAATCATTGCCTGCATTAATTTTATGAATTTGGCAACGGCCCGATCAGTTAACAGATCGCGCGAAGTAGGTATTCGCAAAGTAGCTGGCGCATCTCGGGGAACGATCATTAAACAGTTTTTGATTGAGTCAGTTCTTCAGTCGGTACTTTCAATGATTGTTGCACTGCTGCTCGTATACCTGCTACTTCCACTCTTTAATGGGCTTACAGAAAAACAGATCTCCTTAAACTATCTTAACCCGGTTTTACTACTTACAATACTTGGGGTTACACTACTCACAGGTATTATTGCTGGCAGTTATCCTGCCTTTTTCCTATCCTCATTTAAACCTGCCTCAGTACTTAAAGGGAATCTTCAATCTGCGTTTAGCGGAGCTAAGTTGAGAAAAGCGTTGGTTGTATTTCAATTTGCACTTTCTATTATCATCATCATCTGCACATTGGTGGTTAATAGGCAAATCAACTTCATGCAAAACAAAAATCTAGGATTTGATAAAACTAATGTCATAACACTTGACACCAATGATGAAATTCTTAAAAATTTTGAAGGATTTAAAAATAAACTTCTTCAAAATCCATCCATCAAGTCTGTAGCAATGGGAGATGCCCATCCTATGGAAATTAATGGCCAGGGATATTATGATTGGCATGGAAAATCGCCCGATGACGATGTTTACTTCAATCAAGCCAATTGCGACTATGAATACCTGAATACACTTGGATTCACTTTTATTGAGGGCAGAAATTTTTCACCAAACTTTCCAGCCGACAGCAACAACTTTATTATTACTGAGGAGGCAGCTAATTACATTGGCTTTGCAAATCCAATCGGTCAGCGTCTTCAACTAGAGGATCAGGTTGGTCAAATCATAGGTGTGATAAAGGATTTTAATAATCTGAGTATTCAGGAGGCTGCCCAGCCAACAGTATTTGGATTAAACTTAGAGCCAAATGATTTTGGAGGATGGGCTACTATTTTCGTGAGATATAATGAAGGGAAACTTTCAGAGGCACTGGAAAATGTTAGGAATGTTTATAAGAATAATTCACCTGGGTTTCCAATTCAGTATGGTTTTATTGATCAATCATTTGAACGGCAATTTGAAATGGAAAAAACTATTGCCAGGCTTTCTTACTGCTTTACTTTTATTGCTATCGCTATCTCGTGCCTGGGGTTATTTGGCTTAGCAGCGTTCTCTGCCGAAAGGCGTGCGAAAGAAATTGGTGTTAGAAAGGTATTGGGGGCATCAGTAAGTGGATTGATAGTACTGCTATGCCGCGATTTTTCAAAATTGGTTGTGCTCTCAATCCTATTGGGTAGTCCAATTGCCTATTATATAATGGTTGGATTTCTAGATAAGTATCCCTATCATACTTCTCTAACTCTTTCCATGTTTGTGATACCTGCCATTGTTATGCTTGCCATCTCATTGAGTATAGTAACGTATCAGTCAATCAAGGCCGCTATAGGAAATCCCGTGAAGGTGTTAAGAAGTGAGTGAACAGTTTTACTCGATTTAAACGCATACACTATTCCATACCATCCTTCGCTTTCCTCACCACAATCCAGATAAATAAGGGCACCAGCACTGTGGGCATGATAAAGTTTATCAGCGAAATAGCTCCGGTAAGCATTATCGAGTCTTCTGTTGGTTCAAGTATTAAGAGAGTATCACCCCATGGACCTTTTGAGAAAACGGAATTGTAAATAATGTTCCATCCTAAGTGCAAGCCAATTGGCAAAGCCATTGATTTAGTTTTTGAAAAAGCATAGGCCCAAACCAAACCCATTATTCCGGTTGAGACAAATACATAAATCATCACCACAGGATTACTCCACGCGTTGAATGAAAACCAATGATAAATTCCAAAAGCAGCAGCCGAAAGTAAGATTGCTTTTCGCGATCCAATTTTTTGAATAGCGATATAAAGCAACGCACCTCTGAAAATAAGTTCTTCAAACAAAACTGATTTCAGATCGAGTCCAATACTCTTAAGTAAAACTTGACTACTGTAAAGTGGATTGATTTTCCATAGCGAATGCGTGAATGAGGAATTGAAAAGTTGCACTACTACACAAAGCGCTCCCGCGACAACAAAACCTAAAATGAGCTGACGAACCCGAAGTGCAATTGGAAAAATTCCAAGCTCACTAAGATTTTTCTTTTCAACAACCCAAAGCAGGATGGCTGAGATGATAAGTTGAACAAGTATTCCCAGCATAGTTTTTATTGACCGATAACCACTCTCTTTCTATACGTCTTCACCGTTCCGTCCAGATCAAGTACTTCAAACCAAACAAAGTAATAACCCCTGCGAGCTTTATCACCTTCGGTGCGATCACCATCCCAACGGTAGAAACCATCTAACGCAAGTGTTTCATTGTTGGCTAATTCTTTAATGACTCTGCCTTGAAGATCTACAATTTTGATTTGTGCAATTAACCCGCTGCGATCGAACTTATAATTGATTTGTGCAAAATCCTGACCTGGCACATTCGGTGAAAATATTTCAGGGATCACTTGAACTGCATTTTCATCTATAAAATTTTCTGGTCGCGTGTTGGAATTCAGATACCCTGGCGTTGCAAACCCAACAGATGCATTGGCCGACTTCCAGTTGGTGGAGATGTTGGCTTCTGTTAAAGAGATACGCTCTAACGAAACTCCTTCTTTGTCTTTCAACAAAGGTGTGTGATAATCATCTTCGTAAATAAAGGAATCCATCAAAGTTCCTTCCGGGGAAACAAGGGCAATGGAACCCGCATCATCATTCATTGATGGAATAGTTGTAGTCAGAAAGTTTTTTTCGAATGAGGTTGGATACTGATTTTTAAGAATGACGCCATCCGAAGTACAAACCAAAAATGAACCGGGAGAAAGAATAAAATCTTGTAACGTTATAACTTGACTATTAAGAGCTACTTCTTCAGGGCGATTGGCGAGAGTCCAGTTTTTTAAGTTGATGAATTTATCTGAGTTGTTTATGATCTCAACAAAGTCAACTCCACCCGATCGGGGATTAAATAAAATCTCATTGATAAGTACATCACCGCTTACTGCAGATTCAGGCAACGCAAAACTTAACTTACTAAACTCGGTTTGAATGAAATTGCCAGCGCAATCACGAAGGTTCTTTACTTCTATCGTATAAAACTGTTTAAGGGCGAGCGGCTGCGAGAGAATAAGTTTAATTTCCCGCAAGGAAGAAGATGTGAATTGTGCTTGTGCAACAGTTAGCGATGGACTTATTTCAAAGAGTACTCCTGTTAACGACTTTTCTAATTTTTCGTCAAAGGTTAAGAGCAACTCAGTAGATTGAGTTGCAGCAATTGAAATCAGGCGAGGACTTGTTAGATCAGGCTTATTCGCATTCACAGAATTTACTTTTCCGGGAGTTCCGCCTTTAGCATCTTCCGAAGCGGCCCAATTGTTTTCTTCTCCGCACGGGTTATCAGTGTCAATTAATTCCAGCGTCCAGCCACCTTCTTGCTTGTCTTGATCTTTGTACCAACTCAATGTATAACTAACCGAATCAATAGTTTGATTTGTAGAAGTTCGCAGGGTAAGCACATCGCTGCTGTTGTTAAGTGTTGGAAAATTTGGAACGCCAACCGTATTTCCAAAGGGAGTAAAAAGAGACGTGTTTGCATTTGCATACACAATCCAGTATTCACCAGGCAACACAATCTTTGTTGGGAATACGGCAATAGAACTTCCATCCGAAAATTTCCAACCGGCTAAGTCAATGGCATTGCCACTGCGATTATACAACTCGATAAACTCTGCATCGGGCAACCCCACTTGCGGACTAGGATCAGCAAAGATTTCAGTAATGATAATGTCTTTGTTGCTGACTGGCTGTGATTGAAAAAAGAAAAATGGTTCTACAATAGAACTAACACTGTTGCCAAGCAAATCAGCAACACTTGTAATGGTTAACTGATTTGTAGCACCACTTGAAAATGATTGTGCGTAAGTGAGAATGACTGTCTTTTCATCAGCTTGTAACACGGCTGTTGTCGGATTACCTAAACCATTTGAGGATGAGTAATGACTAACATCTTGTGTTGTGGAGGCTGTTACTTTTTCATTGAAGAGTAAAGAAAGTTGAGTACTTGATAACACCTGAAGTTGTTGCAATACTGGAGGATCAGTATCCAAAATAATTTCACCTGCATAGATGTCATCAAAGAAATGTTTATTAAAAAAACTGGCGGTGGATTGCTGAATTCTAATCCCGAAAAAATTACTGGTAGTGAATGTATTGTCAGCAATACTTCCTTCTAGCACATAGTTGGTTCCTCCGGATGCATCACGCTCAAGCGTCCAGAGATTATTCACATCCCTGATTACTTTAATGCGTAAAGTCGAATTGGAGCTATTGGTTATGCCATCGGTTCCGTTTATTAGAATGGAGGCAGAACCAGCCGTTACTTTATACAAACTGATTTCATCGGGTGTGCCGCCAATCCGCACAAAGTATCCATTGTTGGTAGCGCTTAACAGATCTGAAAGTTCGGAGGTTAAATAAACATCTACATAGTTTGTACTGCTCGTATTGAATTGCAGGTTAACCCAAAACTCCCATTGGCCGTTAGTAGCTTTCGAGGATGGAGCGGTAATGTAAAACGAAGAACTTGCTACGGAAGAGTTAGATCGCAATTGATTGGTAGCAACAACCCAATTGCCAGCCAAATCAGGCGTCCACGTAGGACTGTTCGTTAGGTCGCCATCCGAAAAGTTATCAGCCACTTGTGAATAACCGGATAACGAAAAAATAATGGGCAGTATGATGAATATTTTTTTCATCGGGTGCTACCAAATGTACTATTTTTGCGACTCTTAAATTAACTATGAAATGAAGTTAGCAGTTGTAGGAGCCACGGGTTTAGTGGGTCAGGAAGTTTTGAAGGTGCTGGAAGAGCGCCAGGTAGCATTTGATGAATTGTATTTAGTAGCCTCTGCCAAATCAGTAGGGCAAACCATAAAGTTTAAGGGTAAGGAATATACAATCATTGGCATGGATGCAGCAGTAGCGCTGGCTCCGGACGTTGCTATTTTTTCAGCTGGCGGTGGCACTTCACTAGAGTGGGCGCCTAAGTTTGCGGCAGTGGGAACAACGGTGATTGATAATTCTTCCGCGTGGAGAATGGATCCCTCCAAGAAATTGATTGTACCAGAAATTAATGGTCATGTGCTGGGTAATGAAGATTTGATTATTGCTAATCCAAATTGCTCTACCATACAAATGGTGATGGCATTAGCTCCGCTTCATAGAAAATATAAAATCAAACGCATTGTTGTTTCTACCTACCAATCAGTAACCGGTACGGGTAAAGATGCAGTGCAACAAATGATGGAAGAGCGCCAGGGAATTACCAATGGCATAAAAGTGTATCCGCATAAAATTGATATGAATGCGTTGCCCCACATCGATTCATTTTTGGATAATGGCTACACCAAAGAAGAAATGAAAATGGTGAATGAAACCCGAAAGATTTTAGAAGACCAATCCATCGGGCTAACTTCAACCACGGTGCGTATCCCAACCATTGGCGGTCACTCAGAAGCGGTGAATGTTGAGTTCTATACAGATTATGATTTGGTAGAAGTTCGTGCAATTTTAGAAACCACTCCGGGTGTAATTGTGCAAGACGATGTAAAGAATAATGTGTACCCGATGCCGATCAACTCGCATGGGCGTGATGAGGTTTTTGTAGGTCGCTTGCGCAGAGACGAATCTCAGCCAAACACGCTAAACATGTGGGTGGTTTCGGATAACCTTAGAAAAGGAGCTGCTACCAACGCAGTGCAGATAGCCGAGTTTTTGATGGAGAAAAGCTTGGTTAGTTAATACCCATTAACGGGAGAAAAGTAGCGAATTTGGTTCCCGCAGATTTCGCAGAAATGCGCAGAGAGCTTTCATTCAATTATTTTCTGCGCGAATCAGCGCGATCTGCGGGACACTAGTTTAGTGGCCGTAAGAAACTTGACTTACCTAAGTTCACTAACAGTTTATTCTGCTTAAAAAGTTAAAATTCAACGCGATTGGGCAAAGTTTTGACTTAACGCGAAATTGCCTTTACCTTAGAGAAAATTTTTAAAAACTTATGGAAATAGTTAAGAAGTATTGGTGGGTAGGTCTTCTGGGCATACTCGCCTTTTGGTTTATTGGAATGTATAATGGCATGGCCGCTAAAGATCAAAAAGTAAAAAGCGCCTGGGGAAATGTAGAATCGGATTATCAGCGCAGGTCAGATCTTATTCCAAATTTGGTGAGCACGGTGAAGGGCTATGCCAATTTTGAACAAGAGACGCTCACTAGAGTGATTGAAGCACGTGCCAGTGCAACGCAAGTTAAAATAGATGCTTCGAATCTTACGCCTGAAAATATGGCCGCTTTTCAACAAGCGCAAAGTGGACTAAGTACTTCGTTGGGAAGATTGTTGGCGGTTGCTGAAAGTTATCCTGACTTAAAAGCCAATCAAAATTTTCTTGACCTTCAGGCTCAACTGGAAGGAACTGAAAATCGAATCAATGTTTCGCGTAAGCGTTTCAATGATGAAGTATTAGATTTTAATACAAGCATTGTAGGTTTCCCGCGCGCCTTAGTGGCCAGCATTGGTGGCTGGAAGGAGAAGGGATACTTCAAAGCAGATGCCGGAGCAGAAAAAGCACCTGAAGTGAAATTCTAAATTGGATTGATAATAATGAAAGAGCCTGATCGAATTTCGGTCAGGCTTTTTTTTGTTTTGATCTCTACAACTTCCCCATCTTCACTTCCTCCACTGCATAATTAACCGCCCGTGCTGTTAGTGCCATATATAATATAGAAGGGCTTTGATTGCCGGTGCTGGTCATACAAGCGCCATCGGTTACAAATACATTTTTACACAGGTGCATTTGATTCCATTCGTTGAGCAACGATGTTTTTGGATCGTTGCCCATGCGGCAACCGCCCATCTCGTGTATGTCGAGGCCGGGTGCTTGATGCGAATCATAACTATCAATCTCTTTTACTCCGGCTTTCTCCATCATGGCCGTACTCTGTGCTAAAAAGTCTTTCACCATCTTTTCATCATTGTCGTCATAATCCACCGTAGTGACCAACAACGGAATGCCCCATTGATCTTTTTCGGTTTCGCTCAGGCGCACGTTATTTGATTCTTTGGGAATGGTTTCGCCTTGCATGTACATATACACGCGCCAGCGGCCGGGCGTTTGAACTTGCTTTTTTAAGTCGGCACCCACCGCATTATTTTTATCAGCCCACCAGCCTTCGCGATACGCACCAGTAAATGTGGTGAACCCACCTACATAATCTGTGTCTTGTTTTTTTAAGTTGCGATAGTTGGCAATGATGGGTTCCGTTGGGTTGCGACCAAAATAATACTTGTCTTCAAAGCCTTCCAGCACACCATTTACAGAAGCACGATAATTATGAAACGCAACATACTTGCCGAGCAATCCATTGTCATTTCCCAATCCGTTCGGAAAACGATTTGATTTTGAATTGAGCAATACGAGATTACTATTGAGTGCGGAAGCATTGACAAAAATAATTTTTGCTTTGTACTCAATTACTTCATGTGAGTTCGCATCGATAATGCGCACCCCACTGGCCTTGCCCAATTTTTCATCATAGATGATGGAGTGTACTACCGAATGCGGACGAATAGTAAGATTTCCTGTTTTCTCTGCCCACGGCAACGTAGAAGATACCGAACTGAAGTAGCCACCAAACGGACACCCACGCATACACAAGTTACGCGCCTGGCATTTGCCACGGCCTTGTTGCAAATGAATTTCTTTGGGTTGCGTAAGATGCGCCCATCGTGCGTGCACCATGTAGCGATCAGGAAAATTTTCTTTTATTTTTTGCTGCATGTGCGACTCCACACAATTGAAATCGAACGGTGGAAGAA
Source organism: Cyclobacteriaceae bacterium (assembly GCA_041742535.1). Classification (GTDB taxonomy): domain Bacteria; phylum Bacteroidota; class Bacteroidia; order Cytophagales; family Cyclobacteriaceae; genus ELB16-189. Next base: position 2,424 of record JBGSIM010000002.1, on the reverse strand, counting down.
ACTCGCCATCGGGCATCGCTTCAATTCCATCTTTGCTTCCGCAGATGCCAATAAAATTTTCTACATGCGAGTACCAGGGTGCAACATCTTTATAACGAATAGGCCAATCAAGCCCGTAGCCAAAACGTGCGGGTGCCGAAAACTCATACTCACTCCAACGTTGTGTGGCGCGTCCCCAGGTTAACGACTTGCCACCTACCTGATAGCCGCGCACCCAATCAAAAGGTTTCTCTTGCACATAGGGATGATCTTTGTCTTCAATAAAAAAATGTTTGTTGTCTTCGGCTATTCCGGCAGACTTACTGATAAGTGGATTCTCTTTTAAAAATTCTGCGGTGAGTCGGCCACGGTTAGGAATTTCCCAGGGTTGTTTGGTGGCGGTAGGGTAATCTTTATTATGAACTACGTTGCGGCCTCGTTCCAACACTAATGTTTTCAAACCTTTTTCACAAAGTTCTTTCGCGGCCCAGCCGCCAGAAATTCCTGAGCCAATGACAATGGCATCAAAGGTTAGTTCATCTTGATTAAGCATAGCACCCGGTAGTTTAGTGTGACATCTAAGTGGACAGGTGTCCTACACTTATTTGTCTTAGCCCAAAAGTGTAGGACACCTTTACCCCCTGAATTGTATTAGGTGAAATTAAGAAAAACGAATAGAAAGAGAATACTCAATTCCAAATGCGGTGTTAAGTATCAGGCGTCAAGACACCTCTAGGGTGTCAGCGCCTAAGCGAAAGAATATTAGTTACTAAATAGTAGAACAAATAAAAATAACTCCCGTATATTAGTTCTACAATTTAGTACTATATGATCGAAACAAGACTAGGTGAATTTGAAGAAGTGATTCTTCTGCTCACAGGAATTTTGGGTGACGAGAACGCCTATGCGTTCCGCATTGCCGAAGAATTTGAATCTCAAACCGGAAGAGCCGTGTCTATTGGGGCTGTGCATTCTACATTAACCCGGCTTGAAGAAAAAGGATTTCTAAAATCGGAAATGGGAAAGTCAACTGCAGAACGAGGCGGAAGGCGAAAACGGATATTTACAATTACCGCGTATGGCAAGAAAACATTAGCCGCAGCTAAGGAATTTAAGCAGGCACTGTGGAATCAGTTTCCGGGCTTTGCTACAGCTAAATTAAGTGTTGGCGGATAAATGGAGCGCGAAACATCTCCACCAAAATTAGCCGCGAGGCTTCTAAACACATTTCTTCGAAAGGAGCTTGCCGAAGAAGTGCTCGGTGATCTGGACGAAAAATTTTACCAAGACCTAAAAAAGAAATTAACATTCAAAGCAAAAATTAACTACTGGTATCAAGTAATAAATTATTTACGACCATTTGCTATTAAAAAATTTAAACGACTAGGAGCTATGAATAATCACTTACTGAAAAATTATTTTAAAATCAGTACCCGAAACATTTTTAAGCACAAGATGATTTCGTTTATAAATGTATTCAGCCTGGCTGTAGGTCTCGCGGCTTGTGTAGTCATTTACTTGTTTGTCTCAGACGAGCGAAGTTTTGATTCATTTCACTCCAAGAATAAAAACATCTATCGATTAGATGAGGTACAAAAGTTCACAGGTACTAACGAGCAAAAGGTTGCACTGTCAATGCCAGGCATGGGGCCGGCACTTAAAAAAGATTTTCCGGAAGTTCAAACGTACGTTCGATTTTGGCAGCACGGAAAACAGCTTATTACAAAGGATGACACCAAACAGTTGATCGATAATGTGATGGTTGTGGACAGCACATTTTTTGATGTCTTTGATTTTCCTCTGTTACATGGAGATCTCCAAACAAGTCTGAATAGGCCACAAAGCATATTACTCACCGAAACTACGGCACTAAAATTTTTCAAAACATCTAGCGAAGCGCTTAATAATACGATTTGGTGGGATGGACGAGACTATGAGATTACCGGAATTTTAAAAGACGTTCCAGAAAATTCACACATTCAGTTTGAAGTGTTGCTTTCCATGGTAGCCTATACCAACAGCGGGAATAATGTTAATGACTCCTGGGGCGGTAATTGGATGACTACCTACCTATTGCTAGAACCCACAGTAGATATTCAAGCCATGGAAGAAAAATTTCCTGCCTTTATGTCGAGGCATATGGATGACCCTGAAATCAATACCTACTATAAGTTATTCCTTCAGCGACTTGATGAAGTACACCTGGCATCAAATGACATTGAGCATGATTATATCAATTATCGAAAATTTAATGGATCGTATCTAACTATATTTTATGTGATTGCTGTATTCATTTTATTGATAGCTGCTGTGAATTTTATGAATCTGACCACCGCACGCGCCTCTCATCGATGGAAAGAAATTGGTGTTCGTAAAACAATCGGGGCAAAGAAAACTCAATTGTTTGGGCAATTTATTTTTGAATCAGTGTTGTTGGCTGGGTTT
>JBGSIM010000001.1:0-57116 GCA_041742535.1 Cyclobacteriaceae bacterium | reverse complement strand
TCCACAAATGAAGTTGTTTGCTGTTGATGCTGCAACCGGAATTGAAAAATGGGTGTTTGACGTAAATGCTAAAACTCAATTTGATTCCAATCGCTCTGCTTTTCACAACATGATTAATAGTCGTGGGGTTGCCTACTGGAGCGATGGCAAAACGGACAAGCGTATTTTCTTCACAGCGGGTTCAAACACATTTGCTATTGATGCCACTACAGGAAAACCAATTCCAACTTTTGGTAATAACGGCTCCATCGATTTACATGAGAATCTGGGACGTGATGTAGGTACCTTGTTTGTAGTAAATACCTCACCGGGCACGGTGTATAAAGATTTATTGATCCTGGGTACAAGGGTGGATGAAGCACCTCCTTCAGCACCAGGACACATTAGAGCGTATGATGTAATTACGGGAAAGTTGCAGTGGATCTTCCACACCATTCCTCAACCCGGTGAAGACGGGTATGAAACCTGGGAAGATAAAGATGCCTGGAAACATATTGGTGGTGGAAATGCATGGAGTGGATTTTCATTGGATGAAGAACGTGGAATTTTATTTGCCCCTACCGGTTCGGCTTCTTATGATTTTTATGGTGGCAAGCGTAAAGGTGCTAATCTATATGCAAATTGCTTACTGGCGTTAGATGCTGCAACCGGAAAACGGATCTGGCATTTTCAATTTATGCATCACGACTTGTGGGATAAGGACCTCCCTACGCCACCCGCACTGATAACCGTAACGCTAAATGGGAAAAAAATTGATGCAGTTGCTCAAACTACAAAGAACGGAATGGTGTATACGTTCGAGCGAGAAACCGGAAAACCCATTTTTGATATTAACGAGGTTAGTGTGCCCACCGAAACAGATCTTGACGGGGAAAGCGTTTGGCCAACTCAACCCATTCCAACGTTGCCAAAACCTTTTGTTCGACAAACACTTACAGAAAATGACATTAATCCCTATTTGGATTCAAGTGAGCAAGCAGAGATCAAAGAAAAAATGAAAGGCTATCGATATGGGAGCATGTTTCTGCCACCGGGTAAAATTCCCTCTCTTATTTTTCCTGGGTATGATGGTGGTGGTGAATGGGGTGGCCCAGCCTTCGATCCTGAAACCGAAATACTTTATGTAAATGCCAATGAAATGGCGTGGGTGATGAAGATGAATGAGAATAAAATCCCAACACCTAAAAAAGAATCCTGGTTAGAAGCAGGACAACGATTATACACTCAAAACTGTTTGGCATGTCACGGTGCCGATAGAAAAGGAACCGGAAACAATCCTACCCTTCTTAATATAAACTCAAAATACAAGTCTCAGGATTTTAATGAACTACTTAACAGCGGCCGAAGAATGATGCCTGCCTTCAAACATCTTACCGATGAAGAAAAGGATGCTATCACTTCTTACGTTCTTGATCTAAAAAATGAACAGAAAAAAGAATTTGCAGCATCCACAAAACCTTTTGATTCGGTGAATTATGTGCCCTATAAAATGGCGGGATATAATAAATTCCTGAGTGAGAGCGGCTATCCTGCTATTAGTCCACCCTGGGGAACATTGAACGCAATTAATATGAGTACTGGTGAATTGGTTTGGAAAACAACGCTCGGTGAATACCCAGAATTGAAAGCTAAAGGTATTCCGCCAACGGGAACCGAAAACTATGGTGGACCTGCTGTAACCGCGGGTGGATTAGTCTTCATTGCTGCTTCGCGCGATAATAAGTTTCGTGCTTTTGATAAAGCAACCGGAAAACTACTTTGGGAATATACATTACCCGCTTCAGGTTTTGCTTCCCCTGCAGTTTATGAGTTAAATGGAAAGCAGTATGTGGTAATTGCGTGTGGCGGAGGAAAACTAAATACAAAGAGTAGCGATGCTTATCTTGCTTTTGCGTTGCCTGATTGAAATAATTTTCTAAAATAAACAGAAGACTGAATTCCTGGCCTGTTTTACTACCAGATTTAAGCCCGGTTGAATCGATAATCCAAAATAAAAAAATAATTCTTGTCCGATTCATGCGACTCTGCTCGTCATAGGGGAAATTTTGTTTAACTTAATCATTAAATTCTATGGAAAAGTTCATGTTAATTTTTCATGGTGGCAGTGACATTGCTCCTGAAATGAAATCACCAGAAGCCATGCAAAAGCATATGCAAAAATGGTTTGCCTGGATTGAGAAACTCAGTAAAGAAGGCCGTTATGAAGGAGGCGAAGCTCTTTTACCTTCAGGTAAATTTATTAGCGGAAAAAATAAAGTAGTTACTGACGGCCCTTTTGCAGAAAGTAAAGAGTTGGTAGGTGGCTACTTTATTGTGAACGCAAAAGACATTGACGAAGCGATTTCTCTTTGCGCTGATTATCCTGATTTTATCTATGATGGTAAAGTGCAGGTAAGGCCCGTTCAAAAAATAGATATGTAATTTCTTTACCTGCTATAATAAATTAGGGAGTGCCAGACAAGGCAAATATTGATACAGTAATCGGCCATCTTTTTCGCCACGAGGCGGGAAAGATGGCCGCTGTGCTTACGAGATTTTTAGGTGTTGACAATCTTGATACAGCCGAAGATCTAGTTCAAGACACGTTGCTGAAAGCTATGGAAACATGGCGCTTTCGTGGAATGCCCGACAATCCAACTGCGTGGCTCTATAAAGTGGCCCGCAACAAAGCAATCGATTGGGTGCGCGAGCAACAACGAAAAACTAAGCATTCCAAAGAAGCAGAATCTACCACTACTGTGGAAGAACTTTTCAATGAAGATGAGATTCAAGACAGCGTTCTACGCATGATGTTTACCTGTTGCCATCCCAGTATTCAAACTGAATCACAAATTGCATTAACCCTAAAAACATTAGGTGGATTAAGTGTGGCCGAAATTGCCAATGCCTTTCTCACTACAGAAGATACCATCGCCAAACGAATCTATCGGGCGAAAGAAAAAATAAAAGAAGAGAAAATTAAATTGGAAGCGCCCGGTGTGTTCGAAATGCCTTCGCGACTGGACAGTGTACTGCATGTTCTATACTTGTTGTACAACGAAGGCTATCACTCCAGTCATGGCGATACGGTGATTCGAGAAGATTTATGTGCCGAAGCCATGCGACTGACCTACTTGCTAATTCAACACAAATCTACCAACCTGCCGAAAGTTAAAGCACTGATGGCGCTCATGTGCTTGCAAACATCTCGGTTTGCTTCCCGCACAGGTGACTTAGGTCAAATCATTTTATTAGAAGATCAGGATCGATCAAAATGGAATCAGGACTTAATTACAAGAGGACTTAATTTTCTGGAACAATCGTCAAGTGGTGATTTGGTGAGCGAATACCATGTGGAAGCTTCCATCGCATCTATTCATGCACTACCAAAACACTTTAAAGACACGCGGTGGGACGCCTTAGTCAAACTATATGAAATACTTAACGAACTTAAACCTGGACCAATGACAAGTTTAAATCATGCCATTGCTACGGGTTATGCAATCTCACCTGAGCAAGGAATTATAGAATTAGAAAAAATCGAGAGTCTGAAGGATCATTATCTTTATTTATGTGCGTTGGGTAATTTTTATTTACTCAGTGGAAAAAATAGCCAGGCAAAAGAATTATTTGAAAAAGCCTTACAGAAAACCACTTCGCTTCATGAAGTGGAGCTAATCAAAAGAAATCTTGAAAAGTGTAGCGAGTTTTAAGCAACATACTGTTTGGGATTTGGAATCCCGAACTAGGATAAAAAGGATTTTAAATCCAATACATCTTCGTTCGACATTGCAAATGTCGAACAGCCTTAAATCTTGATAAGTGTTGAGCTTAAAAATGCACTTTATTAACTATACGAAATTATTCCGAACCTGCTGACATAGGGCTGTCAATAATCTTACCTTTCTTGCATAAAAAGAAGCATGGAGCCTTTAAAAGAAATGTTTAATCATGCGTACTATCAAAATCTTGCAAGTGTGGTCAAAGAGGTACATTCTTCTTTTAATGCTAATTCCTTTCAAAAAGATTCAATCAAGGATCTAAGCACAAGATCACTCAATGAACGAATGCGCCATACGGCACACACCTTACAACACCATCTGCCAGATGACTATCGAAAATCCATTTCAATTTTAAAAGATACAGTCACCCTGATGCCCAGTGGATATACTGCCCTGGTTTTCCCAGAATTTGTTAGTCTTTTTGGGAAGGCAAATTATAAACTATCCATTGATGCCCTCAAATACTTTACCCGGTTTGGTTCATCTGAGTTTGCCATTCGTACATTTCTAAAATTAGATTTGAATAAAACCTTAATGAATATGTACAAGTGGTCTCAAGATGACAATGTGCATGTCAGGCGTTTAGCTTCGGAAGGTAGTCGACCACGTTTACCTTGGTCTTTCAAGCTTGATGAAATTATTCAAAACCCAAAACTAACGCAACCCATTCTCGAAAATCTAAATTCAGATAACGAACTCTATGTTCGTAAATCAGTAGCTAATCACTTAAACGACCAGACAAAAGATTCCGCTGATTATGTTACACGACTTGTTAAATCGTGGGATAGAACTCATCCACATACTGCATGGATTGTAAAACGAGGATGCCGTTCATTATTAAAGCAAGGGCATAAACAATCAATGGCTATTTTCAATCTATCTCAGCGTGTGGATGTAATGGTAAAAAACTTTACATTGAATAGTCGGACTATTAAATTGAATGAAAAATTAGGATTTCAGTTTTCGCTTATCTCGACAAAAAACAGGAGTCAGCGGTTGATGATAGATTACCGAATCCATTATACTAAAAAGACCGGAGTTCAACTCCCGAAAGTTTTCAAACTAAAAGAAGTAACGCTCAATCCACAGGAAGAGATCAGTATTAAGAAGATGCAACGTTTTCAGGATTTCACCACGCGCCAATTGCACAGCGGCACGCATCTTTTAGAAATTGTAATAAACGGGTTGATCGTGAAATCGATTAAGTTTGAATTTATTCGGTAGCTGAAATTCTTTTAGAAAAATGTAGTCAGCATTCAATCACATTACTCACCGAACTATGATAAAAAGGGATTTTAAATCCAAAATATCTTAGTTCGACATTGCAAATGTCGAACAGCATTGTCACATACATTTTGTTACCGGCTGGCCAATTCACAGTCAATCGTCTTTCCTCTTATCCGATTTAATCTTATTAAGACTGTATCTCCTTATACTACCCATATTTAGAATTATGTTGTCACGTGTCTTACGGTTCCTTAAAAACAAGTAGTTGGAAGTCTGACCCACATAAACAATTGTTGAGTCGGTTGTAATTGTTGAATCCGTTAATTCAATAGCAGCGCTGTATTCTGGTTTGCCAACTAAAATATTCGTAGCAGTTTCATTTTTGGATATTCGTAAGAGTCCAATTGACAAAGTTACCAATAACGCATATGCAAGGTTCCTAGACCAATTACTTCTTCCTTCTTTCTCAGAAAGGTCAATTCGAATAAAGATAAAAATGATCCAGAAGACTCCCAGTACCAAAGTGCCAGTGTAGCTGATAACTGAAAAATCAGAGCTTAATGAAATAAAGACAAAGATAAAAATGTAGGCCACCATAAAGATTGCAACGATCACGCTCATCACAAACAGCAGAATTGTTATCGGCAAAAGTCCCCAATCCAGTGCGCTCTTATTTTTCTTCCTTAGAGCTTTAACCATTCTGTTCCAGGCTGGCGGAATTCTAGAAATTGCGTGCAACGGAGTTTCTGGGTCGGTCTCTAACTCATCATTTTCTTCCTTCTTTTCAATTGCAAAACCAATTCCTATTGACAGAAATGTTAAGGTTCCAATTATCAAAAGAAATGGTATTGTTAACGGCAGAAATGAAAATATAAGTTCTGAAGTTGTTAAATAAGAACTGATTTCAATATCAAAATTAGAATAGAAGAATTGATAATTCAAGTAACCAATAAAAATCAACAGGGCAGATAGAATGGGTAAGTTGTTTCTTAATTTCTCCATATTTCATTACTGGTTGCAAAATTGTCCAACGTTGTTTATCAACTGTCCCACATTAATTGTGGTTGCCGGTAACATCCCAATATAAGCATTGCTTATATATCTACTCTAAATGGCGTGAATTTAAGTGAATTCAATCTTGCAATACTTCAACTCCATGAGGATTCATCTTCCTTAGCGTATGAATAGTTTCTATAAAGATTACTCATTGCGAATTTCATCCACCGGATTTGTTATTGTTGCCTTGATCGTTTGAAAACTGAGGGTTACAAACGCAACTGCAACCACTACCCCACCGGCAATCATAAAAACCCAGCCACTCAACTCAATTCGATTTGAAAACCGCGCCAGCCACTCATTCATAAGATAATAACCAGCCGGGGCTGCTAGCAAAAACGCAATTAGAATGCGTTTGGTAAAAGTTAATGTTAGCAAGTTTAGTACATCCACAGAAGTGGCGCCTAACACTTTGCGGATTCCCATTTCTTTGGTACGACTTTGAATAACTGCCCACGAAAGCGCAAACAACCCAAAACAAGAAAGTACCATACTTATAATAGCGAACGTAATGATGATCCGATAGAAGAATGTATCTTCCTTATACTTCTTCATTAAATCTTCCTGAATTACCTTATACGTGAACACATAATCAGGAAAAACCTGCTGCCATTCTGTTTGAATTTGTGGTAACAATTGAGCTAAGTCATTTCCCTTGTAATCAATTAACAAAGCCTGGCCACTTTGCTTATACGAAATTACCACGGGTGGAATTTCCATTTTAAACGAACCACATGTAAAGTCTTTCACAACTCCCACAATTACATCTTTTGTACCCGGTACAAACACACCAATTGGCTCTTTAAGATTAAACTGCTGCACCAGTTTTTGATTCACAAGTTTGCCGCTCCTTGTTTCGGATGGTAGCTCACCTGCTACTAATGTTAAGTCCAGTGTTTTTATAAAATCTGTATCGCCTTCAAAAATATAGGGGGTGTAGAATTTATCATCTTCCAAATCATAGCGCACTATCATGTTTCCGGAAATGGGATTTCCACTACTCACCGACACATTCTGTACTGCCGGTAGTTGAGCAAGTTTTTGTTTTAGCACTGGAAGTTGATCTACAAACTTACGATCAGGTGAATTGAGTTGAAGAATACTGCGATTAAACCCGAGCGGTGCGCTTTCAATATACTTCATTTGTTGAATGATAGTGACTGAACAAATAGCCAACGTAATTGAAATAACAAATTGAACGGTAAAGAGAACCCTGTTAAAACTTACTTTCGTGCTATCTCTCTTCATCAGGCTAATTGGCTTCATGCTCCATTGCTTGGCAACAGCAATAATGACTACCAGTGCACCCGATAAAAACAGCACCACTCCTATAAGTGAAATAACTTTTAGCGATAAGAAATATTTTGGCGATAGGTTGGCCTCAAACACGGAGTTAAAAACCGGAAGAACAATGCCTGTTACCGCCAATGCAACGGTATAGGAAATAAAAATATAAACTCCAGCCTCAATGAGAGAAAATCCAAACAACCCACCCGGGCTAACACCAAGTGTTTTCTTGATTCCGATCTCTTTCTTCCTGTTCTGCCAGAAAAGAAGAAAGAGATTAATAAAGTTGAAGCTCGCAATAAACAGGATGAGACCGCACACAACATATCCTACTGTAATAAACATGGGGCTGCGCGTGTGCATAAACTTCATTTTATTATCTGCACTGAAATAAGAATCTGTTAGAGGTGTTAAGAAATACTCCATTTTCCCCGATCCCAATAATCCAGGACGTTTACTATCCTGATTAATCTTTTGCCGCAATGCTTGAGCATTGGTAGACCGATTTAGTAACGCATAACTGGCACCACCATTCCATTTCTTAGGAAACACCGAATGATGAAGCAACACATCAAATGACAAATGACTGTTTTCAATAGGCTTATCCACTACTGCCGAAACAACAACTTGCAACGTAGTATCTGCGGTAGCGAGTGTAATCACTTTCCCCAATACATCTGCCGTACCAAAAAGCACAATCGCTTTCTCCTCTGAAAGCACGAGGGTTCCTTCGTGGACAATATTCTTTTCACTTCCGTAAATGATGGGAAAATCAAAAAACGAAAAGAATGAACTATCAACAGATAAAATATTGAAGTCATGAAAGTCACTCTTATCGGTCTTGATGGTGACTCCATCCAAATTGCCGAGCTGGCACACATTCTCAATCTCAGCATAGTTGGTAGTCAGGTAGTCATAAAAATAATCAGGCACGTAAGCAATGTTACCCTGCCCACCAAAAGGATCATTACTAAAAATTTGAAAGACTCGATCCTTCTTGGTATGAAACGAATCAGTATTGGTTTCATAAACCAAAAAGGAGATTAAGATATTGGAACAGACAAAGCCTACAATCAAACTCAATAGAATGATGGATGTATAGAGCTTCTTTGCCCATAACGACCGCAATACAAATTTTAGATTGTGTAAGATCATGTTTATAATATTTTAATACTCGCTATCTATTATAGTACCCATCTGTTCCAAGATAAAACAATTTTCAGAAAATGGCCTTACTAACTTTTATAAGAGGTTGGATCGTTGTTTTAGTAAATATCCACACTCCAGAATAAACGATTTGCAAAAAGTCGTAACGGTTGATACCCAAGGCTTGAACCTCTTCAACTAATCGCAAAAGAGATTTTTACGACTAGCAAACAATCAACTTGAAATGCTCCTTATACAAGCCACATTTGACCTGTCAACCAAACCAAAAGACAGCCATGAAAACACTACAAAGCAACACCCAGTACATCTACAAACACATTGTCTTTATCAGCTTTATGATAATTCTAATGTTAGTAATTTTTGAAAATGCAAAAGCACAGGATGCTCAACCGGTAAGTAAACCCACATCATCATACTTCAGGTTTGGAGTCGGGTATGGTTTTCCTTCCGGCTCACAATTACTGGGAGTTAATTCTACCAGCACATCTACAAACAATTCATACACTTCTAAGCAAGAAGGCATCTATGGATCATTGGGATCAGGATTCACATTCAATTCATCCTACCTGCACATGTATTCCAAAAACATTGGATTGGATCTAAACCTGCAATATGTATGGGGCAAGAAATATGAAAGTGTTAATAGCTCATCAGGACAGAATAATACCTATACTGAAAAAAATAACATCTATTCCAGGGGTTTACTATTTGGCCCTTCGCTGATCGTGATGATTGGTGAGAATAAAGTGAGACCTTACGTTCAGGTTGGGGTTACTGCAGGTAGTATTAAAGTGCATGAAGAAGAGAGTTATGCAAACTACAAAAGCACCAGCGAATATTATGGGGGACTCTCCATTGGGTTTAAAGGTGGGTTTGGCATTGATGCCACCATCTCTGAAAATGCCAAGTTCTTTACTGAATTCGTGTTCACCAGCATGAGTTACTATCCCAAAAATCGTACAATAAACTACTCTAACGGGCCTCAACAGAAGACTGAATATGTAAGGGATATAACTTATAGTTATCCAAATTCAAATCAGAATACCACCACAAGCAAAGACCTTCGTTCTTCATTGCCCTTTGGAAGTATTGCTCTTAACATCGGCTTAAAACTTCAATTAAAGAAAAAGGCTTAAGGTTCCGTAGCAACAAATCTCATTCTGCTGGGTTTACATCATCTGAGAGGTCTTGTGACCTCTCAGATTTGTTCCGTCATATCTTTACGACATGGTGGGTATTGAAGAAATCCAGCGAATCCGTAATTTGCTTTTAAAAGCGATAGAAAATGGAAGAAGGCAACACTGCATTAAATCAGGAAACGGACAAAGAAGAAAAAAAGAAGAAAAAAGCTTTGAAGGAGGCTGCAAAGCAAGATCTTACCACTGAAAAATTAATGCTTGCCTATGAAAGAACCCTTATTGCCTGGATTAAAGCTGGCACCCACTTGTTAATCTTTGGTTTTGCACTTTACCAACTTATGGAGGCTAAACTCCATGAAGTCGGTGATCATCCCGTCTTGGAAATTCTTACACCCAGACGAATGTCATTCATTCTATTCACCTCCGGGTTTTTCTCCTTACTTATGGCCACGCTTCGGTTTGTGCAGGTTCAAAAAAGATTTACTCAATTCTCATGGGCCAGTTACTTCTTGCCCATTCTTATTCTGGCTTATGTAATTCTTTCTTTACTTCTATTGCTTTCTGTGGGCATGGTACTGGGGCGATAAGGTAAAGGTTAGTAAAACTAGATAGCAATTAAAACTTTGTTGGTCAGCGACCAACAAGAACTGAGGGTGCTTCTTTGTCCGCTTTTTGCAAACTATTTCGGATACTTTGTATGTTTTTTTACTTCTCTTATCTGACCTAAATGCCGAAATGTGTGTTGAAAAAAACTCATATATTTTTGATGGATGTTAGACAAAAAATAAATGTAGTGTACGCGGAGATTTACATCTGTCGTTTGCAAAAAATCTATTGATTCATTGCGCATGGTGGTATACCAAATCATATTATTCTTGCCTTCATTGTTTCCAAGTGGAACACCATATGTAAAAGGCTTTGAATAGTCTGTCGTTACCATCTTATTCAATCTTTCTGTGTCCTTATTAATAAACACGCTATCAGGACGATAATCGGTAAAACCTGGTATGGGGCCAATTCGTAATGATGTCGAAATTTCGTTCATCTGAATTAATTCCCATAAACAAATGTGTTCAACAATTTGGTTGATGCTCCAGCGGTCCGGGCTTTCTTTAAAATTCCATTGCTCTTTGGTGAGGTTTTTTGTTTCAGCTATTAGTTCTTCTTTTGAACGAATTAAATTGTCCAACAGGTATTTTCTATCAGCTTCTGTCCAAACGGGCACTTTTGAAGGTGAGTCTGTATTTGTTTGTCCTTTACTAAAATTTAGAAGTCCAAAAAGAAGAGTTAGCATTACCAGAGTTACTTTCATTGTAAATTAATTTTTAAGAGTCAAGGGAGCTAAATCAATTTGCCACTATATCACAATATAAGCATAGCTAATATTTCTACTTTTCTACCAAATTTTATCTCCTACTCATACTTCAACGTCTCAGCAGGATTAATTAACGCAGCTTTTATGGCATGATAACTTACCGTGAGCAGCGCGAGTAGCAATCCGGCACCCATACTGAGCGCAAACAATTCCCAGCCAATGGTGGCCTTGTAGGTAAAGTCTTTCAGATACCATGTAGTAATAAACCACCACGAGAGCGGAGCCGCCAAACAAAACGCTACAAAGGCCAACAGAATAAACTGGCGGTTAAGTAACACAAAGATGGATTGCAAGTCGGCACCCATCACTTTACGGATGCCAATTTCTTTCGTGCGATTCACCGCATTGATTCCCGCCAGGCCAAACAATCCCAAACAAGAAATCAAAATTGCAAAGCCTGTGGCTAGCCCCATAATACTCATCCAGCGTTGATAGCTCTTATATTGCTTGGCAACATCTTCATCTAAAAAAGTATAGTCAAACGGTTTGTCGGGATATAACTCTAACCAAAGCGATTTTACTTTTTCAAGTCCACCCACAACATCGGTGGTACTCAGGCGCACCATCATGGTAGTCAGGTAGCCCATTTCTTTTGTATTCATCGAAAGAAACATCGGCTCAAACTCTCGCTCTAAGGAAAGAAAGTGATAGTCTTTCACCACGCCAATAATAGGCGACCCCAACCCTACTGAGTCTTCCTGCCAGTTGTAATATTCATTTAATGGATCAGTCCATTTCATATCACGCACCAGCGCTTCGTTAACAATAATACCGCTGGTATCTGTTGCAATGGCAGCATCAAAATTTCTACCGGCCACTAATTGAATATCGAGCGTGGGGAGATAGAAAGGATCAATGCTATAGACATAGGCAGATTTCTGTTCACCTTTTATTTTAAATCCCCACCGCGAATAGCCTTGATTAAAACCCGTGCTGGCACCAGTTACCGAACCAATAGCAGGTTCATTACCCGCGCGTGTGCGGAATTGTTCAATCACTTTATTGCCTTCTGCATTCCACCCGGTTTGTGTGGGGATCACCAGCACTTGTTCTTTATTGTAGCCAAGATCTTTTGTGGTAATAAAATTCATTTGACGGTACATCATCACCGAACTGATAATTAAAAACGCTGACAAGGCAAACTGCAACACCACTAACGGTTTTGTAAACCCAGCTTGCAACCGGGATGTAAATCCCCCTTTCAATACTTGTGCAGGTTTAAATCGCGAAAGAAAAAGCGAAGGATAACTTCCTGCTAACAAACCAACAATGGCAGTGAGGATAAAACCTACAGACAATAATTGGATCACCTTCGTAGAAGTAAGTTCAATGCCCTTGTTTGTAAACTCATTAAAGGCTGGCAAGAACAACACTACCAGTATTGAACCAATCACCATCGAAGCAAAAGCCAGCATCAGCGACTCAAAACTAAATTGATACACTAACTGATTGCGCTGTGCGCCTACTACTTTGCGCACCCCTACTTCAATTCTGCGCGAAGCCGAAGTAGTAAGCGACAATGAAATATAGTTGATGCACGCGATAAGCATGATGAGCAATGCAATGCCTCCTAATATGATTGAGTATTGTGGGTCACTTACTTTCTCCCAACTGATTTCTTTTTTCAAATGCACATCAGGAAGTGCCGTAAATAAATACTCCATCATCTTTACATCAGCAGGAATGGGAACCACAGCTTCTTTACGCCACTCTTCCAATTTCTTTCCCATGTATTTATCTACAATCTTATCAAGATTCGTTTTAAAGGTTGTGAGGTCGGCATTGGGATTTAACTGCACAAACGTAGGCGTGTTATAGTTTCCCCAATTAGCCAGATTACGATCGTAGTATGGTCTGTTCTCTTGTGGAATCAAAATTTCATAGTGTATGCTTGAGTTGGCTGGTGCCGGTTCAATTACTCCGCTCACGGTATATGATTTCTCTCCGTTGATATCGATGCGAATTGTTTTGCCAATCGGATCAACATCACCAAAATATTTTTTTACAATTGCAGGGGTTAATACAATCTCAGACTTATCCAAAAAAATGCGATCGGCATTTCCTGCAATCAGATTGAATGAAAACATCTTGAAGAAATCAGCATCCACATACGCTATCTCTTGCGTAAACACTTTCTCATCATATCGAAAAATTCCTCGTGCGCCACTATTATAGCGGGTAGCATACTTCACTTCAGGGAGTTCCTCTTTCAACGTAGGTGCTAGTCCTGTTTGTATCCACGCTGACATACGATATGGGTCGGCAGAGTCATGCTGCCAGGTATCAAAACTCTTTTCTTCAATTCTAAAAATCGAATTCTTATTCTCATGAAATTGATCAAACTCTCTTTCATCCTGAATGTAGAGTGTGATTAACATACAAAACGCAAGGCCAATGCTAAGACCAAATGCGTTGATGAATGAATAAAACTTGCGTTTGCGAATGTTGCGTGCCGCTACTTTAAAATAATTTCCGATCATAATGGTGTTGATTAAATTCAATGTGAATTGATTTCGCAAAAGAATGCCTGGTCGCATAAATTTTATTGCGTTCCAAACAAATCTTCTTTTGGCTTTTTTTACTCCAGCCGTATGTACATCCTCTTCAAATTGCTCGAGTAAGTCACCTTCAATGCCCTCGTGCAAATAAGATGGACATAACTGCTGAAGAAATTGCAGTGCCCAATCTGGAGGATATACTGTTTTATCAGGTTTCATACTTTGATTCAGACTTTAAACCATCTTTAATTGTGGTATCAATTTCCACAAATCAACTCTTGCCTCTTTCATTGACTTCAACATAGCAAGCCCGGCATTGGTAATTGAAAAAATTCGTTTACGTCTTCCACCCCGGGTGTTGGTAGCCCCACCCATGTTTGACTTCACAAGACCTTTGTCCTCCAATCGGTAGAGCGTTACATGCACGGCACTTAAGTTTGAATCGCGCCCAAGCCGATCTTTAATTTCATTTACAATAGCATTGCCATACGCTTCTTCCTGCAAGACACCCACCATAGTAAGTACCAATTCTTCAAACTCACCCAAGTATTCTTTACTCATTTGTATACGTTTTGTAAAACATATATACTCAATAATCCCTCATTTGTTACAATTTTGTCAAAGAAATAGATCATAAAACCTAAGTTTGATTAGAAATCAAGCTCAATTACTCATACTTCAAGGTATCTGCGGGTCGGGTCCAGGCTGTTTTAATAGCTTGGTAGCTAATGGTAAGCAAGGCGACCACCAAAGATAATCCGCCTGCAGCGGCAAACACTTGCCAACTTACATCCACCCGATATTGAAAAGATTGCAACCAGTTATTCATCAGGTACCAGGTAATGGGCACAGATAATAAAAGTGATACAGCAATTAGCATTACATAATCTTTTGAAAGCAGAACAAGAAGGGATTTTTCCGTTGCCCCCATCACTTTCCGGATAGAAATTTCCTTCGTGCGATTTTGCATCGCCAATGAAGCCAGTGCATACAATCCTAAACTTCCGATGATCATCGCTAACAACGTTGCAATACTTACAATCTTTCCTAAGTTCTGATCGCTACGATATTGATTGTCCATCGCCTGATCCACGAACGTGAAAGCAAACTCCTCTCCGCCTGTCAATGTATTCCAGGTAGATTTTATCTGATCCAAAGTAGTCGACATGCTTTCGGGTTTTAGTCGTACCATCAATTTTGGGATTGGATTACTTTCAATGCCGATGTTCTCTATACCACTTAAGATGATAACAGGATCCTGTACCATCACAAGCGGTTGAACAGAGGTATACAGCGAAGCGTAATTGAAATCTTTTACAATGCCTATCACTTCGTGATCCGCAAAGCCCTTGCCAGGGATACGTTTGCCAACCGGATCAGTCCAACCATAGGCTTTTGCGAACGCTTCGTTCACAATAATCGAGCGTCTTGCATCTGATGGATTGTTATCCGAAAAATTCCGTCCCCAAGCCATTTCCATTTTCATTACCGGCACATACTCATCGTCCACAACATTCATATCAAACGTGCGGTACGTTCCTTGTTCATCGGTGTAACCAACATTTATCCAGCCCCCATTTCCAAAATCATGGGCAGTTGCACACACAGCAGCTATACCTGGCACTTTAGCCAACTCAATTTTAAATTGCTCCGCTTTATCAAATCCTGCTTTCATGCGTTCCGGCAAGCGACCAACTTGCGCTACGCTTAGCTGAATAACTGCTAATTGTTCTTTATTAAATCCTAAATTTTTTCTTTGCAGAAAACTTAGCTGTTGCCGCATGATGAGTGTACTGGAGATTAAAAAAATAGAAAGCACCAATTGCACACCTACTAAAATCTGACGAACGCGTTGCTTGTTATTACCGGTTTGTAGGGAACCTTTCAAAATAGCAATCGGCTTAAAGCCAGAAAGCACAAAGGCCGGATAACTGCCAGCCATCAATCCTATGATGGTAATCAAGGATACAATCATTGTGATTGTAAATCCATTTAAGGCCAGTACTAATTGTTTACCGGCAAAATTATTAAACACTGGAAGACCTAAAACCGAAAGAATCACTCCTACTACCAGCGCAATCAACGTAACGATTATTGCTTCGCCAATGAATTGAAAGATTAACTGCTTCCGTTCTGCACCCACTACTTTACGAATTCCTACTTCGCGAGCGCGCTTCATAGAACGACCAATCGATAGCGTTACAAAATTGATACACGCCACTAACAAAATGAGTATAGCAATAGCTGCCAAAATGTAGCTGTACTTGGGATCACTCACTGGAGCAATCCCTACCGGATAATTTGTATCAAGGTGAATTTCAGTGAGTGGCTGCAAGCCGGGCGCATAATTGCTTTCTTTAAATGATTCTTCTCCCAACAACGTTTGAAATACTGAAGGGAATTTACTTTCCAGATTACGAGGATTAACACCTTCTTTCAATAGCACATATGTTTCGGGTGTGATATTAAACCAGGCTGAAGTAAGCACCTGTTGGTTGTAAAGTTTGGGGAAGTTGAGATCAGAAATTAGAATATCAAATTGAATGCTTGAGTTAATGGGCACATTACCTGTTACTGCCTTTACGGTGAAATCTTCAAAAGTTTCTCCTAATTGTAGCGAAAGTGTTTTGTTGATAGGGTCAACATCACCGAAATATTTTTTAGCAGTTGCTTCGCTTAACACAACACCACTTTGCTCTCGCAACGCTTCGCGATTGCCATTGATAATTTCGAAATCAAATAACTCAAAGAAATCCTGCCCAGCAACAGTGATTTGCTCATTGAATAAATTCTCACCAACTTTTACCGGACTGCCAATATTATTGATGCGCACCTGATGTTCTACTTCTGCAAAATTTTCTTTGAGAGCCGGCCCCATAGGGAAAGGCGTTACCGTATTGAAAAACTTTTCGTTCTCGCCATAATCCTCGCGGGCATACACACGATAAATACGATCGCCTTTAGTATGAAACGTATCAAAAGTCCATTCGTCTTTTACAAACAAGGCAATGAGCACACAGCATGCTATCCCCAGACTTAACCCCAGCACATTGATGAACGAATGAATCTTACTTCGCCACAACGAGCGAAAAGCGATTTTGAGGTAATTGCGCAGCATACGAGTTGGGTTTGATCAAAAGTGGTGAAAACGACAGTTTTAATAAAACCATTGCCCTTCACCTGCGACTGTGATGTAGTGAACTGTAAAAAAGTTGTAGTGGGGAGAATTATCCTTTGTGTTACTTCGTGTCTTTAAGCCTCCGTGGTTTAAAAAATAGAACCACAAAGACACTTAGAGCACCAAGATCCACACCTGGGTGTCGAAACACTTCGGTGTGCAGGCACAAAGAAATATCAATGGCTTTTTGCATAATTCCTGCTACCTTAGAAATCTCATTAATAAATCCTGCCAATGAAAATAAGAATTCTCGCACTCCTTTTACTGATCTCAATCAGTGGCTTCAGTAACGTAAAACTTCCTAAGGTACTGAGTGATAATATGGTGCTGCAACGCAATAAGCCTATCAATGTATGGGGTTGGGCGGATGCCGGAGAAAAAGTAAGTGTGCAATTCAATAAACAATCTTCATTCGCCAAAGCGGATAAAACAGGTAAATGGTTTCTAACGCTAAAACCTGAAGTAGCCGGTGGACCTTATCTCTTAACAATAAAAGGAAAAAATCTAATCACGCTTAGCAACATTTTGGTGGGTGAAGTGTGGGTGTGTTCCGGTCAAAGTAATATGGAATGGCCTCTGCGCGCTGCTAATAATGCCGAGCAAGAAATTAAGCAAGCGGATTATCCGATGATCCGCCATTTCGCGGTTCAGAAATCAGTCTCTTCAAAATTAGAAGATGATGTAAAAGGGGGCGAATGGAAAATTTGTAGTCCCGAGAATGCAGGTGGATTTACTGCGGTTGGTTATTTCTTTGCCCGTGAATTATATAATGAATTGAAAATACCCATCGGACTTATGCATACCTCCTGGGGTGGCACACATTCAGAAACGTGGACAAGTCGTGAGGCTTTTGAACAAAGTGCTGAGTTTAAAGACATGATTGCTTCCATGCCAAAGTTAGATCTTGATGCAGTGGCTAAACAAAAGAGTGAAACATTGATGAATAAGTTAACGGGTTTAGGAATCATACTACCAAAACCAGATGAAGCAAAACAATGGAGCAGCACAACGTTTACGGATAGCAAATGGCCAACGATGACCTTGCCCGGTTTATGGGAAGAAAAGTCTTTAGGCGATTTAGATGGCGTGGTCTGGTTTCGCAAAACAATTTCAATTTCTAAAGCTGATGCGGGAAAAGCAGCAATGCTTCAACTAGCTATGATTGATGACGTTGATGAAACATTTGTTAATGGAGTTCAGGTGGGTAGTACCAAAGCGTATAACGAAAAGCGGTCTTACCCAATTGGTGCTAGTCAATTGAAGGAAGGAGAAAATGTAATTGCGATTCGGGTAACCGATACTGGTGGCGGTGGGGGCGTTTATGGCGATGCTGCGGATATGAAATTAACGATTGGAAATTCGGAGACGTCATTGGCTGGAGATTGGAAGTATCAGGTTGAAAAAATACAAAGCGCTGGCTCATCTATTGGGCCAAATGCCTACCCCACTCTTTTGTATAATGCGATGCTTAATCCATTATTGAATCTTGGAATACAGGATACGATTTGGTATCAAGGTGAATCAAATGCAGGTCGTGCGTATCAGTATCGTACTGCTTTTCCATTGATGATTAAAGATTGGCGTACGCATTGGAAGCAAGGCGACTTCCCATTTTATTTTGTTCAGCTCGCAAGTTTTAACTCGGCCAATGGCGATAGTGAACATGGCAGCACCTGGGCCGAACTTCGTGAAGCACAAACTATGACTCTTGCTTTACCAAATACAGGCATGGCTGTAACAACTGATATTGGCGAAGCCAAGGATATTCATCCACGCAACAAGCAAGATGTTGGCAAAAGATTAGCCGCTATCGCGCTGCATGATGTGTATGGAAAAAATATTGAATTCAGTGGTCCGGTTTATGAAGCGATGAAAGTAGAAGGAAAAAACATTCGCATTTCATTTACACATGTTGGCAGCGGGTTACTGGCAAAGGATAAGTATGGATACTTAAAAGGATTTGAGATTGCAGGCAGCGATCAAAAGTTCCACTATGCAAAGGCGTGGATCGATGGTAACACCGTAGTTGTTTCATCTGATCAAGTTTCAAATCCGGTGGCTGTTCATTTCGCGTGGGCTGATAATCCAGAAGATGCTAACTTATTTAATAAGGATGGATTTCCCGCAGTGCCCTTCCGAACGGATACATGGAAAGGAATTACAGAAAGTGGAAAGTTTAAGATTGAGTAATTTTTTTAACGCTAGGACGAGAAGGCGTTGGAATAGTCAGCAATTAATTTGAAAAATCTAAAAAAATCTAAATCAAAACTTAGAATTATGAAAATAATATTCATTTTTCTCTCCCTCGTTTCACTGATAATTATTTTTCCTGGATGCAAAGAGAATAATGAATCGCCTAAAATTACGGTGGCCAATCTGGTTGTAGAGACAACCATCACCACTAATGGATCTGGTCTTGTCACGTTTAAGGCCACAGCAGACAATGCCGTTGAGTTTATATTTTATTTTGGTGAAGGACTAAACGATCCCTTGACTATGCCCACAGGGATTACATCGCACACTTATCTTTCTTCAGGCACATACTCAGTTAAAGTACAAGCCTACTCAGCAGACAATCTTAGTGTTGAGAAAAATCTGAAAATTACAATTCAGGTAAATGAACTTCCAATCTCAAACA
Organism: Cyclobacteriaceae bacterium; assembly: GCA_041742535.1. Classification (GTDB taxonomy): domain Bacteria; phylum Bacteroidota; class Bacteroidia; order Cytophagales; family Cyclobacteriaceae; genus ELB16-189. The sequence continues at coordinate 37,790 of JBGSIM010000001.1, read as the reverse complement.
TCGGATATACCAGCCCAACCAGCTATGCTGGCATGTCTCTTATATGGCAGGATGAGTTTGTGGGTGATCAGTTAAACGCTGCCCATTGGAATTATGAGATCGGTCCCTTCAACAATGAGCTTCAGTATTATAAGCAAGAAAATACAACCGTGCACAATGGTTATCTGATTATTAAAGCCAAGGTTGAAAAAATGGAAGGAAAAATCTACACCTCTTCGCGACTCACCACGCAAAATAAAAAAACATTTAAGTACGGTCGTGTTGATATTAGAGCGATGATGCCAAAAGGGAAAGGACTCTTTCCTGCATTGTGGATGTTGGGATCATCCTTCTCTACGATAGGTTGGCCAAAATGCGGAGAAATTGATATTATGGAAACGATTGGTGGTGGAGGTCGAGACAGCGTGACGTATGGAACCGCTCACTGGGAATTTAATGGACAACATGTTTCTTATGGAGGCCATAAAGGTTTACAGAATGGCAAAGTTCTAGGGGACGAGTTTCATGTGTTTTCAATTGTGTGGACCCCAACTGAAATCAAGTGGTACATTGATGATATAAAATATCATACGATCGATATTACTCCGGCAGATCTGGTTCCCTTTACAAAAGACTTCTTCTTTATTTTCAATGTGGCAGTGGGTGGAGAATGGGCAGGAAATCCAGATGCCACTACTGTTTTTCCCCAGCGAATGGTGGTGGATTACGTGCGAGTGTTTCAATAATGATGCGAGTTTGAGTAAGGGTTCAACGTTCAAAGGGTGAAGCCTTACTTCACCAACTTTATCGAAGCTGAGTTAATACAAAACCTTAAGCCAGTAGGTGGCGGACCATCAGGAAAAACGTGACCGAGGTGACAATCACACACACTGCATTCAACCTCTACGCGCGTCATACCGTAACTGGTGTCTTTGGTGTACTTAATCACGTTCGGCTCAACTGATGAAGTAAAACTTGGCCAACCAGTACCCGATTCAAATTTTTTGCGTGAGTCGAATAGTACCGTTCCGCAACACCGGCAGGCATACAATCCTGCTTCGTGTGCTTCACAATACTCGCCAGAAAAAGAATGTTCGGTTCCCTTTCTTCGCGTAACCTGAAATTCTTCGGGAGTTAAAATTTTCTTCCACTCTTCATCGGTTTTTTCCACACGCTTTGGCGGAGTTAGATTTCCTTTGGAAGCATATTGGAGCACATCAAGCCATTTCATACGAGGTGATTAAAACTTACTACATAAACCATTTTCAACTAGTTTAGTTCAAAATAACTATTGCATACCTGCAATACCTGCACCTTCTGGTTTGATGAAAATTTTATCATCTGGCTTGGTTTTAGACAATGTAACTTCTGAGAAAAGAACTTCATTGCGCATTTCACCCACCGAATCATTCTTATAATTATACCATTGCAATTTCTTAGGCAGCAGAATTCCTTCTACATCCTGCCACTCATCATACTTAATCAGATTGAACTTCTCGCTTACTTCTTGACTTCTAAACGTAACGGTATACATTAACGCCTGCATTTGTTTTGATTCATCATCATAGTACAGGATGTAATTATCTTTTGGAGAATCGCCTACTCCATCGCCATACGAAATCTTAATGCCACTTAAATTCATACCAAACAATTCTTTATCGCCAACGACCTCGTACTTGATACCTGGATCGCCTAAAACAAACGGCATGGAATAAAAGTAGAAATATAAGTTGTGATAAAACCGCGCTCCAGTTGTGAGACTATCCGGCACTACCCAAACATCTTTGCCATCAAACCCAACGGTTCTTTTTTCGCCTTCAATCTTCACCTTGCGGGAATGGAGATCAATGAGTTGATGCTCACCATTCGCCAACGAAAAACTTAGCGTATTCATTTGCGACCATGTGTTATAGCCACCATGGGCATCAAAAATTTTTGTTATTGTTTCTGAATGATTGACTTGAGTCTGTGTTTCAGTTTCACTGTCAACCTTTTTGCATTGACTTAATGTAAACAAAAAGAAAATCAGGATGAATACTTTGGCTTCTGAATAATTCATAGGATCAATTTGGCAGGCAAGTTAATGTAATTCAACTGCTAAACGCCATCAACTAATCCCTGAAATATTCAAGATTGTAATCCACAAGACATTTCAGAAATCTTAAAAATCAGTTCACTAAACTTTCAGAACTGTACTTTATACGATTTCTTTTTCCAAATCCACCAAACTTTAGCGTAACGTTATAAGACCAGTCGCTGAGATCAGAATCTTTAAGTCCTGCCGCACTGCTATGGGAAGTATTTCTGTATGAAATTCCCGGGCTCAAGCGCATCCAGCGAAACAAATTCATTTCCAATTGCACACCAGGCTCTACTACATAAAACCAATTTTCATCATGATTAGAAAAGGTATTGAAATCGTTCGCATACCAATTATTGCGATCGTATTGAGCCGTGAAACCAACACCCGTAAATAGGTCAAGTACCACGTGTATGGGTTTGTTAGAACCAATAACACGCTCCAACTTTAATCCCCCTTGTCCATATTGATAGGTCATGGGGTATTGAGTGTTTACACTGTATTCCACCGGAACACGAATGTCATTGGTAGTGCCCGCAAAGGCAAGCCCCAGCATCCATCTGCGATTGATAAATACACCGCCATACACTTCGGCAATATTGGCGAACTCGCCTCCGATGGTTGTGAATTTATTGGTGAGGGCACCATAGCCACCTGTGGATTTTCCGGGGCCAAAAAGTGTTTGAACTTCCTGAGCCGATACAGATTGCGAAATGAGGAAAGAAAATAAGCATACTACAAATCGGGTTTTCATAATCATCAATTTTCATACAAGACAATTGACAATTGGTTATCCCCTATTCGATTTCTACATTTTTTAGATAATTATTCGTGCCGAATGGCATCCACCGGATTAAGCTTGGAAGCGCGGATGGCGGGATACGTTCCAAAAACAACTCCCACCAAAATAGAAATGACAGAAACCAGAAGGACAGTATTTAACGTGTATGCTGCTTGAAAGGGAACATCTGTTACAGCCCGAACAATTGGAATGATAACCATGGTTGCAAGAATGCCAAAGCCTAATCCCAGAAAACTTCCAAAAGCCGATACTGTGATGGACTCGGATAGAAATAGTAAAACAATATCGCGCCTGTTAGCACCCATTGCCTTACGAATGCCGATTTCAGCTGTGCGTTCCGTTACCGAGATTAGTAACACGTTCATCACTCCTATGCCACCAACAACCACAGAGATACCCACAATTAAACCCATCACAATTCGAAATACTAAAAATGCTTTAGTCGCTTGTTCAATTCTAAAGTCATTTGTTGCAATGGTGAAGTTATCTTTAGACTCTTTGTAATTCTTTGCCAACCAACCTGAGATTTCTTCTTTTAAAACAGGAATGTCCTCCGTTATTTTTGCATCAAACAGCACCATGGGTGGACGCTCATACAATTCGGTTGGTGTAAGTAGTGTAATCGGAAAATAAATTTGAGGCGCCTTTACTTTTGGTTCAGGAACAATGCCTATGATTTTTAATTCCTTTCCAATAAAATTGACGGTTTGTCCAATCAATTGAGATTCACTCTCCAATAATGTGGCCTTAAAAAATGCACTGTTAACAACCACTACATTCCGTTTTGCTTCAACATCTTCAACCTGATAAATCGCTCCGGTAAATTTTGCTGTATCCACTAGAATGACCTTAGTATTCACCCATGCATAGGCGCCAACTCGTTTGCCATCATTAAATTCAACTTCTCCCGAAAGAGAGGTTCTAAAAACGGCATCAGTAGGTTTGGTAAGGGTGTCTTTTAATTGTTTAAAGTGATTGTAATCAATTACAAAAAATGTATCTCTTTTTATCCGAACATCATTCACACTTTTGTACGATACAGATTGTATCATTATTGCATTGAGCGAAGTAGTAGTAGCCAATTGTTCGCGTGCTAGTTTTTCCATTCCATCAATGAGCGAGAGAATAGAGACTAAAGCAGCTACCCCTATTACAATACCCAGCACAGAAAGGAATGTGTGAAATAAATTAGACCGGATGTTGCCAAAGGCAAGACCAAACGAACTGACAATTTTCTGTAGCATAGATACAAGTAACAAACCGAAGACTCTTTTTACCCTAAATTGTTACAAACAACATACAAGATTATTTTAAATATTGAACTGCTGCCTGATTTTGGGTATCAACATGTTGCTTAAGTGTTGCTAACTCACTGGTAAACGCTGCGTTGTTGGTTAGATGGGTATATTTTCCAGATTCAGTTTCCATTGGCCCAATTACATAAGGTGAAATCAACTCATGATATTGGGTGAACAAAGTATTCATTTTGTCCGACTTAAAAACGGTGCTCGTAAATATTTGTACAAACTCTTTGTATTGAAATTCATAAACAGGGTCATCCATAATATTTCGGATTAAAGGCCAATTATCGCCTACTGTTGAAAGGGAGATAGTTATAGCTTGTCCACCGCGATTAATCATGCTCTCGTTATTATCCCAAGGTATCCACATAAGTCCACCAGTTTGATTGTAGAGGTAATAATTATGAGCCATCCTGCCATAAGTATCCCAATTCAACATCATGGTATTAACAGCAAGCCATTTTAAGAAGTGAGTTACATTAAAAACTTGTTCAAGTTCTGCACGCCATTGATTGGGATTGGCTGTTCTTAAATTACTATTCAAAATTGCAATGGTGGTTTGAACATCTGTATAGTCTGCAGCTTCCTCGTTATTCTTCTTTTCAAACTGACTTTGAATAAAGCTTTTAAAATTGGATTCAGGTTTATAAATATTACCCGACTTACTACCTAATTGGTTCTTGAGCATGGTGTCATCTACTACTTCAACCATTGTATAAACTCCGCAATACTTTACGCCTGTGCCAAAATTAATATACACTTTATAGAATGCAGTTTGCGAACTTGGAATGCCAGCCATTCTAAAAATATCAGAACCTACCTTTTCCCGAATCAACGAATTATCATTAGCCCCAGGAGACATAGAAAGTTCTTTGAATCCAAAAAATCGCTGATTCTTATATTCAGGAAAATCATCTTCGAAACGATCCATGTTTAGTCGAAACGGTAATTTATAAATTCCATTCCGCCAACTATTTTTTAACGTAGAGTTACCCTTTAATCTAAAACCCACTTTATACCATTCTTTACCATTGTATTTTACAGAAACAGGAATGTACTCCGGTTCGGCATCCGGAAATCCTCCCGGTTCTTGAACACCTCCAGCGCCAAAAGCAAATCCATACAATGATTTCATACTCTGTTGTATCGAACTCCAGTCGGTGGTAGTAAGAGTAATTTCTATCGAATTCACTTGCTGCTGTGGAAACACTTCAGCGTAATTTGGTTCCACCTTATTTCCATGAGTGGCTTCTGTCCAATCTGAAGTTTCGATCGCATCATCTGTTGCTACTTCGGGTTCTTCGCACGATAAAGCAAACCACAGCATAGCACTGATTGTAAGCTTAAACGCGAAACCGTGATTCTTAGAAGACATTATATAAAAGTAACATTAAGGTTTGGATTTGTAGAACAGCCACACCGCATTCAACTATGGAATATACAGGTTTATCTCATTTGTAGTATCTTGAAACAGTTTTCTTATTTATTATTATCTACGTAAAGGAATGTGCGTTCAGCGTTAACCAAACCATGCGGTATTTTGTTCTACTTCTATTTTGCCTGAGTTTCTGGAATTATGCAGAAGCAACTCATTTGCGCGCGGCCGATATCAGGATTGAACCGGTGTGTGGAAGTCCTCGAACATTTACAATTACAATTGTCGCCTACCTTAACACACAATCCAATACCCGTTTTGGAACAAATAGTCAGGTAATTTTTGGTGATGGTTCTTCCGTCAGAATTCCGATTACCGTTGCAACGCTTCGCCCTGACCTCGGAACTAATATTGCGATCGCGACATTTACTGTTACTCATACCTACGCGGTGTACGGAAATTTTACGATAACCTATATCGAACGCGACCGCAGTAGTGGTATTTTAAACATTGTTAATTCTGATGATGTACCTTATGTTACGTTTGTAAACTTTGAAGTGAATCCGATTAATGGATGCAACAGCGTTCCATTCCTATCGGTTCCACCACTTGATCGCGCATGCTTTAAGTCAACATTTTTTCATACTTCCGGAGCGTATGATGTAGATGGTGATAGTTTGTCTTACGAACTTTCTGTTCCTGCCAACAGCCCGACAACATTTGCAAATTATACAGCACCCAATAACTCCAGATTTTATACAAACTTTAATCAAGGGAACGAAAATCAAAACGGGACACCTGTATTTTCCATTGATCCCGTCTCCGGTCTATTGACATGGGATGCCCCGGGAACAATTGGTGAATATAACATTGCCTTTAAAGTAATTGAGTGGCGAAAGGATTCAACGACCAGCGTATATCGAAAACTGAGTACTACTACCCGCGACATGCAAATTGTAGTTGAGGAGTGTTTGAATATTCGGCCTGCGCTTACTATACCTGCCGACATTTGTGTGGAAGCTGGAACATCAATCGATGAATTGATTCGTGGAATGGATCAAGATAATGATGCTGTAAAGATTGAAGTATTCTCAGAGCTGATTGATTTTGCGCCTTCGAAAATTCCGGCCATCTATTCGCCAAATCCTGCTGTTTTTTTAGCTTCCGATCCACCAGCCGAACTTCGCTTTCAATGGCAAACCGACTGCATGCATGTTAGGCAACAACCCTATCAAGTTGTCTTTAAAATAACAGATAACCCACCACAAGGTCCCAAACTTGTGAACTTTAAAATCTGGAACATTAAAGTGGTTGCTCCTGCACCGCAATGGAAAAAAACTGAATTAGATCTGGTGAAACGATTTACCAATCTTGAGTGGGAATCCTATGCATGTAGTAATGCTGATAAAATCCAGATTTGGAGAAAGGTTGATTCGTATCCCTACGCACCGGTTTTTTGCAGTCCGGGCTTGCCAAAGTTTTTTGGATATAATCTAATAGGAGAAGTTTCTACCACACAAACAACTTTTACGGATACAAATTTTGGACGTGGACTTGTAGTTGGAGCAACCTATTGTTACCGGATTTTGGCGTACTTTAATTCACCTGCGAGCACTCCTAGTTTGGTTTCCTTAGAAAAATGTGTTGGCCCAATCGAAGCGGATGCTCCGGTGATTACGCATGTAAGTGTAGAGAAGACCGATGAAGGTGAAGGAAAAATACGAGTTAGTTGGCGAAGTCCGTTTGCAATTAATGAAGTTCAGTTTCCAAAACCCTACGAATACGAAATTTATAGAGCGATTGGTTTTGCGGGTGATACAAGTATAATCAAAGCAGGTCGTGTAAGTGATACAACATTTTTAGATTCCAATATTAACACCGAAGATAAAGTCTTTAACTATCGGATTGTCCTTTATGCAACACCACAAAATGCTCAGCAAATGGTTTCAATAGATACTTCGGCAATTGCTTCATCAGTTCAGTTAAAAGCTCTAATCGGAATAAAGAAAATTGAACTTGCGTGGCGCGATAGCGTTCCGTGGTCGAATGTGATTCAGATTAAACCTTATCATTTAATTTATCGCGCAGTTGAAAGCCCGGAACCGCAAGACATGATTTTGATTGATAGTGTAAACGTAACTGAGAACGGGTTTATCTATTTAGATGAAGGTAGGTTTAATAATGAGCCCTTTCAAGACGATAAACGATACTCCTATCGGATTTTAACCCGGGGCACATATGGAAACCCAACCATTAAAATTCAAGAAAACTTTTCACAAGTGATCACCACGTATCCAGAAAACAATTTACTCCCGTGTTTACAAACACTGGAATTATCAATTGTTAATTGTGATGAATACTTAAATGCGAACAATTGCTATCAAACCGAGTTTAGCAATATATTAAGCTGGACTATAAACGATCAATCCGGATGCAGGAGAGACATTCAATCCTATAACATCTATGGCTCGCTAAACCCTGATGGCGAATATGATTTAATAGCGCAGGGAGTTACTGGTAATATCTTTGTACACAGCGGGCTTCCCTCCTTTGCATACTGCTATAAAGTTTCTGCTATTGATGAACTTGGGCAAGAAGGCCCTTTAAGCGATTCGGTATGCAATGACAATTGTCCGTATTATTTATTACCCAATGTATTTACACCCAACGATGATGGCTACAACGATGTGTTCAGCGCTAACTTTGATGTAGAGACAAACGACAATTCAGGGCTTACTATTCGATGTCCACGATTTGTAAAAAGTGTTTTACTTCATGTTTATAACCGATGGGGTGCGGAAGTGTATCAATACAAGTCGCTAGATGTTACCGATACCAGTATTCGATGGGATGGAACAGAATCAAACGGGCATGAACTTACTACAGGAATTTATTATTATCGGGCTGAAGTGACTTTTGATCGACTTTATCCGCAAGATCGCAACAAAGAGATAAATGGCTGGGTACAATTGATTCGGTAATTCACAATCGTCAAAAGCTAATCCCTAAGAATAATCTCCACGCGTCTGTTCTTTTGCCGGCCTTCTTCAAAAGTATTATCCCCAATAGGCTCAGCACTCCCCTTCCCTTCAAATGTAATTCGGGTAGGATCAATTCCATTGTCAATCAGGTAAACACCAACTGCCTCGGCCCGACTTGTTGATAAGCGCATGTTGTAGGCTTCGCGCCCTGTATTATCGGTATGACCAATGATAAATACTTGTGTAGTTAGTTTCTTTTTCAAAAGCCCAACCAGTGTATCCAACTGCGAAGTAAAATCTTTTTTCAATGCAGGACTATTCACATCAAACAAAACATCGCTCAGAATAAACTTTCTCTCTTTTGGAGCTTCCGCGTCAACAACCGGAGCAATTACTTTCTTTATTTCTGTTGTATCTGGTTTAATGGCGGGCGGTTCAGTGGTATGCACTACTGCTTTCTGCTCTGGCTTATGAGATTTCTTAGCATGCTTTACTTGAGGCACATCTTTATACCCATCATATCGTTTGTCACGTTGCGACTTCTGCCACCCAGCTTCTCTGCGACAGTTATACTTTGAACAAAGAATTTTTTGAAAGATGTTATGCTTGCTGGCACTCCTTATCCGAAGGATATCGCGGTGTGCTGGCGTTAAGTGTGAGATTACAGCCGGAACTTTTCTTTCAACTCCATCTTGTGCCATGGCGTGGACAGACAAAAAGCACAGGAGGGCAAAACACAGTCTCAACGATTTGGGCGACATGAATGCTAAATGGAAATTTTCAATACAAAGTACAACGATTATAGAAATCCTTTTATAGTGCTGGCCCAGATTTTATACCCACGTTCATTCAAATGGAGTCCGTCTTCAATAAAAATATCCTTCATTACTTCACCATTAGAATCTACCATGGGAGTCCATACATCTACAAATAAAACTTTTTTATGTTTATTAGTCCAGGCTTTTAACTGCTGATTGTAACTTAAATAAGTCTCTTTAAGTTGCCATCGCGCCAAGCTTGGCTTAGGTGAGATGAAAATTACTTTTACCTTTTTAGGAAGTTGAGCACGAATAAGCGACAACAATTCATCAGCAGTTTTTAGAATTTCCTCAGGTGATTTCCCTGAATTAATATCATTATCACCCTCATAAATGAATATTTTCTTTGGATTGTGTTTGATGATTAGTTGTTCGGCATAATAAAGCAAGTCTGCCATTTCGGAGCCCCCGAAGCCACGATTTAGTGTGTTGTACTTTGGGAAATCTGTTCCTAAACTTTTCCAAATTCGGATGCTGGAACTTCCGGTAAAGAGAATTAGTTTTTTATGATTTACTGAACTATCGGCTAGAACCAGGTTATCAATTTCCTTTTGAAAACGTGTAGGATCTTGTGCAGAAAGTGAAACACTTAAACACAGAAAACTCAATAAAATAAAAATCCTCATAACCATCTCCTTTTGAGAAAGCTAATATGAGGATTTTTATCTAAAGAATATCTGCGATTACTTAAGTGGTGGCTGTGCTGGTACTCCGAAATTGATTTTCGAAGTTATCCTTATTGAATTTACTCATGGCCTTCTCGGCTCGACTATACGCCACATTTTTTTTGAAATCAAACCATTTCTCCTCGTTCCAAACGTTACGCATCATGCGATCAATCAATCGCTTGCCACCCAAATTCCAGGCACCTTGCAATTTCATACTCATTCCATTAGCCACTGTTCTTACTGAAAGACCAAACCCTCCTTCCAAATATTCAATGTGATGCCAGTATCCACTCGGCATAAATAGCGTGTCACCATGTTCAAGAACAGTACTCATCCCTTTCACATATCTCAATGCAGGATAGGCTTGAAAGTCAGGCTTATCTACATCCACCGTTGAATGTACATTGAATGGAAGACGATATAACAAATCTGATTGATCGGGTGCAAAAAGCCAAACCCGTTTACGTCCATGAAATTGAGTTAGGAATACATTGCTCATATCAATGTCCTGATGCATGCGAACAATAGACTTAGCAGGACCAAAAAACATGAATGGAATTTTGATATAGCCTTTGGTAATTTCCGGGTAACCAAAATCTTTTAAAAGTTCAGGTTTGTGCTTGAAAACGGGAAACAAAAAAAGCCTTAAATCGGTTGGCTCTCGTTCAATTAAATCAAGATACTCATCAAAACGCATTGTAGTATTTGGAACCTCAAGTGTTTTGGACAAATCTTCCTTGCGATTTCCAAACAACCCTACCTCTATGTTTCCCATAGATTTCCTAAAGAAATCCATAGTCCACTTATCGTAAGCAGGGTATTTTTTCCAAAGGCCTCTTAATACAACCGGCTTTTGTGGCTTGAGATATGAATTGTTAAATTCTTCACGTGTAAGGGTTGAACCATCTTCAACTGGAACGGGGGTCTTAACATCGAGTGACATAGGTAGGACAGTAGATCTTAAATTCTAAACTAAACAACGAAATGATTTAAAAATAGTTCCTATTATCTCTTTCTAGTTGCAAAAAATCAGATTAGTTTATCAAAACCACAGTTGAAAATTTTACACCAGTAAGTTTAATAATTTAAGAAAAATTGTTTATATAATTCCTCATCTCCGCAGCGCTATCAGACAACTCTTTATAGGCTCTTCCGGGTGAAGATAGTAATTATCAATACCTCGAAATTCTAAATCCATTTTTGATTATGGACAGTGCGTTCATGTTTAACAGCACCGGTGTGGGCAGTGTCCTTTGGCTCAAACAAAAGCACCCAAACCTCTTCACCATTAGTTCGTGGATTATGCTCCACTCCCTTGGGCACTATAATCATCTCCCCTTCTTTAATAACTTCAGTTCGATCACGAAATTCCATATAAAGAGTTCCTTTGAAAATCATAAACAATTCATCCTCGTTTTCATGGCTGTGCCAAACAAATTCATCTTTTACTTTTGCTAGCTTCACGTACTGTCCATTTAGTTCACCAATAATTTTTGGCGTCCACGTTTCTGAAAACAAACTGAATTTCTCCTTGATATTTACAGACTTCATATTTAGCTGAGTAAAGAATACATAATAAGTAGTTGATCCCCTTTTTTCCACCGAACCCATCCGGTTGGTACAATCCGATCGGCCAACCCAACGGTTGATACTAATAACCAATCTCCTTTAACGGCAACAGGCCTAAGTTGTGCTCCAGGCACCTGCGCCAAAATACTTGCGTTATCAATAGGCTTAATACGAATTGGATTTGTCTTCACATCTATAATTTCAACAGCAACAACCTGGGTTAGAAATGTACCCCACTCTATATAATCAACTGAAGTGCGGTCAATCCATCCGGTTTGCCCGGTTTGATTGTTGACAACTACTTCCATCCAATTTTGAGAATACGTAATCACACGCAAGTTTAAGATGTTATAATCCAATTTAATAGATTCAGGAGCAAACCAGGGTGGCGCAGTTTTTATATCGACATAGTACTGACCTTTGAAAAAGGTCACACTATCCGTAGGCTTAAACTGAAAGGGTACGCTATCGAAATCTGGAGCCTGATAAAAATACAGCGGTCGTTCTGGAATCAAGTGTGGACTTGCGATGCCAATACCTAATGATAATTTAAAATTAGGATCATAGCGTTGTGCTATTCCATCAAATGCAATTGCAATGAGAAATATTGAAAATAATAACCTTACCCTTAATATCATGAAGATTAAATTACAAAATCATTCCTACAGCAGCAACCAAGGTCATTCCAATAATAAACCAACGATAATTTTTTTCGGAAATCTTTTTAATAATAACTACTCCCAAAAAAGCACCGAGTAAAATCACCGGTAATGTTGCTAATCCAAACCACACCGTATTCCATGAAATTGTGTGCCATACAAATACATGAAACGGAATTTTAAACCAATTAACAACCATAAAAAACCAGGCTGCTGTGCCGATATATGCATTTTTAGGAAGTCGTGTTGATAATAAATAAATCCCCATTACCGAGCCAGCCAAATTTCCCACCATAGATGAGAACCCTCCCACTATACCTGTTGCATGGGCAAATGTTTTATTGGTAGGTATTTTATCTTGTCTTCCGCTTCGTTCCAACCAAATCATGATCATTACGCTTATAGCGATAATGATACCCATGATCAACTTAAAAACCTGATCGTTGATGTAACTACCAACTATAGTCCCAAAAACAACTCCAATAGCAGCCCATGGAAAAAGTAATTTCAAATGATGCCAGGACGCATGACGGTGATAATAAATTACACCCATAATATCGCCCAACACCAAAATAGGTAACAAAATACCACTGGATTTCTGCCCACCAAACACGGTGGCTAACATAGGCACTGCAAGAATCCCAGTTCCGTGCACACCCGTTTTTGCCATACCAATGAACAACGCTACACTTAAAACAATTGCAACCTCAACGAGAGTCAGTTGGTACGAAAAAAGGGTGATCAATGGAGGTTGTAGGGTTAATGCAGGTGCAAGATACTGGATACAAGATCAAACTAATCACTATGGACTATAAACTATGGACTTAATCTACAATCTTACAATCTATGGAGTCTTTTCTAGCTTCTTTAGTCCCGCATCAATTTCAGTCTTCGATAACCACTTTCCCCGAACCATCACACCGGCAACCTTTTTAGAGTTGGTTATATCAGCAAGTGGATTTCCATCCATTAAAAGTAAATCGGCAATGGCACCGGGTTTAATTGTACCTGCATCCGTAAGGTTAAGATACTTTGCTACGTTAACAGTTCCTGTTTGCAATGCCTGGTAGGGAGTAAGTCCTGAGTCTACTAAGTATTTTAATTCATTATGAGTGGAGAACCCGGGGACATTGAAAATCTGAGGAGCATCACATCCTAATAATAGTCCTACACCATTCTTCTGGCATTCGTAAATCAACTTACGTCTGAGCTTGATGAAATTTTCAATCTTCGCTGCATTATACTGTTCATTAGCCATCAAATTTTTCTTCGCATCAACCCATTGAGTAATTGTTTGGGCGCTCATGTATTTACTATCCGGATCTTTCAGAAACGCATCGCCTGTAAAGTCAGCATCGAACCAGCGATCGGCCAATGATTGTGTGGGCACTACCCAGATATTTTTTTCTTTTAATGCACTCATCAATTTGGGTATTTGACTTTCATCAACCTTGTCGGCTACAAACATTCCAAACAAACCGGTTTGTTGTTCTACCATCGCTTCAATACCGGGAACCATGCCTTCAATAAATCCATCAAGGTGATCAATAGAAGAATAGCCAGCATCAATGGCTCGCCACACTCCTACTCCAAACGACACATGACCAGCAAAAGGAATTCCTACTTCCTTTGCGGTAGATGAAATAGCACCAAAAGTTTCTTTGGTATGTCCTGGATGAAGCTTAAGAAAATCATACCCAGCAGCTTTTTGTTCGAGCACCATTTCAGAACCACGGGCTGCAGTTTTTACACTGAGGCCATTAAACGAAGGACCTGTAGTATAAAACCGCGGTCCAAAAATTTCTCCACTATTAATCTTGCTACGCAAATCCAAATGACTGGGATGACCCAGCATACCTCGAATGGTTGTAATGCCATTGGCAGCAAACAGAAACAGCACTTCTTTATGCGATTCTACATTATCGTTAGGTGGAACATGAGCATGCATTTCGGCCAGGCCCGGCATCAGGTATTTTCCTTTCGCTTTGATGACTAATGCTTCCTTGCCATACTTTATACTTTTACCGATGGCAGACACTCTTCCGCCCTTCACCAACACCATTTGATTTTCCAGCACTCGCTCGCTATCCATGGGAATTACATTTACGGAAGTGAAAACGATTTCTCGTTGTGAAGAATCAATGAGATTCTGACTATGCAAACTAATCCCCGAAAGGGTGAGAAAAAGAGTCAATAGTCTTGAGTACATAGTCGTTAGTCTTTAGTAATAAGTAAACGGTAATCAGTATTCGGTAATCTTTAAAATATCCAGTCTCGTGTATCCAGAATCTAGTATCTAGTTCTCACATACTTCCAGTTTCTGATTTTTCCTTCAGCCAGCCATTCAAGCGCGGTTTCAATTCGTTTATCGCGGGTGGCTTCTGTTTTAGCTTCGGTAATCCATTGGATATATTCCTTTCTATTAGAATAGCTAAAACCTTCAAATGTTTTGAGTGCAGCCTTGTTAGTCTTAAGGGCTTTAATAAAATAAGGAGGAGTAACGATTTCTTTCGTATCAGGTTTCTTTTTAACCACCTTAGCTCCTGCCTCATTGAGTTTGGCTGCTTCTTTTATATATCCAATTATAATTTTGTCGGACGGCAAATCTCTTAGAGATTTAATCTTACCCAAATGTCCCATGGATGATTCGCTTTCTGCATTTTTGACTAAGGTTTTATCTTTCATCAACGAAGCCTTCCAAAAGCCAAAGGTGCAATGCTGTTTGAACGCAGCCATGTTGCACATAATTCCTTTATGCTCAAAGACCGGGAAGCTCCATTTCAAAGCTTCTTCCACATCAGGGCAGGCTATGTGAACAAGTTCACGTAAGTGAGTAAGAATTGGAATTGCAAAATCGGCCGACTTAAGAATGTAAGCATCAATCCGTTTGTCTCTTTTACCCATCGCAAATAAGTTTTAAAGAGATTGAAATTACTTATTTTCCAGACTTTAGAGAAAGGAATTTATTCGAACTCATTATTGAATTCGTTAATCCTTAAACGCTTCTATTCATACCGCAGAGATTTTACAGGATCGGCCAAGGCGGCTTTAATGGTTTGCAGACTCACGATAATTAAAGTGATAGCAAGCGCTATACTCATCGTGCCCACAAAAAGTAGCGGATTAATCGTCATGCTAAACGCAAACGTCTTAAGCCATTCGCTGGCCAGATACCACGTAAGGGGAAATGCGATTGCGTTAGCGATGAGTACCAGAAACAGAAATTCTTTACTTAACAAACGGGTTATACTAAACACATCAGCTCCTAAAATTTTTCGTACGCCTATCTCTTTTGTGCGAGCTACCACCATAAACGAAACCAGTCCCAGCAAACCAATCATCGCAATTACCATTGTAATGGTTGCAAATACAGCAAACACATTTGCGAGCCTTGCTTCGGCCTGATATTGATTTTCAAAATCCTGATTTAAAAAGAAATAGTTAAAATCATGCCCTGGAAAAGTTTTTGTCCACAAATCATTGAGCGAAGAAATGAGTTGCTGTGTATCGGCTGCCTTATATTTAATTGCATAGAGATAACTATTTTGAGGAGCATAGTCCATTGTCATGGGACCAATCTTTTGTTGTAATCCCAATTGATGATAATTTTTTACAACTCCAATCACTTCACCTTCCGGTGATCCTGATGGCGATGTAATTCTTTTTCCAATAGCTTCCTCGGGTGAAGTCCAACCAAAATCAGATACTGCTTGTTCATTTAAAATCAGTCCATCTTCTAAATCCTTTTTGCGTTGTAGATCAAATCCACGACCCGCAATTAAATTCAGCCCAAGTACTTCTAAATACTTTTCATCCACAGCCATATACTCTACACTGATTGCATCATCACCTGTTTTTCCTTCGGGGTAGGCCACCTGGCCTACCCAACCTGGGTGACCCGGAATTGAATTAGTGTAAGTAACTTCATTCACCATAGCAAGGTCATTGAGTTGCGACTTGAATGTTTCGAACGCATTCGCGTTTGAAGATCGAACCCGTGCAGCATTGAGAATAAAGATTTCATCTTTATCAAAACCCAAATTTTGTTTTTGCATGTAATCAAGTTGATCGAGCACGATCCATGTACCTGTTACAAGACCTACAGAAATCACGAATTGAAATACGACCAAGGTTCGTCTTAGCTGAACGCCACGATAACTAGTTTGCATTTTTCCCTTTAAGACTTCCACTGGCTTTAAGGCGGACATTACCAAGGCTGGATAGTAACCGGCCAATAAAGAAATCATCACTACTAAAATGAGTACACCTATTACAATAGACGCATTAGCCAGCGAAACAAGTTGATAGTTCTTTCCAATTACCTGATTGAAGAATGGCAAACTGATACCCACTAATAAAAAAGCCAACAGTAAAGACAGGAAAGTTAGCACAAACGATTCACCCAAGAATTGGGCGATTAATCCTTTGCGGGATGAACCCACTACTTTTCTTAGACCGACTTCACGGGCACGATATACTGATCGGGCTGTAGCCAGGTTAATAAAGTTTATACACGCCAGCAAGATTACAAATAGCGCTATGCCCGAAACCAAATAAATTCGATCGATGCTACCCAGCGGCCCCATGCTATTTCCACTTTTTGTTTTCAAATAAATTTCTTCGAAAGGTTCAAACTCAACATACGCTCTAACTCCCCAATTCTTCATCATCTCACCAACACGCGACATGTAAATATCTTTTGCCTTGCTTGCAAATAGGTTAAAGTCTGCTCCTTCTTTTAGCAAAATATAATTGTGCATATTGATATTACCCCACCCCTCTTCAAAACTGAATTCTCTTTCCAATACCTCGTAGGTTGAAAATGAAATAATCATATCGGCTTGTATGTGCGAGTTGGTAGGAATGTTTTCCATCACCCCGGTAACAACCATATTCAGGGTGTCGGCAAAGACCAAAGTTTTATTTAATGCATTTCCTTCCGGGAAATATTTTTTCTCCATCTCCTGAGAGATAACAATACTGTTAGGTTCTATCAATGCTTTGTCCGGATTTCCTGCTACCAGCGGAAATGAAAACATGGAAAAGAATTCGGGCGATGCAAAATAATTTCTTTGTCGAATGCGCTTGTCGCCCTGATTAATTAATAAGAATGATGCACTTCGTGTGTACAGAACTTTTTCTACTTCTGGAAAATCTTTTTCTAGCACCTTACCCACTGGCCAGCCATTTGTTTCGTTCGCACCCCCACTGTCCGAGTCTCCAGACATAAAAGCTGTGTTAACACGATACAACCGGTCACCCTTTACATGAAACTTATCAAACGATAACTCATCTAGTACATAGATCATGATGAGTATGCCCGCTGTTAGCCCAAGTGCAAGACCAATTAAATTAATGCTCGCATAGCCTTTAAATTTTAATAAGCTACGGAAGGCGATTTTCAAGTAGTTGTATAGCATGGCACTGGAGTTAAATAGTTTTATTATGAAAGTCAGGGTTTAATACGCAAATAGATAGATCAAGGATGCTAACTGTGCTTAAATGGTTGCAATCCTTCTCAAAAATACTGGGTGAAGATGCTTAGAAAGTGCCATTCTTCTCAGGTTTTCTTATTTTTACCCTCCGAATTTAATCAGAACTATGGGACGCGTATTCGAAAAAAGAAAGCACAAAATGTTTGCCCGCTTCGACCGCATGGCGAAGGGGTTTACTCGTATTGGAAAAGATATTGCCATTGCTGTAAAGCAAGGGGGTCCAAACCCGGATAACAACCCCCGGTTACGCATGGCGATCCAAAACGCCAAAGGAATAAACATGCCTAAGGATCGTGTTGAAGGAGCGATTAAGAGAGCCTCTAGTAAAGAGGAACAGGATTTTGAAGAAATTATTTATGAAGGTTACGCACCCCATGGTGTACCAGTGATCGTTGAGTGTGCTACCAATAACCCAACCCGCACAGTAGCTAATGTGAGATTAGCTTTTTCAAAAAACGGTGGAAGTATGGGTAACTCAGGATCGGTAATGTTTTTATTTGAACGCAAAGGTGTTTTCAAATTTGATCCAACCGTGCTAAATCTTGATGAGTTAGAATTGGATTTGATTGATGCTGGGGCGGAAGAAATTCAACCAGACGAAGAAGAGATTATTATTTATACCAAGTTCACTGAGTTTGGTCACATGGCGAAGTTTCTTGAATCTAAGGGACTTGAGCCAAAAAGTTCTGAACTCCAATACATTCCAAGTACCACCAAAGAACTTAGTGAAGCCGAGCAGGATGAGGTAATGGAATGTGTGAGCGCGTTGGAAGAAGATGATGACGTACAAACTGTGTATCACAACTTAGCATAAAGCAAACAAGCATTAGCTTGAATGAAATCTTAGTGGCCGTTGTTTAGGGACTTCTTCATCTGACTTCCTTCCCGCGTTAGATCATCATCCACCATGCGGTTGTTGTATTGTTGAATGAGGCCTTTCAAATGCGTTTCCATTTTCGTTACTGTATCGGGTAATTGTGTTACCAAGTTATTTCGCAGCAGCCGATCGGATTTAAAATCATACAACCCAACCGATTTCCTTCCATCAAATTGTAAAAGATAATCTCCTTTAAAGGATTGATACATTTGATCAAGGTAGTTGAAAGCAAAAGGTTCTACATCTTCCTTGAAAACATCGCGACCAAAAGCAATATAAGGTTTGTCGTAATGCAGATAGCCTAAAATGGTTGGCATAATATCAATTTGTTGGATGATCTCAGGCTTAAACTCTTGCCAGTTTTTAGTAGGCTGATAAAAGAAAACCGGAATAGAAAAATAACCCCATGCTGTGCTGTATTCTGGATAAGCAATTTCTGCGGAAGCATGATCGGCAGTGATAACGAATAGGGTATTTTTAAACCAATCCATTTTAGAAGCTGTCTCAAAAAACTTTCGCAACGAGTAATCGGTGTATTCAATGGCTTTATAAATATCACGATCACCTCCTTTAAACTTGTTTTCAAATTCTTCAGGAAGTTTGTACGGATGATGAGATGACACTGTAAATAGCGTTGTATAAAAGGGTTGTTTGAAGGTATTTATTTTCTGAGCAAAGAATTGCAAAAACTTATCATCCCAAATTCCCCAGATGTCATCGTAATCCTCATCATTGTTGTATTCATCTTTACCAAAGTAGTCATCAAACCCCGCGAGGTTGGCAAATGAATTAAAACCCATGGAGCCATTTGGAGCCCCATGAAAAAATGAAGTGTAGTAGCCTTTTTCTTTCAATAAATTTGCCGTGCTGTTTACTTTGTTAGCTGAATAATGGGATAGCACATAAGGCACTTCAATAGAGGGTATACTGCAAATAACGGAAGGCATGGCATCAATCGATTTGCGGCCGTTAGCAAACGAATACTCATAGCCCCTGCCAACACTGATAAGTGAATCGAGAAAGGGAGTATAGCCTTTAAACCGGGTAGGTTCCATCCATTTATTATATGAACCCACAAATTCTTTGGAGTAACTCTCTATAATAATAACTACTACATTTTCGTAAGTGAATGGAATTGTATCGGTTGGTACTTTCAAAGGATCGAACACACGCTTTAATTCTTCCTCCGGAAAGTATTCCACCTTTTCGATTACCGTTGCTTTTGCTGTTCGCATCAAAGCAAAGGGTGTGTTAAGCACCAGGTTTATGTCTTTGGGTTCTTTAGCAAACTCAGCTGCATTACTTAGCGTGATTGGCCGCGTGCTATGTCGAAAGCCACCCCTTGCGCCACCAATATATAAATAGACTATTAGAGCCATGGCAGCTAATCCTGTAAGGTAAAACATCCATTGATTTTTTAGCTGAGGCCCATCAAACTTGATTTTACTGTACCCATACGCAAGCAAGGCAACAAGCAAGGCCCAAAACAAAACCAGATACCAGTAGTCAAGCACAAACTGAAAAAATAAGGCCGGACCGTTTTGTTCATTTTTAAACTGACTAAAAACACTTACGGTAGTTCTTCGTAGCGTAAACCGATAGTAGGCAAAGTCTGCCGTGTTTATTGCTAGCACAAGAGCATTCACTAATAAGAATACCCATTTTAAAATTTGCTTATACCAATTGGTAAACCTAAAGGGAATAGGCAAGATCATTAACAAGATGAAAAGAGAATTTGAGTAGAGAATAGCCGAGAGGTCAAATTTCAAACCACCCATCAGGATTCGACCCAACCGCGCAACGGTCATGCCTGGAAAAAAGGAAGCATTAAAAAAATAAAAGCTAACTCTGCTTAGGGAATAGATGCTCATTACCAGTAGCAGACTAATGACTAAAGCCTTATAGATATTGTGCTTCCACTGCAACCGCTCAACCAGTTTACTTAAAGAGTTCATTTCCTTTTAATCAGTATGCGCTAAAAGCGCTCAAAAGTACGTTAAATGACAAGGAAAAGGCCATGCTAATTCCCTTAATTATCTTAGTTTTGTAATTGCTCCAAGAACAGAAAACTGATTTTTGGATTAGTTTAGGAACTTAATTACCCAACCTAATACCCGAAATGAGGGCTGTTTTATTCGGCTTATTTTTTCTCATATTAACACACGCTTCGGCTCAAAATATTGAAGCCTTTGGCGTATTTGGAGGTTTTAACTTTCCCTTTACGGTTGATCCCGGCTTAAACAAAGACCCACGCTTTGTTGGTAGACTTACTTTTCGAGGCACCCCCGTTGGTTTTTCGTATGGATACGATCGGGTTGGTCATGGCATATTAATTACCCCTAACTATACACAAGCGGGGCAAAAATTCATTATCAAAAACACAACCGGTGGCGAAATTGGAACCCGTGATGTACAAATGAATTATCTCAGTATACCCATTGCGCTTAAGCTGCATATAAACGATATGTCATTCTTCAGGCTCAGTTTAGTAGCAGCTATTTCACCTAGTTTTCTAATGAAAGGTCAGGAGACTTTTACGATTAAGTCACCAGATCAAGCTGCCAAGTTAAGATACCCTGCTGGGGTTAGTGTTCCTACTGAGCCGGGGTATGAAAAAGTATATGATGGAGTATTTGTTCCTCAACTTGATAATGATGTGCATGTTTCTAATGATAAGTTCAATTCCTTTCAACTTTTTGCAGCGCTAGGACTTCGATCTGATTTTGATCTGAATGATGACTGGAGCATTAATTTTGATGGTCGCGCAAACTTTGGAATTTTTGATCCGCGCAAGTCAACATATATCGAAGAGTTAAAGAATCCTGCAGGACCGGAGGATTTTTATGGAAACCCTGGGGCACCTGATCTTTACGGCCAGCGAAGAGAAATCTTCCTATCCGTATCATTTGGCATTTCCCGCATTATTCAGATCAAGCAAAAGTTCAAGTCTAAGCAATCTACTTCGCCTGCCCTTAAGTCTGCACCTAAGCCCCGCACGTCTACCAATTCAAACCATGGTGGCATGTCGAAATCAAAGGGGAAGAAGAAAAAGAATTGAGCAGTTACAGTACGTTGGCGAGCTACCAACCTCTATAGTCTATTATACTAAGTTTTAGTAATACATTCCTTACATCTGGGCAACAACCTCATTCATACTTAATCACTTTGTATTTACTAAAATCGGTAATAGGTTTATACAATGAAAATTCATTTCAATAGTATTAGTAACCTAACACTGATTTTCAGCTTGCTCTTATGTGTTGGGTGCACAAAACAATTGAGTGTTCTAAAATCAGATCCTACCCAAACCAATGCCGCTGAACAATTGGATCTCTATGTTTTATTAGGTCAAAGTAACATGGCAGGAAGAGGTGAAATGGATAGCCTTTCAAAAACCTATCTTTCAAAAGATGTTTTAGTATTAACAAAAGCAGGAACGTGGGAAATCGCGAAACATCCGTTGCACTTTGATAAACCGATTGCTGCCGTGGGGCCGGGATTAATATTTGGATCGGAACTAGCCAAACTCACCCATCATAAAATTGGATTAGTACCCTGTGCGGTGGGTGGATCTTCCATTCGTGTATGGAAACCTGATGCGTATGATGAAGCAACTAAAACACATCCTTACGATGATGCGATCAACCGGATAAAAATAGCCATGAGCACAGGAACGCTGAAAGGAATAATTTGGCATCAGGGTGAAAGTGATCGGCTAACGTATACGCATGAAACTTACCTGAAAGAGTTGATCGAACTAATCACCCGCTTACGAGTAGTTGCAGGAAATCGTGAGCTACCATTTATAGCTGGAGAGCTTGGATACTTCGTAAAAGACACTGAATCATTCAATAAGAGTTTACATCAGTTGCCTGCGATGATAAAGAATACTGCAGTAGTAAGTGCCGAAGGTTTGACCCATAAAGGCGATGAACTCCATTTTAATTCACGCTCGGCCGAACTGCTGGGGAAACGATACGCAGCCGCCATGCTCGAACTTCAATCTCACTAGAATACGACCCCAAGTTCTTGTTGGGCGCTGACCAACAAATGCTCATTCTCTCAACATCAACCCACTTTTTACTTTAGAACAAATTTAGCCTGCTTCACATCTTTTGAATTACCGCCAACAAACACTTGAAACTCACCCGGCTCGGCTACAAATTTCAAATCAGCATTGTAAAAAGACAGATCGTTTTGGTGAAGGGTAAACTTTACCGTCTTTGTCTCTCCTGCTGCAAGGTTTATTTTCTCAAACGCCTTTAACTCTTTTACCGGTCGGGTAATAGAACCCACCACATCACGAATATAAAGTTGTACTACTTCCTTTCCTTCCCTCGTTCCTGTATTAGTAACATCAACAGAAACAACTAATGAATCGGCAGCAGCCATGCTAGCTGAACTCAACTTAACATCACTATAACTAAACGTTGTATAACTTAATCCAAACCCAAAAGGATAAAGCGGCTCATTCGATACATCTAAATAATTGGATTGAAATTTTTGAAACCACGGTCCGCTTAAAGGACGGCCTGTATTTTTATGCGCATAGTAAATAGGAACTTGTCCTACATTTTGCGGAAAGGTTGTAGTAAGTTTTCCAGAAGGATTCACATCACCAAACAACACATCCGCTATTGCATCACCGGCTTCACTTCCTCCAAACCAAACGTTGAGTATGGCGGGAACATTTTCCTCTTCCCACACAAGTACTAGCGGCCGTCCTGTAAATAAAACAAGCACCACAGGTTTGCCTGTTTTTAGTAAAGCCTTGATCAATTCTTTTTGTGTTTCGGGTATTTCAATGTTTGTTCGGCTTGCAGCTTCACCACTCATTTCAGCTGCTTCACCAACGGCAGCTACAATTACATCTGCGCTCTTTGCAATCCGAACAGCTTCTTCACGCAATTGCGCAGCGGTGCGCATGTCGCGATGAAGAGACTTTCCGAATAAGGTAGAGTTTTTTTCCAGCACTTCGTCTTCGGTAAGATTGGATCCTTTTGCAAATAAAATCTTTGCATCCGTACCAACAGCTTTCTTCAAGCCTTCAAGCACTGAAATAGATTCTGAAAAACGCGCAGCCACACTCCACGTACCCGTCATATTTTCTTTAGCATCGGCTAATGGACCTATCAATGCAATTGTTCCAGTCTTCTTAAGGGGAAGAACGTTATCGGAATTCTTTAACAAAACAAAACTTTGCGTTGCTGTACTTCGCGCCTCTGCCCTATTGGCTGCTGTAAATACTTCACTTTTCGCGCGCGTATCATCACAATATTTGTACGGATTATCAAACAGACCCAACTTGAATTTTGCTTCCAAAATTCTTCTGCATGCTTCAGTAATTTGTTGCTCTGTTATTTTTCCTTCTTTAACAGAATTGCCAAGTGTTGTTAATAATCCTTCGCTCACCATGTCCATATCCAAACCTGCATCCAATGCGCGGGCTGATACAGTTTGAAGATCGCCAATACCATGATTAATCATTTCACTCACACCGGTATAATCCGAAACCAAAAATCCTTTGAAGCCCCATTGATTGCGCAGCACATCGGTAAGCAACCATTTATTTGCCGTTGCCGGGATGCCATCAATCTCGTTGAACGAAGCCATCACACTTCCAACTCCTGCATCAACCGCAGCTTTGTATGGTGGAAAGTATTCATTGTACATGCGATGACGACTCATGTCGGTCGTATTGTAATCACGGCCCGCTTCTGAGGCACCGTATAATGCATAATGTTTTACACAGGACATGATTGTATTATTAGCGCTCAAGTCATTGCCCTGAAAACCTGTTACCATGGCTTTTGCAATTTGCGAACCGAGGTAGGGATCTTCACCACTGCCTTCAGAAATTCGACCCCAGCGTGGATCACGTGATAAATCAACCATCGGTGAAAAAGTCCAGTTGATACCATCGGCACTCGCTTCAGTGGCAGCGATACGCGCGCTACGTTCAATCAGCTTCATATCCCAACTGCAACTTAATCCTAACGGAATGGGAAAGACCGATTCGTAGCCATGGATTACATCCATACCAAAGATCAACGGTATTTTGAGTCTGCTTTTTTCAACCGCTATCTTTTGCATCTCTTTAATGTTAGCAACCGTCTTAATATTGAAGAGACCTCCCACCTTCCCTTCTTCAATTTTTTTGGCGATATCCGAACTCTCCACCGAACCTGTTACAAACGCACCTGCTGAGGGAAGATTAAGCTGCCCTATTTTTTCTTCTAGTGTCATCAAACTGATTAAAGAATCAACACGCTTATCAATGGAAGTACTGATCGTACTTTCCTTTTTTGTGCACGATGTAAAGAGAATGATTACTATTGAGAGACGAAGAAATTCTTTTGCTGCTTTCATATTCAAAACAAATTACTTGTAGGTAAATATAACAGATTCAAACTTTACTATTTTATATGATTAATAAACAAAGTTTAATTTTGTTACTCCTTCCTGCACTTCTGGTGCCGACATAAACAAATCCCACAGCAAACCCGTTCTATAATTTTCAATCATAACAACGATGGGTCCTTGATCGATTGCCAAATAAGAATTGGCCGTCCAACCTGCAGTAGTATTAAACGCATCATAAAACCCATAAGGGCCCCAAAGTTTATCACCCATGGTATAATAGAAAAACTTTAACGCTTTCATCGATTCATCCGGTGTGTATGGGAATGACGATAGCGCTGCGGTAGGTGTTATTACTCCCAAATCATTGTTTGGCGAGTGTGCCGAATATCCTGATTGATTATCACTTGATGTTAAACCCCAGTTTTGATCGCTATAGCCAACAAACTTTTTAGGATTTGCTACACAGTAGGCATAATTGATCAAGGAGGCATTTACGTTTTGCTCCCAATAATTTGCGTAGTCATCGGTAAAGTGTGGGTCTAATCCCAGATAAGAATAATGCACCCAGAACAAGGGACTTGGCGATTCAAGCGGAAGCTTATAGCCATAGAATGTATTGTTCTTAACGATTGAACCATTTTTTCCATACCCATTTGAGTAAACGATTTTTGGAATACTATGCGTAGGCGAAGCCGCTGCTAAGAAATAAGTTATCTGTTCTTCGAAATAGCCATACATGGCAAAGTTCATATCCCAATTAAAGTTGGGCGACCAATGCCAGTATAATACATTTTGATCGTTCTTCCGATACCAATCCCACTCAACACCTTCCCATAAAGTTGTAATGCGATTGATAAGATTATTCCCTACGGTGTCGGCAGGTTTTAAGTATTGTCGAAACGTGATAAGACCCTGAACTAAAAATGAAGTCTCTACCAAATCACCGCCATTATCTTTTGAGCTAAAGGGAATTACTTTGCCCGTGTTTCCGTCAATCCAGTGCGACCATGCACCATGAAAGCGATCTGCATTTTCAAGAAATGTAGTGATCTTCGCCATCTGTTGAATTCCTTGTTGCCGGGTAATAAAATTTCTTTCCATACCAACAATAAGGGCCATAATGCCAAAGCCAGAACCACCACTGGTTACTGTGTTGCCGGATGTATTGCGCTCGCGCGCCATGCCACTGGCAGGATGCGCAAAATCGTAAAAGTAGTTGAAGGTTTGATTTTGAACTAAGGTTAGAAGTTCATCATCTGATACTCTGGGAAACTTATCTGATGTGTCTAATTCTGTATATAATTTGTATTCTAGGTATGATCCAAACTCTTTGTTTGATTTTGATTGTAAGGTTGCATCCACGAATAAACTGTAACGTGTAAGGCCTGACAACTCAGCCTGTGGTGTAATAACAACGGCACTGTCATTATTAGCAAGTATGTAGGTGCATGGAATAGTAACAATACCCTTTTTAAAAACAATCTCAGCTTGGGCAGAAGTTAGAGCAATTGGTTCTGAAAAAAGTAACTTTAATTGTGGTGCCTTTGATACATCAACTGTTGTTGAAGAGGCCTCAATATTATTAATGAGAAACTTGGTAAGTGTAAAAGGGGTGTTCGTTTGAGGATCTTCCTTATCATCACAAGCATTCAAAAAGAATAGTGAAAATACAAAAGAGTAAAAAAGAATTCGTCTAATCATTTTCTATGTGTAAAAAAAGAGGGTACATAATATATGTACCCTCAACAATTAACAAACTAACCCTTATCTTCCTGCAGTACCTAAATTAAACAAAGCTGTTATTTCAGCATCCGACAGGGCTGTATTAAATACACGCACATCATCAATCGATGCATTAGCAAGCACGTTAAAACTTCTTGCCGGTGCACTAGCAAAACCAATATCGCTATGTGTTAAACTTCCGAAAACAGGTCTAACTGGAGTTCTTTGAACTAACACTGGAGTAGTTCCACGATCGCTATAGGCGCCAACATTTACTCCATCACCAAAAATTTCGAATTTATGTGTATCTCCATTCCATCTAGCAACATAGTGAGCCCATCTCTTAGCACCTAAAAAATGCATTCCAACATCACCATTAATAACACTGATGTTATCCTGTAAACTTGTTGCGCCTCCAGCCAATAATGTTTTAAGCAAAGGCTTAAGTAAAAGTGTGTCAGAATTTGGCAAATGTGCTCCTGTTTCAGCAGCCATTGTAATGTTTCCCCAAATATCAGTGTCATCTTGATAATTGAGTGCGAAGAAAGATGTAAAACCTGAAGTAGCTGTTGCTTTATTGCCCGCAACGTTTACCCATAAGCTTACCGTAAAGTTATTTAGAGAGTTAGCTTCGCCTATGCTAGCGATGCTAGGATATACTAATGCACCGCTCGTTAATTTCAATGCCTTACCAATTTGTCCTTCGGTAAAACCAACCGTTCCGAATGTGCCATTCGGACCTGTACTTGAAAGTCGTTCATTGTTGGTGTCATCAAATGTCCAATGCGCCTTTAAATTAGTAGCAGCAACTTCATTTGAATTATTATAGCCATCAATTTGTGGAAGCTCATCATCTTTTGAGCAAGCTGCTAAGGTGAGTAGCGATGCAGCAATAATACCGGAAGCGAAATACTTAATTGTTTTTTTCATTTTAGTTAACTTAAGTTTAAATTATAATTGTTTAAATTTTTAAAAACTACACCCGCTTGGGCGAGTCTTTGTTGGTGAGCGTCCTTATCGTTTTCTTATTTCTATTAATAATTAGGGTTTTGTTTTAATTTACCTCCACTTAACAAAATTTGTGAAGATGGAATGGGCAATAACTCGTGTTTGCCTGCCACAAAATTTGTTTTTCCAGCTGCCACCATCACCTGTGCTGCTCTACCTTGCCTAACTATATCCCAAAATCGATCATGCTCCATGGCAAACTCGATATGCCGCTCTTGCCACACGTCATTAATAGTTACTCCCGCTTTTGGAGTAAGACCAGCCCTTGTTCGAATTTGATTAACTGGCGCGCTTGCATCACCTGCACCACCTCCATTAAGAATGGCCTCTGCATTCATTAACAAAACATCGGCATAGCGAAGGATGCGAATATTTTTAGGTCTGTTTTTGGATTGCGGTCGTGCAAACTTTTCTTTTTCTCTGCTTGTGTAAGCCTTATAGTTATAAAAAAGATTTTGAACGGAATCCGAACTTGGAATACGAAAACCATCCCACAGCGTTGTTCCCACATGAGTTCCTGAATTATCAATAGCAATGATGGTGGCTCCCTTTCGTAAATCACCAGGCTCATATGCGCTTAATAAACTAGCTGAGGGATTATTAAACCCATAGCCTAAATCATCCCAACCCCCTGAACCACCAACACGCGGCCCCTGACTCACGATGTAATTATCGATATCAAGGTTTTCATTATTGAACTCCCCAGTTTGGATTTCAAAAATGGATTCTATGTTATTATCCCCTACTTGTCTCCATATAGTTGCATAGTCATCAACGAGTGCAAATTCATTAGATTGAATTACTTCATTCGTTAACTCATACACTTTATTCCATTCACCTAAGTACATGTGTACTTTGGCAAGCATTGACTGAGCCGTACCTTTCGAAACATGACCTGTAACACTTGAACTTTTCAACGGTAAATTTGCGGCAGCAAACTGTAGATCACTCTTAATGCTATCATACACAAGGCTTCTACTTGCCCTTGTTTGAAATGACTCATCCGTATTAGCATCCGCTGCGTCATCAGGCACACGAAGTACTAACGGAACATCACCAAACATTCTCACCAAATTGAAATAGATATAGGCTCTTATAAATCGTACCTCCCCGATTAATTTTTTTCGTTGAGCTTCATCAATAGATGCATTGCTGAGAGACTTTAACGCTTGATTGGCAGCCCCAATGCTATTATAATGCCCACTCCATAAGGTTTCACAAAATCGATTGGTTGGCGTGGTTGTGAAATTATCGAAATCACCAATAGGTACTAATTGATCTCCGGCCGTACTTCCTTTGTCAGCATCATCTGAGATAATACTGGTTACCGAAATAAAACCCCAGCCATGCACATCACCGTTTCCAAACGCATCGCCTTGAAGCAAACTATTATAAACACCAGTAACTAATTTGCTCGCAAGATTAGGATCTGTTTGAGTAGTTACTCCCCCTTGAACTTTTATATCTAAAAAGCTATCGCTACACGAAATTGTTACTAGACTGAATAGAACAAGTAACAGAAATGATAACCTACTAATTTGAAGTCTTGTTTTTTTCATAAACCACTATTTAAAATCCAACACTTATACCCACTGCTACTGTGCGCGTAGTTGGATACGCGCTCAACTCTATCCCTGAACTAATTGGATCACCAGGTAACTCAGGAGTAAACCCGCTGTATTTCTTTAGCGTAAACAGGTTTTGAGAAGTTGCAAAGGCACGAAGACTACTTAACTTAAATTTACCTAGGGAAGAAGCCGGAAACGTATAGCCAACCGTGAGGTTGTTGATTCGGACAAATGTACCCGACTCCACATAATAGGATGAAGCTAATTGGTTGCCTGTGTTGGCACCAGGTTCAGTTTGAGATTGGTTTGAAGCAGTCCACCGATCATACACAACTTTCTTTTCAACATTATCCCTGCCATCTACTTTAACGGCCTTCTTTCCATTATAAACTTCGTTACCCAAATTGCCGTAGAAATCAATACTGAAATCCCAATTCTTATAGTTTACTGAACCATTTAGTCCGAAATAAGCAACAGGTTGATAAGAGCCAGCAAACACGCGATCTTCATCATCAATAATACCATCTCCGTTTACGTCATCGTAAATAAAGTCTCCAGGCTTAGCATTGGGTTGAATTATTTTACCTTCTGAATTAGTGTAGGAACTTACTTCTCCCACTGTATTAAATACACCATTTGTTCTAAGAACAAAGAAACTCCCTACCGGATATCCATTTTGAGTGAGCGTTGTAAAACCTTGCGCTGCTCCAATGCTACCTCCTCTGATTGCCCTACCCCCATTAAGAGCAACAACTTCATTATCATTTAAAGTAACATTACCCCCAATGCTATACGAAAAAGTTTCAGAAACCTGTTTCTTCCAATTTAACAATACTTCAACGCCTCTGTTTTGAATCGTGGCAGCATTTGTAAGAATCACACCATCAGCATCCCCAACAGTTCTAGGAACCGGCACATTGATTAATGCATTGGCTACCTTCTTATCATAAAAGTTTATTTCACCAGTAAGTTTAGATTCGAATAATCCAAACTCAAGAGCCAAATCATACTCTTCAGTAATCTCCCAGTTAATATTTGGATCGATTATCTGATTAATTTGAGCGCCATTCGTTGCAGGTTCCACACTACCATTAAATGGATAAGGTCTGTTGAGAGATACCGTCTGAGTGAATGCATCTGTTGGTATTTGATCGTTGCCTACCTTGCCGTATGAACCACGTAATTTTAGCATATCAAAAACAGTTTGATTTTGCATAAATCCTTCTCTACTCAACAACCAGCCTACCCCAAATGATGGAAAGGTTTGCCATCTGTTTTGAGTTGGTAATCTTGAACTACCATCAATACGAGCAGTTGCTGTTAACAAATACTTTTCCCGAAACGAATAATTGAGTCTTGCTAAATAAGAGTTACGTGCCCATGCATCGCCACCACCACCATTTTGAGATGTATTGGCATCTCCCACTCCTATATACCAAAGATCAGGGTCAGCCGGAACATCATTTCTATTTGCACTTAATGATGTTACCTTAAATTTTTCAGCAGTTATACCTGCTAAAAAGGTGAAACTGTGATCCTCAATTTGCTTTGTAAATGTGGCCGTGTTATCCCAAACCCATCTAAATGCCTGTGTATTCTGAACCGCTAATGAACTCTGTGTCCGAAGCTGATTTCCACCTGCTACTAAAAAAGTTTTATCATCGGCATTAAATTGATAGTAGTACCCTCGGTTCAATGAATTACGCCAATCACCACCCAGTGATGAACGCAGGGTTAGCCATTCGAGTGGTTTGTAGGATAAAAAGGTTGAACCCTGTAAACGGTTCTCGTTTACTTTTATACTGTTGTTGTTTATGTCCAACAAGGGGTTCCCAACATTTTGATAGGTAGAAGTATTACCATATCTGCCATCCTCGCTACTGGGAATGATTGGAGCCGCGCGGTATGCATTGTTGTATACGGAGCCAATATTTCCAAAGGGATCAATGTTTAGGTTACTAAATGCATTCTGGTTTATGCTGTTGCCAAACGAAGTTTGATAGCCAAACTTAAGTTTTTCATTTAACTGAAAATCGCTATTGAAGCGAAGCGTTAATCTTTTGAAATCATTGTTAAGTACAATTCCTTCATCTGCCAAATAGCCCGCATTAAAAAGATACGTGCTTTTATCAGTGCCGCCCGAAAGCGATACATTATGACTTTGCTGAAAGGCATTTCGTAAAATAGTTCCATACCAATCAGTATCATATGAAGTTGCCGCAGGTGCTTTACCAGTAGCAGCTTGAACATAATTGCTGTACTCGGCACTATTTGCCATTTCAACTAAGTTGGCTGCTTGCCGGAAGCCAATGTTATTGTTGTAGGTTACTTTAAGTTTTCCGATGCTTCCTTTCTTGGTTGTTATGATAATTACTCCATTCGCTCCACGCGAACCGTAGATCGCTGCCGATGATGCATCTTTAAGAATGCTCATATCTACAATGTCAGCTGTATTAACATTGGAAATGTCATCTGTAAGTACTCCATCTACTACATATAAAGAAGTTGTACCACCCAAGGCTGTTCCAACTCCACGCACCCTTATCTGAGGCGAACTACCTGGCTGTCCACTGCTGATAATCTGAACCCCTGCAATTTTGCCTTGCAGCGCTTGTGTTGCGGTTAACACGGGCTGCTTCATTAGTTCTGATCCTTTAACGGTAGCCGTGGCACCAGTCACATCACTTTTCTTTTGTTCCCCATACCCCATCACAACTATCTCATCTAGTTGGGTAGCGTCCGACTCAAGCGTGACTTCAATGCTAGATCTTTGCCCTACATTAATTGATTGGGTTTTATACCCGATAAAAGAAAAAACCAATACTTGTTCACCAGCCGATAATTCAATTTGAAAAGCTCCATTCAGGTCAGTAGCAACCCCTTTTGTGGTTCCCTCAATCAATACATTTGCCCCTGGAATTCCCGATCCATCAGCGGCATCCTTAACAACACCCGAAATCGTCCTTACCTGTCCAAATAGCAATACTGGAGCAGTTAATAATCCCAGAAATAGCAACCTTATAATCATCTTAACTTATTGTTTTACAGTTGGTTGATAGTAATTCAAACGATCTTTAAAGACCTCAAATAATAATCGATTGTTATTAAAATTAGATGATGCAAGAGGTCAATGCACTTTTTTAATGATTTATAGATTAAAAAATTGATGTTAGCTCTGATTGTATAAGGTGGCAATTTTGCGCTTTAAAAACATTGATTTCAAACGATTACAGAGGCTATTTTAGAGAAATCAACTTATCGTTTACCGCTTAATAAACATTTATTTTTTGCAACAAGACTAAATCATTAGTCCCTTGAGATTGGCTCACTAACCTTGGGGGATTGGGCAGAATTATTTTCCTCAGTTAAAATAACCTCATGCCACTTAGAAAGGGTGTGTATTTTGCCGTCATTCTCTAGTTCAGAGATTTGATTCTTGACTTTATTCTTAAAAGCCCAAACTGTATTTGTACGTAATGAAAGCTTTCCGGCAAGGGCTTCAAGGGTAAAACCCTTTTTACCAGTTACCGAGATATAGGTTATAAAAAATGCTTTCTCAACAGGAAATTTTACGCCATGAAAAATGGTGAAGGCCGTGATTGATTCATTATACCCGCAACGGGTACATCTCCTAGAAAATTTCTGCGCTCCGTCAAAGTATTTCTCATTGCCGCACTTTCTGCATGTAAAGCCACCCTCCCATTTCAAGGTTTCTAAAAACCGATAGCAGGATAGTGTATCTGGATATAATGTTTTGAACTCTTCATAGTCCATCGCCTTTTCCATCAAGCGTTCCTCAAGCACTTCTTTAATCTTATTTTTTAATTTCCAGTTATCAAGATCAAGAACGGAGTTAATCTGATTGATCTCGTGCGTTTGAATCAACAACCGGGTATTACTTTCTTCTAACTCACTATTCTTCTTATTAATTTCTACCGTTCGTTCACTTACCTTTTGCTCCAATTCTTTGTTGACTTTATCCTTTAGTTGCATATTCAATTCATGCTGCTGAATGATTCTTCTCAGTGCTCTATCCCTATTATCTTTTAGGATAGTAATGCGATCGCCCAATGCAAGCGTGAGGAAGAGCATTTCAATTACAAAACTGAAGTGTAAGCTATAGTGCGAAACCGTGGTCAACTCAATCATATCAAAGAAAACCAATGAACGTAGAAAGAAGCCTAATAATAAAAGGCCATAAGCGATTACAAAATAGCGAGCCGGACGATACCCACGCATCCAAACCTGAATCCCTGTATGAAGAATTAACCAGAGCGGAAGAATCTCAATAAACCTAAACGCAAAGAAATCAGGGTAAAAAAAGAATTCGACCAGGAAGATACCTGTACGAATGCCAATCATTGCCTTTAGTGCTTTATCAAGTCTAGGGGCTTTTGCACGAGTACTTAAAAACCTTCGGGTAAAAATAAGCGCCCATAAAATCAATGAATACAGAAATATTCCTGATGTATAATTATTCCATTCAGGATGGTTGGGCCATAGATATTGAAATCCTACGCCATCCAAACTCATGGCATAAAGAGCCACACTGATAATGTAAAAGATGTAATAGATATTTTTTATTTCGCGTATCGCCAAAAAGACAAGGAAGTTATACAACGCAATGATTAAAATCATTCCATAGAATGTTCCAAAGAGAAAATATTCGTTTAGTGCATAATACACAAACCAGTTGACGGATCGCAACGCCATTCTGATATCAGCAAATTCGTGCGACTGAACTTTGAAATAGTAGTATTCAATAGAGGTAGAGGAAGGGATCAAGCAGCACTTCAAAATTCTTATGCGCAAACTTTCGTTTATGGAAGGGGTAGCCATCACCCATAACATGTTCATCATAGGTATTACTCCCATTAGGAACATAGGCTTCAATTAAATCGATGGTTTGATCGTAAAATTCAATAAGCCAAACCTTATTCGACACATTGTGCTGAACTGAAAATCGAATCCAATAAGAGGCTCCTGCCTGATAATCTTTGTTTTGATAGGATTCTCTTTTCTGAAACTTTTCAGCGAATTGCTGATCGGATGCCTGGGCAAAGGTAAGAGTGTTGGTAGTGTCAATAAAAAACTCAAGGTCTTTTAGTAGGAACACTCGTTCATCCACTGCATCATCTACAACAGCAGTTTGAGCAAACCCACATTGAAAAGTAGAGATAAAGATTAAAAACAGTATTACACGCTTCATCACATTTTCATTCATTCCCGATAAAGGTCGGAAAAAAATAAGAAAGTGTGAGGGGATTTTGTTGCTCAGAAATCAGGTAACACTTCTGCCTTGCAACCTAATTGGAACAAGAGTTCTATTATTTCCGATGAATCAACTCCTTCAGTCAAAGATCGCACTACTAAAACCCTGTCGCAATCTTCCAGGTCAATGGTTGCACGACAATTCACAAACTCTTTTTGGATTTCCCTGATCATTAGCTCGGCTTTCTCTTTATTATCAATATTGGTCTTAAATACTTCTACCATCATTTGAGAATGAACTGCCTGACTCATGCCTGTGGAATTGCACTTTCATCCATATATAAAATTTCCCATTGATGGCCATCTAAATCCGCAAAGCTGTGTTGGTACATCCAACCATGATCTTGCGGAGGCATGTAAATGGATCCACCAGCAGCCACTGCTTTTTTTACCATCTCCTCTACCTTTGCACGACTCTCTGCATCTAAGGCAAGTAATACCTCTGTACCTTTTTGTGCATCAACAATCTCTTTCTTGGTAAATGTTTTAAAGAAGGATTTCGTTAGTAACATCGCAAAAATGTTTTCACTGATGACCATGCACGTTGCTTTCTCATCGGTAAACTGAGGGTTAAACGAAAATCCAAGCTTAGAAAAAAAGTCCATCGACTTTTCTAAATCATTTACCGGAAGGTTGACAAATATTTTAGTAGCCATAGCTGTTTAAGTTAATTGTGTTGTGTAAACTTTATCTTCCAATTTTTGATAACTCAAGTACGAACCGACTAAAATTGCCAGGAAGATTAGAGGAAAAAATGATTGAAAATTTATTCCATCAATTGCAAAATGGCTAATGCTTGCAAATACAAAATCAAAGACAAATCCGGCATAGGCTAATTCTTTTATTCGCTTTGGTGCAACTGGAATGATCAACGCCAACGCTCCAAGTACTTTGAAAACTACTAACGCGTCTCCAAAATAAGACGGATAACCCAAATGACTGATTCCTTGCTTTGCCAATTCAGTCTGTGATGTTAAAGCAGGAAGCACCCCTTCCATGATAAAAATCAAGCTGGTAGAAATCCAATAAATAAGTTTAGTTTGTTTCATAAGTATCGAGTTTAGTTATAAATACTTGTTGTTTACAATACAAATGTGGCAGGTTGTCACTCAACAAAACCTGTGCAAAAGCGACATAGTGCGGGGTTGATTGCGACAATCACTTTTTATAATTTTGATATGTAAAAAGATCAAATTATGAAGCACATTTCCATTCTTGTTCCCACAGGGGCAGTAGCATTAAGTTGTATTGAAGGACCTTTCATTTTATTTAATAAGGTGAATGAATTTCTAACCGATTCTGGAAAAAAACCTTTGTTTCAAGTTCAATTGGTGGGTGCCAATTCCGAAACACAAGTGTATGATCGATTCTTTAAAGTATCTCCAGATATAACAATCAACCAGTTACAAAAAACAGATCTCATTATTATTCCGGCTGTAAATGGAAACATGAACGAGGTGATAGAATCGAATAAGAAATTCTTTCCATGGATCAACAAACAACACGAACAAGGAGCTGAAGTGGCGAGTCTTTGTGTGGGAGCTTTTTTATTGGCTTCCACCGGTCTTCTTGAGGGTAAAAAATGTTCAACCCATTGGTCTATGACCGAAAAGTTCAAAGAGTTGTTTCCAAACGTGGAACTCGTTTCAAATAAAATAATCACAGACGAAAAAGGCATTTACTCAAGTGGGGGTGCAAACTCATTCTGGAACCTGCTCCTTTATATACTAGAGAAGTACACCAGTCGCGAGATGGCTGTTCTCTTTTCAAAGTATTACGAAATAGAGATCGATAGGTTTAGTCAATCCCAGTTCATGATCTTCAATGGCCAGAATGCGCACAACGATGAACATGTGAAGAAAGCTCAAGCCTTTATAGAAAAAAATGTAGCGGATAGAATTTCCGTAGAAGATCTTGCTGCTAAGTTTGCAATAGGAAGACGTAATTTTGAAAGACGTTTCAAAAAGGCAACGAACAACACCCCAATCGAATACATTCAACGCGTAAAAATTGAAGCGGCTAAGAAAAGCCTGGAAGCAAGTCGAAAAAATGTAAGCGAAGTAATGTATGATGTTGGGTACTCCGACACAAAAGCTTTTAGAACCGTATTCAAAAAAATTACCGGCCTCTCCCCTGTTGATTATCGAAATAAATACTCGCGCGCATCAATTACTATGTAGTATTATTTTTCTCTTTTGTGACTTGACCCTGCCTTTGCCGAAGCGGCTACGCGTAGGCAGGCCTTTGCTTGCAAGTAGACTGTGTTGTACTTTGCGCAATGCAAATTACTCTCACAACAGGCATCATCATCTTAACGGTAGCTTTCAGTTTGTATGTCATGCAAAAGCCGAGGCTACTGAATAGCCTGATGATGAACCCCTACTTAATAATTGAAGATAAGCAATACCATCGGCTAATTACTTCGGGCTTCATTCACCGCGATCATATGCACCTGATTTTCAACATGTTTTCGTTCTATTTCTTTGGCACTCAGTTAGAATACATCTTTCAACAAATCTTCGGAAGTACTGGTAGCGTTCATTTTATCGTACTCTATCTGTTAGGAATTATTGTTTCGGACATTCCAACGCTCTTAAAGAATCAAAAGAATCCCAACTACAATTCATTGGGTGCATCAGGTGCAGTATCGGCCGTTGTCTTTGGGTGCATTCTGTTCTTGCCTTTACGGGATATTTGTATTTATGGTGTGCTGTGTTTTCCAGGTTTTATATTAGGAATAGGGTATTTGGTTTATTCCTTTTACAGTGCAAAGAAATCGAAAGACGGTATTAATCACGATGCGCATTTATATGGTGCTCTATTCGGCATTTTATACTGCATTGTATTTTACCCTGACTCTATCAGAATATTTATGGAGCAAATGGGAGAATGGAAGATTCCATTTTTAATGTGATGTTCATCTTTTCACGCAAAGGCGCAAAGTACACTAAGAAATATCTTAGAATTCCTTGCGGTCTTAGCTACTTTGCGTGACATAAAACTATTCAACAACATCAGATTTTAATGCCACCGCTCTTTTCATTAAATCGGTTGATTGTAAAACCTTATTTCTTAAATAATAGGGATAGTCGCGATGATCAAGCATAAATGAATCAACAATCGACACAGCATCTACTGATGAATATCCACTAAACGTTGTCTGTAACCAACGCTGCGGAAAGAAGATATCACCCGTAAGTTGAATCTCCTCTAAAAGATCAAGCGATGGTCGTAAATAGGCAATCGAATTTTTA